>JANOSD010000001.1:0-57222 GCA_031415655.1 Actinomycetes bacterium
ACGCACCCTCTGGACCACACGAATTACAGCCATGTCACCCACAACACCTCACCACCCCGAAATCCTCGACGGGATACTCGACGTCCTCGCCAACGCCGCCTAACACCCACCCGCCACCCGCCCACAAGTGCGAAACTCCACATGGAGTCGGTGAGATCATCGATCTTCGGCGCGCAGCGGCCGGTTGCGGCGGAGATCGCCGCTGTTTCGGGACGTAGAACGGTATCGCCGTCAACAACCAGATCGCCGTCGATGCGGGCGCCGTTCACCCATGCCCGGCCTGTCACCGAAGCCCGGCCGGCCACAGTGCCGCCCCTGATCTTGGCCTCGCCGTTCACCCTTGCCTGGTCAGTGACGATTCCGCCGTGACTCACCTGAGCCATCCCCAGTACCCGAGCCACGCCCGAGACAGTCGCGCCGTCCACAAACGCAACCCCGAACACATGGGCTCGGCCCATCACTCTCGCGCCGTCGCCAACTTTGGCGTTGTCGAACACCATGGCTGCATCAAGCACCTGGGCGTCGCCAAACACTCGAGCGTTCCCGAATACCCGGCTATCGGGAGCGAGGTAGGCGGTGGCGTCCACATGGGCAGTGTCGGCAACCCAACCTCCGGCGCTCCCGTCAGGGTTTCCATGGCGTGCCGCACGAACCAGGCCATCGCCGAAGTCGAACGACTGCCGGGTCGTCCTGGCGGCGACCGTCCTCGTTTGCCCCTGCATCGAAGGCGAACCCATTTGAGGGGTTGGTTCGATGGTGACGCGTTTGTTGAACACGGTCAGGTCCTTCCCTTCTGCGTCGATCCCCGGTGGAAGGGCGATAAAGCGGTATCGGCGCATAGGTCATATGGCCTTTAATGGATTGTCTGATGTCAACGGTCACAAGGGTCACTCAACCGTGCCGACCGGGCGCCGACGGGCTCAGCGTGTCAGCCAGGGGAGAGCAGAAGCGATGCTCCGGGCACCCGGGTGGTGTCGAGCCAGGCCCTTGCGGCATCGTCGCTCCGAAGATTGGCAGCGAGGAACAGGGCGACCGCAATGCTCACGTTGCTATCGGTGGAGTCGAACATGAACGGTCCGAGGTGTGATCCGCCTTCGACGGTGAGCAGGTAGCGGCTCGACGCTGGGGCACCGCTGCGGTGCGACGCCACGAGGTTGGTCGACGCCGAGAAGGGATTGGTCTCGTCGTTGGTGGCATGCGCCGCCAGCAGCGCCGGCCCCGTGCCGGTGCCGTCGAAGTAGCTCCCTCCGAACAAGGCGATCCCCCCCGTGAGGCTGACCACGGCACCAACTCGGGGATCGCGATAGGAGCGGTTGTAGCCGAATGCCGTGGCCGTGAGGCCCCCGTCGGAATGGCCGACCACCCCGATCGATGCAGTCGGGCTCACGGTTGGCCATCGGGGCAGGGAACCGTCGGGCATGTCTCCGGCCATGACTCGGTCGGCCACGAAGGAAAGGTCGGCGGGCTGGTTCACGATGTCGGCCCGGTTCCCGTTCCCGACCACGCCGCTTGTGCCGGGGAAGTCCACCACGGCAACGACGAAGCCGGCACCGGCGATTCGGCGGGCAAGAAGTTCGTATCCCCATGCTGGGAGTGAAAAACCGTGGGCGATGAGGACCAGTGGGGGTTCGCCGAGCGTTTGGTTGGTGGTCGCAGGGAGGGGCCAGTAGACGGTGGTGAGGAGTGATCGGCCTCGGGCATCATCCCGGTAGGTGAACTGCGCGCTGTTGGCACCGAAGGGTCGACGCTGGCTCGGGTCGATGGAGGTGGTCGAGGTGGGCGTTGGCTCGCTGGGCGAATCCGACGTCGAGACTGTCGTCGAATCGATTGAGGTCGAGGCGACGGTTGCGGTTGCGGTCACGGTGGGTGGTGGGTCTGGCCTTTCGTTGGCCCGCTCGGTTCCCCTTGTCGGCTGAGGCGACTCTCGGGCCTGCTCGCTGGTCCCACAACCCACCGGCCCCCAAGACAACGCGACTATCGCAAGGACCGTGAGTACCTGGGCTACGCCGATAGCGAAGTCGCCACCGTGCGGGCGTTGCGTCGATCGCTTTCGGGAGCCATGCGCGGGAGCCGAGATCATGCCGCCCAGTCTGGACGATCTGCTCAGTCGATCGTGGGGCGGCGTCGATCCGCCTTGCGCTGGGACTGCCGGGACTTCGCTTCCAGTCGGCGGTTCCGGGCACCGAGGCTGGGCTTGCTAGCCCGTCGTGTGCGGGGAACTTCGAGGGCACGATCGATCTGGACCAGCGCCCGTTGGAGGGCGAGCTGTCGGTTGCGCCACTGCGATCGATGCTCCTCCGACGAACTGTGCACCTCGGGGCCGAGGCGCGCCACGAGGCGTTCGAGCCGCACCTCGTCGAACCCGCACGCCGCGAGGTCGATGGCGACGCGCACCTTGGTGGAAGAAGTATTCACGTGTTGCCCGCCGGGCCCGCCCGAGCGCGAGAACGAGAAGCTCACGGCGGCATCGGGGACTCGCAGTCCGCGCGGCGTCAGGTGCTCACTCACCCCCGCACCCTACGACCTCACCCAACTGGTTTTTGGTAGGGGAGACGCATCAAAACTGATGCGTCTCCCCTAACAAAACGCGTCATTCGGGATCGGTCGGGGCTGTTCAGGCGGGCGGGACGGCGTGGTCGGAGCGGGACGGGAGGACGGGTACGCGCGGCTCGCGGTCGCCCGCGGGGTCGGCCCCACCGCCGGGTTGATGCGGTGGTGCCGAGAGCTGCTCGAAGGTTGATGGGGTGAGCACCACGAACCATCGATCGCCACGCCGACTGAGGAGGAACGAAGACCGCCGGGCGAAATGCCGGATGCCGCGGAGCGGGGGACCGCAGTATTCGGCGTCGAAGGTGACGACGCAGAGGTCGTCGGGGTAGGCGAACCAGGTGGGCATGCCGGCCCGACCAAGCGTGTTCTCGACTCGTTCGTAGAGGCCGGCGGCGTGCTGATAGTCGTGGGTCACTCGACCGATCGTGCACAGTTGGCTCGCTTCGGCACCGGTAGGCGCGTCGGTCGATTCGGCGAGCGCGTCGAGGAGCTCCTCAAGGCGGGTCGTTGCGTCGACGAACTGCTTGGCTGTGGTGGGGGTCAGCAGGCGGACGGCATCGTCGGGGAGATGCGGAACGCTGGGGGGCGAGACGAGAAACGCCCAACACAGTGGTCGAGGTGCGGCCGTGCCATCGATCTCTGGTCCCACCACCAGCGGGAACAGCAGATCGGCCAACGGTCCCCGCTGGAGTGGATCGATGTGCTCCCAGACATCACGAAGCTTGGTCCTATCGGTGCCGATTGGGTTGGCGAGGTCCATGCGCCGGCACACCCAATCCAGATCCACCCACCACCGGGCGGTGAAGGCGACGGCGCCGTCGAGATCAGCCATCGAGCCAGCGATCGGCGAGGAGAATAGCGTCTCCGTTGTCGGCCATTCCCCCAGTCTGCCCCCCAATAACGGTTTTGGTAGGGGAGACGCATCAAAACTGATGCGTCTCCCCTACCCAAAACCAGAATGGGTGATGGGTTAGGAGAGGGTTTGGCCGAGGAGTTTGCGGTTTTTGACTTTGGACTTGATGAAGTCGCGATTCATCAACGCGATGAAGTCGACCGAGATTTCCTTCGGGCAGGCTTCCTGGCACTCGCCGTGGTTGGTGCAGGAGCCAAAGAACATCTCCATCGTCTCGACCATTTGCTCGGTGCGCTGCCACCGTTGCGCCTGCCCCTGGGGCAGAAGGTTGAGGTGGGCCAACTTGGCCGAAGTGAAGAGCTGTCCGGCGCCGTTGGGGCACGCCGCCACGCAGGCCCCGCAGCCGATGCACGCCGCCGCATCCATGGCCGCATCGGCCACCGGCTTGGGAATCGGGATGATGTTGGCGTCGATGGCGCCGCCGGTGTCGGCGGAGATGAAACCGCCAGCCTGCACAATGGCATCGAGTGGGGCCCGGTTCACGATCAGGTCCTTCATGATCGGGAACGATGCGTTGCGGAACGGTTCTACCGTGATCTCGGCGCCGTCGGTGAACGTGCGCATGTGGAGCTGACAGGTTGCGGTGCCCTTTTGGGGACCGTGGGCCTGCCCATTGATCATGAGCCCGCACGTGCCGCAGATGCCCTCTCGGCAGTCGGAGTCGAAGGCCACCGGCTCTTCGCCTTCCTCGGTAAGCCGTTCGTTGAGCACATCGAGCACTTCAAGAAACGACATCTCGTCCTTGAGGTCCTCCACCGCGTAGGTGTGGAACCCGCCGTTGGCCGACGGCCCGTCTTGGCGCCAGATCTTGAGCGTGACTCTCACTTGTAGCTCCTCTTCGCCGGATGCACATACTCGAACTCGAGCGGTTCTTTGTTCAGTTCCTGGGGAGCGCCGGCGCCCTTCCACTCCCACGCCGCGACGTAGGAGAAGTTCTCGTCGTCGCGCTGCGCTTCGCCTTCTTCATCTTGGTGTTCCACCCGGAAGTGGCCGCCGCAGCTTTCCTCGCGATGGAGGGCATCGCGGGCCATCAGTTCAGCAAGCTCGAAGAAGTCGTCGACTCGCATCACCTTCTCCAGCGATTGGTTGATGCCTTCGGGCGTGCCGAGTACCCGAACGTTCTTGCGGAACTCCTCCCGCAGCGTGGGGATCTCGGAAAGCGCCTTCTCGAGGCCGTTCTTGTCGCGGGCCATGCCGATGCGGTCCCACACGATCTTGCCGAGCTCACGGTGGTAGTAGTCGACGCCTTTGGTGCCGCCGGTATTCATCCACATCTTGACGTCGTCGTTGATCGCCGCTTCGGCTTGGGTGAACACCGGATCGGTGACCGGGACCGAGGGTTGACCGAGAAGCTTCGAGAGGTAGTCGCCCACGGTGTAGGGAGCGACGAAGTAGCCATCGGCCAAGCCTTGCATCAGTGCGGAGGCACCGAGGCGGTTCGCCCCGTGGTCGGAAAAGTTGGCCTCACCGAGGGCGTAGAGACCGGGGATCGTGGTCATGAGGTTGTAGTCGACCCACAAGCCGCCCATCGTGTAGTGGGTGGCGGGGTAGATACGCATGGGCATCTCATAGGGGCTCTCGCCCGTGATGCGCTCGTACATGTCGAACAGGTTCCCGTAGCGCTCTTTCACCACGGGTGCGCCGAGCCGGCTGATTGCGTCGGAGAAGTCGAGGAAGACGCCGTTCTTGAGTTCACCGACACCTCGGCCTTCGTCGACCACCGTCTTGGCATTGCGGGACGCCACATCGCGAGGCACGAGGTTGCCGAAGGCCGGGTACTTGCGTTCGAGGAAGTAGTCGCGTTCGCCTTCGGGGATCTGTCCGGCACCGCGGGCATCGTCGAACCCCTTGGGCACCCAGATGCGACCGTCGTTGCGGAGCGACTCCGACATGAGTGTGAGCTTGCTCTGAAACTCGTCTGATGCCGGGATACACGTGGGGTGGATCTGGGTGTAACACGGGTTGGAGAACGCCGCCCCCTTGCGGTGGGCTCGCCACGCCGCCGTGACGTTGCAGTTCATGGCATTGGTGGACAGGTAAAAGGCGTTCGAGTAGCCACCGGTGCACAGCAGAACGGCATGGCCGGACCATGAACGGACCTGCCCCGTAGTGAGGTCGCGGGTGACGATGCCACAGGCCACGCCGTCTTTGGTGACGACGTCGAGCAGTTCGGTTTTGGTGTGGAGATCGACGGTGCCTTTGGCGACTTGTTCCATCAGCGCGTGGTAGGCACCGATCAACAGTTGCTGGCCGGTCTGGCCTCGGGCGTAGAACGTGCGGCTCACCTGGGCCCCACCGAACGACCGGTTGTCGAGCAGGCCGCCGTACTCGCGGGCGAACGGAACGCCTTGGGCAACGCACTGGTCGATGATGTTCACCGATGCCTGGGCGAGCCGGTAGACGTTGCTTTCGCGGGACCGGAAGTCGCCGCCCTTCACGGTGTCGTAGAACAGACGATGGACGGAGTCGCCGTCGTTTTTGTAGTTCTTCGCGCCGTTGATCCCGCCCTGGGCGGCGATGGAGTGCGCTCGACGGGGCGAGTCGTGGAAGGTGAAACACTTCACCTTGTAGCCGAGTTGGGCCAGCGACGCGGCGGCGGACGCGCCAGCGAGGCCGGACCCGATCACGAGGACCTCGAACTTGCGCTTGTTGTTGGGGTTCACCAACTTCATGTCGAACTTGTGGTTGTCCCAGCGGTCTTTGATGTCGCCGGTGGGGGCTCCGGAGTTCAGGGTGAGCGTCATGGTGGTCTCCTTCCGGCCTACAGCTTCACAAGGCCGGCAAGGATTGCGACCGGGAAGGTGAGGTTCAGCCCGCAAACAATGGCGGTGAATCCGTAGGCAAATCCCTTGCGAAGCCCGTTGTAGCGGGGGTTGTTGATGCCAAGGCTCTGGAACAGCGACCAGGTGCCGTGGAGCAGATGAGGGGCGAGAGCGAGCTGTCCGACGATGTAGAGCACGGCGACCAGCGGTTGGCTCAGTGAGTTCACGACGTTGTTGTAGGGGCTTTCGTGGTCGAAGCCGGTGGGGCCGTTGAGGAGCACGCCCCAGGTGAGGTTGCCAAGGTGCATCAGGATGAATGCCGCGAGGATGATTCCGGAGTACCGCATGGTGCGGCCGGCGTAGTTGGCGGCGTTGTATTCCTGCTTGGTGTACTTGACCGGTTTGGCCTTGTGGTTCATCCGGGTGAGGCTCATGGCGCTGTGAATGTGGAGCGTGAACATGCCGACCAAACCCACCCGCAACATCCACAGCACGGTGGTGCGCGGGAGAATCGGATACAACAACTCCCGCAGTGACTCGGCGTAGTGATTGAAGTCGTCGGCCCCGTAGTACATCTTGAGGTTGCCGATCATGTGGGCGAACACAAAGCCCATGATGCCGATGCCGGTGATGGCCATCACCCACTTCTTGCCGACTGCCGTCTGGTAGATGCTGGCCGGCCAGGGCAGGGGGGTAGGACGTTTGTTGATCGGCTTGACGTCGATGTTGGGCGTGAGCCCGGGAGCTTCTTGGGTTGCCGTCACGGCAGAGCCTCCGACAGGGGTGGAGGGGATGGGAAGGGGGTCGAGCCGGGGCTGGCCGGGCAAACGGCGGGCCAATGGTTCCGGAGCGAAAGAGAAGTTAGTGATGACACCCCGTCAGAGACGAACTCATCCGTGTGACATATAGCGGTTCGTGGCATGGACGGGTTCACCCTCGGGGCCGATCCCCGAGAGGGTGAGGTCGAGCACGATGCTGGCATCCCCTTCGGGAACATCGACGTGGACGGTGCCCACGAACGCAACATCATCGGCGCCCAGGTCACCACTCCATCGCCATCGATGTTCGCCATCAGCACAGTCCTTCGATTTCCAACGGAGATGGGCAGTGACGATGGTATCGCTCAAAGCGATGACTGCGTCGTTTACGGCATGGACATCGAGGTGCAGGTGGCTCCCGGGTTTCAGGTCGGCCGGGAACCAATCAGCGGTGATGATCACGGGGCGGCAGGCGTCGGTGACGGCAGCCAAACCGAGCTTGGGGTGACGTTGATGATCCAAAACTGACCAGGTGATACCGGGTCCGCTGTCGGCGAAGCAGAACAGCGCAAAACCACCACAAGGCCGATACTTCACCCGCCGCAGCGTCTCGATGTGGAACCGGAGAAGATCCGCTTGATACTGCTGTGATGCGTTGGCCCAGTCGGCGTAATTGGCGTAGTTCGCGGGCGGCACGTAGCGGTCGAAGAACACCTTCTGCACGGCATACCGTTCGGCGAGTTGGTCCCACGCCAGGTCGGGCCAGGTGCCACCCGCGTCGTTTTCGGTCCACGGAGGATCCACCGGCGCCGCCTGCGCACCGAATTCGGTGACGAACCGGGCTGATCGGGGCATCGCTCGCACCAGCCGGCCAAAGTCGCGCAACTCACCGTGATACCAACCGAAGTACCAATGACTGTCGGTGCCGTCGAGTTGTGGGAAGTGGGGGAGGACCCCGGAGTGGGGGACCACGGGTCGCGACCCGTCGCACGACTCAATCACTTTTTTGATCGAGTGATCGAGCACGCTCTTGTTCCAGGTGGGAAGAAGCTGTTGGCGCAACCCTTGGGCGAACAACGCAACACGTCGGCGAGGATCGGCAATGGCCGTTGGCTCCACGTCGAGCGTCATCGGCTCGTTGTGGCCGCACCACGTGAACACCGAGGCATGGTGGGCCAACAGATCGACTGCCTCCCGGGCTTGGCGGCGGGCTTGCGCTCGCACCGAGCGGTGGTACCCCCATTGCAGGGGGAGGTCCTGCCAGAGCAACAGCCCCGCCGCATCGGCCGCTTCGTAAACCTCCGGTCGTGCGATGTGGGCGTGCAAGCGAAGGAAGTCGAGGCCTGCTTCTTTCGCCAGTTCCACGTCTTCGATGAGCTGCGCGGGTGTGGCCTCGCCCAACGCGAAACGGGTGGGGCCTTGATTGGCGCCCTTGAGGAACAACCGCTCGCCGTTCACCGAAGTGATCCACTTCTCGGTCGAGACGGATCGCATGCCGACCCGACGCATCACCCGGTCGCTCACGCCGTCGTGGCCGTCGATACACACATCGACCGACACGGTGTATCGCGGTTGGGCGCCTCGACTCCATGGCCACCACAGCTCCGGATCGTCGATCGACAACGACAGTTCCACCCGGTTCTCTCCGGTGGCCAGCGTGTGTTCGATGACCAACTCGGAGCGGACGGTGCCGCCGTCGTCGGTGGCTCGGGCCGTGATTCGTGCGGTGCCCGCAAGCGTGCTGTCAAGGACGAGCCGGACAAAGGTGGTGGCTACCTCCGGCGAGGCATCCCGGCAAAGGATGCGTGAATGGACGATGCGGACGGGTCCGGAAGTCTGCAGGTGGACAGGGCGCCACAGCCCTCCAGGGTTCCAGTTCTGGTCGATGAGATCCCAGTGTTGGAAGACACCGGTGAGGTTCCGCTTTTTCGTTCGGTCAAGTTGCGGGGCGCAAGCGACCTCTACCGCGAGCACATGTTCCGACCGATCGAGCGCGGCTTCAGTGATCTCGAACTGGTGGGGAAAAAAGTAGCCCTCGGTATCGCCGAGGTACCCGCCGTCGAACCACACGTCGCTCGTGTAGAAGACGCCCTCGAGCGAAAGCCAGCGCCGAGCGGATTCCGCCTGCTCTCCCCAGGATGACGGGTTGGCAAACGAGGTCCGGTACAGCAGCGGCCCTTGGTGGCCCGCGAACTCCGAATGTGATTGCCAGTGGCCCGGCACGCCGATCTCGGCCCACTCGCTGTCGTCGAACGTGGCGTCGGTGTAGTCGCGCCGCACCTGGTCGTCGCCCGCAGAGGCACGCCACCCTTCGATCGGCCATTCCCCCGTCATCGGCCGCAGGCTATCGGGCGGCTCTGCTCCGCACCTTCGTCGCGGACACGCTGAGGCGCCCCGGTACGCTGCTGGTTGGGCAGTGGTGATCGTGCCAGTGATGAAATGACGAGAGGTGCAACGACGAGGGATGCGACGGAAAACGATGGAAAAGAGAAACTGGTGAACGTCGAGTCGAGGATTCTCGACGATCTGCTGGGCGGCATCGTTGACGTTGTTGTTGCGGTCGATGACAAGGGTGTGGTCCGCTACATCTCACCGGCTGTTCGCCGCTTGCTCGGCGTCGAACCAGCCGACGTGGTTGGTCGAGCGATCACCGAACTCCTCCACCCTGACGATGGCGCCAGCGTCATTGGCACGCTGCTCCGCCGGCGGGGCTCCAGCACGAATGCGGTCGAAATTCGCCTTCGCAACGGCGCTGGCGAGTGGTGTGCCGTGACGGTGACCACGTTTCGGGGCCCGTCCCTCGAAGCGCAGGGCCTCTACGCGGTGGTACTGCGCGATGCCGCGGAGCGCGGAACTACGCTCGACGCCCTTCGGCAACGGTTGGCATTCGAGGACTTGCTGACGCGGGTTTCGGCGTCGTTCATCGAGCGGCCATCCTTCGAACTGTCCGAATGCCTTGATGCGGCCCTCGCCGATGTCGGCTCGTTCGCTCGGGTCGACCGAGTGGTTCTATGCCTGCTCCACGAAGATCGAAACACCGTTGAGTTGGTGAACGAGTGGGTGGCATCGGGCATTTCTTCGCGCCCGCAGGAGCACCGCACTATCTCGCAAGACCTCGTCCCGCAATGGCTAAAGATCTTGCGAAAGCCCGACGTGATCTACGTGCCGAGAGTGGCCGACCTCGGCTCGGCGTGGCACAACGACCGGGCATTCATCAACACTCTCGACATTCAGTCGTTGCTGGTCGCCCCCGTTCTGCAAGAACGCGGTCTCATCGGGTTCGTAGCCTTCGACTCGGTGCGGACCGAACGCATGTGGAGCGACGACCACGTCTCCGTGCTGACATCGTTGGCCGGCATCGTGAGCCAGGCGCTTTCCCGGAGCGATGCGGAACAGCGGTTCGGTTTGGCATTCACCAACGCCCCGTTGGGCATGGCGCTGCATCGGCCCGATGGCCTCCACCTCCAGGTGAACCCCGCCTACTGCGAACTCCTCGGCGTCGAAAGCGATGAAGTGCTCGCCAAACGACTGCTCGACTTCGTTCACCCCGACGACCACGCCATCGTCAAAGAACAGCATCGACGCATTCTCAAACGCGAGACCGACCGTCTTTTTGTGGAAATTCGATTCCCTCGGCCTGACGGTTCGGTGGTGTGGGGTCATGTGCATGCTGCGCCCGTCCGCTCCACCGACGGAAACCTCCGGTACACGGTTACCCACATTGAGGACGTCACGGTTCGTCACGTGCGCGAGGCTGAGCTTCGGACCAGTGAGGAGCGGTACCGCACGTTGGTAGAGAACTCTCCCAACGTGATCATGCGCTTCGACCGTCACACCGGAGCCACCTACGTGAGTCATGCGCTTGAAGAACTCACCGGGGTGCCGGCAAGTCGGGTGGTGGGTCGTACCAATGACCTTTTTGCTGGGGGAGAGGAAGGGCTCCGGTGGCGAGAGGCGATCGAGTCGGTCTTTGCCACGGGACGCCGACTCGACCGTGAGTGGGAACTGACGCTTCGGGATCAGCACTACTGGTTCCAGTCGCGGGCGGTACCGGAGTTCGACGGCGAGGGTCGGATTGAACACGTACTGGTGGTCACCAGCGACATCACGGCCCTCAAACGAAGCGAAGCCGAATTGGCGCATCAGGCTCTGCACGACCCTCTTACCGGTTTGGCCAACCGGGCGCTGCTGCTCGATCACCTGCGCAGTGCGCTGGCTCGAGCATCGCGTCATCCTGGGTCGCTGGTGCTCTTGTTTCTCGATCTTGATCGCTTCAAATTGGTAAACGACTCGATGGGGCACAGCGTTGGCGATGAATTGCTGGTGGCCGTAGCCGGTCGACTGAAGGGGGTGGTTCGCCCCGGAGACACCGTGGCACGCCTTGGTGGCGACGAATTCGTGGTGCTTCTCGAAGATGTGAGGGCGCAGGAGGAGGTCACCGAGGTCGCCCTTCGGATCAAACGGGTCATGGCCGATCCGGTGGCGATCGGTACCAGCGAGTTGTTCACCACGACCAGCATTGGGATCGCCATCGCTGAGCCGAGCCACGATGCCGAGGGTCTCCTTCGTGACGCCGATTCGGCGATGTACCTCGCCAAGGCGCGTGGCCGGAACCGATTCGAAGTGTTCGATGAGGCCCTCCGAACCGAAGCCACGGCCAAGCTCACCATGGAAGGCGCATTGCGGCGGGCCATCGATCTCATGGGCGGGCCGATCAGCGATGGCGCCGGTGGGCTTGAGGTGTTCTTCCAACCGGAGGTCGACCTCCTCTCGGGTGAAATACTTGGCGCCGAGGCGTTGGCGCGATGGCACCATCCCACCGAGGGACTGCTTGAAGCCGATCGGTTCATTGAGTTGGCGGAGGAGAGTGGGCTCATCCTTGATCTGGGGGAGTGGGTGCTGCAAGAGGCCTGCCGAATCGCTGGCGCATGGCAGCACGGAGCAGCCGGAAAGGCGCATTTCACCCTTCGCGTGAACCTTTCCGCTCGTCAGATCGCCCAATCCGACATCGTCGACACGGTCGTTCGCGCCCTCGACGAGGCGCATCTACCCCCGGAGAAGCTCTGCCTCGAGATCACCGAAACCGCGTTGATGCAAGATCCTGTATCGGCGTTACGGGTGCTGACCGACCTGCGGACCTTGGGCGTGTCCCTAGCGGTCGACGACTTTGGCACCGGCTACTCATCGCTGGCCTACCTCAAACGATTCCCGGTCGATGTGTTGAAGATCGATCGTTCGTTCGTAGATGGGTTGGGCGACGACCCCGAGGACACCGCGATCGTGACGGCCATCGTCGGGATGGCCGGCGCGCTCGGATTGGCGTTGGTGGCAGAGGGGGTGGAGACCAAACCTCAGCTGGCGGAGCTGGTGCGGTTGGGTTGCCAGCGAGCGCAGGGTTATCTCTTTTCTCGACCGGTACCCGTCGAGGAGTTCCTGGCCATCCCGTCGCCTTTCGACCCCAGCGTGCTCCGCTGAGCACCCCCACATCTCGAGGCTGCGGACGAGGGATCTCGAGGCTGCGCAGGAGGGTTCGTCGCAACGACCGGGTAACCTCACGCCGTCTCGGGCTGGTGTCCGACCAAACGCAAGATCGTTAGGGGACGAGTGCATGACCCAGGTGTCCACCACTGAACAGACCATCGGTGGCCAAGCAGCGGCCGACCTACCTGCCACATTGGGGGCCCTTCGAGCCTCCGGCTGGGTATCTCGTTCGGTGAAAGATGAGGTGCGACGCAACGCCGTGGTGAAGATTCGCGCCGGTGAGCCTCTGTTTGAAGGGGTACTCGGTTACGAAGACACCGTTTTGCCGCAGTTGGAGAACGCGTTGCTCGCCGGGCACGACGTCATCTTCCTGGGCGAGCGGGGGCAAGCCAAGACGCGAATGATCCGATCGCTGGTTGGTCTGCTCGACGAGTGGATGCCCATCGTGGCGGGTTCGGAGATCAACGACGATCCCTATGCCCCGGTGTCGGCCCACGCGAAAGCGTTGGTGGCCGAGCAGGGAGATGACACGCCGATTTCGTGGGTGCACCGAGATCAGCGATACGCCGAAAAGCTGGCTACCCCCGACACATCCATCGCCGATCTCATCGGCGAGGTCGACCCCATCAAGGTGGCGGAGGGCCGTTACCTTTCCGACGAACTCACGCTCCACTACGGCCTGGTGCCCCGCACGAATCGCGGCATCTTTGCCATGAACGAGTTGCCTGACCTCGCCGAACGCATCCAGGTGGGGCTTCTCAACGTGCTCGAAGAACGTGACGTGCAGATCAGGGGGTACAAAATCCGGCTTCCCGTGGACGTCATGCTCTTCGCTTCCGCCAACCCGGAGGACTACACCAACCGTGGCCGGATCATCACGCCGCTGAAGGATCGGTTTGGTTCGCAAATCCGCACGCATTATCCCCTTGAGGTTGCAACAGAGGTCGAGATCGCACTGCAGGAAATGCGACCGCTCGAAGCCCCCGACGTGCGGGTGGTCGTTCCGAACTACATGGTGGAAGTGGTGGCAACACTTAGTCACCTCGCACGCCAAAGCCCCCACATCAACCAGCGCTCCGGTGTCTCCGTGCGGCTCACCGTCGCCAACCTCGAGGTGCTGGTGGCCAACGCCGCCCGCCGAGCGCTGATGAATGGCGACACCGATGTGGTACCCCGGGTGTGCGACCTCGATGCGCTGGCCGCCTCCACGATGGGCAAGGTGGAGATCGAGTCCATCGAAGAGGGCCGTGATGGCCAGATCGTTGAGCACCTTTTGAAGTCGGCGATCCTCACGGTGTTTCGGGACCACGACCTTCTCGATGTCGCCAAGCCGGTGATCGACGCGTTCGACGGTGGTGCGCTGGTGGTCGAAGCTGGCGAAGATGTTCGAGCGGCCGACTACGTGACGCTCACGTCGGAAGTAGCAGGCCTTGGCGAGGCGGCGAGCCGCCTTACGGGCGGGGACGACTCGCCCGCCGCGTTAGCAAGCGCAGTGGAGTTCGTGCTCGAAGGTCTGCATCTCAGCAAACGCCTGAACAAAGACTCGGCCGGCGGGCGGGCGATGTACCGCGCCCGCTGAAGTCCTGGCCCGAGCGGCTGTGGCGAGCGGATTGTCCTTGCCCGAGCGGCTGTGGTGAGCGGATTGTCCTTGCCCGAGCGGCTGTGGCGAGCGGATTGTCCTTGCCCGAGCGGCTGTGGCGAGCGGATTGTCCTTGCCCGAGCGGCTGTGGCGAGCGGATTCCGAGGAACGAGGAATCGAGGAGCCACTGGAGCGGGAGATTCAGGAACGAGGAATCGAGGAGCCACTGGAGCGGGAGATTCAGGCCCGAGCGGGTGTGGTGAGCGCGGAAAATCCAGAGGTGGACAGCGCCGGGCCTTCACCACGACGCGCACGCTGCTGGGCTTGTTTAACGTTTGGGTTCGTTGCCGGCGATGGCGCGGTAACCGAGCGCGCCGAGCACTCCGCCAGCAATTGGCGCGACCCAGAAGAGCCAGAGCTGCGAGAGGGCCTCACCGCCAACGAAGAGCGCCGGACCGGTGGACCGTGCCGGGTTTACCGAGGTGTTGGTGATGGGGATGCTGATGAGATGGATCAGGGTCAGGCCGAGGCCGATAGCGATCGGCGCAAAACCGGCGGGAGCCCGGCCATCCGTGGCCCCCATGATGATGGCAAGGAAGACCGCAGTGAGCAGCACCTCGACAATGAGCGCGGCGGCCATGCTGTAGCCGCCGGGAGACATGGTGCCGAAGCCGTTCGTGGCGAATGCGCCGGCGCCAGTCTTGAGGGCTTCGGTCGTCGCACCGTCCTGGCCCATCTTGATTACCCAGAGCAGGCCGGCCGCCACCGTTGCGCCGATGGTCTGCACCACGATGTACGGAGCAGCGTCTTTCGCCCCGAACCGTCCGCCGGCGACGAGGCCAAGGGTCACGGCGGGGTTGAAGTGCCCACCGGAGATGTGCCCCACCGCGTAGGCCATGGTGAGCACCGTGAGGCCGAACGCCAACGACACGCCAAGGAAGCCGATGCCGAGCCCGGAGTCCTGGCCCTTGCTGAGGAACTTGGCGGCGAAGATGGCGGAACCGCAGCCGCCGAAGGTGAGCCAGAAGGTGCCGAGAAACTCGGCACCGAGACGTTTGGGTAGCTCCATTGTGAGCTCCTTTGCGAGTGATGTGACGCGCCAAGGGCGCGGCACTCCGCCTTCCGTCACCGTAGCCGCCGTTCGTCCACCCGCTGGCGACGGTTAGCGGTGGTCGTCCCGGGTGCGCACGTGCACGCCCCCGGTGCCGGCAATCACTACCCGTTCCACCAGCGATCCCGGAAACAAGCCGTGCTCCACCAATCCGGTGATCCGGCCAAGGCGTTCTCCGAGCGCCACGGGGTCCTCGATGGTGCCGAAGTCGGCGTCGAGCACAAGGTTGCCGTTGTCGGTGCGTCGGTGGCGTGTACGAACAGTGTGCGCGCCGAGGGCTCGGACCTGGTCGGCCACCACGCCGGGCGCAAAATCCAGCACCTCTAGCGGGGTTCCGAACGGTCCGAGACGATCGACCAGCTTGGACTCGTCAACGACGACAATAAATCGTGGCGTCATTTCCGCAATCACCTTCTCACGGGTGTGCGCCCCACCACCGCCCTTGGTGAGGTTGAACAATGGATCCACCTCGTCGGCACCATCAATCGCAATATCGAGCCCGCCGAGCTGGTCGGGGGGGACGACCTGCATACCGAGCGACCGGGCCAGGGTCGTGGTCTGGTCCGAGGTGGAGGTGCACACGATGTCGAGCCCAGCCTGCACCAAGGATCCGAGTTCGAGGATAGTGAAATGCACCGTAGAGCCGGTGCCGAGCCCCACCCGCATGCCGTCCGCCACGTAGCCAGCGGCGTGCCGACCGGCCTGTTCCTTGGCCTCATCGATGTTCTGGGTCACAGACACACCTTCGCAGAACGAGGAACCGGGATCGAAGTTGGGTGTTGCTAAGAGCGTGTCCCAGTAACGCTTCGAACAGCGGATTCCGAGCCACGGTTCGAAGCCTCGCAAGGACGCCACGTCGAAAGCCCCCTGTTTTGGGCGGTGAGACGGAGGACACCGCGAGATTCGAAGCTGGCCGGAGGCCGCCGAATGGTTAGTGGTGCACGCTCCTAGGTCGCTCAGCGTTGACCGAGGGCGTAGTCGCGGGCGAGGCTCGCCGACTCCTTGGGCAAACGATCGCGGTCGAACAGCCCGAATTGCACATCAAAACCGTGGTCCCACTCGTAGTTGTCGACCGCGGTCCAGTGGAAGAACCCCTTGACGGGCACACCGTCGTCAATGGCGGCCCGAACGTGCTCGAGGGAATCGCGGAGCAGGTCGGTGCGCCAGCGATCATCATCGGTGCCAAAACCGCACTCGGCCACGAGCAAGTCCTTGCCGGGAAGTTCCTCGGCCAAACGGCGTAGCACAATGGCGAGTCCCTCGGGCCAGGGCGCGTACCCCATCGGCCCTACTCTCCCGTCAAGGGGATACGGCCCCGTCGAACGGTCGGCGTACACAGCGTTGGCGTTGTAAAAGCTGAATCCGATGTAGTCGAACGATCCGGCCATGTCAGGGATTTCGATGTCGGGCACCATGGGCAACGACAGGACACCTTCTCGTAGGGCACGGGTCCAGGAGGTGAACAGGATGTTGTCGAACAACTTGGTATTGCGTTCGGCCTCTTCTCGCTCCGACGGTTCACGGCCTTGCACCGCGGGGTAACACGGCTGACAATTCATGATCGTCGCCACCGGCTTGCCGCCCGATTGCAGGAGCCGCCACGCGTCGTGATTGGCCAGGTGGACCGACCTCAGCGCCTTGTAGAACAGCGGCAAGTCGGACTTGCCGGGCGGATTCAGGCCCGTCATGAATCCCCCGAACGCGTAGGCCACGGGCTCATTGATCGGCTTCCACCCGAATACGAGGTCGCCGAACGTCTCACCCATCCAGTCGACATGGCGGCACCAGTGATACGTTCGGGCGCGATCGTCAAGGAAGCCACCCATGTCGTCGGCGAACCACCCCGGCAGCGTGAAGTGGTGGAGCGTGGCCCAGATCGAGATGCCTTCGTCGCGTGCGGATTCGAGCACGGCCCGGTAGTGCTCCACCGCCCCTCCATCGTGGCGTCCCGCGGTGGGTTCCAGTCGGGCCCACTCCAACGACAGTCGGTGGTGGGTGAGGCCGTATTCGGCCAGCATTGAAAAGTCCCGGGCGTAGTTGGTCGCAAACCCGTTGCCCTCGCCGGACAACGGGGCCTTCCCGAGGGACTCCCACCGGGCCCAGTCGCTCGCCGGCGCCGCGCCCTCGGTCTGAGTGGACGAGGCGGCGGTGCCCCAGATGAAGTCATCGGGAAAGGTCATAAGGGCATTGGATCACAGCGGGTGCCTAGCCTGGCCTTCTTGGCGTTCAACTCACTCCAGTATGCGGCGTTTCTGCCGGTGGCCGTGCTGGTCCATTGGCTGTTGCGGTCTCGCCGGCAGCGCCAATTGTGGCTACTCGCGACTTCCTACGTGTTCTACGCCTGGTTCGACTGGCGTTTCCTCACCCTGCTCGTGTTCACCACCTGCGTGGACTACGTCGTGGGCCGCACGTTGGAGTCGGACCGCAGTGACCGAGTTCGAAAACAACTGCTGGCGGTAAGCCTCTCGGTGAACCTGGCGGTACTCGGGTTCTTCAAGTACGCCGGGTTTTTCGTGGATCAGGGCATCGATCTCATGCGACGGTTCGGGCTGGAGACGGCGTCGCCGTCGCTCAAAATACTGCTCCCGTATGGCATCTCCTTCTACACGTTTCAGTCGATGGGCTACGCGATCGATGTGTATCGACGGAAGATCGAACCGTCCCGATCAGCAATCGACTTCGCCACCTTCGTCGCGTTCTTTCCGCAACTCATCGCGGGACCCATCTCCCGTGCCTCGGCGTTGTTGCCGCAGGTGGAGGCGGACCGCTCCCGGCCATCGGGCCGGAGGGTGGGATCGGCCCTCCTCCTGATCCTCACCGGATTGGTGAAGAAGGTGGTCATCGCTGATCCGATTTCCCAAGTCGCCGACACGGCGTTCGCCGATGCTCGGCCGGGCACGTTGCTGGCGATAGCGGGGATGGTGGCCTTCGCCATCCAGATCTACGCCGATTTCTCCGGCTACACCGACATTGCCCGGGGCAGCGCGCGGCTGTTCAACATCGACCTGATGCACAACTTCAGTCAGCCGTATCTTTCGAGATCGATCACGGAGTTCTGGCGGCGGTGGCACATCTCGCTGTCCAACTGGTTGCGGGACTATCTCTATGTGCCGCTTGGAGGAAACCGCGGCACGGCTGCGTCCACCTACCGAAACCTCATGCTCACCATGGTGCTCGGTGGGCTTTGGCACGGTGCGGCATGGACGTTCGTCGTTTGGGGTGGGCTCCATGGGGCGTACCTCGTGTTGGAACGACTGACCGGTCGTGGCCAACGCAGCACCGACGGCCCGAACGTCACCGGAGCACAGTTCCCGCGAGTTTTGGTGACCTTCGTGCTTGCGGGTATCGCCTGGGTGTTCTTTCGGGCGCAGTCGTTCGAGCAGGCCACCAAGGTTTTGTTTGGGGTGTTCGACCTCGGCGGGACGGCGATCAGCCCCGGGCAACAGTTGATGGTGGTCGGGTGGGCCGTTGCGGTGCTCGTCGCCGATCTTGTGAGCAGGCGCGTCACCAGGCCTTTCGACGTAGCGCTGCATCGCCCAGTCCTCACCGGGGTCCTTGTCGGGCTCGCCGTGGTCGCCCTCGTGCTCTTTAGTGGGCGTCCTCCCGTGCAATTCATCTATTTCCAGTTCTGAAATCATGCGCTCACCCATAGGAGTGTTGAGCGGGAGCTGGTGTTCGTCGAGCCCTTGGCCAGTGGACTCAGCTCGCACACTTCCGAACGGGCCGATGCCGACATCGAGTTCCTCGCGGTAGCCTGCATCCATGCTTCGGGGGACTCCACACAACCGGTTCACCTACTCGCGATGGGATGGGTCGCAGAAGGGTTTTGAGTACGACGCGTACGACGTGTTCGCAGAGCTCAACGACGATCTTCTCTACCACGGTGACCTCAACGCCGCGTTGCGGCGAATGCTCCAGCAGGGTTTCAAGGATCGCAATGGGGAGGAACTCCAAGGCCTGAAGGAAATGCTGGAGAATCTTCGCCGGAAACGGCGTGACCGTATGGAGCAGTTCAACCTTGGCGGTGTGTTCGACGACATTGCGCAAGACCTTCGCGACGTCGTTGATCTTGAACGTGCATCCCTCGACGAGATGCGCGCCGAAGCCCAACAATCCAGCGACCAACGACGCCAGGACATCACCGAACAAGTCACCGCCGAGAAACAGCTCCAGCTCGACACGTTGTCCCCCGACCTGGCGGGCATGGTCAAGGATCTCCAGAACTACGAGTTCACTTCCAGTGAGGCCAGGGAGAAGTTCGAGAAGCTTCTCGATCAGCTTCGCCAGCAGCTCATGCAGAACCATGTCAACCAAATGTCCGGGGCGATGCAGAATCTCAGCCCCGAGGACATGGCCCGGATGAAGGACATGATCGCGGGCCTCAACGAGATGCTCGAGCAGCGGCAGGGGGGCGAGGAGCCCGATTTCGGCGGGTTCATGGACCGGTTCGGCGACTTTTTTCCCGAGAACCCGAAGAACCTCGATGAACTACTCGAAGTGATGGCCCAACGCATGCAGGCCATGCAGGCCATGCTGAACTCGATGACGCCCGAACAGCGCGCGCAGCTACAGGGCCTTTCCGATCAGCTCATGGAAGACATGGATCTCCGGTGGCAGATGGACCAACTCGGTCAGAACCTGCGCGAGATGTTCCCCGGCACGGGCTGGGACCGGCGGTATGACTTCCACGGCCAGGACCCGCTGAACTTTGCGGACGCATCAGCGATGATGCAGGAGTTAGGAGACCTCGACCAGCTTGAGAATCTGCTGCGTGGGGCAACGAGCCCGGGAGCCCTGGCCGAGGTCGACCTCGATCGTGCGAGGGAACTTCTCGGCGACGATGCCGCGCAGAGTCTCGAAAAGATGGCCGAGCTCACCAAGTTGCTTGAAGAGGCGGGACTCATCGAGCAGAAGGAAGGCCGATTCGAGATGACTCCGAGGGGGATTCGGCGCATCGGTCAGAATGCCCTCGCCGATCTGTTCAAGAAGCTGTCGAATGATCGGGTAGCAAAACACGAGGTGCAACGCGTCGGGGTGGGTCACGAACGCGACTATTCCACCAAGGCCTACGAGTGGGGCGATCCGTTCAACCTGCACATCGAACGCACGGTGCGCAACGCCATTCGTCGCACCGGTGGCGGAACTCCCGTGCGGCTCACCCCCGACGACTTTGAGATCGAACGCACCGAACAACTGGTGCGAACCTCCACGGTCTTGATGCTCGACCTGTCACTTTCCATGCCCATGCGCGACAACTTCCTCCCGGCCAAGAAGGTCGCGATGGCGCTCCATTCGCTCATCACGTCGCAGTACCCGCGCGACTACCTCGGCATCGTCGGGTTTTCCGAGGTGGCTCGTGAGCTCAAGGCTGAACAGCTTCCCGAGGTTTCTTGGGATTTTGTGTACGGCACCAACATGCAACACGGGTTTCAGATCAGTCGGCGGCTTCTCGCTCGTCAAAGCGGTACGAAGCAGATCATCATGATCACCGACGGTGAGCCCACCGCCCACCTCGATCAGCATGGCGATCCGTTCTTCCACTATCCGCCGGTGCAGGAAACGGTCGACGCCACGCTGAAAGAGGTGATGCATTGCACCCGAGACGGCATCCGTATCAACACCTTCATGCTCGATCCCACGCAGCATCTCAAGCAGTTCATCGAGAAGCTCACGGAGCTCAACAAGGGACGAGCGTTCTTCACCACGCCGCAAACACTGGGTGACTACGTATTGGTCGACTTCATCGAGCAGCGGCGAACGCTTCTCCGGGGCCGTCGCGCCAGTTGAACTGGTGCTGCTGAGGTCGGGGCACTTCATGCGTCCGACCCCCAATCAGCGAGACGGTCGATCAGTGAGAAGGTCGGCGTAGATCTTCCGGGTCTTCTGGTCGAATGCCACGAACGTCACCTCGGCCACCCGTGTTGTTGCGTGAGTCACTTCGTGGACTGCGAGACGGGCGGCCGCCCCGGGGGGAAACCGGAAGATGCCGGTGGAGATCGCAGGAATGGCCAGCGACGACGCGCCAACCTCATCGGCCCGAGCGATCACGTTGCGATAACACGACGCCAACTGTTCGGGTTCACCCTCATTGCCGGTTCGGTACACCGGCCCGACCGTGTGGATCACCCAAGTGGCGGGAAGGGCAAAGCCGCGGGTGATTTTTGCTTCGCCGGTACGACAGCCGCCAAGCGTGCGGCAGGCCGCCACAAGCTCCGGTCCTGCCGCACGATGGATCGCACCATCGACCCCGCCGCCACCGAGTAGCGAGCTGTTTGCCGCGTTCACAATGGCATCGACCGCGCACCTGGTGATGTCGCCTTCGACCACGGTCATGCGCATGATCGGTCTCCTCTCGCGTCGCGACGATCGCTCCGAAACTACCCCACATGGATCGCGGGCAAACGGTGGATTGCGAGAAATCTCAACAACCACTTGCGCCCGAGGGGATTTCTGGTCCATGATCACACCGTTGTAATTACAGATGTGGTATGCGCCGCATCGCCTGAGGGTTCCACGAAGGGAACGGACTCGGGTCGAGCATCCTCCGGGGTTTTGCGGATGGTCGATCTGGTTCCTTCAAGGAGCGGAGAAACGGCCTCGCAGGTGGTGCACGCATACCGGCGGGGCATGCCCAAGGAGGCCGTCCATGCAGGAAATATCCACAATCGAAAGACCGTTGGACAAGACGTGGCAGGAGTTTTCCAACTGCCTCGGCGTTGATCCCGACCTCTTCTTCCCAGAGCGGGGAGCATCCACGAAAGAAGCCAAAGAAGTATGCCGTGGCTGCGTCGTACGCGAGGACTGTCTCGAATACGCGTTGGCAAACGGCGAGAAGTTCGGCATCTGGGGCGGCATGAGCGAACGTGAACGCCGGCGCATTCGTCGGCAACGTGCGTTGGCCCGAGCGGCCGCATCCGCCAACGTCAGCTAACCGCTGGGCGTACGCAAATCTCCAGCCAGAACCAGTGAAGTAGCCCCCCAACGGGGGCTTCTTCGCGTCCATGGGTGGTACCTCCTGCGTTAGATCGACAGCCCGGCGTGGGTCAGCCGCGCCTCGATCGTGCGGCTGGGATCGAGGTCCAGTTCGGACCATCGGGTGGGGTTGATGGCCTGCACGATGGCGGCGGGCACGAGTCCCACGAGTTCGGCCCGCCGCACCGGCGCCTCTGCGGCAACCAGGTCGAAGGCGTGATCAGGGCGCACCACTACCGGGTCGATCAGATTCATCGAAACCTGCACTTCGTTGCCCACTTGCAAACCGAGGGCACGAATCCCCGGACGTCGAACGCACGATGCGATGCGTTTCGCTTCGGCGAGCGTGGCACCCTCGAGCCACACGTTGTAGGCCACGAGCAGCGGACGACAACCAACTGCGCACGCGCCGGCCGGAACATGGGCGGTGGCGGGACCAAAGTCTGGCGTGAGCAGCCCAAACGCCTCTCGGCGAATGTCGGGCAGGGTTCGCTCATGGCCATAGAGGAACACGGGTACGTTGAACGTCTCGGCGAGCCACACGCCCATTTCATTGCGCGCCAATTCGGCATCGGCCATCGTCGAGCCGCCGAGCGGAACGAAGGGAACGACGTCGAGCACACCGATTCGAGGATGCACGCCGGCGTGATGGCGAAGGTTGAGGGTGCGCAGCGTGGCGGACGCAACCGATCGAGCAGCTCGCACGCCGGCCACGGTGAGGACCGATCGGTGGTGGTACGCATCGGTGTGCACGTCGAGCAGCGCAGTACCGGCCGAGCGACCGATGGTGGCGATCGCCTCGAGATCACGTCCCTCACTGATGTTGATCACCGATTCGAGCACAGGCATTCCCTTTCGCGGGCAGGTCCAGTATGGTGGTGTCATGCCTAGTGGACCGGAACTCTGGATCATCCTCGCGGTGGTCGTCCTCATCTTCGGTGGGTCCAAGCTTCCGAAGCTCGCCCGCTCTCTGGGTCAAGCCCAGGGCGAGTTCAAGAAGGGTGCCGACGAAAGCGCGGATTCTGCCGCCGCAAAGGCGGTCGACGCCAAGGCGGATGACGCCAAGGCCGACGACAGCACCGCTGCCTGAATTGCTGGTGTTCGTCGCCCCGGCGACGACAGCCGGCTAAGTTTGCGCATCGAACGGGAACTCCGTCGCAGCGTTTGTCGTTGTACGGGTTGAACCTCACGACGCTGGCCTGGTGAGGACGATTACCCGGTGAACGAATCCAGGGAAGTCGATGAGGTTCCCACCTGGGAGGACGTCGCGCGCCGGTACGGGCGATTTCTCTACACGGTGGCCTATCGGCTGACCGGCAATCACGAGGAGGCACAGGATCTGGTGCAGGAAGTGCTGCTTCGTGTGAACCGCGGCCTTGCCGCCTACCAGCCGGGCTCGTTTGAGGGCTGGCTCAGCCGTATTGCCACCAACGCCTTCCTCGACGATGTTCGCCGAAAGAAGCGTCGCCCCGTGGTGGCGTTGCCCGACGATGCTGAGCGTGTCCTTCCCGGGGCGGTCGGGGCCGACGAAGCGCTGGATGCTTCGGACTTGCCCGACTACCTTGAGCATGCGTTGCGAGGTCTCCCGCCGGAGTTTCGTGTGGCGGTGGTGCTCTGCGACGTCGTGGGTCTCAGCTATCAGGAGATCTCCGAAGCTCTCGATGTCCCGGTAGGAACGGTTCGGAGCCGAATCCATCGAGGTCGTTCCAGCTTGCGGGACGTGCTGAAATGAGCCCGCCCCGCGGGTTCGACCCCGAGCTCCTTACCGCCTACCTCGATGACGAGGTCAACGACGTCGAACGACACACGGTCGATCAACTCTTGGCGACCGACCCGTCGGCCCAGGCGTTATTGGGCGAGCTCGCCGGAGTGCGTTCCCTCCTTCGCTCGATGCCTGTCGTGGATCCGCCGTTTGGCTTCCTCGAACGGCTCGAGCTCGATGCCCGCCGACAGCAGCGAGCTGGCCTCGAACCCGTGCCACACCCGTCGGGGGCGCCACGCGTTCGCGGCCGACGATCGGTCGTGGCGGCGGTGTCCGCAACGGCGGGATTGATGGCCGTGGCGATTGGGCTTGCTCCTGCCGCCGCGGCCACCGTGCCTCCCGTTCATTCGTATATGGAGCGCCATATGGCCATGACGGCTGGTGGTGCGAAGGCGGCCGATGCGGCGATGCCGATGGCGCCGATGACCATGGCCGATGCCGATGCCCACGGCGGAGGAGTCGCCATGGCCAATCTGGCGGGCATGGATCGGCAGAATGTTTTCGCCGCTCATGACGCCATGCAGGTGGTGTACGCCGATGGCGACTACTTGATGTCGATCTACGCGCAGCCCGGCACCGTTGCCTGGAACGCGCTACCCCCAGGGGGTGCGATACGTACCGTCGGGACGGAACAGGTGTGGGAGTTCCATGAGGGTGGTGCCACGCTGATGGTGATGGAAAAGGGCACCGAGGTATACACGTTGGTCGGTGCGATTCCGCCGGAAGCGGTGATGGGGGCGGGGACTTCCCTGCCCGACTCGTCACCGTCGCTGACCCACCGAGCTCGGCGTGTGGCCGAGGTCGTGGGCCAGCAATTCGGCTGGTGAGGGACCACCCAAAAATTGGTTGCGCTATCGGGACGTGTGTCGGCGAGTTGGGGCCGTCGCCGGGAAGGACGACGGCCCCGTGGTCGTGCGGCGGTCACGACGACGCTGATGGCACCGACATCCGGCCGTCGAATCACTCAAAAAATTCTCGGGCAACCCCGGAGTCCCTGCCCCGCCCCAAACCGCCGAGAGTGGGTCAGACCTCGACGTAGGTCGGATCGGCGTTTACGCGCCGAGCCTTCAGTATTCGACGGCGTTGGCGCTCCGAGGTAGCGCCCCACACACCATGGTCGATGCGTTGCGTCAGCGCGTATTCCAGGCAAGGCGATTTCACTGGGCATGTTTCGCAGATGCGTTTCGCGACTTCTACCCCCACGCCATCGCTGGGGAAGAATGTGGCGGGTGGTTCCCAACGGCAGTGACCGTCGGCCATCCAATGTGTCTCGTCCATACGGGGACCTTTCGTTCTCGAGTTACGACGTAGGTAGAGCCGAAGAAGTTCCCAGCGAATTTTTTCGGCGGCCGAAACGGGAGGGGGGGTTGGGTAACAACTTGACCGCAAAAGGCGATCATGCTGCGTTTCGAGGGTACCGCGGGGCCAGGCGGAAAGAGAGTTCTTGACGCGTATGCCACGGGGAGCAAGTTCGTTACCATCGGAGTTGCCGCGAGTGCCGGCAGTGCCTTCGTGAACGACTCCGACCCACTTCCGACGCCCTCGGGCGACCCGGGTTACCTCGGTCCCGCCCACCCTCGCGGACCGTTCGATCGCCGTCCCCATCCGAACTCTTCCCTGCCGGTCGCTCCTATCGATGCGCTGCTGATTGGTGCGAGGCCGTCTTTCGGCACCGAGTCTGTGTCGGGACTGTCCACGGGAGCTGATGGATCGGTCGGCACGGCGTCGGCGGGCGCGGCATCGGTCGGTGCGGCATCGACTCCTCCCTCCGAGGTGGGTCCTTTCAATCGTTCGCCCTTTCTGGCTACCCACCCTGCCGGGCACTCCTTGCTCTCGGGCGGTGGAGCGGAAACGGTTTCCCCGGCACCGGAGGTTGGCCCGGCGCCCATGCCCGGTGGGGTCGATGCGAACGTCCGTTCCGGTACCACCGCTCGAACCGGTGGTGACGGGCCGACGATACTTCGGGTCGCGCTTGTTGCCGCGGCCATGGGCGCGGTGATGGGGGCCTGCGTTGCCGGCATCGTGGGTTCCCTGATGCGCTCACCGGAAGGGCTCGGGGAGCAGGCCAGCATTCAGGGGGCAGGAGCAGAATCGGCCTCCCCTGCAATGGACATCCATTCGATCATCGACCGGGCCCAACCTTCCGTGGTCTCCGTGCACACCGGCGACGAACGCAACACGACGCCATTCGGATCGGCGGGTTCGGGCGTGGTGGTAAGCACCGATGGACTGGTGCTCACGAATAACCATGTCGTCAACGCGGTGACAAAGATTTCGGTTGTTTTCGCCGACGGCACCGAACACGATGCCGAGTTCGTGGGCAGTTCGCCCGACGACGACATCGCCTTGATCCGAGTACTCAACGGCCCAGCCACGGTGCCGGTGGCCCTCGGAAGTTCTGCCGACGTTCGGGTGGGGGATGAGGTGGTAGCGATCGGCAACGCGCTTGACCTCGGCGGTTCGGCGAGCGTCACGCGTGGCATCGTGAGCGCGAAGGACCGGTCGATCCGCAACGGCCCGCTGTTTCTCCGAAACTTGCTCCAGACGGATGCAGCGATCAACCCGGGAAACTCGGGAGGACCGCTGTTCAACCAGGCCGGCGAGGTTGTGGGCATCAACACGGCAATCGTGAGCGACGCCCAGAACGTTGGCTTTGCCATCAGTATCGATGTCGTGAAGCCGCTAATCGACACGTTGCGCGACGGCAAGGGCAAGATCACCCCGGAAACCGCCTTCCTTGGTGTGACCACTACTTCTTTGCGGGATGTCACGGGGGCGGTGCGGGAGCAGTTCAGAATCAAGGCCACGACCGGCGCGTTTATCCAGGAAATCACCGACAACTCCGCCGCATCCGATGCTCGTCTTGAGCTTGGCGACGTGATTACGGCGGTGAACGGTGCGCCAGTCCGTTCGTCGGCAGACCTATCAGCGATCGTGCGTTCGTATTCTGCCGATGGTCGAATACAGCTCTCCGTCGACCGAAAAGGCGATGCTGTCGAGGTTGGGGTCACCCTCCGTAGTCGGCGAGAGACGGGTGGGTAGTGCCGGTTGCATGCGGCCGGGTAGAGTCAACG
This sequence comes from Actinomycetes bacterium, assembly GCA_031415655.1. Classification (GTDB taxonomy): domain Bacteria; phylum Actinomycetota; class Acidimicrobiia; order Acidimicrobiales; family Acidimicrobilacustridaceae; genus JAKOVR01. Next base: position 26,963 of record JANOSD010000001.1, read on the forward strand.
GTCCCGTCGGGACGCCTTTGTTGTTCCCGACCCATCGTGTTGCCGCCAGGAGACATCGTGTCCCAGATGACCAACGAACAGCCGAACGAACCGCCCCGAGGCCACGTGAAGATGGTTTACCTCGGTCCGGTCGCCCCGCACTGGGAAGTACACGGCGTCTTTGGCGAACGTGCCACGATCGAAGGATTTCGCGACAGGGCGTTGGCGCGGCTTCTCCTTCTCCCGCCTCATGATCCGCAGTTCCGTCGCAATCGAGAACGTGTTGTGCGAGACGCCGAACGGGAACTGCTCATTCTCGAGTGGGATCTCGGCCTGCCCGACGATGCTCGGGCGGCGTCCTGACGTTTTTACGGCATGGCTGCCCCGTCGCCGCATCGTGCTCGGGCATCGTTCACCGTTTGTTTACCTGATGGGGCCGTTCTTCGCCGCCAAGGGCGAGGACCCATCGCTACCATCCTCCTGATGTCAACACAGCCCATCGAAGAACGTGGCATGTCGTTCGGACGACCAGAAGACGATGGCCCGGGTCGGTTCTTCAATCGTGAGCTGTCGTGGCTGGCATTTAATGAACGTGTGCTCGCCTTGGCCGCGGATGAAAGCGTGCCGATCCTCGAGCGGATGAAGTTCCTGGCGATCTTCAGTACCAACCTCGATGAGTTCTTTCAGGTACGGGTGGCGGGCCTCCACGACCAAGTTGAAGCGGGGAACTCGGCTCTTTCGCCCGATGGGCGCACACCGGCGCAGCAACTGGGGCAGGTGCAAGACGAAGTGCGGAGGCTCGTGGCTCGCCAGGAGTCGCTGTTTCTTGACGTGATCGCGCCCGGGCTTGCTGCCGTCGGGATCCGTCTGTCGTCCTGGGATGAGCTCGATGAAGAAGACCGGAAGTACCTCGACGACGTCTTTGATGCCCGAATCTTCCCGGTGCTCACACCACTCGCGGTCGACCCCGGTCATCCGTTTCCGTATATCTCCGACCTTTCGTTGAACCTTGCGGTGGTGATGCGCGACCCCGTTACCGACGATGAGCGGTTCGCCAGGGTGAAGGTGCCGAACCTTCTTCCGCGTTTTGTGGTGATGCCCGACGGCGAACGGTTCATCCCCCTGGAGCAGGTCATTGGTGCCCACATTCAGGTGCTTTTCCCGGGAATGGAGGTGCAGGGGCAGACCGCATTCCGTGTCACCCGCAACGCCGACCTCACACTGGAGGAAGAGGAGGCCGACGACCTCCTCATGGCGGTGGAGATGGAGCTTCGGCGACGGCGGTTCGGACAGGCGGTGCGCCTTGAGCTCGCCAACAAGGCGCCGTTGGAAGTGCGTGAGCTGCTCGTTCGAGAGATCGATGTTGACGACGACGACGTATTCGAGCTCGTGGGCCCACTCGATCTCGGCGGGTTGTGGTCCGTCCATGCCGTTGATCGCCCGGATCTCAAGGATCCGGTGTGGATGCCCGTGACGCAGGCTCGCCTTGCGAGCTCCGATGACGAAAAGCGCATGAGCTTTTTTCAGCAGCTTCGCCGTGGCGATGTGCTGGTGCATCACCCCTACGACTCGTTCTCCACGTCGGTGGAGGAGTTCATTCGGCAGGCTTCGGCCGACCCCAAAGTGCTGGCCATCAAGGTCACCCTCTACCGCACCACTCGAGACTCGGCGATCATTCATTCGCTGATCCGTGCCGCCGACAGTGGAAAACAGGTGGTGGCACTGGTAGAGCTCAAGGCGCGGTTCGATGAGCAGGCCAATATCGAGTGGGCTCGATCGCTCGAGAAGGCTGGGGTACACGTCGTCTATGGCCTGGTCGGCCTCAAGACCCACACCAAGACCGCATTGGTCGTGCGTGATGAGCCGTCGGGTATCCGTCGCTATTGCCATGTGGGAACCGGTAACTACAACCCAAAGACCGCTCGCCTCTACGAGGACTTTGGCCTACTCACGTGCGACCCCGCCGTCGGCGCCGATCTCACCCAACTCTTCAACTTTCTCACCGGCTATGCCCGCGACATCAACTTCTCCCGGCTGCTGGTCGCGCCGGACTACCTCCGAGGGGCGATCGCTGAGCTGATCGCCCACGAAGCCAGTTTGGGTACCGCGGGCCGGATCGTGATGAAGATGAACAGCTTGGTCGATCCCGCGTTGATCGATTCGTTGTACGAAGCGTCGTCGGCCGGGGCATCGATCGACCTGGTGATCCGAGGAATTTGTTGCCTCCGCCCTGGGCTGCCGGGGCGATCGGAGAACATTCGGGTGCGATCGATTGTGGGTCGTTACCTCGAACACGCCCGCATCTACCACTTCGGCCACGGGGGCCCTGACGGCACTCCGGCTTTTTACATCGGCTCCGCCGACATGATGCCGCGCAATCTCGATCGACGGGTGGAGGCGTTGGTCCCGATTCTGGCCCCCGAGCTCCAACACGAACTACAGAGTGTCCTTGATGTGAACCTCGCCGATGACGTCTTGGCGTGGGAACTCGATGGTGACGGAGGCTGGCGAAAGGTCGAAGGTGACGCCGGCATCGATACCCATCGCACGCTGCAGGAAGCAGCGTTGGCGAGGCGCAAACATGGCTGAACGCATCGACGATGGGGTGGTGCAAGCCGCCGGTGGTGTGGTGTATCGCCAGGCCCTGAACGCAACGGGGACGCCCGAGGTCTTGCTCGTGCACCGTCCCCGCTACGACGACTGGACCCTCCCGAAAGGGAAACTCGACGATAGCGAAAGTCACACCGAGGGTGCGCTACGTGAGCTGTGGGAAGAAACAGGCTTTCATGTGAACTTGGGGCCGTTGGTTGCCGTGTGCTCCTACACCGACCATCTCGGCCGGGGAAAGGCCGTGCAGTACTTCGCCGCCACCGTTGCCTCCGGCGCCTTCGAACCCAACGACGAGGTCGATTGCCAGGAGTGGCTCGCGCTCCCCGCGGCGCGCCGAAAGCTGTCGTATCCCCGTGACACCGACGTGCTCAACGCCTTCATTGTCTGGTTGGACAACACCAACGAGTTCACGTACCAGGAGCCCGGGACCAGTTCACCGCCGTTGTCGGCAAACGCTGAATAGCTACGTCCTGTTTACCTGACATTCATGAAAGGAGTCTGAGGACTTCATCTTGGCTCCGTATCGTGCGTTCGGCGGTGAACTTCTCGCCGTTGCTATCGGACTCTCACCCAGGAGCACACGTTGCGTTCACCTTCCCGTCGCTTGAGCGTGGCCGTCGCCGTCGTGGCCGCTACCTCGCTCTCGTTCACCGCTTGCTCGAAAAAGGAAACGCCGGTGGATACCGGATCCGGTGCCGCCGGTACCGTTCCCGCCGGAAAGGACGTCGACTACAGCAAGCTGAGCGGCACGTTGAACGGCTCGGGCTCGAGCTTTCAGAAGGGCTTCAACGAAGCCGCTATCGCCGGGCTGAAGAAAAAAGCGAAGGATCTTTCGATCAACTACCCCGGCGGTGGTTCTTCAAAGGGAAAGAACGAGCTCGCCGACCAGGTGGTCGACTTCGCCGGCACCGACAGCTTGGTGAAGGACGAGGACAAGGCGAAGTACAAGGGCGGCGAATTCCTCTATTTCCCCACGGTGGCAGCACCTATCACGATTCCCTACAACTTGAAGGGCGTCGACAAGCTCTCACTCACGGGCGAGGTCATTGCCAAGATCTTCCAGCGGGAAGTCACCAAGTGGAACGATCCGGCCATCACGGCGATCAACGCTGGTGTCGCTCTGCCGGACACCGATATCACCGTCGTGCGTCGTTCCGATGGTTCGGGTACCACCAACAACTTCACCAAGTTCCTCAAGTCCTCGGCTGGTGACGTTTGGAAACTCGACTCGGGTGACACCGTGGAGTGGTCGGCCGACACCCAAGCTTCCAACGGGAGTGGCGGCGTTGGGCAGGCGTTGCGGAGCATCGACGGCTCGATTGGTTACCTCGACCTCTCTGATGTAAAAGCGTCGGGGCTGAAAGGCGCCGCCATAAAGAATAAGAACGGGAAGTTCGTGGAGCCCACCCTCGAGGGCGCTGCCGCCGCACTTGCCGGTGCCGAGGTGAAGGACAACCTCACGTTCGATCCAATCAATGACGCTGGCGACGGTGTCTATCCCATCACCTCGCCCACGTGGATCATCGTGTACACCAAGCAGCCCGACAAGGCCAAGGGTGAAGCGGTGAAGGGCATGTTGAACTACTTCCTCACCGAAGGCCAGGCGGTCGCCGCCGGCGTCGACTACGCCGCTCTCCCCTCAGAGCTCCAGAAGAAGGCTGTGGCGCAGCTCGACAAGATCCAGGTCGGCTGACCGACTCGGTCCGTACTCCTTCCTGTCCACTCTCACGTCGAAACCCCTCATGCCCACCACCACGACTCCGCCGCCCACGGTCAACTCCGCCGACCGTGGGCGAGCGCTTTTGCGGCGTCCCGCCGAAGAGCGCAAAGAAAACAGCTTCCGTTTCCTCACCATGGGGTCGGGAATTGTTGTTCTGGCGGTACTCGCCCTCATCGCCTTGTCCACCACGTCAAGGTCCTGGGATGCGTTCGCTTCCCAAGGAATCGGGTTCATTACGTCATCGGAATGGGCGCCGAACCGAGGCAAGTTCGGGGCGCTGGCGTTCATCTATGGCACCGTCTTGGTGTCAACGATCGCACTCGTTTTGGCCGTCCCGGTGAGCATTGGCATCGCCTTGTTCGTCACGGAGGTGGCCCCGAAAACCGTGCGAAAGGGCGTCGGGTACATCATCGACCTGCTCGCCGCCATCCCATCGGTGGTGTACGGGCTCTGGGGACTCTTGGTGCTGGCACCGACCCTCGAGCCGGTTTACGAATCCATCGGCGGCGCGGTGGGGGAGTGGCCGGTACTGAGCCTCTTCTTCGGTGGACAGGCTTACGGAAAGAGTTTCATGACGGCGGGGATCATCCTTGCCATCATGATCACCCCCATCATCACCTCCCTCAGCCGTGAGGTGCTCCTTACCGTCCCGGGCGCGCAGCGCGAGGCTGCACTTGCGCTTGGGGCCACTCGATGGGAAACAATTCGCGCCTCGGTGCTTCCCTGGGCCAAGGGTGGCATAACCGGGTCGGTCATGCTGGGCCTCGGGCGGGCGATGGGAGAGACGATCGCCGTTGCCCTTGTGATTGGATCGAGCAATCAGATCACCACGGAGCTTTTCAGCAGCGGTGACGCTATGCCGGCGGTGATCGTGAACGAGTTCCCAGAAGCGGCCGACACCCATCGCGCTGCGTTGATCGGTCTGGGAGTGGTGTTGTTTGGTATCACCATTCTGGTGAATGTCTTGGCTCGAAGCATCGTGAAACGATCCGAACGCAGGTTGGGCGTATGACCGCAGTCCAGGGCGACCTCGACGTGTTTACACCACTTGAGGCTTCGCTCACGCGGAGTCGCCGGACCAAAAACCTGTTGGCCACCCTTTGGATGGGGGGATCGCTGGTGGTGGCGTGGGTTCCGCTGGCGTGGGTTGCCCTCTATCTCATCCAAAACGGCGCGTCGTCGTTCAGCCTGGAGTTCCTTACCGAGTCCATTCCAGTGTCGAGTCGGGGGTTTGGACCAGGGATGGGCCCCGCGGTCATTGGGACGTTGCTCATCACCTTGATTGCTACCGTGATGGCTGTTCCGCTCGGCGTGCTCGGGGCGATCTACCTGCACGAATACGGTGGAAAGTCGAAGCTGGCGAGCACCATTCGCCTCATGTCCGACGTGATGACCGGTGTGCCGTCGATCGTGATGGGTCTGTTCATCTACACGGTGTGGGTCCTTGCTTTCGGGCTGTCAGGGTTTGCGGGGTCGTTGGCCCTGGCCTGTCTGATGCTCCCCATCGTGATCCGTTCGAGCGAGGAAATGCTCCGACTCGTCCCCGATGAGCTTCGTCAAGCGAGCATGGCGCTTGGGAACAGCAAGTGGCGAACGATCCTCACCGTGGTATTGCCGGCGGCGCTTCCAGGGCTCGTGAGCGGGGTCATGCTGGCGGTCGCCCGAGCGGCGGGGGAGACGGCGCCGATCGTGTTCTGTGTTGGTGTGGTGAGCGAGACCAACTGGAACGTGTTCGTCGGCTCCAACACCACGCTCGCGGCGCAGATCTTCGCCAACGCCCAACTCCCCTACCCGGGGGCACAGGAACGAGCCTGGGGGGCGGCATTCACCCTGGTCCTTCTGGTGTTCGTGCTCACCGTGGCGGCCCGAGTGATAACCAATCGTTTCTCCAAGAAAAGAGGTGGGGCATGACCGATGCCGTCGTCGGTGGCTCGCCCGTCACCACACCAAGGCCAGGCTCGACCCAACGGTCGGTAACGGCTCCGACCCCCCAGCCTCGTGAGGTCCCCATGTCTGTCGATGCTGATGCTGCACCGATGCTGAACTCGTCGTCCTCGGACCAGTCGTCGACCGTGTTCGATCTTCACGATCTGAACGTGTACTACGGGTCGTTTCGGGCGGTGCGTGATGTGCGTCTCGAGATCAAGGAGCGCGAGATCACCGCCTTCATCGGGCCCTCGGGCTGCGGCAAGACCACCGTGCTTCGCTGCCTGAACCGGATGAACGACCTCATCGCGTCGTGTCGGGTCGAGGGTGGCATTCGCTATCACGGCATCGATCTTCTCGGCGCCGACATTGATCCGGTAGAAGTGCGTCGGCGCATTGGGATGGTGTTCCAGAAGCCGAATCCCTTTCCCAAGAGCATCTACGACAACGTGGCCTTCGGTCCGAAGATCGGCGGCGTGAAAGACAAGGCCACGCTCGACGAGATGGTGGAGAGCGCGCTCACCAAAGCAGCGCTGTGGGACGAGGTGAAGGATCGGCTCAATTCGTCGGCCATGGGTATGTCCGGTGGTCAGCAGCAGCGGCTCTGCATTGCCCGAACCATCGCCGTGCAGCCCGATGTGGTGCTGATGGACGAGCCCTGTTCGGCCTTGGATCCGATCGCCACGGCCCGTATCGAGGATCTCATGCAGGAGCTGAAGAGCGACTACACGATCGTGATCGTCACCCACAACATGCAGCAGGCGGCGCGGGTGAGTGATCGAACCGCGTTCTTCACTGCCGAGGTCAACCCGGAGAGCGACATCCGGACTGGCGTCTTGGTGGAATACGACGCCACGGAGAAGGTGTTCTCGAACCCGTCGGACCAGCGCACCGAGAGCTACGTCACCGGCCGATTCGGCTAGTTGACAATGCCTCCCGATGTCCCCGCAGAAGGTCGCGGCTTTCGCAATACGTATCGGGCCGAGCTTGAGCAGCTTCGCCTGCAAACCGAGATGATGGGCGTGTTGGTCGACCAGAATCTCGAGCGCGTCGGCCGGCTGCTTCGAGACGGCGACCTCGAGGCGGCCCAGGCGGCTATCGGCGCCGATGATGCAATCGACGCGATGAACGTATCGCTCACTGAACGCTGTTATGAGGTGCTGGCGCGTGAAGCGCCGGTGGCGAGCGATCTGCGGTTGGTGGTGTCGGTAATCCGGGTGATCTCCGAGTTCGAACGGGTGGGCGATCTCGCCTTGCGGGTGGCCAAGCTTGCTCCCGACCTGGCATTGCTCCGCTCCGTCGACCGCTGTTTCGACATTCTTCTGGCTATGAGCGATGAGGCCACCGAACAGTTCCGAACGGCGTTGCGGGCATGGGCCACGGTGGACCTTGGTGTGGCGGAACAAGCCGCCGAGCCGTCGGCCTGGATGGAACTTTACTACGAACAACTCCTCGATTCGTTGCTTCGAGTGTCCGGCCCCGACGGGATTCGGGCGGCTCTTCGTGCCCTCGTGGCCGGCAGAGCATTCGACCGCATCGCCGACCATGCATCGATCATCGGTAGTCGGGTGCGTTACCTCGCCACCGGCGATCCCAATCACCTTGCCGCGGAGGTGCGTTGATGCACCGGTCCTGCGCTCTCCCGCCCGGGTGAATCGCGCGAGCATGGCGGGATCTGAACTGTCGACCCACGAAAGGGCGTGGCATGCCTGAGATCCGCATAAGCTTCCATCAGGAGCTTGACCTCATTCGGACCGACCTACTCCGACTTTCGGCGCTGGTCAATGAGACGATTCCTCGTGCCACCGAAGTGCTTCTCGGTGGCGATCTCCAAGCGGCGCGGCAGTTGATTGAGGAGGACGATGTCATCGACTCGCTCACCATCGAGATCGAGGAGCGTTGTTACCAGGTGCTTGCGCTCCAGCAGCCCGTGGCCACCGACCTTCGGGCGGTGATCACCGCGATCAAACTCACGTCGGAGATCGAACGATCGGGCGATCTCAGCGTGAACGTCGCCAAGGCGGCCCGGCGCATCTATGGCGCCGAACTCGATCCAAAGCTGCGCGGCTTGATCGAGCGAATGGGTGAAGAGGCGAACACACTCTTCAAACTGTCGATCGATGCCTACGCCGAAGGTAACGCCGGTTTGGCGGCGGCCCTCGACGACATGGACGACCGTCTCGACAACCTCCACAAGGAGTATGTGCAAGCCATCTTCGAGACGCAGAAGGAGAGCGGCATGGAGGTGCAGACTGCGGTGCAGTTGGCGCTCGTGGGCCGCTACTACGAGCGTCTTGGCGACCATGCGGTGAACATCGGTGAGCGGGTGCAGTACATGGTCACTGGGTGGCTCCAGGAACATACCGGGGCGGCCCGTCTTTCGGCCCGAGCAGCCCAAGCCACGACGGCGTCGGCATCGGGGGCTGGACCATCTGCCTCAGAGAACGGCCCGCAACCCGGCCTTGGGCTTGTGCCGCCGATCAATGAGGGAACCGCCTGAGCATGTCCCTGGTTTTGGTGCTTCTCACCGTGGCTGTCGTGGTTCTGGGCGTGCTCTCCTTTGCTGGCATGCGCGATCGAAGGATCGCAATCCGCCGGATCGACGACACCACGTTGCGGCTCGTTACCGAGGCCCCGCGCCACGATGGGTCCGTATCGGCGTCGCTCAACGCTCTCGACCGAGCAGTCGACGAAACGCTCCGCTCGGCGGTCACCGAAACATCGTTGCGCGATCGACTCGTGCTCACCCTCAACGCCATTCCGCAAGCGGTCGTGGTCGTCGGCCGGGATGGCGCACCATTGTTCAACAATGAGGTCGCGGAGATCTTTGAGGCGGGGCGACACGGCGAAGCGATTGTTGCGTCGGCGGTGGGGGAACTGCTCGATGAGTCCCGTGCCGGCGTGCAAGCCACTCGCACGATCGACCTCTACGGCCCGCCCCGTCGCACTCTTGTCGTAGCCACCACTCCCTTGCGGAGGGGCGGCGAACTGATCGGTGCGGTGGCCGTGGTGCAGGACGTGTCCGAGGCTCGGCGGATCGACTCTGTTCGTCGAGACTTCGTTGCCAACATCAGCCACGAGCTCAAGACCCCCATCGGCGCCATCTCATTGCTCGCCGAGACGCTGTTGGCCGAAGACGACACGGAGATCCTGCAACGGCTTGCGGGCCGTATGGTCGATGAAGCCGATCGGGTGAATCGCACCATCGACGACCTCCTCGTGCTCAGCCGCATCGAGCACGATGAGGCTCGTTTGTTGGAGGAAGTACCGGTGCACCTCGTGGTGGCCGAGGCCGTGGAGCGCATCCGTCCGGCGGCGGACCATCGAGGCATCACCATCGATGCCGAGGATCCGAGCCCACGGCTGGCCATGCTCGGGGAGCGCCGTCAACTGGTATCGGCGCTGTACAACCTGCTCGACAATGCCGTGAAGTACTCCGATGAGGGAAGCGTGGTCGCGGTACGGGCCGATACCGATGGATGGACGGTCAGCATCGCCGTCGAGGATCACGGCATTGGTATTCCGGCCAAGGATCTCGAGCGGGTTTTTGAACGCTTTTATCGGGTGGATCAAGGCCGGAGCCGCGCCACCGGCGGCACGGGTTTGGGTCTCGCCATCGTGCGCCACGTCGCCGCCAACCACCACGGCGAAGTGCGCGTCGAATCACGCCTGGGCGAAGGAAGCACCTTCACCCTCTCCGTTCCTTCCGCATCGGGCCCCGTCGCTCTCGCCCCACTTGCCCCGCTCACCCCCCTTGCCGAAGCCGGTTAGTCCGGCGCTGGCCGAACTCGCTGGTTTCCCTGAAAGGCCCGCTATGACTGCCACCTCCGTACTGCTCGTCGAAGACGAGGACTCTTTTGTCGAAGCGCTGCTCATTGGCCTGAAGAAGGAGGGTTTTGTTGTGCACGTGGCCCGTGATGGCGCCGAGGCACTTACGAGTTTTGAGTTGGTGAAGCCAGACCTCATCCTGCTCGACGTCATGTTGCCGAAGGTGAGCGGTATCGACGTATGCCGTGAGATCCGCTCCAAGTCGAACGTACCGATCATCATGGTGACGGCCAAAGGTTCCGAGATCGACACGGTTGTGGGTCTGGAGGTGGGCGCCGACGACTACGTCACCAAGCCGTACCGTCTACGGGAGCTCGTGGCTCGGATGCGTGCGGTGTTGCGTCGCCGAGCCATGGAGCAAACCGTGCTGGCCGATCGGAGTGCCGACTCGGTGGAGGTGGGAGCGGTGCTGCTCGACCATGAACGCCACGAAGTTTTCATCAGCGGGATGCAGGTGAAGTTGCCGCTGAAGGAGTTCGAGCTCTTGGCAATACTGCTCGAGAATGCCGGTCGAGTGCTCACTCGGGAAACCCTTATCGATCGGGTATGGGGTCACGACTACGTGGGCGACACGAAGACGCTTGACGTGCACATCAAGCGCCTTCGGAGCAAGGTTGAGGTAGATCCCGCCAATCCTGAGCGAATCGTCACGATTCGCGGGTTGGGATACAAGTACGAGTCACCCAAGTAGCGCCACCCCGCCGATCCGTGCTCCTGCGGCCGTGGGTCGCGACGGGAGGGATGGACGCCTACGATGCGGGGAATGAGTCGGTCGTCGGTCACGCCGCCACAACGTGGTTTCGGCGCGCCTGGCCCGCCGGCCGGTCGAGGGAACGGCAACGCCTACCGAGCCGTGCCAAGGTCATCGGGAACGGGCCGGGTTGAACCGCGCATCGCCGCGCGCGACCTCGGTCGTAAGGGGCCGATCACGCCATTCGCTCACCTGGCGCGCACCCAATTGTGGTCCGTTGCTGGTGATGCGCTCATCACATCATCGCTGGCCACAACCGTCTTTTTCAACAACGATCCCAACGCCCCTCGGGAGAAGGTGGCGCTGTATCTGTTACTTACGCTGGCGCCGTTCGCTGTTGCCAGCCCGTTTCTCGGCCCACTGATCGATCGGGTGGCGGGCGGTCGCCGCTGGTTCATCATCGGATCGGCGGTAGCCCGAGCGCTGGTGGCCTTCCTGCTCATCGGCGACCTCGAGAACCCCCGGTTCTACCTCTGGGCCTTCATGATGCTGGTGCTGAGCAAGGTGCACCTGATCTCCAAGAGCGCGTTGCTCCCCACCACCGTGCGAAACGACGAGGAGTTGGTGGAAGCGAACTCCAAGCTTGCGCTGCTTGGTGCCGGCGCGGCGATAGCCGCGGGGCCCGGTTTCGCCCTCAGCAAGACGGTTGGCGCGCAATGGACCATTGGCCTGGCCATGATCGCTTTTGTGGTCACGGCGGCGCAGGCCTACGGGCTCCCTGTTCCTCGCGAGGCCGACCAACCCGCCGGCGCCGCCGAGCGTGACGAGTTGCAGGGCGCCGGCATTATTCGGGCGTCGGAGGCAATGGCCACACTGCGTTTCGCCGTGGGCTTTCTCACCTTCGCCATCCTGTTCGCCTTCCGGTCGGCCGGGGTGCCGAATTCGTGGTATTTGATTGCGGCCGTGGCCGCGCAAACCGGCTTGCTCCTCGGATCGGCTATCGCTCCTGCCTTGCGCCGGTTGTTGGTGGAGGAACGCATGGTGATGATCGGGCTGGCGCTGGCATTCGTAGCTTCCGCGGCTGCGGCAATCCCTGACGGGTTGGGGGCGGCGTGCCTTTTGGCTTTTGCGGTGGGTTGTGGGGGAACCGTGGCGAAACAGGGGTTCGATTCGCTGGTGCAGCGCGACGCCCCCGACGCCAACCGTGGACGATCGTTCGCTCGTTTCGAATCTCGTTTTCAGATGGTGTGGGTGATCGGCGCCTTCATTCCCGTCGTGCTCCCCATCCCCCAACGCCTCGCCTTCGCAGTGATCGCTGTCGTCAGCTTGTTCGCGGTGTGCTCCTATGCCTGGGGTTACCGGCAGATCAAAGCCGCGGCGGCAGGGTTGAGGCCGGCGATTCCGATGCGAGTCCCGATCAGTCACCGCCTCTACCGTTTGGTTCGCCCTGATGTGACGCAGCGTGCGTACGAAGCGGCGCAGATCAGTCAAGGTTCGGCGCCCACCCCGGTGAGCGCTGGCCCCGACCCGTTCTCGGAAACCTCGGTAGACGTTTCGACCTCCACGCTGGCGGCACCCATGATGCCGGCGCCACCTCCGGGGTCCGCACCTGAATTGGGCAACGCCCACGGGTGGGCCGCCGAGCCCACGACCTCGACCGAAACGGAAAGGGGTTCGTTGCCCGGGTCGGCATTGGTCACCCTGCCCGGCACGTTGTCGCCCATCACCGGGTTCCTCATCGACGATGTGGATCCCTTCGCCGGCCGGCGCACGATAGAAGGTCATTCCACGGTTGATTTGAGCTTTGCCGGTCCGATCGGACAACCCGACGCCAACGGGCTCCCGCCGGAGGGTCTGGCGCCATCGAATCCGTTGGTCAGCGGGCGCTGGCGGTCCCCCCAGCCCGAGGAGTTGTTCGGGCCGGAAGAGGCAGCGCTTCCGATGCCTCCACCGGAAGTCACGCCCACGGGGATCTTCGCGCCGGTGGTGCCGTTTTCCCCGGGGGCACGGCAGGCTCCCCCCGCCGTCCCGGTGGTGGCCTATCCGAGCACCGACGCGCTGACCCCGGAGCTTCTCGATGACCTGGTCCCCGATGATTCGGATTCCTTCGATGATTCGGAGCCACTGGTTCAAACGCCGCTGCCGTTCGACTCGCCCGTCATGCCGCCCGCTGCCGATGCTGGCTGGGATAGCGCAGAGCCGCGCTGGCGGACTCCGTAGGCCGATTACACCGGGAGGTCGATGCGGGCGAGCCAAAGGCCGGGGGCATCGATTTCGGCCGGGGTCGGAAGGTTGTGCTCCGACTCCCAAAGACGAGCCAGCGCGGCGTGATCGGCCCGTTCGACCACACCCGTCGCGAATGCCGCGCCGCGGTCAAACTGGGCCTGGGAGAGGTCGAGCCCGAACAAACGCTCGGCAAAACGGCTGGCCTCATCGGCTTCTACCCGCCGCCGCCGTAGGGCTTCGGTGGCCATGCCATAGCTTCCTATGAGCTGTTCTCCGATGCGGTCCATGGTGATGTCGACGTACCCCTCGATCGCCGCAACCAGCACATGGAGCTGCGGACGGAGAATGCGTTGTGCGTCGGTCTCCACCATCCCCAAGAGGAGGTCGGGGCTGCCGAGCTCCTTCTGGATCGCATCGGGGTTGGAAAGGTCGAGACCACCGAACTGTTGCCCGAGCATCTCCTCGAGGTCGCCGTCGGCGCGCCCGAAGCCACCCAGGTAGGCGTGCAACAACTCGGCAAGACGTTGCCGAACGTGGGGAACCGATAGCACCGCATGATGGGTGAGCTGATGGAGGCAAAGCCAAAGCATGAGGTCGTCTTCGGGCAAGCTCCAATCACGGGCGAATTGGTTGGCGTTGTCGACGATGAGGAGAACATCGGCACCGACAGGCCGAGGGATCGGGAGCTCATAGCTTCCAAAACCTCGGATGGCGAGATGGCCAACCATCGACCCCGTGGCCATGCTCATCATCATTGGTGCAGCCGCTTCCATGAGCGGACCGAGCCAGCCGAACGGATCGGCGGGATCGACCTGCGAAGCATCTCCAATGGAACTGCCGGCGTCGGTCTTTCCGACCTCGTCGAGGGCACGGAGGTACGGGTGGTACTGGTCGATCGTGGTGGTCGCCCAATGGGTTCGGGTACACGGAACCACGGTGGCCGGATTGCCGCCGACGCCGATCTCAAGGCCGGTGGCATCGATCACCCGAAGCTCGGCCACTCGGGCGAGTTGTTCAACTTTCATTCGCGTCAGTGGGTCGACGTTGCTTTCGGGTTGACCGTCGGTGGCCACGTTGGCGGCGAACGCCTTGGCCTGGACCGTGGGATCGCCAGCCTGCTGCTGCATCATGCGCACCATGTCTTTGAACATGGGAGGGAGATTGCGGAACGGGTCGTCACCCGATGAGTCGGTCACATGCTCCAGCCTAGAAGCCGGAGACCGCAACCATTGAGCGCCTTCTGGACAGTTTTGTCTCTTCGGGACCGCCCCAGAATTACTTGGGTGTTTCAACGGCCGGATGTCACCGCCGTCGGCGTCCTCGTCCTCCCCGCACAACCAAGTGGGCCGTCGTCCTTCGTCCTTGCCGGGGGCGCCCCCGACTCGCCGAAACACTTCCCGATGGCGCAACGAATTATCGGGCGGACCCTTAGCTTCGTGTGACGCGGTGGACTTCCGCCATGATGAATGGGTGACTGCCGCTGACAACGCCTCTACTGTTGGAGAATCCTGGCATCGTGAGTCAGGAGCAGTGCTCCTGGTAGCGCCGACCGGGACCCTCCTCGCCGCGCTGGTAACAGCCATTCCGGGTGCGATTGCCGGTGATGGCCGCGAGGTCGACGTTGGCTCGTCCGCGGTTTCAACGGTGGTGCTCGTGGGATCGTCGATGCCTCGGGGAGGTGCCAACGTGGATGGCCTCGACCGTTGGATGGTGCCGTCAGAAGCGCGGCGTTGGTTGGCCCTTGCCGCTGCTGCCGAGGCTTCCCACGTAGTGCTCATCTCTTCGGCCATGGTCTATGGAGCCTGGCCGAACAACGCGGTGCCGATCCCTTCGGTTGCGGCGTTGCGTCCCGAACCGGCCAATGGCTTGGCCGTGGCATGCGGGGAGGTGGAACGATTGGTTGCACAGTGGTCCAAGGAGAAAACGGGCCGGTCGGTCACGGTGTTGAGGCCCACGTTGGTCGTGCACGAAGGGCAAAAGAACTGGCTTCGGAGCACCCCTTGGGGCGGGCGCGGACCTGCTCTCACCGACCCCGAACCGCCCCGGCAGTTCCTGCACCTCGCCGATCTTGTGGCGGGGGTCGCGACTGCGGTGGACACCGAGCACGACGGCGTGCTCGACGTTGCTCCCGACGGATGGCTCGCCGCCGAGAGGGTTCGAGCCCTCGCCGGCCCGGCGCCACGGCTTGTTGTTCCTGGTTTCGTGGCGCGGGCGTTCCAGCGTCGTCGATGGGGGGGAGGTCTTCTCGTCCCCTTTGCCGGGATCTTGCCGTATCTGGAGCATCCGTGGGTTGTCTCTAACGACGCCCTCAAGACGCTCGGGTGGGTGCCGGCGTGGACGAACGAAGAGGCCTTCGTGGCGGCAAGTCCGGCCGGCACATTCACCAGCATGAGCCCGAAACGACGTCAAGCACTATCTCTTGGCGTCGCCGCTGGTGCGCTCGCGATGGTGGCTGGTGGCCTGGTGATGGCGTTGCGGCGTTCCACCAAGAACCGCTGAGCGACCGGTGCCGGCGTCGCGTCGCGCCGGCCGCAGATCAGTTGCTGGCGCCGGGACGTTCGCCGAGGGACACGATTGCCGGGTCGGGGTCGGTATTGCCGGGTCGAAGGAACCACACGGCCACGGTGTCGCCGGGACGATGTTTTCGAAGAACCACCACAAGGTCGTCCCACGAGGTGATCGGCGCGTCCTGGATCTTCACGATCACGTCGCCAACTTCGAGGGGGCTGGGTCCGTTGGACGCGGGGCTGTTGTCGGCGATGTTGGTGAGGGCGACACCACCGCCGATCTCAAGTCGCGCGGACTGCTCCGGGGAGAGCGCTTCTCCCGCCGCACCAAGGTAGGCGTGCTCCACCTTTCCGCCGGGGCGGATCAGTGAGTCGGCTACTTGCCGGGCGTAGTCGATCGGGGTGGCGAAACGAATGGTGAGCTCGCCCCCGGCTCGCCCCCCGGCGGTGTTGTAGGTAGTTACATTCCCAACCCGGGCTTGGCGCGACACCTTGTATCCGCGGCTTGTCACCACGCCTACGACCGCGCCCTGGGCGTTGATCAAGGGCGTGCCCGTGGCGCTCGCCGTGAGCAAAAGGTTGGTTTGGAGCATGTCGTACAGCGCCACGTCGTTGGGCGAGTCGGCTTCGACCCGCCGGCCGAGAGCGTTCACTACGCCGACGGGAATCGACGACGTGGTTGACCCGGCCGTTGACGGGTCAATCGCCAGGACCGGCTCACCGAGTGAAACGTTCGATGAACGCCCGAGTACGGCGACGGGCAGATCGTTTCCCTCCACCTTGATGACCGCGATGTCGCTCTCCCGGTCGGCGCCGGTGAGCACGGCTTTTCGGGGCGCCTGCTGATCCCCGAAAACCACCGTGATATCTTCCGCTCCGTCGACGAGATCGGCAGTGGTAATCATGTAGCCATTGGACCGAAAAGTGACCGCGGTGCCGGAGTTGAACCCCGTGGCCGTACGCACCTCGATCCGCCCGACCGCCGGCATGACCTTCTGGGCGATCGCAATCGGAGCATCGGGGCTGCGTTCGAGGTCGACGCTTTGCAGTTCCACACCCGCCGGCGGGGTGGTGGTGGACCGAAAGGCCCCGAGGCCCAACATGGTGATGAGCGTGACGGCAGAGCCGGCGAGAGCGGCCATCGCCGCGACTGCGGCCGTGTTCGATCGGCGGGTCGAACCCGCCGGGCTCAATCCGGGCGGGGGATGCGAGGCGGATGCGGTAGGGTGCGCCGGTCGGGGTGTGGATGGCGCGCTACGTGGGCCGCCCATCTCCGAGGGATGGCGCCAAAGACGGTCGTCGGGCGACGGTGGAGGGGCGGGACGGCCGAGATCGGCTCCCGAAGAATCCTCCGCTTCGTCGAACGAGCCATCGACCGGGTTGTCGTCGATCGGCACGGTCTGAGGCTAGCGACCCTCGGACCCGAGTTGTCCGCGCCCCAGGTTCGCCCTCAGCCGTTCCCGGCGACCATGGTCTCTCCGCTACGTGGGCTCTACCATTGGAGGCGTGTCGCCACTCGTGCCGCCCGACGTCGGTGACGTCTGGTTTGGCCTTTCCCCTGAACCCCTTCCGCATGCCGTCGTTTCGTCGTGGATCGTGCTGCCCTCGTGCGGCGCTTCGGTGGTTTTCACTGGCACCGCTCGGGACCACGCCACGGATCGGCCCGATGTGACCGCTCTGGAGTATGAAGCCTACGAAGAGCAGGTGCTGCCGCGATTCGAGGCGATTGCCGGTGCGGCCCGCGAGCAATGGCCCGCCTTGGGCCGCATCGCCATCCTGCACCGCACGGGTCCCGTTGCCCTTATGGAATCCGCCGTGGTGATTGGGGTTTCTTCTCCGCACCGGGCCGAGGCGTTCGAAGCCGCCCGATGGTGCATTGACTCGCTCAAACAAACCGTTCCGGTGTGGAAACGTGAAACGTGGTCGGGCGGCACGGCGTGGGGTCTCGACGGCTCCGACGTGCGCTCCGTTGCCGACGTTGTTCCCGTCGGCGGCCGCATTCCCGATGGAGTCGTAGCGTGAACAATAACGCCTTGTTCCTGCTGATCGCCATCGGCGTTTCAATTGCGGCGTCAATGGCGCTGTGGCTCCGCACCAAGAAGCCCACCACCTTCATGTCGAGCATCGACAACTTCCAGCGGGAGATGGCGGCCTTGGCACGCGATCCCCACGAGGAGATCACCCCGCCGCGGCGGCCCACGAAACTCAAGCCCATCGTGCCGAGCCGCGACGCGGGGAGCCTGGCCGAGAAGTTCCGGTCGGCGCGTCAATCGGCGGGCGACGAATTCGCGGAACGCCGCGGGGCTCGACGGGACCGGCACCGCACTGGCAGCGGCACGATCGTGCCGAGCAAGGGTCGCGGCGACCTCGCCGAACGGCTCACCGCCGCGCCGCGCCGGGGCTCCGGCTCGCGGCACGGATATGGAGGTCGTGACGCCGCCGGTGATTCCTGGACCGATGGCTATCGCCAAGACGCTGGGGCGCCCTGGGACGACGGGAGCTGACCACTGGCACGCGACCTCGCCATCGATCTCGGCACCGCCAACACCCTCGTGTACGCGCGCGGCGAAGGCATTGTGCTGAACGAGCCGTCGGTCATCGCCCTAAATTCGCGCACCCAGGAGGTGTTGGCGATGGGCCACGAGGCCTGGCAGATGATCGGTCGCACACCGAGCTACATCGTGGCGGTTCGGCCTTTGCGTAAGGGCGCCATCACCGACTTCGACATCACCCAACGCATGATCCGGCTCCTCTTGCAGCGAGTCGGGGTGAACCGTTGGAATCGTCCTCGAGTGCTGATCTGCGTTCCGTCGGCGATCACCGCGGTGGAACGTCGAGCCGTCACCGAGGCGGCGAAACGGGCGGGTGCGGTTGAGGCCCACCTCATCGAACAGCCAATGGCAGCGGCAATCGGTGCCGGCCTACCGATCAACGAACCCCTCGGCAACATGGTGGTCGACATCGGCGGCGGCACCTCCGAGGTGGCCCTCATCTCCCTCGGCGGGATCGTGGCCCTCGAAGCGGTACGCGTTGGTTCGTTCGACATCGATGCCCATATCCAGACCTACATCCGCCGGGAATACGGCATTGCGATCGGCGAACGTACTGCGGAGGAGATCAAGGTAGCCATCGGTTCTGCTTGGCCCACCGACGAAGAGTTCGCGGCCGAGGTGCGGGGACGAGAACTGATGAGCGGCCTCCCCAAGACGGTGGTGCTCTCGGCGTTAGAAGTGCGAGAGGCTATCGATGAGCCGGTGTCGGCGATGGTCGACGCCGTGATTTCCTGTCTCGGGCAAGCCCCGCCGGAGTTGGCGCAGGACCTCATCAACGAGGGGATTCACTTAGTCGGCGGCGGTGGCATGCTCCGGGGCCTCGACCTCCGGCTCTTCGAAGAGACGGAGATCCCGGTGCATCTGGTGGAGGCGCCCCTCGAATGTGTGGTGCTCGGTGCGGGGCACTGCATTGAGGCCTACGACCACCTCAAGGTGATGTTCATGGATACCCGCTCCTAAGAGGCGGTCACCACGGGCTGCAACGGTGGGGGGAGTCCCCCTCTCGACCCGTTGGTACCTGCTAACACTGTTGCCGGGGAATGACGGGCCGCCGCGGCCAGGAGGAACACCCATGGCCTTGCTGTCGGTCGAGAACATCAGCGTTCGGTTCGGTGGAATCGTCGCGCTCGACCAGTTGTCGTTCACCATCGATGCCGGTCAGCTCTGCGCGTTGATCGGACCGAACGGTGCCGGCAAGACCACGCTCTTCAACATCGTCAGTCGTATCTACGATCCCACCGAGGGTCATGTTCGATTCGATGGCACCGATCTGCTCGGCCAGGGCGCCCACGAGATCGCCAACCTGGGCATCACCCGAACGTTTCAGAACCTGGCGCTCTTTCCCGGCCTGTCGGTGCTCGAGAACGTGATGGTGGGCGCTCACTCCGACAGCAAAGGTGGCTTCCTTACCTCACCGTTTCGAATCCCACCCGTCCCGCGCGAGGAAAAGCGCCTGCGGGGGTTCGCCCTCGAGCTGCTCGATCGACTGGGCTTGGCGGCGTTCGCCCCCCGTCCCTGCGCCGGCCTGCCCTACGGCACCCTCAAGCGCATCGAATTGGCGCGGGCGATGGCCTCAAATCCCAAACTCCTCATGCTCGACGAACCCGCCGCCGGGCTCACCCACGGCGAGGTGGCTGAACTGGGTTCGGTGATTAAGGCACTGCGAGACGATTTCGGCCTCACCGTTTTGCTGGTCGAGCACCACATGGGGATGGTGATGAGCTTGTCGGAGAAGGTGGTGGTGATGGAGTTCGGACGCAAGATCGCCGAGGGCACACCCGCCGACGTGCAGGACGACCCCAAGGTGATCGCCGCCTACCTCGGTACCGAGGCCGACGTATGACCAACGTTCTCGAGGTCTCGGGCATTGATGCCGGCTACGGGCCCGTGCAGGTACTTCGCCATCTCTCGTTCACCGTTGGTGAAGGTGAGATCGTGGTGATCCTCGGCGCCAATGGGGCAGGAAAGACCACCACTCTGCGGGCCGTGAGCGGGATGATTCCGTCGTCGGGATCTGTCCGCCTGCGAGGCAGCGAGGTTCGCGGCCGCCGCCCCGACCAGCTCTGTTCGCTCGGACTCGCCCACGTGCCGCAGGGGCGGGGGACGGTAACTGATCTCACCGTGGAGGAGAATCTGCGGTTGGGGGCATTCAGTCGCAAGGACCAGGCGGAGATCAGCGCCGACATTGCCTCGTGGTACGACATCTTCCCTCGGCTCGGGGAACGCCAAGCGCAGCACGCCGGCTCGATGAGCGGTGGGGAACAACAGATGCTGGCGATCGCTCGCGCCCTGATGAGCCGTCCAACCCTGTTGTTGCTCGACGAGCCGTCGCTAGGCCTGGCGCCACTCGTCACCAAGGAGCTATTCGGACGAATCGGTGAGATCAATCGTTCCAGCGGCACCGCCGTGCTCGTGGTGGAGCAGAACGCCAATCTGGCCCTGAGCATTGCATCGAGGGGTTATGTGTTGGAGACCGGGCAGATCATCAGCAGCGGCACTGCGGAGTATCTGCGCAACGACGACAAGGTGCGCCAGGCGTACCTGGGGCATTGAGGACATGTTGATCGAGGACATGTTGATCGAGGACAGGGTGAACCGATGAGCGAGTTCCTGCAATTCACCTTTATCGGCCTCGGCCGAGGCGCTGTTTACGCCACGTTGGCGTTGGCCTTGGTGATCATTTACCGCACCACCGGACTGCTGAACTTTGCCCAGGGTGAGATGGCGATGTTCTGCACCTACTTCGTATGGTTCGGCTACGACAAGGGGCTTCCCCTGCCTGCCGCCGTACTCGTCGGCATGGTCGGCGGATTCCTCATGGGTGCGCTGATCGAACGGTTGCTGGTACGGCCGGTGAGCAAGAAGGCGATGGGTAACCCGCTGCCGATCGTGATCGTCACCATCGGGCTATTCTTGGGATTGAACGGGCTGGCCCCGATCATTTTCGAAGGTCCGGCGAAGACCTTCCCCGTGCCGTTCGGCGATGGCACCGTCTCGATCTTGGGGGCGTCGATCCCCACCCGTACCCTCGGCACGTTGGCCGTGCTGGCCATGTCAGTCGCCGTGCTCTGGTTGCTTTTCCAAAAGACGAAGTTCGGTCTGGGCATCCGGGCCGTGGCCAGCAACGCCGAGTCGAGTGCCCTCGTAGGCGTTCCTGTCGGCCGCATGCTGTTGATTGGTTGGGGCATGTCGGCGGCGTTCGGGGCGCTGGCCGGAACACTCTCTACGGAGGGAGCGCTCGACAACACGCTCATGGCGTTACCGCTTATCTACGCCTTCGCCGCCGCCACGCTCGGGGGGTTCGATAGTGAACTGGGGGCGGTCGTCGGTGGACTGCTGATCGGGGTGATCACGGAGTTACTGGCGCGCTACGGCACGATCGGCGGCTACTCGGTCGGGCAGGATCTCAAACTTTTCCCCGCCTTTCTCCTGATCTTGCTCGTGTTGGTGTTCCGTCCTGCGGGCCTGTTCGGCACGGGGGAGGTGAAACGGGTATGAGCGAAACCTCCACCCGATCAAGTGGGGCCTACGGGGTTCTCGGCGCCGGATGGGCCGTAGTTCTCGAACGGCTCTCCATCGGGCCGGTGTGGCTTCGCAAAGCCGTGGCCTACTCGTTGTTGGCGGGAGTTCTCTATTGGATCCCCACGTATTTCGTCAGCTATCAGGTCAACGAGTACACCCGAATCATGACCTTTGCCTTGGCCGCACTCGGGCTCAATCTGCTCACCGGCTACACCGGCCAAATCTCGGTTGGGCACGGTGCATTTATGGGCGTCGGCGCGTACACGGTGGCCATCCTCGTGACCGATCATGGCATGTCGCATTTTGTGGCGATCGTGATCGCCTCGCTGTTGAGCTTCGTGCTTGGCGTGGTGATCGGGCTGCCCGCACTGCGTATCAAGGGCCTGTATCTGGCGCTCGTCACGTTGGCACTCGCGGCGATGTTCCCCCAGTTCATCAAACGGTTCTCCGACATCACCGGTGGCTCGTCGGGCAAGGAGGTCCCCCGCCTTCGCCCGCCGGAAGGGTCGGGGCTCGTGCAAGATCAATGGATCTACTACCTCACGCTGGTAGTGGTTGTGGCGGTGTTCGTCGTGGTGCGCAACCTCGTCAAGAGCCGTGTTGGGCGGGCCTTGATCGCCATCCGCGACAACGAGACCGCCGCCGAAACAATGGGCGTGAATGTCACCGCCTACAAACTCGGAGTGTTCGGCGTGAGTGCTCTGATTGCCGGGCTGGCCGGAGGAATCTCGGTCCTGCGAGAGCCATTCGTCAATGCCGGGCTGTTCAACATCGACTTGTCCATCACCCTGCTCGTCATCGTCGTGATCGGTGGCGTGGCCACCATCTTTGGTCCGGCCATCGGTGCCGTCCTTGCGGAAAAACTTCCCCGGCTCATCCAGGATCTCGTAGCAGGGCGTTTCCCGGACTTCGACGCGGAGCGTTTTCCGCCGGTGTTCTTCGCCGCCGCCTTGATCTTGCTGGTGTTTGCCGCCCCCGGCGGAATTATGGGGGCATTCAAACGCATCGGTGCCGAAGGCCGCGTACAACTGATCCAAAAACAGATGTTGGGACGTGCCAGCCATGGGGGGTCCGGTGCGCCCGACACCCCTGCCTGACCATACCGGCCGACCACTCCGCTTGACTGAGCGGTGTGACTCCCCCGTCTCTTCATTCTCCAGTACCGTCGCAATTGCTCTTCGTGCACCATTCGGCGTTCCCGCCGGTCGGCTCGAAAACCTCTCAACCCCAGGAGTACCCATGCCAGCATCTCGTCTGAATCGGCTCGCCTCAGCGTCGCTCGCCGTCGGCTTGGCCGCATCCGTCGTCGCCTGCGGTGGCGGTCGCACCGACACCGCCACCCCTTCCGGTGGCGGGAATACCGGTGGCACCACCGGTGGCACCACGGCGTCTGGCGCGTTCACCATCAATACCAGCGATTGCGTCGGTTATGAACCCACTGCCGGTATCACCGACACCGAGATCAAGCTCGGCACCAGCGGGCCGCAGTCCGGTCCCTATGGTGCGGCGTTTGGGCCGATCAAACGAGGTTACGAGGCGTATTTCAACTACGCCAACGACAGTTGGGGGGGCGTGAAGGGTCGAAAGATCAAGCTCATTGCCAAAGACGATCAGTACAAGTCCGATATCACTCGAGCGAATATCGACGAGATGGTGCAAAAGGACAAGGTCTTCGGTTTCGTCAACGTGGTCGGCACGCCCAACAACCTGGCGGTTCGCAAAGACCTCGGTGAGAAGTGCATTCCCAACCTGTATGTGGGTACCGGTGCCGTGCAGTGGGGCGAGGCCGCGAAGTACCCATGGCTCATCGGTTCACTTCCGAGTTACGCCACAGAAGGTGCAGTGTTCGCCGACTATCTGAAGAAAGAAAAGCCCTCGGCCAAGGTGGCAATCCTGCAGCAGAACGACGACTTTGGCGAGGGTTACACCAAGGCGTTCGAAGCGGCGATCAAGGGCACCGGCATCACCGTCTCCAAGATCGAAAAGCATGAGGCCGGCGCCGCGGAAGTCGCGGCGCAGATCACCTCGCTGGCTACCGACAAACCCGATGCCCTCCTCGTTGCTTCGGCGGCGCTGGCCTGCCCGGCCGGCGTGAAGGCCGCTCGTGGTCAGCAGGGCTGGAGCCCCACGATCTACGTGTCGGCCACCTGCAACATCAAGACGCTCATTGATCTCGGTGGCCTCGACAATTTCAAGGACACGATCACCAGCGCCTACCTGAAAGACCCTGCCGACCCGTCGTTCGATTCCGATGCGGCAATGAAGGAGTTCAAGGACCTCGGGAAGAAGAGCGGGCTTTCCGATGAGGACATCACCTCGGGCGCGGTGGCCTACGGCTGGCTCGTCGGCCAGCTCACCGTTGAGGCGCTCGACAAGGCCACTGAACTCACCCGCAAGGGTGTGATGGAGTCCGCCTACAACATGAAAGGGGCGAAGTTCGGCCTCCTTCGTGATGGTATTTCGGTGAGCACCAACGGCTCCACGGATCCGTTCCCGATCGAGTCGCTGTTCATCGCAAAACACGATGGCACCAGCTTCAAGGCCGTTGGCTCGCTCATCAACTTCGATGGCAAGACCGGCCAGTTTCTGAAGTAGGCCCAACTTCACGGAGAACCGCACACCACGTCTTGGTGCTGGCGGAGTCGATCGGGGGTTTCCCTCGGTTGGCTCCGCCGGTGCCGTTTTCTCGGTGCCGCGGTCGGTTTGTTCAGTCCGTCGGCGCGATTTGGGCCAGCCCGTACACCGCATGGAACCAAAGGTCGGTCACGGCGGCCACGACCTGATCGATCTCGTCGTTGGTGGGTTGCACCAGTGGATCACCAACCCTTCGCACTGATCCGAAGTGCCGGAACGCCGTCCATTCCACCATGGAGGCCAGCGCCTCGGCTGATTGGCGGGTATCGAGTTTGCGGACCAACCCGGCCTCTTGCTCCCGCTCCAACCGGTGGGCGATCCGGTCGACGAAGGATCGGGTGGTTGCCCACCACAACTCCTCGATCGCCGGGGAGAGCATCATTCCTTCGAGCAGTGCGCGCCAGAGCGCGGCGTAGCGGACGAACACTTCGAAGAATACGCGGATCACCCCCTCGAGGCTTTCGTGTCGATCGCCGACCAACCGGGAACGGGAGAGTTCCCGCATCTCTTCGCCGATCGCCGCAATCACGCGCACGAACACGTCGTCTTTGTTGCGGAAGTACAGGTAGAAGGTGCCGTGGGCGGTGTCGGCGGCCTTGGTGATCGCGGCGACGGAAGTGGCCTGATACCCCTTGCTCTCAAAAACGCCTTGCGCCGCAACGAGCATTCGTTCGCGGGTGGCTTCGGCTTGTTCTTGACGTTTGTTCATCGCTCACCCCCGCGGCGGGGCCGCCGTGATGTATGCACCATTGGCCGCTTCTTACCAGTGTCGGATCTCCGTTGGCCTCAGTCTTGCCGCCCCAGTCTTGCCTCCCCAGCGTTGCGGCGTTCGACGGGCGTCGTTACAGACGTCCCTTTCGGGATTCGATCGCCCGCACGCGACCTGCTCCACTGGGAGGGTGAATGACGATCATGCCGTTGCAGTGGATCGAAAACTGGCCGACCGAATCTTGCGTCGACGAGCGGCGGCGGTGGCTGGGCACCAAGGTGACCGATCGACGGCAGAGGCACTGCTCGGCGATCCAGACCCGACCGTGGTCGCCACGGCGCTCGGCGCCTTGGCGCGGATCGGGGCGCTCTCGTCTCGATATTTGGTGGCCGTGATGGTCTCCTCGACACCAGAGCTCCGCCGCCGGGTGGCAGAGTTGCTGCCCCAACTTGTCGCCGACGACGGCGTTGAGTCCACCTCGACATCGCCCGCGATCGAGGCAGACCTCGAAGGCCACCGTGAAAAGTTTGTGCTGGCTCTCCTCGCTGATGAGGACGACACCGTGGTGGACGCTGCGGCGTGGGCGGCGGGTGAGCTCTGGGAGGCTGGCGAGGCCGATGGCGACTCTCACGCGACGTGCCCCGACAAAGTGTTGGAAGTGCTCATGGGTTTGGTGACCGACCACGGGGACTCGTTGGTGCGCGAGTCGGCGGTCGCCGCACTGGGTTCGATCGGCTCGGACGTGGCGCTGCCCATGATTCTCCTGGCCTGCGGTGACAAGGCATCGGTGCGACGCCGAGCGGTACTCGCGCTCGCCCCATTCGACGGCCCGGAAGTCGCCGCTGCCCTCGAGCGGGCCAGCGCCGACCGCGACTGGCAGGTTCGGCAAGCGGCCGAGGACTTGCTGGCCTAAGCCCGAGCGGCTGTGGCGAGCGGATTGTGAGGAACGAGCAATCGAGGAGCCACTGGAGCGGATTGTCCTAGCCCGAGCGGCTGTGGCGAGCGGATTGTCCTAGCCCGAGCGGCTGTGGCGAGCGGATTGTGAGGGACGAGCAATCGAGGAGCCACTGGAGCGGGAGATTCAGGAACGAGCAATCGAGGAGCCACTGGAGCGGGAGATTCAGGAACGAGCAATCGAGGAGCCACTGGAGCGGGAAGAACTAGCCCGAGCGGCTGTGGCGAGAGCGCCTCTACGCCAGGGAGGTGATGGCCCAGACCGTCAGCAGTGCGAGCACGACGCCGATAGCGACGGCCAAGAGAACCCCAAGGATGAGAATGAGCGCGGACATGCCCACGAGCCCTCGGAGCCGAATCCACCACCGAGGGCGTTTTCGGGCGGGGAGCGCGGGATACGGAGTTGATGCGTCGACGAGGAGCTTTTGGCGGAACACCCGTCGGCGGGGAGCGGACCCTGTCTCGGGGGGAGATCCGGCCGCTGAGCCTTCGGCGCGGTGGGTTTCGGGTCGGCGCGTGGCAGGCTGGGGACGAAGATCAAAAGACATGGGACATCTCATCGGAAGGGCAAGCCGTCATCGACGCTGAAACCGACTTCGCAAGCGTACCGCCCGAGCCTGTGGGGACGGGGGCTTCTGGTGTGCCTGCCTTCGTGCAACCGGAAGCCCCCCCGATTGACCCCATCCTTCGTCGCCGGTATCGCCGTTGTTACGCGTTCGGCGGTTTTATAGGATTTCTCATCACGGTGATCACAATCGCCAACTACGTCACGGTCCCCTACTTCACCATTGCCCCGGGATCGGTGCGGTCGACGGAGCCACTGGTGACGGTTGATGGCGCGCCCACCTTTGCCTCCGACGGCGAGATCTCGTTTACCACGGTGAGCGTTGGTGAAGCCACGGCGTTCACTGCGGCGCTGGGTTGGCTCGACCCGTCGGTGGAGGTGATACCGAGGAAAGCCGTACTCGGTGATCAGCAGCCAGAGGAGAATCGGAAACGAAACCTCGAAATGATGGACGGCTCGAAGCAGACGGCTCAGGTGGTTGCGCTTCGTCGCCTCGGCTACGACGTCACGGCTACCGGCACGGGGGCCGTGATTGCGTTCGTGAAGGAAGGGTCACCGGCCGACTCGGTTCTTGATCCGAACGACGTTGTGCTTAGCGTCGATGGCGTGCCGGTGAAGATTGCCGATGATCTCGTCAGTTCGATCAACACCAAACAGCCCGGCGATACCATCACGCTCGAGATCGAGCCAGGCAACGGCGATCCCATCCGGAAGTCCACGACCACCGTTGTGGCGCGCGAGAGCGATCCCAGCAAGCCAATGCTGGGGATCCAGGCGGGAACGAGGAATCTCAACTTCGACTTACCCTTTGTCGTGTCGATCGATTCGGGAGATGTGGGTGGCCCGTCGGCTGGCCTTGCCTTCACCCTTGGCGTGATCGACGTGCTCACGCCCGGCAGTCTCACAGGCGGGAAAAGTGTGGCCACCACGGGAACCATGGATTTGCAAGGGAACGTCGGTCCTGTCGGCGGGGTTCCGCAAAAGACGGTTGGCGTTCGCCGTTCGGGGGCCAAGCTTTTCCTGGTGCCGCCCGACGAATATGACGAAGCGGTGCGATTCGCCGGTGATATGCAGGTCGTGGCGGTGCGCACGCTCGACGAGGCGCTCGACGCGATTGCGAAGTACGGCAACGATCCCAGTGCGGTCGCGTTGGCCTCCGCCGGGCCGTTGGCAAGTCAGTGAACCTGTCCGATCGCTGCGCTTCGACCCGTATGCGGTACCCCCATCTTCAACCCGTAGGCTGAACCATCATGCGCGTTCCCGCTGACATGCCCGTTACCCGAGTTCGGTCGTCGGGCCGCGGCCGCGCGGCGCTGCTCGTCACCATCGCGTTGGTGTTCCTGCTGTTCACCGCGTCGTCCGAGATCGCAGTGTTTTTCACCGACTATCTCTGGTTCGACTCGCTTGAACTGCGAGAAGTCTGGGCCGGCACGATCGGCGCCAAGTGGCAGCTCATCGTCATCTTCACCACCGTGCTCACCGCCGTGCTGTGGTTCAACCTGTATCTTGCGGACCGGCGTGCCCCGCTGCCTGTGGGATTCGGTCCCGACGAGATGTTTGGCCGCTACCAGGACGTGCTCGACCGGCGGTCAGGAGTGCTTCGAGTCTCGATTGCGCTCTCTTTCGGGCTGATCGGCGGCATCAATTTCAGCGGTGCATGGCAGGAATGGCTGCTCTTCCGCAACGGAGCGGACTTCGACCGTATCGATGCCACGTTTAGTCGCGACATCGGCTTCTACGTTTTTCAGCTTCCGTTCTGGAAGTCGCTCGTCAACTGGACGTTCGGTTGGGCGCTCATCACGTTGGTGGTTACCGGCCTCGCCTACTACATCAACGGCGGCATCCGGCCTCAGCTCGACGAGCGACGAGTGTCGCTCGCCGCCAAACGTCACCTCTCCATGATTCTCGTGGTGATCTTGCTCCTCAAGGCGGCCGACTATTGGTTCGAGCGCTACGAGTTGGTGTTCTCCACTCGATCCCGTTTCAACGGTGCCACCTACACGCCGGTGAACGCCGAGCTGCCAGCGATTCAGCTCCTCATGGCGGCAGCGGTGATCACCGCGATTCTCGTGGCATACAGCTCGTTTCGTCGAGGGTTCACTCTGCCGGTGGTGTCCGTCGGCGCGTGGTTCCTCGTATCCATCGTGGCCGGTGTGGCCTACCCGTTTGTGGTGCAGGCCACGGAGGTGGCTCCAAACGAGTCGGCGAAAGAACGGCCGTATATCGAGAGCAACATGGCCGCCACCCGAGACGCCCTGGGGCTCACCACCGACAAGGTCGAGCGACGGCAGTTCGACTACAAAGCCGATCGCGACATCGCGGCGAAGGCCGTAGAAGACAACCCGGGAACGATTCGCAATGTCTCGATCCTCGACCCCGAAAAGATTCGATCGACATTTCAGAATCAGCAGGGCACACAGAGTTACTACCGCTTCGCCGATCTCGATGCCGATCGTTATCTCGTCACACTTCCCGACGGCCGGCAGGTTGCCAGTTCGGCTGTGGTTGGCACCCGCACCATGTCCTACAACGCCGTGCAGGCCAGCTGGGAGAACAAGACGATCGTCTATACCCATGGCTACGGCGCCGCGCTCACCACGGCGTCGGGTGTTGGGCAGGGAGGCGGACCGGACTATTTGGTTACCGGGGTGCCGATGTCGGTTGATGCATCCCTCGACCTCGGGCATCGTGAGGCCGCCGGAGGTGGAGGGGCCGGCGGCACCCCAGAACCGGAGACCCAAAAGGCCGCCAATCCATCAGGTGATCCGTCGGTGTTCGAGCCGGGGATCTATTTCGGCGAGCTGGCCGAGCGGGAAGACAACCAATACGTCGTGGTCGGAGCCACCCGCGACGAGATCTCCTATGTGAGCGGACCCAAAACCGAACCCACTCGGTACAAGGGCAAGGGTGGGGTGCAACTCGACAACTTCCTCACCCGTGCCGCCTTCTCCTTGCGTTACCGAGACACGCAGCTCCTCCTGTCGAGCTACATCACCGATGAATCCAAGATCCTGTTCGAGCGTGATGTGCGCGGTCGGGTGCAACGGGCCGCACCGTTCATCACCTGGGACTCGAACCCCTATCCCGTGATCGCCAACGGTCGGGTGGTCTACCTCATCGACGGCTACACCACCACGGCGAACTTCCCGAACGCCCAGGCCATGAAATGGGAACAGTCCTCCGACGGGGCCGCCGGTTTCAACTACGTAAGGAACTCGGTAAAGGCCACCGTCGATGCGTATGACGGCACGATTCGCATGTACGCCTGGGATGCGAACGACCCGATCCTCGCGGCATATGGCCGAGCCTTCCCCAACCTGTTTAAGAACGTCGATGAGATGCCGAGCGAAGTGCGGGACCACGTTCGTTATCCCGAGGCGCTCTTCCGGGTGCAAACCCGTGAATGGGGCCGGTATCGCCTCAACTCCGCCGAGGAGTTCTTTCAGGCCTCCGGTGCGTGGTCGATCTCCGACCGACCGTCGGAACAACCTCAACAGTCCACCACCACCTCTACGGTCCGTGCGGTGCAGTTCCAGAACAGCGCGAGCACCCCGTCGTCGGGCTCCGACAACCCAATTGATCCCACCTACGCCCTCCTCCGGATCCCGGGCGACAACAAGGAGACGTTCAACCTCACCCGTTCGTTCTCGCCGTTCCAGGTTCAGGGATCGTCAGTCGGTCAACAGAACCTTTCGGGCTTCATGTACGCCCGTTCCGACCGCGCCGACTACGGCAAGCTCATCGAATACGAGATGCCATCGAACACCACCGGGACGAATGTGGCCGGCGTGGGAAATGTGAGTGGTCCCACCCAGATCGACAACGTGATGACCAACA
>JANOSD010000002.1:0-24089 GCA_031415655.1 Actinomycetes bacterium
CTCGCCGCCCTCTGCCGCCACCACCACCGAGTCACCCACCGCAAAAACTGGACCATGCAACCCACCCACAACGGCTGGTTCACCTGGACCACCCCCACCGGACTCACCCTCACCTCCCAACGCCACCACCGCCAACACACCGACACCCAACACACCGACACCCAACACCCCGACACCCAACGCCCCGACGCCTAACGCCAAGGCAGTCGACTCCGAGCCCGCACCCACAAGCCCGCACCTACAAGCCCGCAATCGTTCGCCGAGCCCCTGCTCCCGCACCCGCTTTGGTGTACAGCCGAGAGGTGCAGCCCACCGGCTTGGCGTTCCCCGTCCACGTTCCCCGTCCACGGTTGCCGCTCACGCTCGCCGCCCACGGTTGTTGCGCGCCGGTCGAGGCGAGACTGACGATTCCGGACAGGACCAACGCCCGAGCACGCTGGTAGCCAGGACTCAGACCTCCGGAACTGAGGCCTATTTGCTGGGGTTTTTGGAAGCGAGGGGTTTGCACAATCACTTGTAAACCGTGCAGGCCGCCGGCCACGGTGAGTGGCAAGCGCAGACTCGTCAGTCACGGAGAGTGAGATGTACGCGTTGTTCTGGTCTCTTCGGCGCATTTCATTCGCTACTAACGGCGTGGCACTACGCGCCGAGCCGAAAACGGACTTCCGGAGGTCTGGGACTGACGCGGAGTTCTCACCCTGCATGCGGCGTCGGCGGCGCCAGCACCCCTCGGGGACGGGTGCCATCCTTCCTACAATGAGCCGGCCACCACCGCCAACGATCGGCCACGCCTCCCCGCCAGGGGATATCAGCCGAGGATCTTGAGACCGGCGTTGTAGCGACGGGTAGGCGCGAGTTCGAGATCGATTCGCTCGGCGATCTTGGCGATCACCAGTGCGGCTTCGCTGGTGGGGTCCATGGCCATGATGGGCTTGCCGCTGTCGGAGCCTTCCCGCAACGCCTGCACCAACGGCACCTGGCCGAGTAGCGGGACGCCGAGTCGTTCGGCCAGATCGGCACCGCCACCGGAGCCGAAGAGGTCGTACCGATGGCCGTCGTCGCCGGTGAACCAGCTCATGTTCTCGATGATCCCCTTCAACGTGAGGTTCACCTTCTCGGCCATAAAGCCCACCCGCTGCGCCACTCGCTGCGCCGCCGGTTGGGGGGTGGTGACCACATACAACTCGGCCCGGGGAAGGTTCTGAGCCATCGAGATGATCACGTCGCCAGTGCCGGGGGGAAGGTCGACCACGAGGAAATCGGGCTCGTCCCAGAACACATCGACCAAGAACTGTTCGAGCGCCTTGTGCAGCATCGGGCCACGCCAAATCACCGGCTGGTCCTCGCCGGCAAAGAACCCCATCGAAATGGCGCGCACGCCGTGGGCCTCCGGCGGGATCAACATCTCGTCGAGGACCACCGGCGTCCGGTCGATACCCAGCATCCGAGGGATCGAGAAGCCCCACACATCGGCGTCGACCACCGCCACCGAGTGACCACGCTGGGCGAGAGCAATAGAGATGTTGGCGGTGAGCGAACTCTTGCCCACGCCCCCCTTACCCGAAGCGATGAGCAACACGCGGGTTCGGCTGGTGGGATCGGCGAAGGGAATCCGCCGGCCCTCGGCATGACCGTGCGCCTGGCTCTCACCGGCCGTGGAGCCGGGATCGCCGTGCAAGCTGGTGCGCAGCTCACGCAACTCTTCCGGCGTCATCACGGTGTACTCAAGCTTGAGGTCGTCGATGCCCGGCAACGCGGTGACGGCACCCGATACCCGGGCCTGGATCTCGTTGCGCATCGGACAGCCGGCCACGGTGAGGGCGATCAACACCTCGGCCGTGGTTCCCGCGACACCGACCGACCGCACCATGCCAAGGTCGACGATGCTGCGGTGGAGTTCGGGATCTTCGACCGGGCGCAGCGCCTCGATCAGCTCGGCATCAGTGACGGGCATGGCATGGCTTCCTGGGTGGGGGCGAGCCGGCAAGAATTTCTCCTACCGGCATAGGTACAATACCGAGGTGGATTCCACACCACACCAATCGTCGGCCGTTCATTCGGCAAATGCCCCGGCTTCTCCGGCAGCGTTGTCCTCCACCGACTTCGCCTCGATGGTCACGGCCGTCACCTCGGCCTTCGGCGACCCGACCCGCCGAGACATCTACCTCTACGCACGTGAAGCCCTTGAAGGCGTCACCGCCACCGACGTGGCGGAGAAGTTCGCCCTCCACCCCAACGTCGCCCGGCATCATCTCGACAAACTCGCCGGTGGTGGGTATGTCGACGTCGAGGTTTCACGTGGCGGTAAGACCGGCGCCGGTCGACCATCCAAGCACTACCGGGTGTCGGCCGAATCCGTGCACGCGGGTTTGCCGGTCCGCCACGACGACCTCCTCATCACCTTGCTCGGCCGAGCCCTCGCCCGCATCCCTCGTGACGAAGCCGAGGCCATGGCGGAGGAGGTCGGTCTTGAGTACGGACGCCTGATGGCGTCGTCGCTCGGCGGGGACCATGCCGTCGCCGACACGCAACGGTCCTTCCGCTCCGCTCTCCATGTGGTGGCCGATGCCCTTACCGCCCACGGCTTCGCCGCTCATGCCGAAAAACATGGGAACGAATTGCGCATCGTGTCGGAGCACTGCCCGTTCGGTGATGCAGCGATCGAAAACCCGGTGATCTGTGCCGTCGACCGTGGCATGGTGCGGGGCATGTTGAGCGCCATTTACGGCGAGACCTCCACCGAACTCTCGTCGTCGGTCGCGCTTGGCGATGCCGTCTGCGTCACCGCCGTCGAAGCCTGACCCACCTGCCGTGGCCCGCCACTACCTCGACCACGCATCCACGTCGCCGCTGCGTCCATCATCCCGGACAGCCATGTTGGCCGAACTGGCAGAGCCGTCGGCCGACCCCGGCCGAATCCACGCCGAAGGCATGCGCGCCCGTTTCGCCTTGGAAACGGCGCGGGAGCAGGTTGCTGGTTTGCTCGGGGCCCGCGGCCGGGAAGTGGTGTTCACCTCCGGGGCCACCGAGGCCATCGCTCACGCCATGCTGGCCGCAGGCCCGAGCCCCGGCATCATCGTGCTACCGGCGGTTGAACACTCCGCCGTGCGGTTCTCGGCCGCCGGCATCGTCGAGCACCAGCATCAGTCGACGCGCCAAGGCCACGGAACGTCCAGCCAGATTCGGCTCGTGGGGGTCGACAGCGAGGGCATCGTCGACGCGGTCGAGATGATCGACCTGATCCGCCATCTCCATCGATCCAACGAGCCCGTGTCGATGGTGTGCCTGCAACTCGCAAACCACGAGGTGGGGGCGATGCAACCGGTGGCCGCCGTAGTCGACGCCTGCCGGGAGCTCGGTATCACCACGCTGGTCGACGCCGCCCAGGCGGTCGGCCACGTGCCCGTTTCGTTCGCCGACCTCGGCGCCGACCTGCTGGCCGTCAGCGCCCACAAGTTCGGAGGGCCTCCGGGCATCGGCGCCCTGCTCATTCGTCGGGGTTTGCGCATCCCGTCACTCCTCATGGGTGGCGACCAGGAACGGGCTCGCCGGGCTGGGCTGGAGAACCTCGTGGCCGCCGCGGGTTTCGGCGCCGCCACAGCGGAGTTGTCCGATCCCGCTCAACTCACGGCCGAGGCCACCACGGCCCGCCGCCAGACCACCACGTTGCGTGAAATCCTCGGCGCCATCGAAGGCGTGAACGTGGTCGGTCCGTCTGCACCTGCCGCTCGTCTTCCCCACATCGTGTGCGCCACGATCGACGGCATCGAGCCACAAGGCGTGCTTCTTGGGCTCGACCAACGGGGTATCGCCGCCCACTCGGGTAGCGCCTGCTCGTCGGAGTCGTTGGAGCCGTCGCCGGTGCTCGAAGCGATGGGCGTCGACGCTCACCGGTCGCTGCGTCTCAGCGTGGGGTGGAGCACCACCGACGCCGACATCGACGCCGTCGCCGCAGCACTTCCGTCGGTGATCTCGCACCTGCGTGCACTCGGCGCGTAGTGACGCGGACGCCTAGTGACGTGGACGTCAGGTGATGCCGTGTTCGCGAGCGAACGTGTCCCAGCCCAGCCATGGGAACGTATCGGCTTCCCATCGGGCCACGATCGGCGTGGGGGTGGAAGGTGCGAGTTCGGCCGGCGAGAGCGACAGGCCGAAATCGTGTCGGGGTCCGAGCGCTTCCGTGATGCGCTCCGCCGCTACATCCCCAACGATCATCGCGTAGCTGGTGTGCGACGGCCACAGCGCCATGAAGGTATCCAGCCCGAAGTTTTCGATCTTCGCCGGAGCCGGCTGGCCCAAGTTCGAGATGTTGCGCGCCGCCATCATCGGGTGTTCCGTCTTTCGACGGGCGTACACGCCCCACTGCACACGGTGAGCGATTCGTTCCAACTCGGGGCTCATCCCGAAGAGCACCCGTACGGCCTCCACGACCACGGCGGAGTCGACCGCGACCTCAAACTGCAGCGCGTCGGGGCCGAGGGTGGTGAGTGCGTCGTCGATCGGTGGATTCACGATCCACACCCGTTCCTTCCCCCCTGGAAGTGTGTGGCTGGCCACTTGGAAGCCACCAAAATGGCCGGCAACGAGAGGTAGGGCCTCGCCTCGCACACAAAGCACGTAGCGACGGCGCACCGCCTGACTGCTCTTCACCAGCTCTTGGCGATCCTTACGTTTGGCCACCTCACGAAACCGCACCGCAGTCTTTTGCAGGAGCCCGGCGTTTCCGCCCGACGCCGCGAACACGGTGTAACGGGCCACGATCGGCACGGTGGTGCCGTCGACATCGACATCCACAAACTCGATGGTCTTGTCGTTGGCCAGCCCAATCTTCACGACCTTGCCCTCAAGGCAACAGTGTTCGATGCCCCGCCGAAGGGTGTTGACCATCACCGACGGGGAGATCAGCACATCGTTGCTGGTGACGAAAGGCATGTGTTCAGAGATCGTGCCGCCGCCGAAAGCTTGGGGCAGGTCGGATGCCTCCTTGTAACCCAGGGCAGCATCGGACCACAGCCTGGTTCGCAGGGCAATGTCGTCGGGAGCGATGGCGTAGACGGTGTCGACGATGTCGTGGGGAATCTCGTTCGACTCGGCCCACACCTTCCAATAACCCGCCGCCCGGCGAGCCGGTTGGATCTTGTTGGCATCATTGCCGTCGTAACCCGCCGAAAGGTAGCCCTCCGACTCAAGCCCCTCCACCCGCATCGAAGGATCGGTGAGCAGGCACACCGAATAACGATCAGCGAGCTGTCGAGCGAGGTAATGCCCCTGCACGCCGCCACCGATGATGAGAACGTCGACCGCAAGGTCGTCGGTCAGGTCGGCAGGCATTCGCGCACTCTAGTTCTCTGGGATAGGTCGAGTGACGTGCTGAGCACCGCAATCGAAAGGAGTGCCACCATGGTCAACGCTCCCAAAACCGCTGCTCAGACCACGGATCGCCACGTTGGTGATAGCCGTTTTGCTCCCAGAACCCGGGGGCGTCGGCCGCCAGCACCTCGATAGCCCGAGCCCACTTCACCGACTTCCAGAGGTACAGGTGCGGCACCAGGGTACGCAACGGGGCGCCATGGTCCGGTTCGAGCGGGGCACTGTCGAACGTATGTGCGAGGAGGGCATGGGGAACGAGCACGTCGGCGAGCGGCAGATTGGCGGTGTAGCCATGGTCGCCGTACATCTGCACGAAGGCGGCATCCGGCGTCAGTTCGGCCAGGGCCAGGATGTCGGCAATTCGTACGCCCCGCCACCCGGTGTCGAACTTCGACCACTTGGTGACGCAGTGAAGGTCGGTGACGACATCGACCTGCGGCATCGCCAAGAGTTCGTCCCAGCTCAGCGTGACTTCTCGTTCTACGAGCCCGAACACCTGGAACGTCCAGGTGTCCATGTCGTAGTGGGGGACGTCCCCCACATGGAGCACCGGAAATCGATCGGTGTGGTATTGCCCCGGTGGTAACCGGGATACGTCGATACCGCGTGCGGTCAACTCGTTGCGATTGCGTTCGAAGAAACCCATCGCTCATCCATCGACGCTTTTCTCCCGCTCTGGAGTCAACCCGATAGTTTCTCCCTCTTGCGGCTCTACCTTTTGCGCCATGCCCATGCGGGGTCTCGATCCGGTTTTGCCGGCAACGACTTCGACCGCACGCTCACCTCGAAGGGGAGGGCGCAGGTGGCCCACGTCGAATCGCTCCTTGTCGGCGAACGCATCAGTACCGTCTACTCCAGTGCCTATGTGCGTTGCGTCGAAACCGTTGCCGGTATCGCGTCAAAACACGGGGTGAAGGTGAAGGAACGAGCGGAGTTACTCGAGGGAGCCGACGTCACCACCACGTTGGCGCTAATCGACGAATGCGCCAACCAGGCCACCGTGATGTGCAGTCACGGCGACGTGATCCCCAAGGTGCTTCGGCGGCTCGTGTCGGCCGGCATGGTGAGCGACACTCCAAACCTTTCCCACAAGGGTTCGATGTGGATCCTCGATCGAGACGACGACGGCCGGATCGTGCGCGGCCGCTACGAACGTTCCAACTTTCCCGACGACTGACCCGCGGCAGGTTCTGCGGGTTGGCGTACACACCGTTTCAGCGCGTGATCGGCGTGGTGCCTTTGGTTGTCCCGGGAGTGGAGCCGGTGATGCCGGCTCGAAGGCCCTCCACCTGCCCGGCCATAAAGGGCGGGACACGAGCGGGATCTACTCGATCGAGGGCGGCGAGAGCGTCGTCGGGGCGGCCGAGATATTTGTAGACGCTGCCGAGGAAGATCCACGCGTCGGTGAAGCCGGGGTCGGCAACGGTGGCATCGAGCAGGTTTTGTAGCGCCAGCGTGCGGAGACGGTCGGCTTCGGGCCCGGGCTCGGACTGCAACGCCGTGAGGTGGAAGAGCCAGCCCTTGTAGGTGAGCGCCTCGGCGTTGCCAGGGCACTGGTCGAGCACCTCGTCATAGGCCTTAAGTGCCTCCACCGGCGCCGGCTGAAGCAGGCCTTGAGCCTGAAGGATGCCCTCCCGGCACGTTTGACGTATGTCGCCGGTGGCACTGTCGCCCGCTCCTCGACGCCCGGCGGCGGCGGCCATCAGGATTCCGGCGAGGATCGCAAACCCCACCACCAGCGCCACGATGCCGACCTTGCGACCGGTGGATCCTGCCTTCTTTCGGCTGGCGGCGGCGTCGGCCAGCCCGGCTTGTCGCTCCTCGATGGCGCGGAGCACGGCGCCGGCCCGACTGGTGTAGCCGTCTTTCAGTTCGAGGTAGTCGTGCTCGTCGAGGTCGCCGGCATCGTGTTCGGTTTCAAGATCGCGAAGTGACCGCAGGAGGAAGTCCCGCTCGGCTTCCAGCGCCGCCAGCACGTCAGGATCAAGGGCCCGTCGTTCGGTCGCACCCCCCGACTGTTTTTTGCCCGTCGAGGTACCGCTCTGGCGTGTGCCGGTCTGGCGAGGGGCGGACCCGTTGCGGCCGGCTGGGGCGGTGGCCGCTTGTTTGCGCGCTGCCGTGCCGCTCATTTTTGGTCCGGCGGGGAGGGCTGGAGCGCACGCGACACGATGGCCTCGTCGGCGGAGGTGGCCCGGGGGCCATCGTCGGCGGTGCGCCGCCATCGCCGGAAGGCCGCCACCAGGCCCGCCATGGCGCAGACCAGCACCACCACCGGCAGCGCCCACACCACACCTCCGATGCCCGACGCACTCGGGGTGAGCAGGACCTCGTCGCCGTAGCGCCCCCGGTAGTAATCCTGGATCTGCTCCTCGGATTCGCCTTGGCTCATACGTTTGGCGATGTCGAGACGGATCTGCCGGCTCACCTCGGCGTCGCTGGCGCCGGCCGACTGGCTCACGCACTCCGGACACTTGATCAGCAGGGCGATGGCGTTCACCCGTTCGGCATCGGTAGTGGGCGGCCGCGTGCGCAACGAGCCAAAGACGAGCAACGCGATGGTCACTGCGAGTACCGGTGCCCAGGCCAACCAGCCCCTGCCCCGACGGACGGGCGGTGCCGGACGGGCCGCTGAGCGCACCGCGGTCATCGAGGGCCCGAGACCTGTTTGCCGATGTCGGCTAGAACCTCGTTGAGGCCAGCTTGGGTGACGCCAGTGAACTTGGCCACCACCTGCCGACTCGGCGCCACCACGTAGCTTTCTGGCACCTTCACCACGCCGAAGTCGAGGATGGTGGGGCCGGTGTCGCCGCCGATCACCGGCCAATCACCCCCGTTCTTGGCGAAGAAGGCGCTGATGTTCTCTTCCGTGTCGTTGAAGGCCACGCTCACCACCACCGCATCCCCTTTGGCGGCATGCTCTTGCTGGAACGCCACCAATTCGGGGTGTTCCTGAGTACAGGGCACACACCAGGTGGCGAAAAAGTTCACCACCACGTAGCGGCCGCGGTAGTCGTCGATGTCGAAACGTTTGCCATCGATCGTGGTGCCGGCGAGGGCGGGTACGGCCTTGCCAACCAACGGGCTGGAGATGCCCTTCTGATCCGCCGGCTTGCGCGTGGCCAATACCCCGATGAACAAGAGCAACACCACACCGACGATCACCGCGCTCCAGCGGGCCGATTGCCGGCCGACGTCTCGTGTGGGGGCACCGTCGGCACCGTCGGCACCGTCGGCAGTGGCGGGGTCGGCGGTGGCGGGGTCGGCGGTGGAACTGTCGGTCGAGGAACTGTCGGTCGACGAGTGTTGGGGCATCAAACCTCCACCGGCACGCCGGATGCAGCGGAGTCGCCGTCGCCGGCATCGCTGTCCTCGGCTTTGTCGATTGACGGGGCATCGCTGTCGGTGACGGCAGTATCGCCAGTGGTGTCGCCAGTGGTGTCGCCGGTGGCATGAATCGGGGCCGATACGGCGTCGAGGGGGTTGCGGCGGCGACCGGGCACGATGGCCATCGCCGTGCCGAACACCATGATCCCGCCGCCGATCCACAACCACATGATGAGGGGCTGCACGAATACCCGGATCGACACCACGCCGTCGGCCGTGGCCGGAAGCTCAAGCAGGGTGACGGCGACATCCTGGCGAGGGGTGGAGGCAACGGATGGCGTTCCCACGATCGTGCTACCGAATCGGAAGCGGCTCAGGGCCGGGGCGTAGGGGTCGCCGTCGATTTCGATGATGGCTTCCACCACATCACGATTGGAGAGCAACCGTTGCTCGGTACCTCGATACACAATGGTGTGGCCGGCGAACTCGGCGGTCTGACCGGGGGACAACTTGAGTTCGGTTTGGCGCCCGTACGCAGTGCTCGCCGCAATGGCGACGGCGATGAGGATCACGCCGAGGTGCACGATCATCCCGCCGTTGGCACGGCCCACCAGACCGCGCCAACCTTGGCGCCGGGTGGCGAGCACGAGCTGCCGACCGGCCGACCCGGCAGCGAACCCACCGAGGAGAAAGGCCAGCAGCGCCGAAAGCCCGGTGGCGCCGAGGAGCACGGCAATCGCCAACGTGCCCGCACCGATCCAGGCGGGGACGATGAGACGGTGCCGGAGCAATTCGCCCGACGCTTTGCGCCATGGCAGCACGGGTGCCACCGCCATCAGGAAGAGCAACGTAAGCCCGATAGGCGTGCTCATTCGATTGAAGTACGGCACGCCGACCGAGATGCGCTCACCGTTGGTCGCTTCCACGATCAACGGGAACACCGTGCCGAGCAGCACCACAAAAGCAAAGGCCCCGAAGAGCACGTTGTTGGCGAGGAATGCACCCTCTCGCGAGAGTGGCGAGTCGATGCGACCGGGAGCGCGTAGCCGATCGCCACGCCAGCCGATCAGCCCGACCGACACCACCACGATCAACGTGAAGAACCCGAGGATCAAGGGGCCAATGCCACTCTCAGAAAACGCGTGCACTGATTCGATCACGCCGGAGCGGGTGAGGAAGGTACCGAGAATCGTGAGCGAGAACGTGGCGCAGAGCAGCGACAGGTTCCACACTCGCAGCATTCCTCGTCGTTCCTGCACCATGACCGAGTGGATGTAGGCGGTGCCGGTGAGCCACGGCAGCAGCGAGGCGTTCTCGACGGGGTCCCACGCCCAGTAACCGCCCCACCCGAGCACCTCGTACGACCACCACGCGCCCATGACGATCCCGGCGGTGAGGCACGCCCAGGAGAACAGCGTCCAGCGTCGGGTGCCGGCGAGCCACCCCTCCCCCACCCGACCGGTGATCAACGCACCGATGGCATAGGCGAATGGCACGGTGAAACCCACGTAGCCGAGGTAGAGCACGGGCGGATGGAAGGCCATGAGGACGTGGTTCTGCAGCAGTGGATTCGGGCCCGGGCCGTCGTAGCCCTCCGGTATCGCCACGGTGCCAAACGGGTTCGCCGGACCGGCGAGCAGCAGGAAGAAGAAGGCGCACACCACAAGCATCACCAGCAGTGCCCAGCCCACCAGCGGATCATCAGTGCGGGTACGTTCCCGCCACGCCACGATCGCCGTGTACGACGCGAGGATGAGTGTCCACAACAAGATCGACCCCTCGAGCGCCGCCCACATCGTGGCGACCTTGAACACACCAGGCGTGGTGGTGGCGCTGTGGTCGTGCACAAAACTCACGGTGAAGTCGTTGGTGAGTAGCGCGCGTTGCATGGCGACGACACACAACACGGCGCCGGCCAAAACCAGCCCGGCGTAGGAACGGCCCGATCGGATCAGCGCCGCGTTGCCTTTGCGCAACCCGATAGCGAGCACGACGATCCCACAGATCGATCCCAAGAGGCCGAGCACGATGCCGGCGACACCGATCGCCGAGTTCACGATGCCTTCGGTTCGGCCATCGGTTCAGCCTTCGGTGCGCCGCAAAGCTCCGCCGGCTCGACACCTTCCTTGAGCTTGGCGTCGCCGGGACTACCCGCCGCGGTGAGCCGATCGTCGTTCTTTTCGACGTACTCCTCGGAGTGTTTCACGGCCATGTTGTCGCTCTCGAACCGGGTGCCGTCGGCGTTCCACGCCCCATCGAGCAATACCGGTATTCCCTCTTGAAAGAGCTGCGGAGGCGTGCCCACGCTGTGAACGCTGACGGTGGCACCGTTGAATGCGACGGCGAAGGTGACCCCGTCGTCGACCGGCTTCACCGATTGACACACCACGCTGCCTTGCAACTTGAAGCGGGCAGTGCCTTGGGTGTTCTTGCGCGCAACCGCTTCGTCGGCATTGAGGTAGAACGACGTCGCGCTGGCGAGATTTCGCATCACAAAGAGCCCCGCGAACACCACACCAATCAGAAGCGCGATGGCAGCGAGACCCTTGCCTTGCCGACCGGGCTTGGCGTCGGCGGAGGTGCGCGGCGAGAGGTGGAGGCCGGAGGATCCCGGAACGCCATCAAGGTCGGCGGGGATGGGATCGTCGTGAGCGGAGGGATTGGGGGGCATGGTGGCGCCGAGCGATCAGGTGGCGAAAAAGGTCAGGGACGGCTGAGCGGGCCGTCGAGTGGGCCGTCGAGTGGGCCATCGAGTGGGCGGGCAATGGGGCGGGATTCTTGCTGGGGGGTGCTGCTCCAGCGGCGACGGTCGACCGGCACCCGGAGCGATAGGGCGCGCCCACGCAGGATCACGACGGTGGCGTAGGCAGCGGAACCACCGAGCACGGTGATCCAGCCAGCGACGATAAAAAAGGTGTTGCTCATCGGGAGGTCCCTTCGGCAATGCGGGCGGTGATGGCTTCGTTGACGGCGAGCTCGTCCACCTGTCGGACCAACCACGCCACCCGAAAGCGGTGAATGGTGAGCCAGAGGAAGAGCCCACTGAACACGGCGAAACCGAACATCATCGTAAAGAGCAAAAGCCCTTCGATCTCAGCGCCCGGCAACGAAAGCGTGGGGGCCTGATGCAGCGTGCGCCACCACGTGACCGACTGGCGAACGAGGATCACATTAGGAACCAACAGCAGGCCCACGATGGCCGACTGCCGGGCTCGCACGTCGGGGTCGCCAGGGAGCTTCCGCAGCGCCAGATAGCCCAGCAGCAGCAGCATGAGCATCGCCGTGGACGTGAGACGGGCATCCCACACCCAGTAGGTGCCCCAGGATGGCCGCCCCCACAACATGCCGGTGAGGAGGGCAAACGCGGTGAAGACGGCGCCAATCTCGGCGGTGGAATGGGCGACGAGGTCCCACCACAATGAACGTTTCCAGAGATACATCACGCTGCCGGTGGTGGCGAGGAAACAGCCGAGGTAGGCCACCGTGGCCGACTGGGGATGCACGTACAGCAACCGCACCAATTCGCCTTGCACCCGATCCTCCGGTGTTCCCGCCAGACCGAGGTAGGCGAGCATGGCAAACCCCGCCAGCACGGCGATGCCCAGCGCACGGGTGGCGGGCGAACTGGTGGAGTGGGGGCCGGGATCGATCGTGGGAACGTGGGCAGATTCGGCGGCACCACGGGGACCCGATTCGGCCTGAAGTTCAGTTGTCATGCTTCCTCCAAAAGGGGACCGAAAAGGGCGGCGCCCGCTGCGATGTACATCAGCGCAAACACGGAAAGCAGGCCGAACCACAACCAGCCTTCAGAGGTGGTGCCGGCCAGCGCGGCCTCGAATGCCCGAGTAGAACCGATCAGCACGGGTGCGAGCACCGGCAGCAGCAGGAGCGGCAGCAGGGTCTCGCGTACCCGAAGACCGGCAGCGAGCACGCCATAGAGGGTACCGGCGGCGGCGATCCCAACGGAAGCCGAGAGCACCGTTCCTGCAACGAGCACCCAGCCGGTGAAGGTGGTGCCGTAGAGGATGGTGACGCCGAGAAGCAGAACCAGATCGAGGGCGAGGATCTGCACCAGAACGGCCGCGGTCTTGCCGAGGAACAACGCCGACGGCTCGATGCCCGACAGCCGAAGCGCATCGGTTGCCCCGTCGGACGCCTCTACAGCGAACGATCGCTGCACGGCGAGCAGCCCGCACAACAGGACGGCGACCCAGTAGAGGCCAGGGGTTGCCTTCGACAACAGGCCCCCGTCGGGCCCGAGGGCGAAGGCGAAGAGCACCAGGATGAGCAACGCGAACGGGGCGATCTGGTTGATCCCCACCCGCGACCGCCACTCGATGCGGAGGTCTTTGGCGGCGACGAGGGTGGCGTCACGGAACACGGCGACCCTCCGTAGTGGCCGTATCGACCGCCGAGCGCCCCGTATCAGCGGTGACAATGCCACCCGCCAGCGTGACCGTTCGCTGGGCCATCGCCGCCGCTCGTTCGTGTTCGTGGGTGGCGACCAGCACGGTGGCGCCGGCTCGGGCAGCGTCGAGCACCACCGAGTCGAGCAGGTCACGGG
This sequence comes from Actinomycetes bacterium, assembly GCA_031415655.1. Taxonomy (GTDB): domain Bacteria; phylum Actinomycetota; class Acidimicrobiia; order Acidimicrobiales; family Acidimicrobilacustridaceae; genus JAKOVR01. Next base: position 13,259 of record JANOSD010000002.1, read on the forward strand.
TTTCGGTGTCGAGCGCGGCATGGGGTTCGTCGAGCAACCACACCTCGGGCCGACGGGCCACAAGCACCGCCAGGGCCGTACGTCGGCGCTGCCCGGCGGAGAGTTTCGCCACCTCTACCGAGCGGAGGCGTTGATCGAGACCGAACGCCGCCATCGCCCGTTCGGCGTCGGCGGGATCCGCGCCCGCAGCTCGTGTCCAGAACACCACGTTGTCGTGGACCGTGAGCTCGTCGTACAACCCGGCAGCATGCCCGAGGTAACCCACTCGACGGCGAAGGCGGCGGCGCTCACGGCGAAGGTCGGCGCCGAGCACCGTGCCCACGCCGCTACTCAGGGGCACCAACCCGGCGCAGAGCCGAAGGAGGGTGGACTTACCGGCGCCGTTGGGCCCCTGCACCAAAACGATTTCTCCCGGAGCGACGTCGAGGTCAACCCCCGCAAGGGCAGGGAACCGGCCCAGCAGGGCAACGGCGGCGTCGAGGTGGATAACGGGATCCATACAGGGTTTGGGGCGGGCGAGCCGAACGGCCTCGCCATGCCCGACAATCGTACCGGCCACCAGGAGCGGAACGGGTGCCGGCCAACCGGTGAGCCAGACCGCATGAGTCAGACCGTATGAGTCAGATCGGCCCGTTGCCGATCGGCCCGTTGCCGATCGGCCCGATCCACCCGCGGACGTTCGTTTTGGTCCAACGGGTACTCTTCATGGGTGCTGCTCTCCAAGGTGCTCGGCGGAACGGGTCGAGCCATGATCTCGATCGGGGCGCTGCTCCTGTTATTCGTCGCCTACCAGCTCTGGGGAACCGGTCTGCGCACGAACCAGGCCCAATCCAAAATGAAAGACAACTTCGAAGCCCAGATGGCAGAAGTGCAGCGGTCCACCGGTGTCCCCTCCGCACCGAGCGGCGGCTCTCCCGCAGACGGCCAGTCGGCGGCGGCTCCCGCGCCGCTTCCGAGCTACAGCGAGCTCGCCAAGGACCCCAAAGTTCGGGAGTACGCCCGAACCAAGAAATATCGGTCGAGCGAGACGTTGGGCAAGATCACGATCCCCAAAATCGGGGTCGACTTTTGGTATCTCGAAGGCGTTGATCTTTCGTTACTCACCGATGGTCCCGGCCACTTCCCTTCCACCCCGTTTCCCGGCCAGCCCGGTAACGCCGCTCTCGCCGGCCATCGCACCACGTGGCAGGCGCCGTTCAACCGCGTCGACGAACTCGTGCCCGGCGACAAGATCACGATTGAGACGCTTCAGGGCAAGTTCACCTACGAAGTTATTCGCCAAGCGAACGGTCTGGGCAGCTACATCGTGCCCCCGACCGATGTGTCGATCCTCGACAACAAAGGCGACAACCGGCTCACCCTGATGGCGTGCCACCCGAAGTACAGCGCAGCGCAACGCATCGTGGTGTCGGCCAAGTTGATCGACAACCCCGCCGAGACCTCCCCCCGGTCCGACCCCGTCGTCGACGAACTCACCGCATTGCCTGATCTCGACGGCGTCGACACCGCCGGACCAGCCCCAGCTCCGGAACCCACCGGCAGTGGCGAACTCACCGCGCTCGCCTCCGGCGACGACTCCGCCCGTGCGCCGGCGATGCAGTGGGCGGCAGCAGCAGCATTGATCTGGCTTGCGGTCGCCGTCCTCGGGCATTTCTACCGCCGGGTCAAGTGGCCGCTCTACGCGGTGGCGCTCCCGCTGTTCGGGTTCTGCATCTGGCACAGCTTCGAGCTCATCAACCGGGCGCTCCCCGCCGCCTACTGATGTGACACATCAATCCTTGCGACGATCGCGTGAACTCGCACCCGCCGCCATCAGCCTCGTGCTCGGGTTCTTGCTCCTCGTCGGCGCGTGCTCACGGGGCGACGGTGCTGCTGCACCCGGCGGCACCGCTGCCGCTACGACCGTTGACGAATCCACTGGCACCACTGAAGTCCCACCCGAAGATGGCGTCCAGTTGTTCGACTACCGGCCGGCAGTGGGAGATTGTTTCGATCGCCGGCGCACCACCGACGGCACCAGTCGCTCCTACATTTTGAAGCTCGATTGTGCCAAGCCCCACATGTTCGAAGTGTTCGCCATCGTTGACCTCGAGACCAGCAACTATCCCGGCGAGGGTGAGTTGGCAACGCAAGCCAAGAAGCAGTGCCCCCGATCCTGGGAGGCCTACGTCGGCCAGGCCTACGAGCTATCGAAGCTGGAATTGAGTTGGGAGGCGCCCAGCCGAGCCAACTGGAATCTCACCCTCAAACATTCGCTCGCCTGCCTCCTCAAGTCCGGAACCGACGACGCCAAACTCGACGGTGCCCGGCGCGGTTCACGCGAGTAACACGCCGCCGGCGAACGGCCTCGCACAACTGGAATCGCACAACTGGCGTCGAGCACGTCGCCAACATCCAAAGAAATTCTTTGGTCGAAGTCTGTCGATTCGTGGGAAGGGCTGCGTCAGACAGGGTGAACGGGGAGGAACGACCTCCCTGACCATCAGAAAGGCCCAGCCATGGCCGCCAACACCCCCCTTGCCACCTCGGTCACCGCCGTCATCGCCGCCTCGCCGGAAACGCTGTACGACATGGTTGCTGATGTCACCACCATGCACCGCTACTCGCCAGAGAACACCGGGGCCACCTGGCTTGACGGAGCGACGTCCCCGACTGTCGGCGCTCGTTTCAAAGGCACGAATCGGCTCGGAAGAGCTCGTTGGTCTACGAAACCGACGATCACGGCGGCGGAGCGAGGAGTGCGTTTCGCATTCAAGGTGCCTGGCGCATCCGGTCCGGACTGGACATACACCTTCGAGCCCGCCCCGGGCGGTACTCGCGTCACGGAGTCGATGGTGCAAACAAAACCCTCGCCGGCGGTCATCCGCATCATCCAACGTCGCAACGGTGTCACCGATCGCCGCGCCGATCTTCAACACTCGATGACGATCACGCTGGACCGACTCGCCGATGCCGCCACCGCGCTGCCCTCCTCCCCCGCCGTCGCCACCATCGCCGACGCCTGACTCTCCTCCCACCAACAGAAAGCGAACCCACAATGGAATTCATGATCACCCTGTACAGCGACGAGTCCGTGGACATCCCCAGCCCGGGTGAACCCGGTTTCGCCGAGATGATGGCGGAATGGATGACGTTCAACGAGCGCCTCGTTGAAGGCGGCCATTGGATCGCCGGCGCATCGCTCTCGCCGACGAATACGGCGACGACGATCCGCAAGACCCTGGGCCAAGTGCCTGCGCTCACGGACGGCCCGTTCATGGAAACCAAGGAACAACTCGGCGGGTTCTATCTCATTCGTGCCGCCGACCTCGACGAAGCGATTGCGTTCGCTTCCGCCGTCCCCATTCCCGTCGGCTCTTTCGAGGTCCGACCCGTTGCGTTCCGGCCCGACGCCGAGATTCCAGCCGGTTGAGCGACCGCCCCCACCCCGACGCGATCTCACGCGTGACGCGTGAGGAGAGCGGGCCGCTGCTTGCGCTCCTCACGCGTCGTTTCGGCGACCTCGACCTCGCCCAGGAGGCGTTACAGGACGCGCTCGTGGAGGCGTCGATCCATTGGCCAATCAGCGGCGTACCCTCGAACCCGGGAGGGTGGCTGCACACCGTGGCTCGCCGCAAAGCCGTCGACCGACTCCGCCGTGAGGCCAGCATTCAGCGCCGTATCCGCTTCTCCGCCGCAGAACTTGCCACCGGGCCCAACGATTCGGGGGCGACAGATTCCCGGGCGCACATCACCGACGAGAACGATCATCCGAACGGCGACGAACATCTACGCCTTGTGCTCTTGTGTTGCCACCCCGCCCTCGACCTCGACGCCCAAGTGGCGCTGACCTTGCGTCTCGTCGGCGGCCTCACCACGGAAGAGATCGCCGCGGCCTTTCTCACCCCGGAACCAACCCTCGCCCAACGGATCGTGCGGGCGAAACGAAAGATTCGAGACGCTGGAATCCCGCTGTCGCTTCCCGCCGACGTCCGAGATCGACTGGACTCCGTTCTCGCCGTGCTGTACCTCATCTTCAACGAGGGGTACCTGAGTCGAAGCGGCGCCGAGGCAACGCTACGAATCGACCTGATGGCCGAAGCGCTTCGTCTCACCAGCGTGGTCGCCGGCCTCATGCCGGATGAGCCTGAGGCACTCGGGCTGCTGGCACTGGAACAATTCCATGTCGCACGATCCCCGACGCGTTTTGACCAGGCGGGGGACCTCGTGCTGCTCGCCCAACAGGACCGTTCGCGGTGGGATGGTGCGCTCATCCGGCAAGCGAACAACACACTCAACGCTGCGCTCGCCCAACGTCGGCCGGGCCCGTTCCAGATGCAGGCGGTGATCGCCGGCTACCACACCAACGCAAGAACGGCGTCCGATACGGACTGGGTGGCGATCGTGGGACTGTACGACGCGCTCGTTTCGATGACGAACTCGCCGGTCGTTCGGGTGAATCGGGCCGTGGCAATCGGGATGGCCGACGGCCCCCTCGCCGCGCTTCGTGCTCTCGACAACCTCGACGATCTCGCCGAACGGACACGACTGCACACCTACCACCTCTGGCACGCCGCCCGAGCCGAGTTCCTCACCCAAATCGGGCGGTACACCGATGCCCGCCACGCGTTCCAACACGCTCACGCGCTCACGTCGAACCCAAGCGAGAAGCGGCACCTCGAACGTCGGCTGGCCGCCGTCTCCGCACTCACCGAAGCCGACGAATCAGAACTGAACGGCCCGACACAACCGCCGGCCTGAACCGGCGCCTATCGGCCGGTGAACTTCGCCGGCCGACGTTCTCGGAAGGCGGCGAGGCCTTCCTGCAGATCGGTGCTCTCCCACGCGGTACGGAAGGCGGTGTCGAAGCGGCCCGTCTGGCCGCCGACCTGCTCAGCGTCGTTGAGCGCGATCTTGTGGCCGGTGAGGCTCAAAGGGGCCAGCTGGGTGATGTGCTCGGCCCACCCAAGGGCATCGTCAAGGGTGCCAATCCGCTGCGCCAAGCCGGCCCGCAGTGCCCCGTCAGCATCGAGCGTGTCGGCGCCGAGCAGCAGCGCTCGGGCCGTTCCTTGACCCACGATGTGGGCGAGTCGTTGCACAGTCCAGTGGTCGATCATGAGGCCAAGCTTGGCGGCGGGAATCCCGAAGCGGGCCGACGGGGCGGCCACCCGCAGATCGCACGACACTGCGATCTGCGTGCCGGCACCGATGGCGTACCCCTCAATTGCCGCAATGGTAGGAAACGTGGTGTGACGCAGGTCGTCGAGCACCGCCACCAACGTGCGGGCGAACGATTCGTTTACGGCGTCGTGCAGGTCTGCGCCGGCACAAAAGTGACCGTGGGCGCCGGTGATGACGAGCGCGCGAGTTTCCGGGGCATCGATCGCGGCGGCGACCGCTTCGCCAAGACGATCCACATCGGTGGCGTCGAGGGCGTTGTGTCGCTCCCGGCGGTCGAACGTAATGCGGACGACCGCTCCGTGATTCTCTGTGTGGATCATTGGGCTGCTCGCGGCACTATCGACCGGTCCAGTTCGGGGGTCGTTTCTCCAAGAACGCAGTGATCCCCTCGGCCGTGTCGGCGCTTCCTGTGGTGACCGTGAGTAGCGGATGGAGGAGCCGTAAGGCGTCGTCGGCCCCTTGATCGACCACGGCGTAGAACGCGTCGCGTCCCAATCGCATGACGCCCGGTGGCTTCGATGCCAGCGTGGACGCGAGTTCGTCGACGGCCCCTCGCAACTCGTCGGGATCGCAGAGCCGTGTCACAAATCCCATGCGTGACGCTTCGTCGGCGCCCACCCGTCGGCCCGTCATCATCAGCTCGAGCACCTGCTTCGGCGCCATGGACCGGAGCAACGGCACGGTGATCATGAACGGCCACAGGCCACGGTCGATTTCCGGGGTGCCGAACTGTGACGTGGCGTCGGCCAACACAAGATCGCAAGCCAGAGCGAGGCCGAACCCACCGGCCAGGCAATAGCCCCGAACCTCAGCGATCGTCGGCTTCCCCAAACCCCACAACAAACGGAACACGTCGGCCAACTCTCCTCGGCTCTCGTGCAGATCGAGATAGCCGGCACCATCGGCCATGCCGCCAAGATCGGCACCGGCACAGAACGCCTTCTCCCCGGCACCAGCAATCACCACCACCCGCACGTCAGGATCCCCACGCAGCTCCCGAAGACGGCGCTGGAGTTCGTGCACGAGCGTCCAGGAAAGCGCATTGTGACGATCGGGACGGTTGAGCGTCAAACGAGCAACGCCACCCTCGCAGGAGTAGGTCATCTCATCGGACGGCGGGGCGACAGGGTCGGTGGTCACGTTCGGGACGCTACCGCAGTACGAAAGCCCGAGACTTTCGTGGATCAGGCTGACGATGGCACGCAGTAGGGTGCCGATGGCTTGTCCGACCGCACCCGTGAGGGGGATTGCGATGGTTGAAACACACGATCCGACTACCACACCGGCGGCGCGAGGCTTCCGCCTGCCTGCCGCCACAGTGTTACACGAACGGGTATTGCTCTCGTGGCCCACGATGGGTCGTCGCGAGTTTTGGCGCAACCACCTCGGCGCGGCGCGAGACACGTTCGCCATTGTCGCCCGCGCCATGGCGGCCTTCGAGCCGGTCACGATCGTGGCCGACCGAGGCGAAGGGCGCGCCGCTGAAGGCTGGGTCGGAGACGGCATCGAGGTGATCGAGCTTCCAATCGACGACTCGTGGATCCGCGACAACGGCCCGGTCGTGCTCACCGACGACGCCGGCGATCGGCTCGCCGTCGGCTTCGGATTCAACGGGTGGGGCGGCCGGCTCACCCCCCACGACAGCGACGCCGCTCTCCCCCCTGCTGTCGCATCGCATCTCGGCCTCGAGTTCGTGGCTGCGCCATTCATCCTGGAAGGGGCCTCGATCGCCACCGATGGCGAGGGCACCATCGTCACCACCGAGAGTTGTTTGCTCAATCCAAACCGCAACCCCGGCCACAGCAAGGCCGAGATCGAAATGCTGCTCAAGGCGTGGCTCGGCGCCCACACCGTGATCTGGTTGCCGCGAGGCCTCGCCGACGACGTGGGCACCGACGGCCAGGTCGACAACCTCCTGGCCTTCGTCGGCCCCGGCAAGGTACTGCTCCAAGGCACCACGGATGCCTCCGATCCCGATTGGCATACCGCCACCGAAAGCCGCCGCATTCTCACCGAAGCCGGCCTTGAAGTGATCGACCTCGACGTGCTTCCCCACGTGGAGTGTTTCGAACAAGCCGTCGAGGTGCCCTACGTCAACTTCTACGTGGGCAACGGCGCGGTATTCGTTCCGCTCGCCGGCGCTGCCGCCGACCGGGAGATGGTCGAGCTCATCGCCTCGTGTTTTCCCGGACGCGTTCCGGTCGGCGTTCCCGGCAGCGTGCTCGCCTATGGGGGAGGTGGCATCCACTGCATTACCCAACCGATCCCTGCCGCCGTCCGCTAACCCGTAGGAGCCCCTCCCCATGAGCACCAACATCATCCCGATGCGTATTGGGGACCGACGGGTGGATCATGGCACCGATGCCGACAACGTCATCGTGGTCGCCTCGCCGTATGACGGTCACGAGGTTGGCCGAGTACCGAAGGGCACGGTCGACGATCTCGATGCCGCGGTGGCGATGGCGTTGGCCCGACACCGGAACGGGCCGCCGTTACCCGCCCATCAACGGGCCGCCATCCTCGATCAAGCCGTGCTGTTGCTCAGTGATTCGGTACGGCAGGAACGTTTCGCCCGACTGATCTCCGACGAGGCCGCCAAGCCCATCAAGACCGCACGGGTGGAAGCCAGTCGGGCCGCCGATACGTTCCGGTTTGCCGCCACTACGGCACGCACCCTCACCGGCGAGACCATCCCGCTCGACGCCATGTCGATCGGCGAAGGCAAACTCGGGTTCGTGATGCGGATGCCAATCGGCGTCGTCGCGGCGGTGAGCCCCTTCAACTTCCCCCTCAATCTCGTGGCCCACAAAGTGGCACCAGCCATTGCCGCCGGATGCCCGGTCGTGCTCAAGCCGGCGTCAGCGACGCCCTTGTCGGCCCTTGCTCTCGCCGACCTTCTCCTCGACGAATGTGGACTTCCCGCCGGCTGGTTGAACGTCGTCACCTGCGGGGGCGCCACAGCTGAGCACCTCGTCACCCACCCCGATGTCGCATTGGTCACCTTTACCGGGTCACCTGAGGTGGGGTGGGGCATCAAGGCTCGAGCGCCGCGAGCCAAGGTGGGCCTTGAGCTCGGCAACAACGCCCCGGTGATCGTCGAAGCCGATGGCCGCGTGGCGGAAGCCGCCGCCAAGATCAGCGTGGCCGGATTCACTCACGCCGGCCAGTCCTGCATCTCCGTGCAGCGAGTGTTCGTTCACGTCGAAGTGGCCGATGCCTTCGAATCAGCATTGCGGGAGAAGGTGGAGGCGCTGGTAGTGGGCGATCCGGCAGACGACGCCACCGATGTGAGCGCCCTCATCAATCGAGGCGAGACCGATCGGGTGCAGGCCGCGATCGACGCGGCAGTGGCCGGCGGCGCTCGCATCGTGTGCGGCGGCGACCGCTCCCAGGAGAACGTGGTGCGGCCGACCGTGCTCGCCGACGTGCGCCCCGACATGGAGGTGTGCCACACCGAGATTTTCGGGCCGGTGGTCGGCATCCAGACCTACACGTCGTTCGACGACGCGCTTGCCCTCGCCAACGACACTCGGTACGGCTTGCAAGCGGGCGTGTTCACCGCCGATCTTGCCAAGGCGCTTCACGCCGCCCGCACCCTCGACTTCGGTGGGGTGTTGATCAACGATGTGCCTACCTGGCGGGCTGATCAGATGCCGTATGGCGGGGTCCGCGACTCCGGCAATACCCGCGAGGGTCCGGCCTACGCTGCCCGCGAGATGACCGAGCCCCGCCTGGTGATCCTCAGCCCCTGAGTTGCCGACCGAGCTGCTACTCGGAGCTGCTACTCGGAGCCGCTACTGCTCTGGACTGCAGTCTGCCCAGGGCCTATGGGCAGTCTGCACGATCGTTTTCGTTTTCCCGTCGAACTCACGCCGATCTCGCCTGCCCCGAGCCTCGCCGCGAGCGTGACATCCGCGTGGATGAGCGTCGTTTCGCCGATGAGTCGCCACGCCGCGGCGGCGTTCGTGGACGCAGGCTTTCGGCCTCGGCTGGTCATCAAGGAGTCGTTGTTACTCAAGGATCCAATCCTCGGCCTCTTGGCCAGGAGCGTGTCCCAGTAGCGCTTCGAGACGCGGATTCCGAGCCACGGTTCGGACTCTCGCAAGGACGCCTCGTCGAAAGCCCCCCGTTTTGGGCGGTGACACGGACGCCGCCGCGAGATTCGAAGCTGGCCGGAAGCCGCCGAATGGTTACTGGCAGACGCTCGTAGGCTTCAGCCAGGCGTGGGGATCGATGAAAGGACCGTCGTCGTCGTCGACTCGTCGTCGACTCGCATCATCTTTCCGACGAGTACACCCACTTCCTCCGACCGCAACTGACAAAACTCGTCGACGCCGTCACCTGACCCGACGGCGAGCAGCAGGGAACAGTCTCGCCCATGACCCCACTGCGCAGCTACGATCCGGCGGTTTCCGGTCCCCGTTCGATTCATCCGGCCCATTGCGCAACTCAGCCACGCCGAGAAAGCTGATGCGCCGAACGTCCCCCAGTTGGAGCCTCCTCATGTCGTTACAGGCCCGTCCCCTCCGTGCCGTGGTGTGCGACCCCGATCTTCTGAATCAAGCAGCACTGGCCCACGCGGCCGAGCAAGCCGGGTTTGAGGTGGTGGACCGGGTGGAGAATGGGCCGCGTGCTCTCTCTTCGGTAGAACGACTGGCGCCCTCATTGCTCCTACTCGCCAACGAACTCTCGGGCATGCTCGGCGAAGAGGTCATCCGTGTGCTGCGCGGGCCCGAACCCCACCTCCACAATGCCGAACCTGAGGTGGAGATCGTATTGGTGGGCACCGACCCCTCGATACGCGACCGGGCAATGGCCGACGGTGCGTCGGCCGTCGTCCCACGCGGCAACGTCGATGCGCTCGAACGTGTCCTTGCGGAGATTCGCATCTATCTCGAAACCGGTGAACGCCGAACCAGCGCCGATCGCCGCGTGGGCGACGACCGTCGGTTGAGCCAGGACTGGGGCAAAGTTATCAGCGAACGCCGACGTGGAGACGACCGTCGCAACACCGGCCGCCGGGATGGCGAGGGATTCGGCGCCCTCAATGATCTCGCCGACTCCTGAGCGGCGAGATCACCATCGACGGCCTCAGCCTTCGTGCTGACGCAACTTCTTGAGACGGGCCAGAAGTGCCATCAGCCCGGTCAGAACGAGCAACAGGGCGAACAAACGGGCGCGTAGACCCCCGCCGGATTTCGCCTCACTCGATCCCTTGGCCGTCGCCGTGGTCACATTCTTCGGCGCTGAGGTGACTATAGGAGTGACTTCTGGAACAGCGACAACGTCGTCGGGCACGGGTTCCGTGCGCTCTCGCACCTCGTCGGCCTGACGGCGCGCCATCCGTTCGGCGGCCCGTTGCTGCGCCCGGGCCTTCGCCCGCTCCTCCGCCGACAAACCCGACGGCACCGCGTTCGCCTTCGCCGCTACACGATCAGCGCGACGTTTCGCCGCCCGCTCCTCCGGCGACAAACCCGACGGCACGACCTTCGCCTTCGCCTTCGGGACCGACGCCGTCGCCGTTGCCGGCACCGCGTGGCCCGCCGACGCTTGCCGTTCGACCTTCCGGGCGACCGCACGCTCAGCCGCACGAGCGGCGGCGTTGGCCGCGGAGCGGACCTCCGCTACTCGTGCCCCTTCCACCTTCTTCGCGGACCGCAGTTCCGCCTTG
>JANOSD010000003.1:0-48356 GCA_031415655.1 Actinomycetes bacterium
CCAACGTGGGCGGAACAGTTCGGACGGGTACTCGTCGAGGCAGCATGGAACGGCGCTCGGGTGGTGGGTTCAACCTCCGGTGCTATTCCGTGGGTGGTGGATTCGTTGGCGTGCGGGGTGGTATTCCGAGAAGGTGATCCCGCCGCGCTCGCCGCCGCGCTGGACGTGGTATCGCTTGCTCCCACTCCCGACCAATCCCACATTTCAGCCCTTTTCGGTGCACGAGGTGTGGCCCGGCGGCTTGACACCCTCGTACGCCCAAACAGTTCACTCAAGATCTAGGCATTTCGACTCAGGCCCACCAGCTTTCGCGGCGATACTTGGGGGGACGCACGAGTGGCCCGATCCCCCGTGCCTTTCCGCCAAAGGTTTCACTATGAAGAAGCGCATTTCTCTCGCACTTGCCACCGCCGCATCGGCCCTGCTGCTCGCCGGGTGCATGACCACCATGGAGCTCGATGCGCTGACCCTGGTGAACCAATCCCGGACCAACAACGGTCTCAGCACGCTCAGCGCCAACGAAACCCTCACCACCAAGGCTAAGGGTTGGGCGCTCCACCTCATTGACAACTCCAACAACCAATGCACGGCCAACACGCTCGTGCACTCGAATCTCGCCAGCGGCGCGGTGCCCGGGTCGAGCAATCAACGCGAGAACGTGGGCTGTGCAATCGTCAACGGCGGTCCCGAAACGGCTCCGGCTACGCTCCACAACGCCTTTATGGCATCCACGAGCCACCGCACCAGCATCCTGCACCAGTCGGTCAACATCGTCGGCATTGGCATGGTCGACCGCTATCTCGGGAACAACTCCTGGCTCGTGTACGAAGCCCAAGAATTCGCCTGGATCTGATTCCAACACGAGTTGGTCCCACCGAACGAACCCGTTCAGTAGGCGCCTTCACCACGTAGCACCGCGGGAATCGTACGCCAGAGGATCTGCAGGTCGAGGGCAGGAGACCAGTTCTCGACGTAGTCGAGGTCGACCCGAACCGATTCCTCCCACGAAAGGTCGGCCCGTCCGCTCACCTGCCAAAGGCCGGTAATACCGGGCTTTACGAGCAGCCGTCGCCTGGCGTCCTCGCCGTAACGCGAGACCTCTGACGGAAGCGGAGGACGGGGCCCAACCAATGACATCGACCCGGCCAAGACGTTGAAGAGTTGTGGAAGCTCGTCGAGCGATCGACGCCGCAAAGCGGCCCCGATGGCCGTGACCCTCGGATCGTCACGAATCTTGAACAGCACGCCATCGTGGTCGTTGAGATGTCGTAAATCGGCGAGCCCCGCCTCGGCGCCGACCACCATGGTGCGGAACTTCACCACCCGGAACTCGTGTCCATCTCGTCCCACCCGCGGCTGGGTGAAGAACACCGGCCCCCCGGAACGCAATCGCACCGCCAACGCGCACGCCAGGAGCACCGGCGACAACATGACGAGCAAGAGCAGTGCCCCGACTCGGTCGAACACGCCTTTGGCGAATCGCGCCCCGCCCGAAAGCTGCGGCTCCTCCACATGCATGAGCGGCAATCCACCGACGGGCCGCACGGAAATCCTGGGCCCGGCCACCTCGGTGAGGGCAGGGGCCACAAGCAGATCGATACCGGTGCCTTCGAGCCCCCAGGCCAGATGCCGCAAGGCCGCTGGTTCAATCGTGTCGGAGTCAGCCAACGCAATCGTGTCGGCCCCCACCGTGTCGACTAACCGAAGCGCCTCGTCGGGCTGGCCCACGATCTCGATTGACGTGCCCGGCACGTTGGTCGTCGAATTCGTGCCGGCCAACGAATCGGTGATGGCCGAAGCAGTGCCGGCCGAATCCCTCGGGTGACCTGCGATCGGGCACAACGCCGCCACGATCTCGTACCCCACGAACGGCACCTGCTCGAGGTGCCCCGCCAACCGAGCGACATGGGCAGCGGAGCCGATGGCGAGCACTCGCCGACGGTACCGACCGAGCGAGCGTCGGCGGTGCAACTGTTTGCGCGCAACGTAACGACCGATCAACGAAAGTACCAACGCCGTCGCCACAACCGTGAGCACATAACTGGGCAGGAGCGGCGCCGAGAACACGAACGCCGTGAGCGCAGCAAAGGCCACGAGTCGCAGTGCTGCCACCCCTACGAATCGATACTCATCGGAGCCGAGCCCGAGTACCCGCGGTTCATAGGCACGACTTAGTGCCAAGGCGAGCGGCCATCCCAGCACCAGCGCCAGGTCGACCAGCGAACGCTGAAACGTCTCTCCGCCATCGAAGACCGCCGTCGTGAGCACCGGACCGGTAATGGAACGCACGCCGAACGCGATCACCAGCAGCAGACCCGCTCCAACTGCGACGACGTCCACGCCGAGCAAGAGCCAGGCGTAGGGCCGCTCCCAGGTAGGTCGAGCGCGTCGCGTCGGCCCTGCCACCTGTTCGTCCTCTGCCGGCATCGGCACGACCGCCATAGCCCTATTGTGCTCCGCGACACACTCCGAGGACCCATGTTGGCGCGGCACGAGTTGGGCCGGGGCACCCGGGTAGCCTCATAACGGCGTCGGCGATGCCGCTCAGCCGTAAACGCCGCCCGCCAACACCCGCTCTTCGCTCAGCGATGCCGCCTTCTTCGCGGTCTCGGACCTCCCACGCCACTCCTTCGTGCCTCCCCTGCCGCCGATCCGACCGCTCCGTATCGCCATGCTGACCCCGGAGCCTCGGCCCACCGGCGGCGTTCCCGGCATGGCCCGGCTGACGGCAGTCACGCTCGCATCCCTGGGGGCCGAGGTGGACTGTTACTTCCCGGTGGAGAACGAACCACCCGCCTCCCATGCCACCGTCGCTCCCCGGCTCCCCAACCTTCGGTGGCTTCCCTGCGATCTCGGATGGCGCTGGTCCGGCTGGTACGCCGACGCACAGAAAAGACCGCTACTCACCAATGCCAGCCAGCTAACAAACCGAGCCGTTGCCGCCAGTTCGGTCGGGCGACGGGTGCAGGCCGAGCACCGTCGACACCCGTATGACCTGGTGTACCGCTTCTCCACCATCGAGCTCATTGGGCTGCGTCAACGCCTCGCGTCGTTGCCCCCCGTCGTGCTCCATCCCGAAGTACACGCGGCCGGCGAGTGGGCATGGTTGGTGGAGGAACGGGCCGACATCGAGCGGTGTACCACCACCAACAAACGTCGGGCGGTGGAGTTCCTCATGAGTCGCCGGGCATCCGCCCAACACGGCGACCTCCACGCCGTCGCCCGAGTGATCACGCCGAGCGATCGATTCGCCGAGCACCTTTCGCTCGATCACGGACTCTCCCCCCGTTCGATGTCGACCGTGCCGAATCCGATCGACCTCAAACGGTTCCATCCCCGCAATCGCACGCGCTCGCACCGCGGCGATTACGGCGAACAACACGTTGCTGGCGGAACGGTGGTATTCGTGGGCCGGATCGCCGTCCGCAAAGGCATCGCCGATTTGGTCGACCTCTCCCACCGGCTCGCTACCAACCCCCTCGAGCTCCACGAGACCGGCGGCACGGCAAGACGATTGCATCTCGACGTGATCGGAGGGCCGAGCCATTGGAACGATCTCCGTCTGCTGCTTCAGGATCTTCATCCCGACACCGCCTCCTATCACGAGGCGCTCCCCCTTGATGCGGTCGCCAAGGCGTTGGCGAACGCCGACCTCGTGGTGCAACCAAGCGCGTACGAACCGTTCGCCCTCACCGTGGGGGAGGCGCTGGCCTCGGGGACACCGGTGGTGGTAACGACCGAAGTTGGCGCCGGCGAACACCTCCACCCCGACATCTGCCGTCGGGTTGCTGCTCACGATGGCGCCGCCCTGCACGCGGCGGTCGTCACGTTGGCCAACGAGATGCGCGACCCCGCACGCGCCGTCGCGCTTCGTGCGCTCGCTCGCCGCGAAGCCCAACGACGGTTCGCGCCGGCAACCGTGGCCCAACAACTGCTCAACGTGTTCGACGATGTCGTTGCCGACCACGTTGTTTCGGCGAGCGACGCCCGCTCGCACCCGGCTCCGCTCGCCCTTTCGGCTCCTCACCATGGTGCCGCCAAGGGTCCGGCGTGACCAATCCCCTTTCCGGTTCCGCCGGCCCACCCGAACCCGAACGTCCGTCTCCACCACAACGGCCCGACCGTCCGGTACCACCCGAACGTCCGACCCGACCCGAACGGCCCACCCGACCACAACGTCCCAGTCGAACCCGCACGGCACCAACTCGGGCGAGCACCAACCCCTTTGTGTTGACGGTGCAAGCCGTTCGTCAACCGTTCGTTCCCGCGTCGCCGCCCACCCTTCGTGAGTGCGCCGCTCCATTGTTCGTTGCCATCGGGTCGATGGCGGTCGCAATGGTCCTCCCCGACAGTGCCGCCGCCCGAGCGCTATTGGCGGTCGGGCTTGCGGTTGCGCTGGTGAGTTTCAGCCTTCAATTCCCACGCCCAGGGGCCACCGTCACGCTGATGTGGTTGGCGATGGTCGGAGGCATTCGCCGACTGGTCTCGATGTTCCAAGCCGATCCGGGGTCCGACCCGCTCCTCCTCGTCGGGCCGGCGGGAGTCGTCGCGCTCACGTATGTGGCGCTCCGCACGGCACCGATTCCCCGATGGTTACGCGACATGCTCGCCACTCTTGTGGCGGCCTTCTCGGTCCTCACGATTGTCGGGGTGTTCAACCCCGGCAACCCCGGCTTTCTGGCCGCATTGCAGGGCCTGTTGTTCTGGCTGATGCCATTGCTGTGGTTCTGGGTCGCTCGGTCGGTGATCGGCCCCGAAGGCTGGACCCCGCTCCTACGTTGGATCGCCCAAGTGTGCACAATGGCGTCCTTCTACGGCCTGCTCCAAGCGTTCCTCGGTTTCCCGCCATGGGACGAACGATGGCTTGAGTCGCGAGGGTACCGGGCACTCGAAGTGAACGGGCCCGATACCCTCCGCAGCTTCTCGTTCTTCCCATCGGCGGCGGAACACGCGCTCGCGGCAAGCATGGGAATCGTCCTGTGTGCTTTGTTCGCGGCGCGGGCAGTGAAACGGCAGCGTTGGTTGCTCGCGGCGTTGTGGATCCTCGAGGCCGGCATCGGCCTCCTGGCGGTCACGTTCTCCTCCGTCCGCACGGCCTTCGTGCTCACCGCCCTGGCCTTGGCCGTCGTGTGTATGGCATCGCGGGGATGGCGGCTTGGTCGCATCATGCTCGTGGGCGCGGTGTCGCTGGTGCTTCTCGTGGCCGTGGCTGGACGTGTCGACGTCTCCAAGATGAAGGACCAAGGCCTCTCGGGCATGGTGCGGCGCACGATCAACGGCGTTGCCCGCCCCTTCGACAACCAGGCATCCACGCTCGGGGCTCACCTCAACCTCACTAAGCGGGCATTCAATCAAGCCGTCGACTATCCCCTCGGCAAGGGCACCGCAACCGCCACCATCGCCGCCGATAAGGCCGGCGGAAAGAGTGACGGCGGGGAGAACGATCTCGCCAATGCACTCCTCGCCTTTGGGTTCCCCGGAGCGATTCTCGTCATCCAGACCATCATCGTCGGGCTGGCCTCGGCGTTCTGGGTGGCGCGGCGAGATCGCACGCTCGGCGCGCTGGCCGCTCTGGGACTCCTGGTACTTGAGCTTCGATTCTGGTGGGCGGGAGCGCACTACTTCGCCGCCCCGATCGTGTGGGCGGCACTCGGCTGGGTGTCGACCCAAGCCCGGCCCAGGATGCTCGCCACGGTCCTACCCGAGGTGTCCGAGGTGTCCGAGGTGTCCGACGACCCCACCGGTTCGCCGGGCTCGACCGCGGTGGTGGGGTGACCGCCAACCGGGAACCGGCGGTCCGCCGCCGCCATTCGCCTCGGCCCCTGGTGGTGGGGTTGGGTTGGTTCCCCGATCACGGCGGCGGCCTCGAGCGTTACACCGCCGACCTGCACCTCGCCCTCGGCGACGTGGGCGACCGGGGCGACCGGGGCGACCGGGGCGAGGTAGGCGACCGCACCCTCACGACGGTGGTACTGGGGCCAGTGGCCGCCCCGTCGCCGGGCGTCGTGGTGGCGCTGGCCACCCACAACGATGCCATCTGGCAACGGGTCGTGGCGATGGCGGCCGCCGTTGCGCAGAACCGTGGCGGTCACGACATCGTTGATTCGCATTTCGCACTCACAGGATGGCTTGCGACGAAACGAGTCGTGATCGAAGACCGGCCCTTCGTGGTGCACTTTCAGGGGCCGTGGGCAAGTGAACATCTCGGCGGCGCCACTGCCACGGATGTCGGACTTCGGGCGCGAGCGGGTTTCCTGTTCCGCCGTCACATCGAACGTTCCGTACACCGGCGGGCCGACCTGGTGATCACTCTCTCCGCCGCGTTTGCCAACATCGCCATCGAGCACAGCCGAGTTTCACCGTGGCGCATCGCCGTCGAACCGCCGGGTGTCGACCTCGTCCGTTTCTCCGTTCCGCACCACGGCACCGTTTCCGGGCTTCGCGAACGGTTCGGAATCCCCACCGACGCGTTCGTCGCCGTGTGTGCCCGTCGACTGGTCGCTCGAACCGGCGTTGATGTTGCCATCGACGCGTGGAGCACCCTCACCAACCAGTTGCCGCCCCTCGGGTCCACGCCCATCCTCGTGGTCGCCGGTGACGGACCCGAAGCCGCCGCGCTTGAAGCTCGAGCAGTCGGCGTTGGCCTCGGTCCGGAAGCAGTGCGATTTCTCGGGCGGGTCGACGACGAAGATCTCGTCGCTCTGTACCAACTCGCCGATTGTTCGCTCGTCCCCACCCGTTCGCTCGAAGGTTTCGGGCTGGTGATCCTCGAATCGTTGGCCTGTGGCACGCCGGCGATTGGCACCACGACTGGCGGCATCCCGGAGGCGTTCGCCGGGCTCGAACAACACCATCTCTTGGTGCCGCCCGCCGATCCCCGTTCGCTCGCCCAGCGTTTGGCCGACGCCATCGACGGCTCGCGCCCTCTGCCGACCACGCACGAATGCCGCTCCCACGCCGAACGGTTTTCGTGGGCCGGGGTGGCCGAACGACACCTCGACCACTACGCCGGCCTGGTCGCACCCACACCACGGGATCTGTCGGAGCCAGCCGAAGCCGTATCTTGCTCGCGGGATCGATCAACGATCCGTGTTCACGGTGACCCGGCAAACTCTCCACGGCTTCGGGTGGTGGCGCTCGATCACGTGGCCCGGTGGTCGGGGGGCGAGATCGCGCTGGCCCGCACGCTGCCGCACCTGCCGAACTCGCAGGTCCACACCATCGTGTTCGAAGACGGTCCGCTGGTCGGTGCGCTGGCCCGATCCGGTCTCACCGCCGAGGTTCTTCCCCTCGCTCCCAAGGCGCGAGATCTTCGTCGCGCCCGTACCGCTTCGCCCGGTGCTTTGCTTTCCACCGTGGTCGAATCCAGCCGATTCACTCTTCGCCTGGCGTGGCGTCTCCACCAACTTCGTCCCGACATCGTGCACGCCAACTCACTGAAGGCCGGCCTGCTTGGCGGTGTTGCGTGCCGACTCGCTGGCATACCGCTGGTGTGGCACGTTCGCGACCGGATCACCACCGACGACTTGCCAACATCCGTGGCCGTGCTCACGCGCGCGGCCGTGCGCCACCTGAGCGTCGGAGTCGTCGCCAACTCCCATGCCACCCTTGCCACGCTCGGACCAGCCCACCCACTGCAGCATCGGATCGTCCTTCCCGATCCCTACCTACCGCCTCAGCCATCCGATCGCCGTGACGCCAGCGGGTCATTCACCGTTGCCATGGTCGGGCGGATCACCCCGTGGAAGGGTCACGACATCATGCTGCGAGCATTTGCTGCTTGCGCGGACAGGCTCGATGACGCCGAAGGAACCACCGGGCCGGCACGGTTGCTCATCGCCGGGGCGCCGCTGTTCGGTGAGGACGAGTACGCCACCGATCTGCGGCACCTGGCCGAATCGCTGGGAATCGACGAGCGGGTCGTATGGCTTGGACATGTCGACGACATCGCCGAGTTGCTCGGAGGCGCGCACGTGCTGGTGCATGCGTCCGTACAACCCGAGCCGTTCGGTCAGGTGATCATCGAGGGACTGGCCGCAGGCACGGCGGTTGTTGCCGCCGACGCCGGCGGCCCGGCCGAGTTGCTCGAGCACGGTGTCACCGGTGTGCTCGTTCCGCCAGGAGACGCCGACGCACTCGCTTCCGCATTGCTTGAGCTTGCCGCCGACCGTCTCCACCGAGAGTTGCTCGGCACCAACGGGATACACGCCGCACGCAATTTCCACCCCGACCTCGTCGTACCCCAACTTGCCGACTTCCATCGACAGGTCGTGGCCACATCTCAACGATCGGAGGATTGAGCAGTGACCGGCGAAGCCCCTTTCGAGCGCCCACCCCACGGCGCTCCATCGGTGGCGATCGTCCACGACTATCTCACCCAACGAGGGGGCGCCGAACGGGTGGTGCTGGCGATGCACGGCGCCTTCCCATCGTCGCCAATCCTCACCAGCTTGTTCGATGCCGACGCCACGTTCCCGGAGTTCTCGGCCGCGGGGGTCGACCTCCGCCCGTCGTGGCTCCAACGGGCACCCCTGCTGCGTGAGAAACATCGCCTGGCCTTTCCTTTACTCGCCCCCACCTTCGGCCGGCTGCACGTCGACGCCGATGTGACGATCGCCAGCTCCAGCGGTTGGGCCCACGGAGCGCGAACGACCGGCGCGGTCGTCGTCTACTGCTACGCCCCGGCCCGCTGGCTCTACCAAACGGAGCGTTACCTCGACGGCGCGCCGGCTTGGGCCCCCACCGCCTTTCGGCCGGCAGCGTCCGTTCTCCGCCGCTGGGATCAACGAGCGATGGCCCGCGCCGACCGCATCCTCACCAGCTCCCGCCTCATCGCCGCCCAAATCGCCGAGGTGTACGGCCGTCAGGCCGAGATCTTGCCGCCGCCCACTACGCTCGATCCCGACGGCCCGGCACGCCGCCCCAAGGGCCTATTCCCCGGGGTCCTGCACTCGGACGACCCATTCCCCGACGACCCATTCCCAGGGGAACAGCACTCGGACGTCACCGTCGCCGCGTCGGACCGTGCCGTCGCCGCTCCGGCGGACCGTGCCGTTGGCCCCCCGGCGAGCCGTTCTCGCCACGACGGTTCCGTAAGCGATCACCCACCAGCCGACCCGCCGTTTGTGCTCTGCGTCTCACGCCTGCTGGCCTACAAAAACGTCGACTTGGTGCTCGACGCCATGCGACTACTCCCCCATCTTCAGCTCGTGATCGTGGGCGACGGCCCCCACGCCGAACGTCTACTTGGGGCAGCCGGTCCCAACGTGGTGTTGCTCGGACGGGTTGACGACGCGGAGCTGCGCTGGCTCTACGCCCACGCCGAAGCCTTGGTGGCGGTCGCGCACGAGGACTTCGGGCTCACGCCGATCGAGGCCAATCTCTTTGGGACACCCGCCGTGGCGTGGCGCGGCGCTGGCTATCTCGACACGGTCAACGAAGGGGTGAGCGGTTGTTTCGTCGACCGACTCGACCCCAAAGATCTCGCCGCAGGAATCGATGCTTGCGTCGACCGCGCCTGGGATCGCAAGACCATCCGGGCCCATGCCGCCGCCTTCGGGATCGCCCGCTTCACTGATCGACTGCACGAACTCGTCGCCGAACTCACCTGATCGCTTCGCCGTCCCGTACTGGCAGGTCACAAGCCCCAACCAAAACCATGTTGCATCCGTGCCCCTACAAGGGGGACGGTTGCAACATGGTTCGACTCAACCGCCATCGAAGCCGATCGTGTGGGTAGGAGCCGCGCGTCCAACGATGCCCCTGCCCAAACGATGCACGATCCCACCGGCCCACCGGCCCGCTGGTTCACTGGTTCGCTGGCTCGCGGAGGGAGGAAAACGGCCACGGCCGACCCGTTGCCAGGTCGGCCGTGGAAAAACGAATTGGTGCTGCGAGCCTCAGCGGGTGGCAGCGGCCTTGCGACGGCTGGCGGCGAAGACCAGGAGCGAACCAACGGCGAGCAGGACGAAGCCTGCACGGAGGGGGGTATCGGTGCTGGAACCGGTATACGGAAGGTTTCCGGTGGTGGTGCCGCCACCGGAGACGATGACCACGCCGGCGGACAGCGAACCGCCACCAGCAACACAACCGCTTTCGGTGACGGTGTAGCTACCCGGAACGGTGCCGGCCGGGACTGCGAAGGTGAGAACCCAGGTGCCGTTGGCAGCAACGACCGCAGTGCCCACCTGACCACCGGCAAACGTGACGGTGACGGTGCTACCGGGGGTGCAGCTCTGGCCTCGCACGGTGATGTTGCCACCCTGGACCGAGGTGGAGCTATCGACGGTTACGCCGGGGAGCGGGCCGTAGCCCGTGACTGTCGTGGTGCCTTGGGCATTTGCGGCGCCAGCGAACCCGAAGGAAAGCAGCAGCACCGAGCACAGCAGCACGGTCTTCGAAAGGGAACGGGGAATCATGGGTCTCTCCTCGGGAGCGGCCGACAGGAGTACGGCTCGCTTGATCAAACAATGACAGTAACCGGTGGGAACCCGGCCAGAGAACACCGACGCCGGCCGGCACCGTGGGTGTCGGAAACCTGACGTGGGCTACTCCGCCCACCCACAAACGTAGCCGCCCCGACCAGACCGACGGCGGACCGACGGCGGACCGATGGCGGACCGACCCAGATCCCAACAGGTGGGGCACTCGTTCGCGGCGCGCGCCGTGCGCACAACCCGATCGGGGCAACTCCCCGCAACTCCGACCCCAGCAACTCCGACCCCAGCAACTCTGACCCCAGCAACTCTGACCCCCGCAACTCCGACCCCATTGATGGGACGCCCAGAATTGCTTGGGTAGTTGAATGCCCGGCGGCGCCCTCACGGTCGGCGTCGGCACGGTCGGCGTCGGCGTCCTCGCCGCACCGCCAGTTGGGCCTCGTTCTTCGTCCCTGCCGGCGACACCGACGACTCGCCGAAACCGTTCCCGGTGACGCAACGAACTCTCGGCCGGCCCAGTAAACCTTGGCCCAGCTAGCGTCGATCGAGGACCACGATGCCGCTTTGGTCCGACGATTGCTCCCGGCGATCGGCGGTCGAGCCCACCGCCGCCCCGCTCCCCACCACGATCGATAGTCGGTCCGGCGTCGCCAGCGGTGGGGACCATGCGGTCAGGCCGTAGCCGCCATCGAGTTTCAGGGTACCCGAGAGCTGGAATACCACTTCGACCTTCGCCCCCGCCGGCACCTCGATGAAGGCCCCGAACCGCCGCACTCCGTATTCGTTGTAGCTCTCCGAGGGGGTGACCGTACCCCCGACCGTAAGGCGGTCGAGGTTGAGCGGGGTATAGGCCGACAGGAAGGTCCGGTTCGTGCCCCGGGGAAAACCTCGGAGGTTGCCGACCACATAGTCGGGGAGCTTGGCCAGTTCGGCCGGGGCGCTGGGGATGTCGTTGTAGAGGGTCACACGAAGCTCCGAAACCGTTCGTCCGCTCGCCGCGTCGTAGGCCGCTTCGTAGCGCAGCTCCCGATGCCACAACGCGTCAGCCTTGCCAGGGTTGTCGTTGGACTGCGTCACGGCCACCAGATCGGGGCTGGCGGCGGGAAACCGCCCGCTGATCCCCACTCGGTCGAGGAATGGCTGGTCGGTGGGCCGGAGCGACCAGAAAGCAAGATGGCGCTGGGCCACCATCGGGCCGAGCGCATCGGCGAAGGTGCGTGGGCCGGCGAGATCGCCCTTGGTGAGGCGGTCGAAGGTCTCCCGGGAAACCCGTTCGAGCAGGTCGGCACGCTCACCCACATCCCCGATGGTGAGGTACTGATCGCGGAGCAAGAAGCTCGCGGCGTTGGTGCTGTCGATCGGCTGCTCCATGCCCTCCACGGTGATTGGTCCGGTGAGCTGCAACAGGGCCTCAATGGCGAAAGGGTCTACATAGATGACGCCGTCAATGGGGCGCTCGCCACCGGACTGCGGGTACAGGTCGGCCACCGCGCGTGCCACGGTGGGCAGATCGGGAGTGCCAGTGATGTTGTTCCAAAACCGGCCGGGGTCGTAGGCCACGAACCGCTCGGGAAACTGACCGGGGAGTTGTCCGGCCACGAGGTCGGGGGCAAGCTCGGGACTGCGGGGGGCTTCGGCGATGCGACCGCCCCCCTGGGCGGCGAGCTTGGCCCGAACTTGGGCTTCGGTGAGACCGGCGTTGAGTACGTTGGTTCGACCCGTTCGGGAGAGTTCGATCTTGCCATCGGTGACGGTGAGCTCACCGAAGTTGCCCAGGAAACCTCCGAGCTCACGAGACTCGCTTGGCGTGGTGAACAGCACGAAGTAGTGACGGGTGCCTTGACCTCCGAGCAGTGAAGGCGCCACGTCGAGGGCCGCCAGCGCCAGATCACCCTCCTCGATTGCTTGATCTACCTTGCTCGAGAACTCCTCGATGCGATCTCGCACGGGGGCGATCAGCCAGGTGTTGTCGATCCCGGAGACTTTCGGGGCCACCCGGCGGGCCGTGGCGATGGTGTCGGCCAAAGGGCCCTTCGCCCGTTGCATCACGGCGAGGTCGAACTTCCCCTGGCGGGGACGGAGGTTGTCGATGCTGGCCGACTCGGTCGCCGCTTTGCTGGCGAGCGTGAGCTCGGACCCGGCCGAGCTGACAGTGGCGACGGCATCGAGATACCGGCCCAACCCCGGCAACATTCGAGCCGGCGTCGTCCACGATGCCGATACCGATCGGGTGCCCTCGTCGAAGGCATCGGCTGCCTCACGGAGATGGGCCACCGCCCCCGCTTGATCCCCGGACTTCGCGGCGGCGATCCATGCCGTGCTCTCCCCCACCGCCCGACCACCCGCCCGCCAAGCAAGAGCGGCGGATACCGCAAACACGAACAACCCGAGCCCGCCGAGGACGGAGGCGCCAATCGCCGTGCGGCGGACGATCCGCCAGGTTCGCGTGGAACACCATCGCCAACCGGACACCACGAGCGGCACGACCGCCACAACCACGATCAGCGCGGTGGACCCGTCGGGCCCTACCGACGGCAAGTCGAGCAGGCACAACGCAGCCCCCACGCCAACCGCGGTGGGAAGGAGCGGTACTGGCTCATCACCAAGCAGGTGCACGGCCGCCGCCACCACCAGCGCGACGGCCACACCGAGTAGGAGGGTGGACCCGCCGGCCGCGGCGGTGGCAGCAACTGCTCCCGTGAGCCAGACCAACGCCCATGGCCGTGCCGCCGATGCGGCGAACACCACCACCACGGCGAGCGCACCGCGCCAGAACGCGTCGGGTCCGGCGAGCCCCGTGGGCGCAGCATCGGTAAACATCCCCGCCAAAAGAGCCGCGACCACGATGAGACCCGCTCGCGCCACGGTCTCGAGCCGCCCCGCGCGCGCCGGACCAGCCGGGCGGTCGTCGAGGCCGTCCGCCGCGTTCAACGTCCGACCGCCCGGAACCGTTGACGCAACACCACAAGACCGATGCCGCACGCCGCCACGCCACCCACGATTAGCGCGCCTCCAACTCCACCGGAAGAACCCGCCCCCAAGGGGATCCCCAGCGCGCTGCGCCGCTCACTCGTGAGATCGAGTTTTGTGGGCGCTGGATCCCCAATACGGGGCTTGAATGTTTGAGCGGCCGAGTCGGGGAGCGTGACGGTGACCGACACGTCGATCATGTCGGCTGCTTTGCGGCCCTCTTCTCGTTCGATCGTCGCTACCAAGGGGAGCACCGGTTCACCGTCAAGGAATGGCGCGAGCTCCGGTTCGGCGAAGGCGGCCATGCCTTTCGAAAGGTCGACCGATCCGCGCAAGCTCCACGTGGTGAGCCCGAGGCTTTCGTCACGAGCGACGGACATCTCACGGAACGCGCCATCGCTCCCGGTCAGCTCGTGAAGTACCGCTGCTGCCCCCTCGGGGCGATCGAATGGTTTTTGGGCCCGCATCCAGGTGATGCCATCCGCCTCCGTCACCGCCGGATCGACGTGCCACCCGGCCGCTCGAAGGTCGGCGACCATGATCGTCTCATCCGGATTCCCCAAACGCTGTCGCGCCTTGGCGTCGAGACCCACCGCCACGTCCACCGCGCCACTGCCGTCCTCGGCCACAGTGACGTTCACCGCCGCCTTCATCTGGCAACCGCTGAGCACCACCAGCACGGAAAACAGCACGGAAAGGGGCGCGAGCAATCGAGCGCGACCGCGTCTGTAGGTGGTGGCAAAAAAAGACGGCGGCACGGGCGAGCACACTACTTGTCCCTCCGTGGATCGTCCC
Organism: Actinomycetes bacterium; assembly: GCA_031415655.1. GTDB lineage: Bacteria > Actinomycetota > Acidimicrobiia > Acidimicrobiales > Acidimicrobilacustridaceae > JAKOVR01. The sequence continues at coordinate 14,205 of JANOSD010000003.1, forward strand.
CGCGCCGGAGCGAGCGCCGAGGACTCCTACCCCCACATTGACGCCGCTGTTCTGGTCGGCCGGGTGGGTGTGTCCACCAGCCGATCCCCTACCCAGGGCGAGACGAGCCATTTCGGACCAGCCCGAAAACGACCGAACCCCCACCCGGAAGGATGGGGGCTTGGTCGGACAGGAAGTTACAAGGAGCATAACTCGGAGCGACGTCCGGTGTCTCTGGGACAAATGGCCTATTTCCCGAGACCCGCTTCGAGGCTCAGTCGGTCGGAGGAGGTGCCACGTCTTCGCTCGGGCTCCCCGCCGCAGCGGCTCCGGCCGTAGTGGCGGCGCCGGCCGACGCCAGCTCCAACGTGGGCGGGATGAAGCCTTCGGTGGTACGGAAGGTGATCTCGGTGGTGCCAGTTTCGGGGTCCGGTTCGGCGTCGACCACGATGTTGTGACCGGCGCGGAACTCCTTCCACAGGAGCCGTTCGGAGAGCGGGTCCTCCAGCAGGCGTTGAATCGCCCGACGGAGCGGACGAGCGCCCAGGGTGGGGTCGTAGCCACGGTCGGCCAGGTGGAGCTTGGCCGCCGTCGTGAGCTCAAGGCCGAGACCTTGCCCTTCGAGCTGCTTGGTAACCCGTTTGATCATGAGGTCGACGATGGACGTGACTTCCGCCTTCGACAGTTCGTGGAACACGATGACCTCATCAATGCGGTTCAGGAACTCCGGGCGGAAATGTTCCTTCAGCGCATCGTTGACCTTCTCCTTCATCCGCTCGTAGCTCACCGCTTCATCGTTGCGGCCGAAGCCCACGTTGGCCTTGCGCAGATCGGCGGTGCCGAGGTTCGAGGTCATGATCAAGATGGTGTTGCGGAAATCGACGGACCGACCCTGACTGTCGGTGAGCCGCCCTTCTTCCAGAATCTGAAGGAGGGTGTTGAACACGTCGGGATGGGCTTTTTCGATTTCGTCGAAGAGCACCACGGAGAATGGCTTACGGCGCACCGCTTCAGTGAGCTGCCCGCCCTCTTCGTAGCCCACGTAACCCGGAGGCGAGCCGACGAGCCGGCTGACCGTGTGTTTCTCCATGTACTCGCTCATGTCGAGCTGGATGAGCGATTGTTCGTCGCCGAAAAGGAACTCGGCGAGGGTCTTGGCCAGCTCGGTTTTGCCCACGCCAGACGGCCCCAGGAAGATGAACGAACCGCCGGGGCGTTTCGGATCTTTGAGGCCGGCACGGGTGCGACGGGTGGCCTGGGCCACGGCCCGGATTGCGCTTTCCTGGCCGATCACCCGCCGGTGAAGCTCCTCTTCCATCGCCAGCAGCTTGGCCGTTTCTTCTTCGGTGAGCTTGTAGACGGGGATGCCGGTCCAGACCGAGAGCACCTCGGCGATGGCCTCTTCGTCGACCTCGTCGAATAAATCAACGCCTTCGGCTTTGATCTCGGCTTCTTTCTCCTCTTTTGCCCCAAGGAGTTCTTTTTCCTTGTCGCGGAGCTTGCCGGCTTCTTCGAAACGTTGGGCCTCGACGGCGTCTTTCTTTTGCTGCTGAACCTGGGCGATCTCGTTTTCGAGCTCTTTGTAGTCCGGCGGGGTTTGCATGCGTTTGATGCGCAGACGAGATCCGGCTTCATCGATGAGGTCGATGGCCTTGTCGGGCAGGAACCGATCGGAGATGTAGCGGTCGGCCAGATTGGCCGCCGCCACGAGCGCCTGATCGGTGATGGTGACCCGATGGTGGGTTTCGTAACGGTCGCGAAGGCCTTTGAGGATCTCGATGGTGTGGGCGACCGATGGTTCTTCCACCTTCACCTGCTGGAAACGACGGGCCAGTGCCGCATCCTTCTCGAGGTGTTTGCGGTATTCGTCGAGCGTGGTGGCACCAATGGTTTGCAGTTCACCACGGGCGAGCATCGGCTTGAGGATCGATGCGGCGTCGATGGCACCTTCGGCGGCGCCGGCTCCTACGAGGGTGTGGATCTCGTCGATGAACAAGATGATGTCGCCGCGGGTTTTGATCTCCTTGAGCACCTTCTTGAGGCGCTCTTCGAAGTCTCCCCGGTAGCGAGAACCCGCAACGAGGGCGCCGAGGTCGAGGGTGTAGACCTGCTTGTTGGTGAGCGTTTCCGGCACGGTGTCGGCGGCGATGGCCTGCGCGAGGCCCTCGACGATGGCGGTCTTTCCCACGCCGGGTTCGCCCACGAGCACCGGGTTGTTTTTCTGCCGACGGCTCAGGATCTGCATCACCCGTTCGGTCTCACGTTCGCGTCCGATGACGGGGTCGAGCTTTTTGTCGCGCGCCAACTGCGTGAGGTTGCGACCGAACTGATCGAGGACCAGCGACCCGGCCGACGCATCGGCCGACGTGGACGACCCACCGCCAGCAGTGGCACCGGCCTTCTCACCCGAACCGGTGGGCCCGGTGTACCCGGAGAGCAGCTGGATCACCTGTTGCCGCACACGGCTGAGGTCAGCTCCGAGTTTGACGAGCACCTGCGCAGCGACGCCTTCACCCTCACGGATGAGGCCGAGCAGGATGTGCTCGGTGCCGATGTAGTTGTGGCCAAGTTGCAGCGCTTCTCGCAGGGAAAGCTCGAGCACCTTCTTGGCGCGTGGCGTGAAGGGGATGTGGCCACTCGGGGATGAACCCCCTTGACCAATGATCTCCTCCACTTGGTTGCGCACCGCCTCAAGAGAGATGCCGAGGGACTCAAGGGCCTTTGCGGCCACTCCTTCGCCCTCGTGGATCAGCCCGAGCAGAATGTGCTCGGTGCCGATGTAGTTGTGGTTGAGCAGGCGTGCTTCTTCCTGCGCCAGTACAACGACCCGACGGGCCCGATCAGTAAATCGTTCGAACAAAGGAACCTCCCGGGACAGCTCCCGCAGGATGGGATTCGTGGAACCGCAGTGTACCCACAGGTTCGCCGTTCGCGACCGTCCGCGTTCTGGGGAAATTCTGAACCCATTCGGCCCGGCGACGGACCAACGTGCGGACCAACGTGCGAACCGAGCGCGGACCGAGCGCTGACCGACGAGCGACCCACGCCCGCCGGGCTGAACTTTCGAGAAGGATCTTGCCGCGATTCGCGACACGATCCTTCTCGAAAGCCGAATTGCCGAAGCGAGGAGGGCGCGGTCGGCAGCGATAGAGGCCGTGGTTAGAAGTAGACGCCGATGAGATCGACGATGATGTCGGTGGAAGCGCCGTTGGCGCAGGTGATGGCGAAACGGTTCTGGGCGTCGAGGGCGACGGTGGCCGCGTTGGCAATCACGGTGTTGGCGGCGGTCCAGTTGATGTTCGAGTTGCCGGGCCACGTGGTGCCGCCCTGGTGGAGGGCGACGAATCCACCGGCGCTGGTGTTCACCACGGTGAGATTCACCAGGATCGCCGTGGGGGTGAAAGGCGGATCCACGCCGAGATCTTCGTTGCTCAGGGTGATCGTTCGGGGGGAGTTGGCGCCGGTGAGCTTGGTCTTGAGCCCGGTGGCCGGTGGGTTGCCCGCACGGCTGTCGTAGACCCTGGTGGTGACGGGGAGAAGCACCAACGACCCACCGAGAAGGGGACTGGCGAGCTGACGCCAGGTACCGGGAGTGCCACCCTCGACGCAGAAGAAGAGGGCGGCGCCAAATGGGCCGACCTCGGCCGAGATCAATTCACCGGCGAAATGGAACTCCGTCGCGAAATCGGGCGTGATTACGCGGGTACGAAGGCGCGCCACGGCGGTTGTACCGCTGACGTCGAGGCCGATGCCCTCGCTGCTCTCGGCAGTGATCGCCGTCTTCATGCCCTGGGCGAACACCCCGGCCTCGTTGCCGTTCCCCCACACCCCGACGCTCTGGTGCTCGAGGCCGACCCCGTAGACGCCGGCCGCCTCCTCTCCGTCGGTCATGCCCTGAACGCCCACCCGGAGCGTGGTGCCTTCGGCATGACCGAAGATCGCGGCAGGGGCAATCTGGCTGCGGTTGGGCGGGCCGTCGGCGACCACGAAACCGATTCGTGGGTCCGTTCCGGTCATGCCGGAGAGATCCACGTTGATCCCCGTCGGGAGGGTGGCCTCGTTGTTCTCGGAGTCGCCGAGGACGAGCGAGTCGCCATTGGCCGCGGCGGCGGGCGAGGCCCCGGCGACCGATGCCGCGGCGCCGGCCGCGAGCACACTGGCGGCGAGCGCCCCACCACGAAGGAACGCCCGCCGGTCGGCCGGACGGCCGACCGCGTCGGAGTCTGTGCTGCTCCCGCGGGCGGTGGACACAACCGGCGCTGGCATGGCTGGCATGGACGGCGTGGACGGCGTGGACGGCATGGACGGCATGGACGGGGAGGCTGGGGAGGAACCTACGGCCGGGCTCCGGCCGAACAACCCGCCGACGGTCGGCACCGACGCCGGCCGGTCGAGGCGGGCTCGCAACTCGGCATTGTCGACGGCAAGGGCGCGCACCGCCTCCTGCATCGACGCCATCTCGACCCGCAGCTCCTCGAAACGGGCGTCATCGAAGCGGGGGTCGTGGTCGGTAGTCATGGGGTCTCCCGTTGGGGTGCTGCTATTGGGATGAAGTCTTGCCGACGACGGCCCTTACCCCTTGCTTTCGGGAAGGATTTTGCGGCGATTCCTTGCACGATCCTTCTCCAAAGTCGGTCGCACCCCACCAGCGAAAGGTCGTATGGTGGTTAGAGGCCGACGGCGATGCGGACGGTGGCTGTTGAGGTGTTCCCCGCGCCGTCGGAGATGGTGTACGTGAACTGGTCCCAGCCCATTGAGCCCGATTGTGGGGAGTAGCTGAAGGAGCCGTCGGCGACCATGAACCGGTGGGCGCAACCATCACCGTCGAGACTCTGGAAGAAGGGCCCTGGTGATCCGCGCAGTGATCGGCACGTACGAAGCGATCTCGTTCCGCTACTTCGGTGCCTACGACCCGGACGGCAACTTCACTTTTTTCTCCGGGCTCACAAAGAAGCCATCGAAAGAGATCTCACTCAACTTCACGCGGTTCGCCGACGATCGCGTCGATCAAGCCATCGCCGACTCGCAGCGCACCACCGATCCCACTGTGCGAAAGGAGGCGTACCAACGGCTGTACCAACGCCTCACCGACGAGTCGGTGTTTCTGTGGCTCTACCGAAGCGAGTGGGTCACCCTCTCCCAGCGCCGGGTGCGCGATCTCCGCAACGTGAAATTGCCCGACGGCGCCGCGGCGATGCCCCGCACCGGCGGGTTGCACCGGCTCACCGAGACCTGGATCGATCCCATGAATGACGAATCGCCGGCGAAACGCTGAATCGGCATGCGTCGCAGCGGGGGTTTCCCGCTGACGCGTTCGATCGGCACCCGATGCGGCAACCTGCTTCTCACCACACGGGCCGACCACCGGGTTTCCCCCGGTCGGCGACCGGCCCGTAGGGTTGGGGCGTGGCGTCGGTGAACCCGCTCCTTGCCTTGTCTTCGATCCCGGCCGACCTCGCCCGGGTCGAGACCACACTCCGCGCCTCCGTCGCCGCCGAGGATCCATTCCTCACGGAAGTGGCCAGCCATCTCATCAACGCTGGTGGGAAACGCGGGCGCCCCGCCTTCGCCATCGGCGTGGCCTCGAGCCGCACACCGGAAGCGCTGGCCGTTCCTCACGACGTGATCCTCGGCGCCGTTTCGGTCGAGCTCGTGCACCTCGGCTCGCTCTATCACGACGACGTCATGGACGAGGCCACCACCCGCCGAAACGTCGAGAGTGTCAACGCCAAGTGGGGCAACCTCCAGGCCATCCTTGCCGGCGACTATCTCCTCGCCAAGGCCAGCGAGATCGCCGCCGGGCTTGGTACCGAGGTCGCCGGGCTCCTGGCCCGAACCATCGGCAAGCTGTGCGAAGGCCAGGTGCTTGAGCTCCAGCACACCTACAACCCCGATCGATCCGAAACGGCGTACCTTCGATCGATTTCCGGGAAGACCGCGTCGCTCTATTCCACCGCTTGTCGGATCGGGGCGATCACCGCAGGGTGTGCCGGCGAGCAAGTGGAGGCAGCAACCGCATTCGGCATGGCCTACGGCATGGGCTTTCAGATCGTCGACGACATCCTCGACCTGTGTGCCACCGACGAGCAGTTGGGCAAGCCGGCCGGGCACGATCTCATCGAGGGCGTGTACACCTTGCCCGTGATCCGAGTGCTGGCCGCCGGCGGCCCTCCCGCCGAAAAGTTGCGGGGCACGCTGGGCCGTCCCCTTTCCGAAGACGAGATGATCGCCGTACGTGCGGTTGTCCGCTCCAGCGATGAAGTTGCGTCGTCCCTTGTCACGGCGAAGCACTACCTCGCCGACGCCTCCGCTGCCCTCGACACCCTCGACGCCAGCGAGTCTCGCGATGCGCTCGCTGGCGCGGTGCAGCACCTGCTCGCCGCCCCCACCGAACTCCTCGCTGCCCTGCGATCCTGACCGGGTCCTGCTCAGAAACCGAGCGACCGTCGGAGGGCTAGTTCGGGCTGGCGGCTGACGCGGTGGTCGTCAGGCGTCGATCCGCTTCGGCGTAGCTCACCCAGCGGCTCTCATCGAAGTCGTACAGCTTGCAGATCCGGGTGTTCCGGATGAAGTCGCGGAAACGCAGTTTGTCGTCGTGGATGGTTCCGGGGAACGCCTCGCTGATGGCGTCGGTGGCGAGTTCAAGGTGATACATGGGGATACGCATGTCCACGTGATGGGGAACGTGCACCATGATCCAGTGGATGAAGAAGTTGAGGCCCTTCGGTGCCCGCAACACCGTGGTGCCCTCCATCTGCGCCTTGAACTTGGTCCACTCCCGCTTCTTGTACCAGCGGATATTGGGCTGCACGTGATGTACGTGCACAAAAGAGCCGATCACGAAGTTGAAGGCCAGGAACGGCACCACGCTCACCTTCACAATCATCCACAGCGCCGCAATCGCTGAGCCGCCCCGGGCCCACCCGACGGCACCGAGCAACACCGATGTGGACACCATCCAGCCGAGGATGATGAACCGGTCACGGCGAATTGCGCTCACGTAACGTCCAGGGGGTTTGCCCACCAGCATCTTGTGCCACCACACCTCACGCAGGTAGTAGGCGCCGGCACCCATCCACGACCACTCAAGGCGGTGGCGGGCGCGCTTGAACAAGTTCATTTCGCCCCACTGCGCCACGGTGTAGGGGTGCCAAACGAAATCGAACCCTTCGCGCACGGTGTAGCCGTGGTGAATGCGGTTGTGACCAAGCACCCATCCCTCGTAGACATGCCACGACGGCAGCATGGCGAGATGGCCGACCACGGAGTTCAGTCGTTTGGAAGAGAAGAGGGCTTCATGGGCGGCATCGTGGCCAACAATGAACAGCCCCGAGATCACGAGTGCGGCGAGAACCCAGAGCCCAACGGTCGCCAACGGATTGTCGATCAGTATGAGCCCGGTCACGATCGCCACCCACATGACGAGGTCTCGGCCGAAGTAGGCCAAACCTTTCCACGTGGGATTTTCGTACGCCTCCGGTGGAATGACCCGAATCACGGGAAGAAGCGAGCCCTTCTTGTCCCGGGCGGCTTCTTCGGCCGGCGAGAGCGCCTCCTCTACAACGGGAGTGGAATCAGACGGGGCGGCGGCGGTGTCGATCAACGTCACCCTCTCAGCCTACCTACCGGTCGGTAGGGAAACCAGGCCAACTTTGTCACACCATTTCGCCACACCGTCGCGGTCGACCCACCGGCATCTACGGTGGGCCGATGCCCTCGGTGACCGACCGCTTGCGCGCCCTCACCGCCGGAATGCCACGGGAGGAAGCAGCGCTCGAACGCAGCCTGCTCATGGGGATCGTGGCGTTCAGTTGGGCCGCCGGCTTCTGGGCCGCGGTCTCGCTAAGCATCGATCTCGCCAACCAGCCCACGGCCCCGCCCTACGACCCCACCAACCTCCCTCTCGCCCACGTCGCGCCGGGGATCACCCTCGTTGCGTTGTCGTTGGCGTACACCGCATGGAGCACGTTCACCGTACGGTCGGCCTCGCAACGTCTGCTCGGCGCACCGGCCCTCACCGCCCACGGCGCCATCGCCCTCGCCCTGGTACTCCTCGATGAGTGGGCGTACGGCGCCGGGAACTTCCATTCCCAGTCGCTCGGTTCCATCTGGCCGTTCACGTGGGTGTTCGTGATGGGCATGGCGTTCGCCGGGCGCGGCGGTTTCAGCGCCGGTCTTGCCGTGGGCATCACCAGTTGGGTCGGCGCCGTGCAGTTCGGCAGCCTTTCGTGGTCGGGCGACCAGAAGGTCGGCTCGATCGGCACGGTGGTGTTGTACGCGCTGGGTGGGGCCGTAGTCGGATTCGCGGCGATCAAGCTGCGCGAAGCCGAGCGGGAAATTGCTCTGGCGCGGGCGCGCGACGAGGTGGGTCGAACCTTGCATGACGGCGTGCTCCAAACGCTCGCCGTGGTGCAGCGACGCAGCACCGACGCCGAGCTCGTGCGGTTGGCTCGGGAGCAGGAAACCGACCTGCGCGTTTTTTTGTTCGGTGTCGGTCGCGACCTCGCGAAGCCGAGCGATACCGACCTCCTCACGCAGCTCCGCGAGGTCGCCGCGCTGGCCCAGCGTCGACACGGGCTGCAAGTCGACGTGGCAGTAGTGACGGAACCCGGCCGAATCGACGGCGCGGTGGCCGGCGCGGTGGCAGGAGCCGTGGCCGAAGCGCTCACGAACGCCGCCAAACACGGTGGCGCCACCCATGCCACGGTGTTCGTCGACGAGACCGACGCCGGACAGCTCTTCTGCTCGGTGAAAGACGACGGCGCCGGATTCGATCCGGCCACAATCACCGAGGGTCAAGGCATCACCGGTTCGATTCGAGGACGGATCGTTGAGGCCGGCGGCGAGGTGACCGTGACGAGCCGCCCAGGTGCCGGTGCCGAAGTGATCATCCGGGTATAAGCGCCGCGGAGCCTTCGAGAAGCGGGCGAGGCGGAGCGGTCCAACGACCTGGTCCGGGCCACCCGCGGGGCCGGTAGACTTTCGCTATCGACCCCAATGAAGGAGCCTTTCGATGGCCGCCAACGATCCCGACACCACGCCTGAAACCGAGGCCGATAGCTCGTCTGATGGACCCAGCGCGGTGACGGTCACGTCGATGGCGGGCGCCGACATCGACGGTGACGGCACCATTGATGTCGTGTCGGTCACCGAGACCACCACCGTCGACGTTGACGGCGACGGCGTACCCGACATCGTCACCGTCACCACCATTGAAGGCATCGATCTCGACGGCGACGGTGTACCCGACATCGTGCGGGTAATCGAAACCACCGCGGTCGACCTCGACGGCGACGGTGTACCCGACATCGTCGGCGTCACCGAGACCCTCGCCGCCGACCTCGAGGGCGACGGCACACTCACCATCATCGAGCAGACCGAAGTCACTGGCGTCGACATCGACGGCGATGGCACCATCGACGAGATCGAGGTCACCACCACTACGTTCGAAGGCGACGAAGCAGATGCGAGCGACGCCGAAGGCGGCTGAGCGGGAGCGGGGGGTGGGTCAATTGGGACGTCGGGCTGCGTTGGACTGCTCGCTTCGTGCCGCCACCTGATGCATGACCCGAGCAGTACCCTCGTACTATGGCATCACTGAAGCAGGTTCGGGTCGTGGTGTGCGACGACCACCCCATTTGGCGGTCGGGGCTACGAGCGGATCTCGGCGAGAATTTCCACGTGGTCGGTGAGGCCGGTGATGCCGATGCGGCCATCGTAGAGATCCGACGTCACCAGCCCGACGTGGTGGCTTGCGACCTCAACATGCCGGGAGGTGGAGGCATCAAGGTGGCGAAAACCTGCGGCCAAGAGACCGCCGTCGTGATGCTCACCGTCTCCGAAGCCGAACGTGACCTCCTCGACGCCATCGCCGCCGGCGCTCGCGGCTACCTGGTGAAATCCACCCCCCCCGACGAGCTGCGTCAGGCACTATGGCGCGCCGCCCAGGGAGAGCCCGTGTTCTCCCCTGCGCTCGCCGCGCTGGTGCTCGGCGAGTTCCGGCGGATGGCCAAAGACGCCGGGCCGTTCCAACCGCTATCCGATCGGGAGCGTGAGGTGTTGCAATACGTCGCCCGTGGCCATACCTACAAACAGATCGGCGAACAACTCTTCATCGCCGAAAAGACGGTAGAGAATCATGTTCGAAACATCCTCGGCAAGCTCCATCTGAGTCGGAAGCAGGAGCTGATTCGTTACGCCCTCGACCACGGCATCGAGTGATCCGACCACAGCATTCACAATCAAATGTCCCTGGACCTATGACAGGCGATTTGTGGGGGCAGCAACCAAGAACGTTTTGCACTTTCTGACGAATCGTCAGATACTGGGGATGCCAGGGTATCGGAGCTTCGTCCGACGCACCGGTTGCGGGGGCGATCCCGACGACCGGCCATCCTCCTGGACTGGAGATCCGAATGACCCCGCAACCTCCGACGACCGTTCGTCAGCCGTTTGCCCGAACCCGCGGCCGACGACTGCTCGGAGCGGTCGTGGCTGCGCTCACACTCACCGTTGCCTGTTCGAAGACTTCCCCTCCCGCCAACGGCACCGCGCCCGCGGCTGCCAATGTGCAGGCCAACGCGCTCGAAGCCGACGAGACCCCGAAGAATGGCGGGGCGTTGGTCGTGGGGGTGATGGCCGAAACCACCGGATGGAACGTGCACCGCAGTCTGTGGTCCGACGCCGCCAACTTCGCGGGGTCAAGCGTGCTTGAGCCCCTCACCATGTTCGACAAGGACGGCAAGGCCCAGCCATGGTTGCTCGCCAGCTATGAGCCCACCAACGCCGGCTCATTCGACGCGTGGACCTTGACCGTTCGACCGGGGATCACCTTTCACGACGGCACTGTGCTCGACGCGACCGTCGTCGCCGCCAACCTCAACTCCGCTCGGTCACAATCACTTGCTGGCGTGGCCACCGGGTACATGTTCAACAGCATCGAAGCCGACGGTCCGATGAAGGTATCGGTCAAACTCACCCAGCCGTGGGCGGCCTTTGGATCGTACCTCGGCAACATCAGCGGCTACATGATGTCGCCGGCGATGCTCACCGACGAAAGGGGCATGAACGACAATCCCATCGGCACCGGCCCCTACAAGACCGACCGATGGATCCCCGACAAGTCCTTCAAGGTAAAACGCAACGACAACTACTGGGGGTCCAGCAAACCTCACCTCGACAGCATCGAATTTCGCCCGATCACCGACAACAACACTCGCGAGAACAGCATCCGTTCCGGGGAGCTCGACTTGCTCTACACCGCCCGTGGGGGCAATCTCGCTTCGATGCAGCAAGCGGGCTTTGCCGTGGTGACGGACTTCGACAGCGAGAAGACCTTCGTAATGTTGAACACCGCTGAAGGGCCGCAAAACGTCGGTAACCCGTTCACCAACATCCACGCCCGCCGAGCGCTCGCCTATGGCACCGACACCGAGGCCTTGCGGTCCATCATCAGCCCCAACCTCCCGCTCAGTCGATCCACCCAGATTCAGTTGGCCAGCGGTCCGTTCGGCATGGACGAGGCCGCCACCGGCTACCCGACCTACGACCCTGCCAAGGCCAGAGAAGCGATCGAAGCCTACAAAAAGGACACCGGGGCGGCGTCGCTCAAGTTCACGTTCACTGGTCTCGCCAGTCCCGATGACCAACAGGTGCAACAGGTACTCAAGGCCCAGTGGGATCAGCTGGGCATGGACGTGGAGTTGAAATCACTCGAACAGGGTGCGTACGTGCTGCAACAGGCCACGGGGCAGTACCAGGCCGGGTTCTTCCGCAACTACGCCTATCCCGATCCGGAGTCCAACTACTACTTTTTTCATTCCCGAACAGCGAAGGGGGTCGGCAATATCAGCGTCAACTTCCATCAGCTGAAGGTTCCAGCGATCGATGACGCCCTCGACGCGTCGCGACGCACCACCGATCAGGCCGAACGCAAGAAATACATGCAAACGCTCACCACCGAGGTCAACAAGGCGCTGGTCGACATCTGGCTCTACAACACCGCCTATGCCCTTGTTGCCAGCCCGAAGGTCCGGGGGCTCAATCCCGCCCGGCAGCAGCCCTTCGGTAACAACCTTGCGAAAACCTGGCTTTGGGTGAGTATCTGGAAACAACCCAGCTGACCGACCCAGAGACTGCGAGGAGAAGGCCGCGTGGGCCTTGGGCCCCACGCTCTGAGGAGCGTGGCCTCTGGAAAGTGGCCTCTGGAGCGGGAGGCTCTGGACCGAGGAATCGAATCGCGACGTACGGCCTACCGGGTTTGGGGTAGTTGTTCAACAGTTGATCGAAGGGTGGGCGGCATGAGTTGTTCTCCTGGTCCACTGGGGACGCCCTTACTTGCGAGGGTTCCGGGACCGGTACGAGCTCCGCCACCGGGCGACCGCATGCGTCGAACTCTCCAAAGGAACAAATGAATCACTACCTCGCCGATGTGTTGATCGTGGAAGACGATGCGCACCTGCGGGCCTTCTTCGAGAACGCCCTTACCCGCGCCGGCTACCTGGTGATGGCCGTTTCCGATACGCCCGAGGCACAGGAGATCCTTGCCTCCCACACCGTCCGCGTCGTTTTGCTCGACAAGGAACTGCCATCAATGAGCGGACTCACGCTCTTGCGTTCCCTGCGCGACGGCGGAAACGACGCGCCGGTGGTGGTCGTCACGGGCGATCAGAATGAGGAGCAGCGTTCGATGGGCCTTTCGCTCGGAGCCACCTGCTACCTGCTCAAACCGGTAAACCTGGGGAACCTCCTCACGGCGGTTCGTTCCTGCCTGGTCGGCCCCCGATCGGAACGTACGGCGGAATACCGTCCGCTTCTGGCGTTTGATTTCGGTGCCGGCGAGGTTCCGGCCCGGCAGCATGTAAACCCTGATGGTGGTATCGGCGGATGGGTGGCGGAGACCGCCGACGTCGAAGACGGCTGCGTGTTGGCGCCCGGTGCCCGGGTATTCGGCAACGCCCGGGTTTTCGGCAACGCCATGGTGTTGGGGACCGCGTCCGTATGCGATTTCGCCCGGGTTCGCGACGGAGCGATCGTGACCGACTCCGCACTCGTCGTCGAAAGCGCGGATGTCGAAGGGGCCGTGGTGAGCGGCGAGGCGAGAATCTCCGGCAAGGCATTTGTGGGGGCTACCGCCCGCGTGGAAAATCGCTCGCAGGTCACGGGCGATGCTCGGGTGTTGAAAGGCGCCGTCCTTCTCGGTGAAACGGTCGTGGGAGGACGTGAATGGGTGAGCGGCGTCACGCTAGGCGCCGACTTCTCGGGGTCGGAGGACCTCGACGACGACCTCACCCCCGCCGCTTCGTAGTGCACGGCGCCGCTCGCGGCCCCTTCAGGGATCGAGGCGGTAGCCCACCCCCCGAACAGTGCTGATCAGTTCGGGACCGCCAAAATCGACGAGTTTGGTTCGGACCCGCCGTACGTGTTCGGTGACCGTGCTCTCCGATTGGTACTCCGAGCGTGACCCCCACACCGCATCGAGCAATTGATCCCGGGAAAACGCCTGGCGCGGGGACTGGGCGAGGAAGAGGAGGAGGTCGAACTCGCGGCGCGTCAGATCGAGGATCCGCTCGTCTACTGACGCCTCATGGGCTACCGGGTCAATTTTCACCGAACCGAACTGCAAGCTGCCACCGAACGTTGGCTCGACCGTCTGCCCCCGTCGGGCAATTGCACGAATACGAGCGGCCAGTTCGAGAGGCATCACCGGCTTCACCATGTAGTCGTCGGCGCCGAGGTCCAGACCGAGCACACGATCAATCTCTTCTCCGCGGCCGGTGAGCATGATCACCGGGACCGTGGCCGTGCGTCGGATCTCCGCAAGCAGGCCGAACCCGCTTCCATCGGGAAGCCCGACATCGATCAGCACCAGATCCGGGGCGAGTGAGCGGAACGTTTCCATGCCACGCTTGATGGTGTCGGCCTCGGACACGCGGAACCCCTCGTCGGACAGCACCCGGCGCAAGAGCGCACGCACACTGGCGTCGTCCTCCACGACCAGGACATGAGAGAACACGGCGGCATTCGGTTCAGCGATAGCCCACTGTAAGGGAATGAGACCAGAGTTGTTCGTTCGTTGAGATTGCATTGCCCCGATCTCGTCAAATGATCGGCAACATGAAACTCCCTGACGGGAGTAGGTGAGGAATGCCAATCGTGCTACAAATCGAAGACAACGCCTTGAACCGACGTTTGGTTGAACGAGTCGCGGCGCGCTGGGACGGCGTCACGCTCGTATCCGCGACCACCGGTCGTCAAGGGCTCTACCTCGCGGCGGAGCTACGCCCCGATCTCGTGCTTCTCGACATTGGACTGCCGGACGTGGGCGGAGCCGAAGTGCTCGACACCCTGCGGCGCCGAGCCGAGAGTGCCAACACGCCAATCGTGGTAATCACTGCCAATACCGGGCAGGCGATTGCGCAGAGACTCCAATCTCGTGGCGCCACGGCCCTGCTCTCCAAGCCGCTGGATCTGCGCGCGTTTGACGAGCTCGTCGGCGGGCTACTCGGTCTATGAATCCCCGCCCGAGCGCAGCGATTGTGACCTTCGGCCCCCCGCCACCAGGCGTGCGGCCGTGAGGGAACCTACGGCTCGGCCGAGCCCCCGGAACCCGGCATCCACAGAAAACCGTCGCTTCTTGAAGGTTTCGCCGTGGATAGACGGCGAAGGCGTGCACGAACGGATCTGGAAGCTGGCGTACAGCGTGCGCCATGCGGCGATCGCCGTCATGGGCCTGGCCGTGGCCGTCATCCCGAACGTCGGCCCCCGGCGATGGTGGGCGGTTCTGGTCATCCTGGGCGTGCTCCTGCCAGTCGATCTGGGCGTTCGAGTCTGGACTCGGCGACACGCCACCCGGCCGGCGCTACTCCTGCTGGTCGATGGCATCGCCGCTGGCCTCGTGGTCTGGCTCGCTCCGACGCTCTTCGTCCCGGCATTGTTTGCCGTCTTTGCGTCGACCGTCGTCGGAAACTCTTTGTACGGCGGCCGCGCCGCGTTGGCTCCGGGTATCACCTCCTTTGTCATCACCGGAATCGTGGGGGTCGCCGCCGGGACCGACAACGCAGTCGCCATCATGACCGGAGCCACCGTTTCAATCATCGCGATCATGGTCGTGGAGGTATTCTCGGCCGATCAGCGGCGCCAACTCGTGAATCGTTACGCCACGCTGATCGAAGGAGCCGGAGCCGTGCTCTACGAAGTGCTCGTCGGCGACGGAATCCCGCTTCGGATCGGCCCCGGGGGGCCGGAGATGCTCGGGGTACCCGCCGCAGACATCACTGACGGCTTTTTCATCGAGCGAATCCACCCCGATGACCTTGGGATTGCGATTGAGGCCCATGCCGGGGCGGAACTCCTCGGGTCAGCCACCGTGGAGTTCCGGTTACGACTCGCCGATGGTGTCCACCATTGGGTCATTGCGCACATCTCCCGCGATCCGGACAGTGCGACAACTGGGGTCCGTCTGCGGGGGGTCATAGTCGACGTGTCCAGCCAGCGGGGGGCAGAGGAGCGCTCGGCCCGTTTTGCCCGACTGCTCCACCGTGTCCCTTCGGGCGTCGCCATCGCGACCGCCGACCCTGAGGGGAGCAACGAGCTGAGGATGAGCTTCTGTAATCCCCACCTCGCTGCCCTCATCGGAAGAGATCATCATTGGATCGATGGCAAGTTACTGAATGTGGCGTTCGACTTCGCCGGCCCGGAGAACACCCGGACAATTGGCGCCGCGGTTCGATCGGTCATCGATGGGGAGGCACCGCAGGGTCGCGCCGCCTTCGTGTTCGGAGCCGGCGACCGTCAATACTCGCTGGATACCTTTCTTGTCGGCGAAAACGAAGCGGCAGTGATGCTCAAGGACGTGAGCGGCGTCGTGCAGAAGGAGCGGGACAACCGAGCACGGGCCGAACGGGACCAGCTCACCGGGCTGCTCAACCGATCGGCGTTCGTGCAGGGTCTGGGGCACGACATGGCGGCGTCGGGCTCTGGCGTCAGCATGGTGGTGCTGGATCTGGACCGGTTCAAAGAAATCAATGACGCCTTTGGTCACGACAACGGGGACCGATTGTTGGTCGAGTTCGCGGCACGGCTTCGCACCGCCTTCCCGGATGCGAACGCAATCGCTCGTCTCGGCGGAGACGAGTTCGCCCTCTATACGTCCGGACCACTGAACGCCAATGTGGTGCAGGACAGGATCCGGTCGGCTCTCGATGATGGATTCGCCGTCGCCTGCTCCACACTGCAAGTCCAGGCAACGGCGGGCGTCGCTTGGAGGGCACCGAGCCGGGGGCAAGGTCCCGGTCCGGGTGAAGCCGAGGGCGCACTCGGGCTCGTCGGCGAAGCCGAGGCGGCCATGTACAGCGCCAAACGTATCGGTCAACCGGTTTCGGCCTTCGATCCTGCCGCCCGACGAGTGGATGTCCGCCGACTGGAGATGTCGGCGGAACTGAAACCGGCACTCGTCAACGGGGAAATCACCCTCTTCTATCAGCCGATCATTGACTTGCGGACCGACGCCGTGGTCGGATTCGAGGGCCTCGCCCGATGGCTCCACCCGCAGCGGGGGCTCGTGCCGCCCGATGCCTTCATCGAGCTGGCCGAGGTGACCGGGCTGATCGACGCCATGACCCGCCAAATGGTGGAGACGGCAATCGAACAGATCGGCGAGCTCACCAGAGCCGGCTCATCCGCCTGGATCGCCGTGAACCTCTCGGTGCGTACCCTGCACGATGACGGCTTCGTCGAGTTCGTCGTCGATGCGTTGACCCGATCGCAGGTCGCGCCGAAACGCCTGAAGTTCGAGGTGACCGAGAGCGGCGTGATGCGCGACCCGGCGTTGGCCAAGCGCACGCTCGAGCAGTTGGCCGCCGTGGGGATCGGCCTCTCGATCGACGACTTCGGAACCGGATACTCGTCACTCAGCTACCTGAAATCCCTTCCGATTAACACAATCAAGATCGATCGGTCTTTTGTCACCGACATGGTGGCCAACGAGAACGACTCGGCCATCGTCCGGGGCACGATCGAGATCGCCCACAGCCTGAATCTCCGGGCCCTTGCCGAGGGTGTCGAGGACGAGGCCACGGCGGCCAAGCTGGCCGCCCAGGGGTGCGAATATGCGCAGGGCTATCTGTATTCGCGCCCAATCCCGGCAGTCGACTCGCTGGCGTGGCTACGATCCCGAGACGTGGCCGAGCTCGTCGCTGCCGTTCGATGACCGCCTCCACGGGCATACGAGTTCGCACGCTGCAAATCGTGCTGGTGGTGGTGCTGTCGTTCGTTGTGGTGTTCGAGGCCTACGTACGATTTGGTGGCACCCGGGGCTTCGAATTGCTCGATGATGCCGCCTCCGCCCAGGCCATTGGCCAGGTAGACCGACTCATCGCCGACGACCTCAGCCAGCAGGGGACCATCGCCGAGGATTGGGCCTACTGGGATGCCTCCTACACGTTCATGACTGGCGACACCGCGGCGCAAGCGGCCTTCGAGTCGGCCAACATCACGGCCGAGACCCTGACCGGAATCGGTATGGATGTGGTCATCCTGGCCACAGAGGACGGTGACACCCGGCTCGCCCGATCCGTGGTGGGCGCCCGACTCGTTGCCGACTCGCCACCAGAACTCCGTGAGGCCACGAAACCCGGCGGGGTGCTGCGCTCATCGGGCAAGATCGGGGGGCTGTCTGGATGGATGCGAACGAGCGACGGAACGTTCCGGGTCACCAGTCGACCAATCATCAACACCACCCGCGATCGGCCTTCGGTCGGAGTCCTCGTATTCGCTCGTCGCGTCGACAATGGGTTCACCACCCGACTGACCGAACTCACCCAGTTGCCGGTCGGCATCACCGACTGCACTCCCACCACCTGCGCGGTGGCAATCGAACTCCAACGGACGGACTCCACGTTGACAACTCGGAAGACGATCGATGGCCTCGACGGGCTCGGCGCGGCGCGAGTCTCGGTGGAGCAGGACCGGCGGGCGTTTAGGACGGGCGTCGACCAGCTCCGCGAAGTTGAGTTCGTCATTGTCCTCCTTGCTTTGCTGGCGTCAGCGCTGAGTTATGCCGTATTCCTCCGTCGGGTGATCGCCCGGCTCACCCGCGTCCAAAGCTTCGCGACGGAGGTCGCTGACGGCGGGGCCGACGACCTTCGCCTCGACGACCCAGATCTGGCCGGAACGAGTGAGATCCATGCCGTGGCAATGTCGTTGAATCGTATGCTCGATCGGTTGGCCGCATCCTCGGACGCGTTGGCGGAAAGTGAGACCCGGCTTTCGGTTGCTACCCATGCGGCCAGAATTGGTGTGTGGGAAGTCCACCCATTGGACCGCACGCTCTTCCGTTCCGACCTCGCGCTGGAGCTAATACCGGGCACCGACGACGAGTGGATCGACCGCAAGCTCGACCTGATCCATCCGGACGACCGGGAAGGGGCGGTGGACCGATTCCGGTCGGCGATTTCGTCGTTGGAAAACCGGAGCTTTGAGTACACGTGCCGGGTCCGTCAGGTGAACGGGACGTGGTCGTGGTTGCGTTTCCGCGCCTCGGGGGCGGGGGAAGGCGCCAACCGGCGCCTGGTCGGCAGTGTCGAAGACGTGTCTGAACAGCGACGGAAGGAAATCCTGCTCGCTCAGGCCAAGATGGCGGCCGAGCAGGCATCGACCGCCAAATCGGAGTTGGTGTCGCAGGTGAGCCACGACCTGCGAACTCCACTCAACGCAATCCTCGGCTTCGCGCAGTTGCTGGAGACGAGTGAGCTCGCACCGGACGACCTCGAATCGGTGAACTACATCCTGTCCTCCGGTCGACTACTCCTGACGATCATCAACGAACTCCTGGACGCGGCGCGGGCCGAGTCCGGCCGGCTTGCGGTGGCGATTCGTTCGGTTGAGGTCGCGCCTTTGGTGGCGCAAGCCCTCACCATGGTTCGAGCCTCGGCCACCGAAGGAGGCATCACCCTGGCGGACGATCTCGCCCCCGGATCCCACATCGCGGTCGACCCCCAGCGGTTCTCCCAGGTGCTGCTCAACCTGCTCTCTAACGCCATCAAATACAACGCCCCCGGTGGCTCCGTGACCGTGTCGAGCTTCGTCTCGGGGAACGAACTCTGGCTGTCGGTGGTCGATACCGGTCGAGGAATCCCGATCGAGTTGGTGGACCGGGTTTTTGAGCCGTTCGATCGCCTTGATGCCGACGAGTTGGCATCCCAGGGAACTGGAATCGGTCTGACCATCTGCAAGTCTCTGGTTGAACTGATGGGGGGCAGCATCGAGATCCAAAGCCGGGTCGGTGCCGGCACCGCCGTCACGGTCACCTTCTTGCTGGCTGCCGCTCCCGGCAACAGCGCGGGCGCCGACTCCCCGTCGAATACCACCTTCGCGTGATGGCCTCGTTGTCGAGCTTGTAAGTTGTTCCCCTGTTGTTCTTCAAGCTTGAGTGCATTGTTACTCGGGTATTTACAATACCGCTGTCAGAACCCGTGGGCGCGTCGTACGCGGTGTCACGACAATCGGGCGACCGACGCAAATCAAACACCGAACTGAGGGAGCGATCTATGCCTACCGAACGTCTTTTTGCGGCGCGTCCGCGCACCACCATGATCCGAGCTTTTCGGGTCTCACCTCTCGTGGCGGCCGCAGTCGGCGTCAGCCTTGCCGGATGTGCATCGAAGGCCACAACCCAGGAGGTCGTCGCTCCGGCCGCTGCTTCCACCGCCCCTCCCACCACCAAGAAGTCCGCCGATCCCGGCAAAGACGACTCCGGGGTGGTCGAATCCAAATGTACCCCGGTCGGAGACATCACCAAGGCAACCGCCAAGGTCGAGGTCGACGCTTCGGAGTTCAAGTACATCGTCGACTCCGAATCCACCAAGGGCGGGCTCGTTGGTTTCACCGTGAAGAACACCGGCAATCAAGACCACGAGGTGGTCATCGCTCGCGCCAAGGACACCGAAACCCTCCCCAAGAATCCCGACGGCACGGTCAACGAAGACGGGATTCCCACCGAGGACTTCATCGGCGAGGTCGAGAAGTTCCCGGCGGGTGAGTCGTGCACGGGGGTGTTCGACCTCAAACCCGGCAACTACGTGCTGTTCTGCGCGATTGACGGCACGCGCGACAAGGGCGAACAGAACCATTTCGTCCGCGGCATGCGGTCCAACCTGAAGGTGACCTGACCTCCAATGACTGAACATGCCCTCCTCCCGGCGACAAACGACCAGAGCCGGCCATTCCTTCGATCCATCCGCGGCAAAGTGATCATCCGCACGTTGGCGGTGAGCCTCGTGCCGTTGATCGTTCTCGGGGGGATCTTTCTTCTCGGGCTGCGCGGTCAGAGTGATCGGGCGCGCGGAGATGTACAGGTCTCCCGGGATGCCCTGCAGCGAGACGTTGTAGGTCAGGACCTCGAGACCTCGGCTCAATCCATCGGGAAACGACTCGACGACTTCCTCGCCGAGCGTGTCGGCGACATCGCCGACATCGCCGAGAACCCTCTGGTGGGCAGGGCCGCGGCCGCCGGCAGCCGACAGGCCGAGGCCCTCGATCTCGGCAAGCTCTCGCCCAGCCAGTTGGATGCCACCTACTCCTCCAGCCCGGTGTCGGACCCAGACGCCCAGACGGTGGTGAGTCTCGCCTCCGAGACCTACCCGGACCTCAAGTTGGTCACCAATGGCGGTATCCTGGTGGCCAGCAACACTGAGTCGAACACGATTAGTTATTCTCGTGAGCCGTGGTTCCGGCCGGCATCCGATGCAGGATCGTTCGTCGGTCCGGTGTCGTTTGATGACGACATTGCCGCCTTCGGCGTGAAGGTCGCGGTCCGGGTGCAAGACCCGGTAACCAAGGCGACCGTAGGTGTGCTGCAGTCCACGCTCGACGTGTCCATCATTCAAGGTGTGGCCGACGAGTACGCGAGCGCCACCAACGGGGCTCGCGTGTCGGTGGCCACCAACGAGGGACTCCTGCTCGCCGAAACCGCAACGAAACACAACCCCAACCGCATGGTGAATCCCGAGTTCGCCGTGGTCACGGGCACCGATCAGGCGTTTCGCGACGCGCTCGCCAACCCGAACCGGCGGGGTTTCGCCATCGGCACCGAGGACGTCACGGCCTTCGCTCGCACCACGGACCAAGCGCTCACCAAGAACACCGACACGCCGATCACCGGCTTCAACTGGCTGGTGTTTGTGGGTGAGTCCAACGAAGTTGCCCTTGCGCCTCTGGCATCGGTCGATCGTCTTTCGACCGACCTCGAAAGCTCCACCGTGCGCCTCACGATCGTGAGTATCGCCGCTCTGATTCTTGCCGCTCTCGCTGCCGGTTTCGTCGGCTTGGTGCTGGCCCGACAGATCAGCAGCCCCATTCGCCGGCTCCGCGACGCCGCCAGTCTAGCGGCCACCGAAGGTATGCCCGACGCAATCCGTGCGGTAGAACGCGGGGCAAGCGAAGGGACCGACATCGAGCCTGTCAATGTCGCCACCGGCGACGAACTCGACGATCTCGCCGATGCCATCAACGAAATGCAAGGCACCGCTGTTCGCCTGGCGTTCGAGCAAGCCGCCGGCCGCAAGAACGTGCAGGACATGTTCGTCAACCTCGGCCGACGGAACCAGAACCTACTTTCTCGCCAGTTGCGCTTTCTCGATGACCTCGAGCGCAATGAAACGAATCCGGAACTGCTCGACGGCCTGTTCAAGCTGGATCAGTTGGCCACGCGGATGCGCCGCAACGCCGAGAGCCTTCTCGTTCTCGCCGGAACCAAACCCGTCCGGAGGTGGACCCAGCCGGTCGCCGTTGGTGATGTATTCCGCTCAGCAGTATCCGAGATCGAGGCCTTCGACCGCATCGACGTGCATGACTCACGTGAAGCCAGTGTGCTGGGCAACGCCGCGTCCGACGTGAGCCACCTGCTCGCGGAGTTGCTCGAGAACGCCACCAAGTACAGCGACCCAGATTCTCGTGTGCTGCTACGAAGCCGTTTGGAGGCAACGAATCTGATCATTGAGGTGGAGGACCAAGGGATTGGCATTCAAGAGCAGGCTCTTGCCAACCTGAACACTCGACTCTCGGTGGTCCAACGGCTCGACGAAGTTCCGACCGCTGACCTCGGGATCTTCGTCGTCGGTCGACTTCGCGACCGGCTCGGCGTGACGGTCGTGCTGGAGTCCGATCCGGGCGCTGGAACGATCGCCAGGATTACGATCCCCCCAACCCTGTTCGAAACCGTCGGATCCCGTGATGGTGAAACCCTCGAGATGACCCCGGCGAGTTCGCCTGCACCCATCCTCGAACCGGTAGCCAAAATCGAACCCGGCCTCCGAAACGAGCAGCCGGACGCGCCAAGTCCGACGCCGGAGGTGCACGCTCCAGACCCGGTCGTGGAGGTCACCAATCTTGGGTTCAAGAAGCGTGAATCCCGCGCCCCCGAAGCCTTCGATCGGTTTGCCACGCCGGAGTCCGCGCCGAACGACCGCGACCCTCTCGACGCCCGCGCCAATCTCGACAGCTTCCAAGCCGGCAAGTCGAAGGCCGATCACTACCCCGACCAATCGGACCAGTCTTCCCGAGTGACGGATGACGGATCGGACGAGGTGATCGACGTCTCGGACAGCGTCGACCTGGGTCCCCTTGGCTTCAAGAAGCGAGGCGCTAAAGTCGCTACCGGGGATTTCGATCGGTTCGCTGCCCCCGCAGATTCGGCACCGAGGGTTTCCGACGATTCTGAGGCGGAGGAGCTTCGCGCCCGACTCGGTCGCTTCAGCGCCGGCAAGAGTCTGGGCGAGGCAACCCGCCTCGACCCTGACGAGAGGACGTTCACCGACTCATGAGCACACAATCGGTACCAACGACTTCACCGGCCTCTTCCGAGTGCCATCTTCTAGGAGGCATGCGATCATGACATTGAGTCCAACGGCACAGAGCTTCAGCTGGCTTGTGCAGAACTTCGTAGACAACACCGACGGCGTGACCGATGCCATCGCGGTCTCGGCCGATGGGATCCTCTTGGCCAATTCGAAAGGCCTGGCTCAGGCGCAGAGCGAGCAGTTCGCCGCGATCACTTCGGGGCTCACCTCGCTCACCAACGGCGCGGCGCGGTGTTTCGCCTACGACGGGGTCGAGCAGATCATCGTCGAGATGCGCGGCGGCTACCTGTTCGTTACCTCGATCAGCCAGGGCGCGGCGCTGGGTGTCCTGGCTGACCGTGACTGCGAGATCGGCCTCGTCGCCTACGAGATGACCCTCATGGTTCGTCGGGCGGGCGAGGTTCTCACCCCGGACCTCATCGCCGAGCTGAAGAACCTTCTCACCATCTGACCTTCTCACCATCTGACCTTCTGACCATTTGAGACCCGACCGGCGCTGGCGCGTCGGTCAATGGAGAGCGGTAGTGGCAACCCCATACGATGATGACGACGATGACATCGGCGAGGCCGAGTCCATTGTCCGACCGTGGATGGTCACCCGCGGCCGGACTCGCTCCGACCTCCCGGTCGAAGCACTCGTGGTCGCAACCGACAAAGGTCAACGCTCCCGGGACCAGCTTGGGTCCGAGTACCGGGCAATCGTCGGGATCTGCGATGCCCCCATGGGTGTCGCCGAGATTTCCGCTCGGCTCAAGCTCCCGCTAGGAACCGCCCGGGTGCTCATTCAAGATCTGGTCGACAACGAACTCGTTTCCGTTCCCACCGCCAATTCCGGCGACCCCGATATCGCATTTCTCGAAAGGTTGATCGATGGCGTCAAGCGCAGTTGAACCCACTCAAGCCGCCAAGGCGCCGCCAAGGTCGGCCAAGGTCGTAATCGCGGGCGGATTCGGCGTCGGAAAGACCACGTTCGTGGGGGCGGTTTCCGAAATCACGCCCCTGACCACTGAGGCCTCGATGACGTCGGCCAGCATCGGTGTCGACGACTCCTCCAAGGTCGCGTCGAAAACCACGACCACGGTCGCCATGGACTTCGGGCGGATCACCATCGCCGACGACATCGTGCTCTACGTGTTCGGGACCCCCGGGCAGGATCGGTTCGGGTTTATGTGGGACGACATCGTGCTGGGGGCGCTTGGTGCCCTGGTCCTCGTCGACGCCCGCCGACTCGACGAGTGCTACGCCGCCATCGACTACTTCGAAACGAGGCAAATCCCCTTCGTGGTTGCGGTGAATCGTTTCGAAGGAACGCCACCGGTGTCGGTGGCCGATCTCCGCGAAACACTCAGCATTCCCGAGGACGTAGCGGTCATGTTTTGCGACGCTCGCTACAAGGAGTCGGCCAAGGAGTCACTGTTGGTCCTTCTCCAGTCGGTGCTCGAGCAACTGCAGAAGCGCCGCCGTCGGGCGTCGGATACCCACCGGTCGCTCAATCGCAGCTGAATGACCACCCATCCTTAGCGCTGAACGCCCACACCGTCTCACTACCGTAGGAACCTCGATCAACTATGACTTCAACACAAAGTGGTTCATCTCCCCTCTCCCGCCGAACAGTCCTCGCCGGGACCGGCACGCTTCTCGCCGGAGGGGCGCTCGCTCAGATGCTGGCGGCTTGCTCCAAGACCGAACCGTCGGTTTCAGGTCCCGCCGCCAGTGCCGGAGGGACCACTCAGGTACCGCGTACGGCGCTCTCGAGTGCAGCCACCCTCCGGTTCGCCAACTGGTCGCTCTATATGGATGGCATAGACGAATCCGGAGCAAGGATTCCGGGCGACAAGTCAACGCTCCCGCTTTTCGAGAAGGCCACCGGACAGAAGGTGGACTACCGCCAGGACGTCAATGACAACGCCGAGTTCTTCGAAAAGGTCAATCCAAGCCTCGAAGCCGGCAAGGATTGTGGCTACGACCTGATGGTCCTCACCGACTACATGGTGGCGAAAATGATCGGACTCGGGTATCTCCTTGAGCTGGATCGTTCGGCCATCCCCAACATCAAGAACCTCGACCCTGACCTCAAGCAGACCTTCGACCCCGGGAACAAGTTCTCCCTGCCATGGGTCTCTGGATGGGTGGGCATCGCCTACGACCGAAAGAAGGTCGGCAAGGAGATCGACTCCACGAGCGCCCTCTTCGATCCTGAGTACAAGGGAAAGGTGACGTTGTTCTCCGACATGCGCGACGGGCTGGGCATGATCCTGCTTTCCGGTGGGTCATCCCCCGCCACCGCAAAAAAGCAGGACGTGGATAAAGCCGCCGCCACCGTGGGTGCGGCCGCCGCCACCGGACAGTTCGCTCGTTTTACCGGTAACGACTACAAAGACGACCTCCTGAAGGGCGAGGTGATCATGTCGCAGGCATACAGCGGCGATGTCGCCCAGCTCCAAGAAACCAACCCTGACCTTGCGTTCGTGGTGCCAAAGGAGGGCTCTTCCCGGTTCATCGACAATCTTGTGATCGCCAAGACCGCGGCAGACGCCAAGGGTGCTCACCAGTTCATGGATTTCGTCTACGACCCCGTCAACATGGCCCGCATTATCGCCACCCTTCAGTATCCAACCTTCGTGAAGGGCTACCTCAAAGAGCTGCAGGCGATTGCTCCCGACATTGCGTCGAGCCCCCTTGTCGACGTTCCCAAGGACGTATCCGACCGTTTGGCAACTTGGCGCCCGCTGAAGGCCCAAGAGGAGATCGCGTATGCGGCGGCGTACGAGGTCGTCACGAGCGCGAACTCGTAACACCGATTTCGCAGAAGCCAACGCTGAACACCGAACGCCGAACGCCGAGGGTCGCGGCGGATCCCGGCCCGCCGTCGCGGTGGCGGATGTTCGACGGCCGTTCCCCAGCCGCGACTAGGGGGTTTCCCGGCTGGTCGGGGTCCGCTCGTCAGGAGACGGTAGGTGCATGCTCACCGCACCGTCGTCTCCACCCCCAAGTTCCCCCGCCCCGTCTCCCCCGCCCCCGTCTTCGTGGGGCGTGCCACCTGCTCCACCGCCGTCGGCTGCTGATCACCACCTGGACAGTCGTGACGGCGGCCCCGACAACTCTCGAGCTGGTGCCGTGTGGGTTACCGCCACCGGCGCGCTGTTGCTTCTCGCCTCGGCCACCGTCTTCGTCGCCGTGCGATGGGACCGCCTCGACCCGGCTCTCAAACTCGCCATCCTGATCGCCGCGTCGGGTGGCTTTCTCTCCGCCGGCCGATCTCTTCGCTCCCGACTTCCCGCCACTTCCTCGGTGCTCTATCACCTCGGGGCATTTCTGATTCCCGTCGTGGTCGCTGCCATCGCCGTACACCAAGGGCTCTCGTGGCCGGCGATCGTGCTGGCCGAAGGTGTCGCCGCACTGGTCGGCTTTCCCCTGCTCAACCGCACGGAACGATCGTGGGCATTGCGATGGGCCACCGTGCTCGGCGGCATCGCCACGGCGGGTGGGCTAGCCGGGCTCACCGGTTGGCCCGCGCCGCTGGTCCTCGCCAGCATGACCGCCCTCGTTGCTCTCCTCCGTCAACTTGTACCCACGCCGACAACCACGGACTCGGCCGAAGCGCAGACAACGGGTCGAACACACCACGACTCACTCGTCGCCACCTGGGCGATCACGGCGGGGCTCGCTCCCGTCTTTTCGCTCGCTACGAGCGTATTGGCCGTGCGACCCGCACTGTTCGCCGGTCTTGGGCTCGCCGCCACCACCGAGTCGGCGACCGGCATCACCCGACTGGCTCCGCTCTCCAGCGGATTGCTCTGCACCGCCGTGCTTTTTGCGCTGGCCCATCGTCGGAAGGACCTCACCTTCGTTGTGCTCGGCGCGGGGTCGTCGGCCATTGGTCTGGCCGTCACGTTGGCCATGGTGCGGTCGGGGCCCTCGTCGGTCTGGCCGGGCATGGCCCTACTCTTCCTCCTCACCGAGGTGATTGCCACAAGCTTCCGACACGACTCCTTCTGGGGCAAGCCTTCACATTGGCTTGCCGTCGGCGCCGAGACCATCGCCTTGACCGCGGGAAACATCGCCATGTTGGTGGGCATCGCCAACTGGCAACTCCCCGTGTCCGCCGCAACGTCTGGGAACCTATCGTTGGTTGCAGCCGGCGTGACCGCCCTGGCCGCGTGGTTCATCGCCGATCAGCGGCGGCGGGTCGCAGACTCCAGTTCGTGGCCAATGGCACTCCTCGTGGGCAGTGCCTTCTCGTTCACCGCCCCGGCGATCGCCGCCACGGTGGCCGCCACGGCGATAGGGATGGGATGGGCACCGTTGTGGATCGGCGCAACCCTGCTCACCCTCGCCGCCATTGCGGTGCTCTCGGGTCGACCATGGGCCCACGCCACCGCGGGCACGCTGGTGATCGCCGCACCGCTCCTCACGATCGGATCGCCCACGGCCGCTCTTGCGCTGTCCGTCGGCGGCACGGTTGTTGTCGGCTACGCCGCCCAACTGCGCCTGACAACGCGAGTGGCTTGGTCGTTCCCTGCCGTTGCGACCCTGCTCTTCGCCGGGATCGGCTCGCTCGCCGTCGCACTGATTTCGATGGTTGCCGCCCGCGCCAACGATCAACTGTCACATCCCAACATCGTCGCAATCGCCACGTTGGCGGTGGTAGCGGCGGCGGCCTGGACCTCGTCGTGGTGGATCGACCGACTGGCCGTTCGACGTGACGAGGAGGAACAACGCGCCGCGCACCCCCAAACCTTGCCCTTTGTATTCCTTCCCTGGATCGGCCGAGTTGGTGCCTTTGGGGTACTGGCTACCGCTCCCGTCGTGGGTCCCCTCCCGATCGCGGTGAGCATGGCCATGGTCACAGCGTTGCTCGTCATCGACGCTGTGGCGACACAACGTCGGACGATCGCCTATCTCGGCGCCCTGGCAATTCCTGTTCTCGCCACCACGAGTTCGGTCGCCGTTGGATTCAGTGTCGCCGCCAGCGGCGTCGCAGCCTCGGGTGCCGTCGTACTGATCGCGCTCGTGGCCGGCGCCGCCACCCTGTGGTCCCAACGCCGTGGGCACACGATTTCCAACGACTGGTCCGGGCCGTTCGTCGCGGTGGAACTGGCATGTGCCGGTGCCGCTCTGGCCATCAGCTCGACTCGCATCGACACCCTCGGTTCCGCGCTCCTACTCGTCGGCGGAACCGGCGCGGCCTTCGCATTTCACCACCGCAACCTCGCCGCCGGCGTCGGAGCGTCGGCCACCGCCACGGCGGGGGTTTGGCTCCATCTCGACCATGGCGGAGTGCAGGCCGCCGATGCGTATGCGGCGCCAGTTGCCTTGTTACTCCTGCTTGCCGGACTGCTGAGCCGATCGAGCCAAACAACCGACGACCAGGCTGGCGACGGTCAAGCGACGAATCAAGCCGTCGGGGCGCTCGACCGCATCTCGAGCTGGGTGGCGTATGGTCCGGCGATCCTGGCGATCGGCATCACCGCCATGATCGAACGGCTCGACGGTGGGGCGGAAATCCATGCACTCGTCGTTGGAATCGTGGCCATCGCCGCCATCCTCATCGGAGGAACCCGGCGTTTGGCCGCTCCGCTCCTCCTCGGCACCGTCTTGCTCGCCGCCCTTTCCTGGCACGAGTTGCTGGGCGTGGAGGTGGGGGTCCCGACCTGGGGATGGTTGGCCGCCGCCGGTGCGCTGCTCGTCGGAGCCGGCATACTGATGGAACGTCATGAGACGGGACCGATCGAAAGCGGTCGACGGCTGGTCGACACGATCAGCGAACGGTTCTCCTGAACCCGAGCGGGTCGGGCTGTCCGGGGGTCAGGACGCTTCGACGAGGCCCCGTTCGGCCAACGCCGAACGAGCCACGACTCGACCAAGAAAGTCGAGCACGGTGCGGTTGAAGGGATCGGCGTGTTCGAACATAAAGCCGTGCGCCGCCCCTCCCACCACGGCCAGTTCAGCGCCGGGTATCAGCTCGGCGATCTCTTCGGAGTCTCCCAGCGGCGTAAGGATGTCTTGGCTGCCCACGATGACGAGCGTGGGGACCGCCACCGAGGTGAGCTCGAAGCGGATGTCGTCGTGGAGCGTGAGGATGGCGTGTACCTGGGCCACGAAAGCATGGGCCGGGGTAGACAGCGCCAAACCACTCAGCGGCCCGACGACCGGCAAGAAGGGGAGTGCTCGCCGGAGCGATCGAGGCCCGACCAACCAACGGGCGCCATCGGCAAGAAACGATCCCATGCCCCCCGTGGCGGCTTGTTCGGCCCATTGCCCAAGGAGCTGTCGCCGCCACGGATGATGGCGGCACGCGGTGCAGGCGAGAACGAGCGATCGCACTCGATCGGGATATCGAACGGCGAGGATCTGGCTCAGCACGCCGCCCATCGAAGCCCCCATCACGTGAGCGGTGGCGATACCGGCGTCGTTGAGCACCGCAACCGCGTCGGCCGCCATGACCTCCAGTTCGTAGGGAGCCGGCGGCTTGTCGGACCGACCCACGCCTCGGTTGTCGAACAACACACACCGGTAGTGCCGACTCATGGCCCGACGTTGGCGGAGCCAACCTTTGGAGTCGGCGCCGAGGCCTTGGATCATCAGCAGTGGTGGCCCATCACGGGGACCCACAATTTCGTACCAGATCTGGGTTCCGTCGTCGGCAGTTGCGAAGGCCATGGGGCGGCGAGTGTAGAGGCGTCCGCTCCCTGTCACGGCGACCAGGCTGCCCTCCGAGCGATCAGACGATGGAGCGACCACGCCGGGCTGCTTCAAGCAACTGGCCGACACGGCGACGGACGCTGATCGACACTTCGATCGGGGTGGGGCGCGCTCCCCGTTGACGAGTGGGGATCGGCGCACCCACGATGATTTCCCACCGGCGGGCGAGTTCTCGGCCTACTACCGCGACAGGAACAACGGGCACACCAATGGCCAGCGCAGCGGCGAGGGGAGGCGTGGGACAGCGCCCGGCGGTAAACCGGTTGGCGGCGAGTCGTTCGAGCCCAACCGATACGAGTTCGCCACGACGGAACAAGGCCCGGAGATCTGCCTCGTCGTCGCTCACCAACCCGACGCGGTTCAGCGAGGGGCCGATAAGGACACGGTCGGCCAATCCCGCCGGCCGGGTGGTTCGGCCCACGACACGCGAAACCCCCGACGCCAACACAAACCGCTCCGAAAGACCGAATCGTTGGTTGTGCACGAGCAGCGCCGGCCCCGAAGGCAAGTGGTCGGCCCCGTCAACG
Organism: Actinomycetes bacterium; assembly: GCA_031415655.1. Lineage (GTDB taxonomy): Bacteria > Actinomycetota > Acidimicrobiia > Acidimicrobiales > Acidimicrobilacustridaceae > JAKOVR01. Next base: position 44,272 of record JANOSD010000003.1, read on the forward strand.
TCGACTCGCCAACGCAAGACACCGAGGGGATGGAGCAAGGCCCGGAGGTCGGGGTCGAGCCCCCAGGGATCGATGTCGTGCCGACCGGTGAGCCGCCGGGACAGAATTGCGGTGAACCCACCATCGACCTTGGCCTCCTCGATTGCGGCGTCGGTGGGGATCGGGGCGGTGGTCATGACGGAACCTCATCGGTGTGATCCGTATCGGAGGACGTGAGACCCCGGTCGGGAACCTGTAGATAAGTGACCTCCGCCCAATCAAAGAGCGACTCGATCACGGCACGACTGCTGTAACGAGGCGCCACGCCAAGGCGTTCGCCCGCACGAGAGCCGTCGGCGGTGCGCCCTCGCACCAAAAGTTCGTGGATGTGCTCGGGCACTGGCGCCCCAACAAGCTCGGAAACGAAGTGCGCCGTGCCCCACACCGGTCCGGCCAACGCCAGGGGCAAACGGCCGCCGAGCCGGGCGGCCTGACTCACGGTCACCGCTCCCTCCCCCACCACATTGACCGGTCCGTCGTAGGGGCTTCGAAGAGCAGCAACGATGGCTCGAGCGGCGTCTTCCTGATGAAGCACGGAGAATGGTCGATCGCCCATCGCACTGAACGGCACCACCGGAAGCCGCAAGTAACGGCCGAGCGGGCTGGGGAAGTGCGGGCCCACCAGTGGCGCAAATCGAAGGAGTGTGGTGGGAACCGCCGACGAAATCCCGAACTCTTGGGCGAGCCGTTCGGTGTAACGCAACACGTGCCCGAACGGCGTGGTGGGATCGGGCACCACGCCTTCATCCGGACACTGCGGCGATCCTTGGCGACGGCCGTAGATCTCGATGCCGGATCGCACCACGATTCGATCAAGTGAGCCGGCGGCGGCCACCGCTTCGAGCACCGCGATGCTGCCCTTCGCCGTGCGTTCCACTGCGGACCTTGGGCTGCTCCGGGCGAAGGGCTCGTACACCCCAAGGTGCACGAGGGCAGTGGGTTGCAGTTCACGGGCGAGCTGGGCGATACCGGCGGCATCGCGGGGGTCGATCCAGTGGAACTCCGCTCGGTGCAATCGCCGTCGTGGCGGATCGACGTCGACGCCGAAGACGGCCTCAACGCGCGAATCGCGTTCGAGGATGTTGGCAATGCGAGTGCCGAGCTCGCCGCCCATTCCAGTGATCAACACGCGCATCGTTGCGCTCCTCAGGTTTGCCCCGCCGTATTCCCCATTCTCGCGCGCAAATTGGTCGGGCACCGCTCCCAACGTGCGGCCGTGCTCATTTCGGTGTCGTCTCGTACCCACGATCGGCGACAGCGATGAGCGCCAGACCACCGGACCACCGCGCTCGGAGGCTGGTCTCAGGAACGCCTCGAGAAGCCGATTCCGAACCACGGTTCGAAGCCTCGCAAGGACGTCACGTCGAAAGCCCGCTTGTTGCTGGGCGGTGAGACGGAGGACGTCACGAGAATCGATGCCGGCCGGAAGACGCCGAATGGTTACCGGGACACGCTCCTAGGCATTTTTCTCGTAGACCAACCGAAGACCGTGAAGCGTGAGCCACGGTTCGTCATGCTGGATGCGCTTCGACAACGGATGGATCAGCCCGGCCAGACCGCCGGTGCTGATGATCGTGCACTCGCCGATCTCCTCTTGAATGCGGTCGCACAGGCCGTCCACCTGCGCCGCGAATCCGAACACCGCTCCGGACTGAATCGATTCCACCGTGCTCTTCCCCAGCACGTTCCGAGGCGGTTTGAGCTCCACCGCTCGCAACGCGGCCGCCCGACCAACCAGGGCGTCCATGGAAATCTCAATGCCCGGGGAGATAGCCCCACCGAGATATTCGCCATTCGACGAAACGGCATCGCAGGTGATGGCCGTACCGAAGTCGACCACAATCGTGGGCCCGCCGTACAGGTCGAACGCGGCCACGGCATTGGCGATACGGTCGGCACCCACCTCTTTGGGATTCTCGTAGAGGATGGCGATGCCCGTACGAACGCCGGGCTCGATCACTACCGGCTCGAAGTCGAGATAGCGGCTCGCCAACTCCCGCAACGACGACGTCGTGCGGGGCACTCCGGAGGAGACGGCAATGCCATCGATGTCGTCCAGGCTGTAGTGGCGAAGCTGCAGAAAGCCCTGCAACATTACGGCCAACTCGTCCGACGTACGGCCGGCGATGGTGGCGAGACGCCAGTGGTCGAGAAGACCATCCTCGCAACGACGATCGGGGGGGGCCGCTACCCCCTCCTCGTCGAGCTCATAGAGCCCCACGACGGTATGGGTGTTGCCGGCATCGATGACGAGCAGCATAAAGGACCTTCTCCGAACGGCTTGCCGGGCGACTACCTCGGCGTGCGGGCCTCACGGTACTCGCTCCCTCCCCTCGGACCCTCCTCCCCCAGAACCCCCCGTGCCCCCCGTGCGCCCCGTGATCTGACCCCCCACTTCGGTTTTTGGTAGGGGAGACGCATCAGTTTTGATGCGTCTCCCCTACCAAAACGCGGGTTGGGGGGATGTCGAGGCCGATGTCGAGCACGGGGGCCGAGTTGGTGATGGCGCCCACGCTGATGAGATCGACGCCGGTCGTGGCCAGCGCGCCCACCGTGGTGAGCGATACCCCGCCGCTCACCTCGAGCAGCGGCCGACGTCCACCGTTCGCTGACACATACGCATCGGCGGCGGCCACACACGTTTTGGCCTGTTCGACGGTCATGTTGTCGAGCAGCAGCGCGTCGGCCCCCGCCGCCAACGCATCCTCCACCTGATCGAGCCGATCGCACTCCACGTGCACGGATCGACCGGGCCACAGACGTCGGGCTTCGGCCACGGCACCATCGATGCCGAGCAAGGCAAGGTGGTTGTCCTTGAGCAGAATCCAATCGGACAGGTTGCCACGGTGATTCAGCCCCCCGCCGGCGCGCACCGCCGCCTTCTGCAACGTGCGCAGCCCGGGCGTGGTCTTCCGGGTGTCCCAAATTCGGGCCGTACCGCCTTGGGCTCCCGCCGCTTCCACGAACCGGGCGGTGAGCGTGGCGATTCCCGACAAGTGGGACAGAAAGTTCAGTGCCGTGCGCTCTGCGGTGAGGATCGACGCCAGCGGACCGGACACCGTCCCGATCACCTTCCCCGTCACGAGCACGTCACCATCAGCGGCCATCCAGGTGGCCACGATGGCGTCATCGACCTGACTGATGGTCTCCGCCGCACACGCGAGCCCTGCCAACACACCGTGATCGCGGGCGACGAACGATGCCTCCGCGGTCAACCCCGCAGGAAGCACCGCCGAGGTGAGGTCGCCGATCGGCGTGAGGTCTTCGGCGAGAGCTCGCGACACGGCATCGACCACGGCGAAACGAGGGGGTTGATCAGTTGAACCCACGGTTGTCCTGCTTCAGCGCGGTGTCGACGGAGACGGCGGAGGCGACGACCAAGCTGAGCAACGGGTCGGGAAGCTGGTAGTGGAACTGCACCACGTAGTTGTCGGCGGTGGTGAACAACGTGTTGGCAAAACCTTCCCACGTCTTGGTGATGCGAGCCACCTCTTGATTGTTGGCGTCTTGCACACTGAAGTTCCAGGCCCTCCAGTTCTCGGCGTTGATCGAGCCAATGCGTTGTCCACCCACCATGAAGCCGAAGTGGATCTTGCCGACCATGTTCTCCTGCACGATGGTGCCGATCTCCGCTCCCATCGCATTCGTCACAATGAGCTTGCTCTTGATCATCTTGGCCGGACGGGTGATTGCCGGTACCACGTGCCCGTAGGCGTCGACCACTTGGAGTTTGTGGGTCATGTACTGATCCATGCTGGAGATCACCCGCATCACCTTCTTGGCCGTGCTCTGGCCCACCTGTCGAACACCTCCGAGCTGGCGGCCGCTCTGATCGAAGATGGCGTATTCGTTCTCGATCTCGATGAACTTGGCCTTCTGGTTCACCACGAGGATCGGCTCGGTGAAGAGCGATCCACCCCCCACAAAGGCTGCCCCCCGAACCCCCGCCTTGGCCTGCACTTGTTGTTGGATCTGCGCCGGCTGGTGGTTGCTGATCGGCACCCCCGCACCCGCGCTCGGGATCGGGGGGTCGATGCCGGCGTTGC
>JANOSD010000004.1:0-59420 GCA_031415655.1 Actinomycetes bacterium
CCTCGTGCTCATCACCGGCGAGGCGGGGATCGGCAAGACCACCGTCTGGTCCAATTTCGTGGACGATCTCCCGGCGCACTGGACGGTCGAGTTCGTGGGCGGACACCACACCGACCGCTCGTTCACTGCCCCGTTCCAACATCTTGCCGGCGCGCTGCCCGGCGAGGGTGAGGCGGCCCGAGAACTTGCCGGCGCGGTCGCCGACGCCTGCCGGCAACGAGCCGCCGACGGGCCCGTGCTTTTGGTCGTGGAGGACCTCCACTACATCGACCCGGTGGCGGTAACCGCCCTCCCACATTTGCTCAACTCACTGCGACGGGCGCCTGTCCTTGTTCTTGCCACGTATCGAACGGGGAGCCACGGAGCCGGAACCGCACACAGTGGTGCGGTCGCCGAACTGCTACGTCATGCCCGCGCCTCCGAACTGGCGTTGCGCCCGCTCACCGAAGACGGCGTTCGCGCACTCGTCCGGTTGGCAGAGGAGACCCCGGCAGAGGAGAGCCCCGCGGAGGACCCGGCGGAGGACCCGAAACCCACCAGTGCCGCCTCCACCGTTGATCTTCGGGCCGCCGGGCTCTTCGCCCGGACGGGAGGCAATCCCTTCTTTGTGGACGCCCTTCTCCGTTCCGGGAATCCCGACCAAGCACAGATCCCCTGGACGGTTACCGAGGCGGTGCTGTCGCTCGTCGACTCGCTCCCCGCCGACGCACGCTCGTTAGCAGAACTGGCCGCCACCGCCGCACGGCCTATTTCCACTCGGACTGCCGGTGCACTCGTACCCGCGTGGGATGTCGCCGCCCGCAGCTTGGTTGCCGCCGGACTGGCCCATCCGATTGCAAACCAAACAACCGATTCCCCGTCGGGGGTCCGGCTGCGGCATGCCCTCGTGGCCGAAGCGCTGCTTGCGGCCTTGAGCGTGTCGGATCGTGTGTCGTTGCACCTGCGCCTCGCCGGGGCCATTGAGACGGCGCACGGCAACGACCTCGATCCCGACGATGTGGAGGCGCTGGCGGTGCACCTCTCGGCCGGCGATGCTGGAGAACGCGCCGCCCCCTGGGCAGCACGGGCGGCCGACCATCTCGTCGGGCGCGGCGGGCACGTACGTGCCACCGAACTCTACGAATTGGCCATGGCTGATGTGGCCGCGGCGGCGCCCACCGATCGCGCCGGATTCTTCGAGCGGGCCGCCACCGCGGCAGCCACCGCCGGGCGCAAGGATCTGGCCCGCACATGGGGGTTGTCGGCGGTCGCCGCCCGCGAGGCCGAGGGTCGCTCGTGGCAGACGTTCGGGTCATGGGTAAATCCCGTGCTCATGCGTCTCCTCAATGACAACAACGACAGCACCGAACGCAACGATCGATCGTCGGACTCGGACCCAGGAAGCACCCAGAACGTCAACGCCCATGACGTCAACGCCCATGACGTGAACGCCCATGATGGCCCTCGCACGAGTGATCCTGAAATAGAGGCGCTTGTGGCCGAGGCACAAGCGGCGATCGAGGACGGCGACCTCGAACGCGGGCATTTGCTCGCCGTCGAAGCCGACGAACGAGCGCGGGAGGTTGGCGATCACGCCAGCCGCGCCAACGCCGCACTGGTGTTTCTCTACGCCGGCGACCCCGACCGGGCCGACGTCACACTCGATGAGGTCGCCGTCGCGGCACGGGAAGCCCGCGACTGGGCGACGGTCTCGGTCGCCCGATCACGTTCCTGTCGCATACCGATGGCACGCGGCTACGTGGGCGACGCCGTTGAACGTAACGCCGTCGGCGCCGACGCCGGCAAAAGGGCGGGAGGACCGGAGTTCTGGGCCCACCTCACGCTCGGGACGGCCTTCATCGAAACGCTGGCGGGCGAGATCCGGACCGCCGAAGCTCGGTGCGAGGAGGCGCTCCAGTTCGACCTCCCGATGCTTCCAGAGATCGCCAAAGCGTCACGCGCCAACATCGCACTCGAACGCGGCAACCTCCACGAGGCGCGCACCGTGCTCGATTCGCTGGTGCCCATCGTGCGAGTGCTGGGCGTGGTGTACTTCTCTTACCCGATCCTCACCCTCCAGGCCCGACTCCAACTGCTCGAAGGCGACGCTAGCGGCGCGCTCGACACCCTCGACGAGCTCGACGCACTAGGCGCCTCGCCGTTCCATGAGTTCGGCGTCGATCCACGACTCACCCGAGCTATCGCCTATCACCTGCTGGGCGACGATCACGGCATGCGGGCCGTGCGCTCGGGGTTTGACGAGCTCACGGTGATCCTCGATGGACCAAACAACCTCGCCGCCCGATCGTTCGTGGCCGCGCTCTCGGTCGTCGCGGCCAATTCTGCCGCCGCAGCCGACCTGTTCGAACGCGCCGGCATCGACTGGGAGCGGGCACCCCGTTGGTCGCTGGCGGCGGAGTCCTATTGCGAAGCAGCGCTTTGCCTCGCCTCGACCGACACCGACCGGGCCCTGCAACTCGTCCGGCGGGCGTTGGTGCTGGCCCGACGGGCCGGACTCGATCGCGTGGCATGGCGCGCATCTGTGCTCGAGTCGATGTGCCTGACGTTGATCACGCCGTCGCCCGACCCTCCCGATCCACGCGCCAACTCCATCGGAGCGAACACCACCCTCGATTCCGATGCCGATTTCCCGCACGCAGACGCAGGTGATTGGGTTTCGGAAGTGCTGGCGCCACTCACCCACCGAGAGCGCGAGATCACCAAACTCGTGGCCGGCGGCAGAACCAACAAGGAGATCGCCACGTTACTTTTTCTTTCCGACAAGACGGTTCGTAACTACCTCTCCTCGGCGTTCTCCAAGCTCGGTATCACCCGCCGCACGGAGGTCGCTCCGTTGCTTCAACGGCGCCCTACTTAGCGGGCAAGTCCGCACCGCGGCCAGCCCACTTCCGCCGGGCGAGCCTTGCGTCGGCCAAAGAGTGACATGCCGATGCCATCGTTCGAATCCGCCAGGGAGGACACGCGAATCCGCCAGGGAGGACATGCCGGTAGTTGTCGTCCACAAAGGTCCGCTTGGTTGGGGTGCCGCGTTTGACTGATCCGCACTCACGCGATTTACCGTGCACCATCCGGATGAGTCCGGCACGGCGGCAGCGCCTCAGATTCGGCCCGAAACGGTGAGCATCGGTACAGTGCCGCCGTCACTAGCGGAGCCGGTACGGGGGTCCCCCGACCGGACACACAAAGGGGCCTTCATGGCTGATCTCGGATACGACGGCAAGGTTGCGATCATCACCGGTGCCGGTGGGGGCCTCGGCCGCTGCCACGCACTGGAACTGGCTCGTCGAGGGGCACAGCTCGTCATCAACGACCTCGGAGGATCGGTGAGCGGGGACGGACACGACGACTCACCAGCCCAAAGCGTGGTGAACGAGATCGAAGCGCTTGGCGGCGTGGCCATCGCCAACGGCGACAGCGTTGCCACACCGGAAGGCGGCGAAGCCATCGTGGCCGCAGCAGTCGAGGCGTTCGGCACGGTCGACATTGTCATCAACAACGCCGGGATCCTTCGCGACAAGTCGTTCCACAACATGACGCCCGACCTGCTCAATCCGGTGCTCGACGTGCATCTCAAGGGCGCGTTCTACGTCACGCAACCAGCCTGGAAAATCATGCGGGAGAAGGGCTACGGCCGGGTGATTAACACCGCTTCGAACGCGGGCATCCTCGGCAACTTCGGCCAGACCAACTACGGCGCCGCCAAGATGGGGCTGTGGGGCTTCACCCGTGTGCTCGCCCAAGAGGGCGCCAAGTTCAACATCAAAGCCAACGCCATCGCCCCCGTCGCCAAGACCCGCATGACCGAAGAACTCCTCGGGGCGCTCGGCGACAAGCTCGAAGCGGAACTCGTCACACCGGTGGTGTGCTGGCTGGCCCACGAGGACTGCCCCGTCACCGGGGAGGCGTACTCCGTAGCCGGTGGCCAAGTAAGTCGTTTTTTCATCGGCCGTACCTCGGGTTACTTCAACCCGGAACTCACCGTGGAAGACGTGCGCGATCACTTCGAGCAGATCCGCAACGAGGAGGGCTACAGCGTTCCGGCCGGAACCTCCGACGAGCTGATGCTGCTCCTGCAAGCCCTCAAGGACTGAAAACCCCAACGATCGGCGCAGTGCCCGGATCGAGTTTCGACCCGGGTGCTGTCGCGTGCCTCCCCTTTCGGGCTGACACCAGGCGGTGACCAGAGGGAAAGGGCACCCCTGCGAAGCTGGTGGCGATAGGTTGGGACCAATACTTTCCTTGCCCCATAATGTCTGGGGCTGGTGAAACGCCGTACCCAGGAAACCCCTGCCCGATCATTCGGCACACGTCGTTCCAACTCGTGTGGCCGGTTCCGCCCCAACCGAGGCTCGCTCATGCCCCGCCGCACTGCCGCCGAAGCCGAAGAAACCAGGAAAGCGGTGCTTGCCGCGGCCCGGCGGCTCTTCGCCGAGCAGGGTTACAACGGCGTGTCTGTCCCCGCGTGTGCCGAGGCGGCCGGCGTCACCCACGGCGGGCTCTACCACCACTACGCCAGCAAAGCGATTCTGTTCAAGGCGGTGTTCCAAGAAATCACCGAAGAACTCAACGCCTATGTGCTCGATCAGGCCCTCACCGGCTCCTCGATGAGAGACGGTTTCCTCAAGGGTTGCCGCGCCTCAATCGAGTTCATGACCGGAGCCGAGTATCAACAGATCGCCCTCTCCGATGCACCCGCCGTATTCGGATGGAACGAGTGGCGCACGGTAGACAGCGATGTCGGCTTCCCCTCGATGATGGGCGGCATCAAGGCCCTCACGTCGAGCGGACTGCTGTCGAAGGCGCCCGACCTCGCCGCCATTGGAGTGTTGCTCTTCGGAGGGCTCACCGAGGCCGCCATCCGAGTGGCGAAGGGCGACGACAACACCGACGTCGACGCCATCATCGATGGTATCGACGCCATCATTGCTGGCCTGTCGTAACCCGGGTCGCCGTCGGTCTGCGTCACCGGTCGACGGCCCTCCTTTCGGCACGGACCGCCGCCCGGACCGCCGCACGGACCGCAGCACGGACCGCCGCGCGCCCACCCCGGAACCATGGTGCAACCAACCCCCTACAAGGGGGTCCGTTGCCGCATGGTTCCGGTCAGTGACCAGGTGACCTTGCACGTCACGATCCACCACTCGGGGTATGCGGCACCGATCGCCGTGACGTCGATCGTCCACCGAACGGCGGCCTTGGCCCGGTAGCCTCGCCCGGCTTATGGCCGACTCCATTTACCGACGCGGCATCCTCTCCGAACCCCTGGATCTCGACGATCCTCAAGGCAAACGCACCCCCGTCTTTCCCAAGGTTGCCGCCCGCCCTGGCCTCGAGATCGAGCAGCGCGGTTCGGGCCGCCGCGGCGTGGTGATCAGCGTGGCGAAGGGATTCGTCACGATGCGGGATAACAACGGCCGAGACTCCCAACAGCGGCTGGTCGACGGTGGTTTCACCGTAAAAGGGCAACGAGTCACCCTCGTGCCCGCCTCCGCAACAACCGGGGCCAAAGCGGTCGCCCGCACCGCATCGGGATCTGTGGCAATCGCCAACGCTCCCGCCCGCATGGCTCGGGCCAGCCGGATCCTTGTGGAGGGACTCCACGACGCCGAATTGGTTGAGCATGTTTGGGGCGACGACCTCCGCGCCGAGGGCGTGGTGGTGGAGATGCTCGACGGGGCGGATCATCTCGCCGACGTAGTGACACGTTTTCAGCCTCGTCCGAACCGCCGCCTCGGCGTATTGCTCGACCACCTGGTCGACGGGTCGAAGGAGAGCCGGATCGCCGCCAAGATCGACGATCCGTTTGTGTTAATCACGGGCCATGACTTCATCGATATCTGGGCCGCCATCAAGCCGTCGCTTATCGGCGTGCGTTCCTGGCCTGACATCCCCCGAGGCGAGGATTGGAAAACGGGCATCTGTCGTCAACTCGGCGTGGGTGATCCTCCGGCGTTCTGGAAGAAGCTGCGTAACAGCGTGCGAAGCTTCGCCGACCTCGACCCGTCGCTCGTCGGCGCCGTCGAACAACTCATCGACTTCGTGGCCGAATAACCCCCGCCGAATAACCCCCGCCCCTCGCGTTCTGGGCACACCTATCGTCGCTGAAGCGACGATAGGTGTGCCCAGTTCGGCAAAATTGGTGCCCAGTTCGGCTAGTTGTTCTTGGTGCGACCGCGCAGGGCAGAGAACGCCAGGCCCTGACTTATCACCCCCACCACCGCAATGGCGACAAGCCCTTGGAGGAGTGCCTCCGCCGACCAACCCACCATGATCAACGATCGCAGCGCCTCTAACAGGTAGGTGACGGGGTTCCAGGTGGCGACCGCGGCCAACCAGTCGGTGAGGGCTTCCTTGGGGAGGAACGAGGTGGTCAGGAACGCGAAGGGGAAAAAAATGATGAAACTCGAGTTCACGGCCGCTGGACTGCCGGTCTTTAGGGCGATGGCGTAGGGAAAGCCGGCGAACATCAGTCCCCAGAGCCCTGCCATCAAGATGAACACCAAAATGCCCAAGATCCCGGTGGCAAAACGGACACCCACGGCGTAACCCATCGCCAGAACTGGGATCGACAGACCAACAACCAAGGCGAAGTCGGCGACCATCAACCCCAGCAACAGGGCCAACCTGTTCATCGGCGTCATGAGCATGCGATCGAAATAGCCGCCTTGGATGTCGGCGACAAGCGTGCTCGCCCGGGAAATGCCGGTGACCGCAAAGATGATCGCCACCGGCAACTGGAATGCTTTGAAATCGAAGCCCGGCTGCTGTTCGGCCACCTTTTGCAGGGAGCCGACGTTTACGACGAAGAAGAACACGGGGACCACCAGCGCCGGAATCACACCTTCCGGGTCGCGGGGAATCTGTTTGAGGGCTCGGATGGCCACGGCAACGAGGTCGTGAAAGAACCCCCCGGACCGCGCCCGGATGGTGTCGGCCGGCGCCACCGTCGATCCCAAATCAGGTGAGGTCATCCTTCGCTGCTTTCCTGGATATGGCCGCCGGTGAGCTCGAGGAACACGTCGTCGAGGGTGGGACGGCGAAGGGTGAGATCCTTCACCACCACACCACAATCGTTCAACGCCACCGCCACCGGGCTGATCGCCGCACTGCCATCAGCCACTGAAACGGTGATCAGATCGCCGCGCCGGCTCACCTGATCTACCACCGCGAGCGCCGAAAGCACGGCTTCGGCGCGAACGAAGTCGACGTCGGCGCCACCGAGCCGGGCCACCACCACATCACTGCCAATCCGCCGCTTGAGCTCGTCGGGTGATCCTTCGGCCACGATTTCGCCAGCACTGATGATTCCCACCCGATGGGCGAGCTGATCGGCCTCTTCGAGATACTGCGTGGTGAGGAAGATCGTCATGCCAAGGTCGATGTTCAGGTGCCGAACCTCTTCCCACACCCGCAGCCGACTCACCGGATCGAGCCCGGTGGTGGGCTCATCGAGGAACAACACCTGGGGGTTGTGGACGAGCGCGGCAGCGAGATCGAGGCGCCGGCGCATACCGCCGGAATAGGTGCCCACGAACCGGTCGATGGCGTCGCCGATATCCACCAACCCGAGCACATCGTCGAGGCGAATCTTGATCTCCGCCGAACGCAATCCGTAGTAACGGCCTTGCAGCTCAAGCAGTTCGCGTCCGGTGAGCTTCGGGTCGATTGCCGCATCCTGGAGCGCCACCCCGATGCGGAGTCGCACCTCAGCTGACTGTTTGGCAACGTCGAACCCAGCCACGCGCGCCTCGCCCGACGTGGGGCGGAGCAACGTGCACAACATGCGGACCATGGTGGACTTCCCGGCGCCATTCGGCCCGAGAAACCCGTAGATCTCCCCCTCCGGTATGTCGAGATCAACGCCGGCAACAGCCTCGAAATCGTCGAACCGACGCCGGAGGTTGGTAGTCAAGATGGCGGACACGAGGCGCAACTCTATCGAGCGGCTTCCTCCGGCCCACCCTTCACCACCCGTACGTCATCACCCGCAATTCGTCACCGATGGGCCGTCCGGAGCACGCCGTCGGGTCGAAGGTGAAGCCCCACGAGCGAGCGCCGGGTATCGTGTCGACTGCCCCGGCGGCAATCATTGCTGATGGCAGTCGATTCGAGAGGACCAACGAGACCATGTTCGTGACCGTCGAGTGTGAGGCCGCAGTGATCGGGTGTCGAGGTGTTCGGCCTGAACTCGATGCCAATCTCCCCTGTGTTCTCGCTCTTCCGGGGGCCGATCACGTCCTCGAAGCCCTCCCCGATGATCGATGGGTCCTGCTCTCCCACCGTGACGACGCCGCCACACGCGAAGCTCTCACCGCCGCTGAACTTCCGGCTCCCGCATTGGTCGTGGTCTCACCCGATGACCACCTCCCGGCGCACTACCTCGAAGCCGCGACCTCGCTCCACGCCGATCCCCAGGTGTGCCTCGCCTTTGAAGACACTGAAGCCGGTGTCACTGCGGCGAAGGCGGCGGGCATGCAAGTGATCGGCGTGGCGGCCAACGTCGACCCCATCGAACTCGGCGCCGCCGACTTCGTGGTGCCTTCGCTCTTGTCCGTTCGGGTGCTCGGCGCCCATCCCTTCCTCGTATTCGAGGTGGATGCGATCCCCGACATCGGCACCCAGGTCGCCCGCCGACGCTGACCGGCATCTGGCCACCCATCCCCAGAGCGTTCGACCCGGAGCCTCAGACCGGCGTAGCGAGACTGGTGGGGGCGGCAGGGGTGCGGCGTGATCGACGCCACCGAATGACCAGAACAAGGGCCAGTACAAATGGGGTGAACGGCAGCACTGCGCCACCAGCGACGGCGAAGGCCCGACCAATCGAGGTGAGTACGTCCAGTCCGCCTTCGAGCCCGTCGCCAAATCCCAGCGGAGCCTTCGGAGGCGGCGGAGCCTTGGCTTCTTCCGCCACGGGTGTCCCTTTGTTCGACGCCAGGGTGAGCACGATCGTCGACAGGTCGATACGACGTTCCAAGTTCTGGCGTTGCCCGCGCAGGCTTTCCAACTCCGCCGTTCGGCGTTGCAGTTCGTTCTCGAGTTGTGCCGTCTCCACCAGGTTCGTCGATTTCTCCACGAATCCCTGCACACTTCCCACGCTGGCCTCGGCCGACCGGATGCGAGCATCGAGATCGATCACCTGTTGGGTCACATCGTCGGTCTTGATCTCCTGTTGGGCGAGGCGTCCCAGCCCGCCGAGATCCTTGAGCACCTGGTCGAACTGGTCCGGTGGAACCTTGATGGTGAGGGTGCTGGTGCCGGTCGCACCAAAGGAGGTCGCTTCTTGGTACACCTCTCCGCCCGCCGCCCGCGTGATCTCGGCCGCCCGTTCTTTGGTGACCGCGAGATCGTCGGTCTCCACCCGCAACGACGCCGTAGATACCACCTTGCGGCCGGTGGCCGCAGGGCCGGCGTCCACGGCATTCACCTTGCTCGCCAAGTTGGCGTCAACCGCACCACCGGCCGGCGCCGACGGCGCTTCCGGCGCCGCCAGTTGATCGGCGGCACCAGAACTGGGCGCGGAGCTTTTCGCCGCCAAGCCGGTGGCACCCGTCGAGGACTTGGCGCCGGCGCTGCACCCAGACAGCAGCAACGCCACGGCGACCACGCCGCTACCCATGGCTGCTCCGACGGCTCGCCGGGATCGGGCAGATCGGGGAGACGGCTCGTTCGTGTGGGCGCGTCGAAGAAAGGCTCTGGTCATAGTGCTCTCCCGTGTTTCGGCCGGCTCCGTTGCCGGCTCACTCGGAAAGGTCCGACGACCGCAGTTGGTTTCCGGTTCCCAGCGGTTCACGGCGGTGCACGGCGGTGCACAGCGAATCAGGGAGTGGCCATCGCCGGGCCGGATGGACCGAACCCGGCCTTGCGGTCCCGTCGACGCAAGAGGAGCCATGCCAGCACCAGCACCGGAACGACAACCAGCATGAACGGAAGCACCGCGCCGACGACGGCGAGAACCACGGAGCCGGCGTCGGTGAAGGCCTTCCATCCAGCGGTCAATCCATCGGAGAATCCGGGCGTGACCGAGGGCTTGACGACCGGCGGCACCACCGGCGCAACCGCCGTTGGCTGCTCCTTCACCAAGGTGAGCACGATCGTGGCCAGGCCGGTGCGTTCCGCCAGCGTGCGTTGTTGCCCTCGGAGTTTCTCGAGGTCGCCCTGCCGGCGAGCCACCTCCGCATCGAGGGAGTTGATCTCCGAAAGTGACGTGGCCTTGTCGAGCAGTTCCTTGGTGCGATTGAGACTGGCCGTGGCGGCCCAGATCCACGCATCGAGGTCAACCACCTGCTGCGTGACGTCGTCGGTCTTGACCTCTTGTGACACCAGCTCACCGTGACCTTCAAGCTCGGTGAGCAAACGCCGGAAGGACTCCGGCGGAACCTTGAAAGTGAGGGTGGCTTTGGCGTCGCCGTTGAATGAGCTCGACTCGCCAAAGAGACCGCCGCCCACGGCCTCGACGGCGGCAATGGCCAACTGCTTCGTGCCGCCGAGGTCGTCGGTGCGCACCGTCATGGTGGCGGTCGACACAAAACTCCGACCGGCGGTGAGCGACTGACTCTTCTCCAGCGTGGCCAGATCGGCGCTGGCCGCAACGGCCGGCGTGGCGTCGGCGGCCACTTGCGACGGTACGGGTGCGAGCGGCGTTGACGATCGTTCGAAGGTTCGCCCGCCTCCGCCGATTCCTCCGCCTTCGCCACCGCCGATAGCCGAACCGACGGCACTGAACTTGCTTGACCCGTTTCGACCAAGGAACGACGTCGACAGCGGTACCACCATCGCCAGCACTGCCACCAGCATCACGACCGTCGGCCACCGACGACGCGATCGCCGTGCGTGACCCTCGGGCTCGGCGCGATCCTCCGTCGATAATCCGTCAACGGCCAGCCGGTCTTGTCGGTGTTCGTCGTTCATGGTCGATCCTCCTTCGTACCCGACGCCTCCCGGCGACGGTGTGCTCACCACGTCCATGCCGAACCGCCACACCGCCATTACCCACGTCGGGCATCGCGGGTAGGGTCCGTTCATGACCGACGCTTCCGCGCCTCCCGTCCGCCACGTCACCACCGAAATCGACGAAGGCGTGCTGATCGCCCGCATCGACGACGGCAAGGCCAACGCCCTCTCCCACGCCATCATCGACGATCTCAATGCCGCCGTCGACACCGCCACCAACGACAACTCGGTGAAAGCCCTCGCCATCATCGGCCGCCCCGGCAAGTTCTCCGCCGGCTTCGACCTCTCGGTGATGCAGTCTTCTCCCGAAGCCGCCCGCGACCTGCTACGGGCCGGCGCCGACCTCGGCCTTCGACTGTTCCTCTCCCCGGTGCCGGTGGTGTTCGGCGTCACCGGGCACGCGCTCGCCATGGGCTCAATCCTGCAGTTCTGCGCCGACGAGCGCATTGGCGCTGCCGGGCCATTTAAGCTGGGCATGAACGAGGTCTCCATCGGCATGCCGATCCCTCGTTTCGCGGTGGAACTGGCCCGCGACCGGCTTTCGAAACGCCACTTCCACGCCGCCACCCAACAGGCACGCCTCTACGACCCTGCCGGCGCCGTAGAGGCGGGCTACCTCGATTCGGTCGTCGCGCTCGACGACGTAGAAAAGGCAGCGATCGACCACGCCAAGATGCTGGCGGCGACGCTCAACGGTGGCGCCTTCCGCCTCACCCGCACCTACGTCCGTCAGGCGATCGCCGACCGGGTGGAACAAGACCTCGACGAAGATATGCGCCTTTTCAACATCGGCTGACGCGCCCACGCCGCTGGTCCGAAAAGGGGGTTCGTGCCTCGTGAGCAACCTGTTCTATGAATCCGGGCGATCTCCCGATCGTCCACCGTGCAAACTCCGCAAGCTCCGCGGCCCGGCGATGGTTGCCGCACTCTTTGCCGGGCTCGTGGCTGTCGTCGTGATCGCCGGCGTCGTCGTGCTGACCGCGACGGCACCGGTCTTGTCCGGCGTCAATCGTCTACCCAATCAGTCTGCCGGTCCCTCCACCAACACGACCGCCACCGTGCCCGCGTCGTCGACAATCCCCCCGAACAGTGCGCCGGTACGAGGCGGCACACTCGTGTATGCCTTGCCAACAACGGGCAATGGGCTCGGGTTCGATCCCTTCGGCGCTTCCCCTGATCTCTCCCTCGACCTCTACGGCCGACGCCTTTCGCCGGTCGACATGATCGAGGTGGAGGCGATGTTCGATCCGCTCTTCGCCTTCGATGCCAACGGGCACGCCGCTCCCTATCTGGCGGAGACCGCCCGTACTTCAGCGGACTTCCGAACGTGGACTGTCAGCCTCCGACCGGGAGTGCAGTTCCACGACGACACGCCCGCCGACGCGGCAGCCGTTGCTCGGCACCTCGAGGCCGCCCGGCAGAGCGCCGTGCTCGCTCCCCTACTACGACCGGTCTCGGGCGTCACCGTGGTCGATGCCCTCACGGTGGAGGTCGACCTCGCCGAGCCGTGGGCCACCTTCCCGGTCGCCCTCACCGGTCAGGCAGGGTTGCTCAGCGGGCTGCTCGGTCCCGACCGTGTTCCGGCTGGGACAGGACCGTTCACCACGGAGAATTTCCGACCAGAATGGGGCCGCAACCTCACGGCAAACACGCGCTACTGGCGGCCGGGCCTCCCGTTGATCGACAGGCTCCAGTTCCAGTACGTCGACGACGGGCAATCCCGTTTGTCCGTAGTCAAAGCCGGTACTGCCGACCTCGTCCGACTCGACGGCACGGAACGGGAAACCCCTCTCAACCCGCTCACCGCTGATGATCCCGACGGGCTGCAATTCATCACCGACACCATTGCCCCCTCGGTTTATTTGGTCGCGCTCGACACCTCGAAACCGCCGTTCGACGATCCGGCGGTGCGGCGCCGCCTTGTCGATGCCACCAACCAAGCCAACCTCGTTGCATCCGTCTTTTCCGGTGCCGGCCTACCGATTCGCGACCTGCCGCTGCCCGGCATTCCGGGCGCAAATGTTTCGCCGCCGCCGACCATGTTCGGGGCAATTTCTCCCCCTGCGGGCAACGTCACCACCGCGCCCGCCGTCCCGTTTACCTTGCTGATTCACAGCCGCCGATCCGATGACCAAGCCATCGCCCAGGTACTGCAACAACAGTGGCTGGGGTTCGGATTCGGTGTCACGGTGATGGCGGTAGACAACATTCGACAACACCAGTCGAGATCTCGAGCCCACCACGCCGTGCTCACGTTTGGCATGGGCGGAGCCGACCCATTGCTCGATGCGCCACTGTGGGATCCGGCCGCTCGGATCGACGGATCACCGTCGTTCCCGTTCGCCATCGACGTGGACGACCCGGCCCTCGCCGAGGCGGCCCGCACTGGCCGGGCCAGCGACGATCCCGCCACCCGCCTCACCGCCTATCAGCAGGCGTCGAACCGCCTCGCCGAGCTCCAACCAATCATCTGGCTCGGCTCGTTTCGGCCGTCGATCGTGGCCTCGCGTCGGGTGCGCGCATTCGTGAACGCCACCCTCCCCGACGGCACCCCGGCCGCCCCCTTCGACGGGGATGGTGTGCATCGCCTCACCGAAACATGGCTTGACCGGTCGTGAGGTAGCCGCCGCCGGGCGGAACTCAGCTGGCGGCGGCCGCCTCGGGTCGTTTCACCCGCGACGCCCGGAGCATCGATTCGAGAAGTTCCGCGGTGCCCTTGTTGCCCCGACGAATCATCTCCTCGACTCCCAACTTCGACAACGCCGTACAGCCCTTCGCCGACGCCACCTTGGCGAGCTCGGGATCGCGCACAAGGAAACAAACGGCCACGCCGGGGCAGTTCTCGGAGAACTCCTTCACCACGTTGTAGGGATCGAGCCGGAACGACTCGGGATCCACCAAGGTGAGATCGAAGCCGAGCATGGCGTTTCGCTCCCCATCGATCTGGTTGTCGACCGAGAAGATCTGGACCGCATCGGGGATCACCGAAGCCAACACGGTGCGCACAACCTTCATTTGAGTGCCATCGGCGCCAGCGAGCAGGAGTTGCAGCGGCTGCCCGGCCGAGGAAACTGCCGCCACCATCGCCTTCACGCGGTGGAGGAGCTCCTCACCGTCGATCGCCTCTTGCACCATGGCCTGAATGGCCCGTTGCGTGATCGACCACGTGTGTTGGCAGTCGTTGCACCGATGCGAAGTGGATTCGGTGGACTTGGGCCCAGACACCACCTGACTGTTGGCACCACACTTCGGACACGAACAGCGGTCGCCGACCCGGAGTCGATGACCACTCGGGTAGTGCATCAAGACAGCCCGAAGAGTATCGACCTCGTCCTCAAGGGACTCGCCAGCGTCGTGGCCGTTCTTGCGGTGAAAGATGCCCATCGGTTGTGTGCCCACACACCCGTGCAGCCGGTCGTGCGGCGCCCACTACCTCGACGCTCACGGCAATATCATCGTAGCGCAGGAATGCTCCCACTTCCTGCGAAACGTACGCGCCGGTGAGAAGGGCGGCGAACGCACGATCATCACCGTGCCTGATTCTCGATCGTGCGCCAGTCGCGGGCGGCCAGATACGGAGCGAATGCGGCAGCAACCGCGACGACATCAGCGTCGAGTTTCGGGTGTTTCAGCTCGAACAGTCCTGGAAACCGGTGAAAGGCGAGGAGAGCTTCGAACATGGCGACCGCGGTCTCGGCATTGTCGGGCGCCGGCACCAGTTGCTGATAGATGGAGGCGACCGCACCATCGGGCGCCCCCGGGACGGGAAGCACCATGGTGGGCACGCCGAAGGCGCCGTGCTGGGTGACGGCATAATCGTGGTCGGCCCGTACATCGTCGGAGGTGGTGGGGTCGGCTATGGCTGCCTCGACCAACCCCGGATCGAATCCCGCTTCGGCGAGCACCTCACGTTGCACCTCCACGACATGGGTCGGGCGAGCATCCTCATGAAAGGCTTTTCCCACCGCGGCGTACCAACGGTCCGCATGCTCCATGCCCTCCCGCCGGAGCAGGGCGCCGATCCGCATCTGCGACCAACCGTAGGACCATGCACGCTCCCAGGGGTGCTTCTTGCCCAACTCCCGGTTTACCTCCTCCAGGGAGAAAAACCGCCACTGGATGTCGAGCCCGGTCTCCGACCGCACGAGCCGAATCCACTTCGACGATTGATAGGCATACGGACACATCACGTCGAAATAGAAGTCGATCGATTTGGGAAGATCCGGCATGGCATTGCCTCCGTTTGGCATACCGCCAGCACGCCGTTCGCGCCAACGTCATCGGGTTGCTACAGTATCGCGAAAAGTGTCACTTACGCTGACACGATCTTCCGTGACCGAAGGGGAACCACCGTGCCTGAAGAAACGATCGAACTCTTGCGACAGGAATGGGCGGTCATCGACGAGCTCATCGACGGACTCACCGAAACGCAATGGAAGGGGTCGGTGCCTCTTCCCGGGTGGACGGTGCAGGACTGCGTCGCCCACATGAGCGGCACGGAGCTTTCCCTGATGGGCGAGCCCGCCCCAACGGTCGACCTCTCCCACCTCAGTTGGATAACAAACCCATTCCAGGAGTTCATCGAGATCTGGGTAGAGCCCCGCCGGAGCTGGACGGGCGACGCCGTGGCGGCCGAATTCCGCGGGGTGATCCCACGTCGGCTCGCCATGCTGGAAGCCATGACCGACGACGACATGGCCAAGGTGGGTTGGTCGCCAATCGGGGACGTGCCGTACCGCCAATTCATGCGGGTGCGGATCTTCGACTGCTGGATGCACGAACAGGACATTCGTCGAGGGCTCGGGATCGCGGGCCACACCACTGGTCCAGTCGTCGAGTCGGCGCTGCGGCACAACATCACACGCGCTCTCGGGTTTATCGTCGGCAAGAAGGCTGGCGCACCGAACGGCTCGTCGGTCGAGTTTGCGATCTCGGAGCCGGACCGCTCCTACACCGTGGTCGTCGACGGTCGAGCCCGTCTCGCCGAGCCGGGCGAGCAGCTACCTCCCGCCACCACGGTGCTACACCTCCCGTTCACCACGTTCGTGGCCCTCGCCGGAGGGCGTATCGACGCCGTCGGTGCCCAGGCCGAGGGGGCCACCATCACTGGCGACACCGACCTCGGCGCGCGAGTGCTCGCCAACTTGGCCTTCACGCCGTAATTGCGAGCAGTCCGAGCATTCGTTCGATCCACTCCCGAGCCGCGGTCCCTGCATCCGCTTCCGTTGTAACCGCACCCAACTCACCGCGCCGAATCACGGCCCCGAACGGCGCGTTCCACGCTGGGTCGAGGTTCACGTTGAGGGTGGGATCGATTCGATCACGGGCCCAGGGACCGACGTACAGGTAGGGCTCGTCCGAGAACGAGTCGCCTGGTGAGAACCCCACGTTGGCACGAGTTCCGACGGCTTCGTCGCCAAGATCGAACGCCAAGTCGAAGTGTTCGGGCCAGAGCTGCACCTGACTCGGAGGCGCTCCGGACCCGCCCTCAGGAGCTCGCATCCGCACCTCGTCGAGCACGGCGGCACCAAGGCGGAACCAGGAAGCCAGATCGTCGGCATCGTGCCCCACGATTCCCAATGGGGCGGCAACGTCACCCGGCGACGGCACGTCGAGACGGTCGGCGATCGTGGGGTCGATAGCTACCTCAGCAAACGCCGCAGCGTCGACCAACGACACATCCCCGTTTCGTAGATCGAGCTGGCGGGCATCGCCGTCGGACTCCACCACGAGCAGGCAGCCCGCAACCCGAACTTCGACCGCCTTTCCCAACCGAAGGAATGCCGGCGTGCCGAACCCACGATCGGTGGGACGCAAACCAATCTTTCCCGCGTGCTCCTGCCTTGCCGCCGACACGACATACACCGCAAGCAGGTGCATCGCTGCGCGAGTCGTGCCAAACGAAGGTCCAAGCGACGGTCCACGCGCCTGTTCACGCGACGGGCCACGCGGCAGCACGGCGCTCACGTCGGGCGCCGAAGTAGGACGGCACGTTTCGATCGAGCGATCACCTGCTGGGCGACGGATCCAACGGCGGATCGACCGGAGCCGCCGGTTCGGCCATGAGTGCTCATCGCCAGAATCGCATTCTCGTGCGCGTCCATGAATCGAAGTATCCCTTCCACCGGATCCGTCGCCCGCACCAACTCTGAATGGGCTTCAGGAACACGATCTCGCAGTTCCGCGATGCGCTCGGAGAGGTAGTCGGACTCCGCTCGTGTGGTTTCGGACTTCTCCGACGCCACGCCAATGAGCGTGAACTTCAACTTCATCGACCTCGCCCACTCCGCCGCAAGCGGGAGGATCTGCTCGGAATCCTCGGAACCATCAGTAGACACCACAATTTCCGTCATGGGGAGACCCCGGCTGGTGTCGGCTTCGGGACCGATCACCAAAACCGGCACCGGCGAGCTCTCGAGCACTTCCTGTACGAGGGAGGGAATGGCCCATCTTTTGCCCTTCAGGAGCCCGCCAGGCTTGCCCTTGGCAGAAACACAGATGATGGGCTTCGTACGGAACTTGGCGGCCTCAACCAGCGCGGTGCCGAGGCTGTGTTCAAGATCGACCCAAAAATCGGCATCGCTGCCGCTTTGGGACATCGCCCGGGACTTGATCGCCGCCTTCGACGCCTTGTCGCTGGCATCGGTGTTGGTGACGATCACCACTCGACCACCGCACCTCCAAGCCAAGTCGCCCGCGGGAGCCAGTGCCGTGCGGCCCGACGGAGAGCTGTCGAAGGGAACGATCACGTTGTCGTACATAAGTGACCATTCTTACCGATCAGGGAGCGACGTGACGCAGATTGCTCCTGAGGTCTCCGCTCCCGCCGCGTTCGGGCGCTCACGGAGGGCAATGCCTCCAGGTCCGGCGGCTGTCTCCTACACTTTGCATGAGACCAGATCCGGGGACGTATCCGGTCGGCAGAGACCGAGGGTGACGATGTACACGGTGAGCATTGCATGACCGAGGCTGCACTCATTCTGGCCGTCATCAGCTTGGGTGCGGTGGCCTACGCCGTTCTCAGCAACCGGGCGGCACGCGTCGCAAACTCTGAGGTGGAGCGGGCCACCAACCTTGATGTCCTTACCGGTCTCCCCACCCGGCGAGCCATGAACCGGGAGATCGAACAACTACTCACCACGGGTACCGGTCGTACCGGCGTGGCGATCCTAGAGCTCGGGCGCTTCAGCGCAATTAACGAGACGTACGGTCACGAGATCGGTGACGCCGTCATGATGGCGGTGGCGAAAAAGCTTGGCGGGCAGCTCCAAACCAAGGAATGCCTGTTTCGTTACGGTGGACCACAGTTCGTGGTCGTCGTACCCGATGTGCTGTCGGAAAACACCTTTGAGCAACGATTGGCGGCGTTGCAGGCCGCAATCGATCCGCCCCTTCGGGTGGGACGAGACAAGGTGCGCATCAACTCGATCTCCGGTTTCGCCATCGGGGATCCCGGCCGGGCCGGTGGCGCCGAGAGTCTTTTGCAAGACGCAACGATTGCCCTGCACGAGGCGATCCGCACGGACCGTCCCCGCGTCGCGTATGAGATTTCGTTCAGCAACAAACTCACGCCCGCCAACGCCGAACGCCGCCTGCGGAACGCGCTCGAGAACAAGGAGTTCGAACTGGTGTACATGCCGGTGGTGGCGCTTCTCGAGAACACCCTGGTGGGATTCGAGGCGCTGCTCCGGTGGGCCGACCCCGAACGTGGACTCGTGCCCCCAGCGGAGTTCCTCAAGGTGCTCGACGACACCGGCCTCATCGTGCCGGTTGGCGCGTGGGTCATAGACGAAGCCTGCCGACAGACCAAACGCTGGCAGGATTCCTACCCCGACAGCGAGCTCACGATCACGATCAACGTGTCGCCCCGGCAGCTCATGCAGGCGGACTTCACGGACATGTTGGCCGATGCTCTGCGTAACAGCGGCGCCGACGCCGAACACATCTGTCTCGAGATTGCTGAAGGGGGGTCCTTTCGCAACACCGACATGATGTGGACCACGTTGCGGAGTGTGAAAGGCCTCGGGGTGCAACTGGCGCTCGACGACTTCGGTGTCGGATTCTCGTCACTCAACTACATACGATCCTTTGAGCTCGACGTGGTGAAGATCGAACCCACCTTTGTCCACGGCGTAGCCGATAGCCGCGACGACGCGGCCATTGTCGGTCAGATCGTCGGTTTGGCGCATGCCCTCGGTCTCACTGCCGTGGCCGAAGGGGTGGATGCACGTGAACAGGCCGAAACACTGCTGGGCCTGGGTTGCGACCTTGCCCAGGGCTACTACTTTTCGATGCCTCGGCCCGTCACGGCCGCCGAAGCGCTGATCAAGAAGGGTCGGGTGGTTCCGGGTGAGGACCAGCGCCAGTCGATCGACTGGCGAGGCCGCTGAGCCGTCGTCCGACTACGAGCGGTCAGGGGCGGTGCCGCGAGCGCCGGCCAGACTGGCGAACGACTCGGGCGGCACGGGAGCGGAGAACAGGTAACCCTGCGCGCGATCGCAACCAAGTATCTGGAGCATTTCGAGCTGCTCCTCGAATTCCACCCCGACGGCCACCACCACAAGACCGAGGTTATGCGCCAGTTCGATCGTGGCCCGCACGATGGCCGTGTCGTGTTCGTTGCTTCCGAGCCCCTGGATGAGCGAACGATCGATCTTCACGAAATCGACCGGGAAACGTTTCAGGTAGCCCAGCGACGAGGCACCAGCACCGAAGTCGTCCAGGCCGATCCTCACACCAAGGGTGCGAAGGAACTCGATCGACTGATCAACAGCGTTTTGTGCACCGATCAGGATGCTCTCAGTGATTTCCAGGCAGAGCCGGTCCGCTGAAACTCCTGCGCCCTCGAGGGCGGCCACCACCTTGTTGGGGAGGTCCGGGTCGGCGAGCTGTCGCGGTGAGACGTTCACGGAAATATCGGATACCGAAACGCCGCTGCCCACTGCAGACCATGAGGCCAACTGCTCGCAGGTGAGTTGGAGCACCTGGCTGCCGAGCCGAGCAATGAGGCCAGACGACTCAGCGGCCTCGATGAACTCCGCGGGACTCAGCAAACCGCCCTCATGGTCGTGCACACGCATCAGCGCTTCGGCACCAACGATTTGTTCGGTTTCGATCTCCACGATGGCCTGGTAGTGCACTCGAACGCCGTCGTTGTCGAGCGCTCGACGCAATTGCTGCTCGACGGTCCGCCGGCGGGTGGCCATCTCGGCGAGGGCATCGCTGAATACCTCAATTCGATCCCGCCCCGATGCCTTGGCGTGAGCCATGGCCCGGCCGGCGTCCAAAAGGAGATCGTCGGCTTCTTGGCCTTTCACGCCAAGCGCGAGCCCGATGCTTACGGTGAGCTCCACTGATCCGCCGTCGAGATCCACCGTCTCCGCAACTGTGGCGCGAAGCTCCCCCCCGAGCAGCAGCGCCTGGGCCGGGCTCACCCCACCGGTGAGGATCACGACGAACTCGTCGGACCCCAAGCGACCCACGGTGCCACGGTCCCCGACGACAGCCACAAGGCGTTCGGCGACGCGCTGCATGACGTAGTCGCCGGACGGACGACCAAACGCCTCGTTGATCTCGGTGAAACGGTCGAAATCGAGCAAGAGCACGGCGGGAAAGGAACCGTCGCCGGCGAGGTCGGTGGCGAGCCGATCAAGGATGCGCATGCGGTTGGGAAGCTGTGTGAGCGCATCGGTGTAGGCACGGGCAGCAAGAGCAGATATGGCCTCAACCCGCTCGGTGACATCTCGGGCGTTCAGGACAACACCCCCGATAGCCGGATTCTCGGTGAGGTCGTTAAACACCGCCTCGAAATGACGCCACTGCCCGTCGGTGGCCATGAACCGCAACTCCACGACCTGCCCAATGCCGAGCTCGTCGGGGTTCACCAGCGAAAGGAAGGACTCGGGACGCTCGTCGACGTGGACGAGTTCGAGCAAATTGACGCCGAACAGCCCAGTTTCGTCGCGACCGAACAGTCGCGTGGCGGTGGGGCTTGCGTACTGCACCAAACCTTCCG
Organism: Actinomycetes bacterium; assembly: GCA_031415655.1. Lineage (GTDB taxonomy): Bacteria > Actinomycetota > Acidimicrobiia > Acidimicrobiales > Acidimicrobilacustridaceae > JAKOVR01. The sequence continues at coordinate 20,966 of JANOSD010000004.1, forward strand.
GTGTGACCACCGCGATGATGTCGGTTGAGTTCTCAACCAATGCACTGAATCGCTGATCGGGGTGCCCTGTGTGGTCGCCCTCGATGCCGTGGGTGATATCGCGTGCCACGAGCGATACCGCTTCGATCTCGCCCTGCTTGTCGCGGTGCGCCACGATCACCGCGGAAACGGGATAGGTGCCATTGGCGCCAGCGAGGAACGTAAGCCGTCCGCGCCAACGCCCGTACTTCACCAGGGCGGGAAGCACCTTCACCTCGTAGTGGCCCTTCGACCACTCATCGAGCAACTCCACCAGCCAGATCTTGTCGGCCTCACGAATGGGGATGAGCGTGACAAAGGCATCGTTGGCCCAAAGCGCTTCATGACCAACCGAAGCGAACACCGCCACGAGATCGGGGGTCTCCACCAGCGTGTCGGTAAGGATGGAAACCACATCGGGTCCACCATCGGAGTCGTCACTTTTGTCGGTCAGGATGCGAGGCAGCCGATTGGTGATCTCGTCGAGCATCATCACCTGAGCGTCGCCATCTACGTGGGCGATCTCGAACTCAAAGGCCCGTGCCGGCCCGGCGCCGGTGGACTCGACCTGAAGGATTTTCACGAACCCGGGACGCTCCTTGGCGACCGTGGCCATGGCGACGATCGCCGCCTGGTCGTCGGGATCGATGCCGAGCTCCTCGGCTTCGCTCAGCAGATCGGCGCGGGCCGAGGGCAGGCGCGACTCGAAGCGCTGCGCCGCACTAAGCCTGCGATTCCACGATGTCACGCGCGTTGCCCCTCTATCAGGACCGGACTCGATCAGAGCTGAACTTGATTCTGACGGGAATGGTGTGGTCCGGGTTTGGACCCACCCGGCAGAACCCTTCGTTTTACTCGAAACAACGACACCGTACGCCAAGGAGCTTCTGGTTACGCTCAGATGGTGACGCCCCCCGCCTTTCTTCACGGGTTCGCCAAGCCCGCCAATGAGCGCTTCATCACCATTGTTCGTGCCGACGGCGCGGCAGTGTTTGATGCCCAGGGAAGACGCTATATCGACGGCCTCGCGTCGCTTTGGTACTGCCAAGTTGGTCATGGGCGACGGGAGATCATCGATGCCATCACCACACAACTCGGGGTGCTCGACGCGTTTCAGACCTTCGAGCTCTTCACCAACGAACCCGCCGATGCCCTCTGCGAACGGCTCGTCGGATTCGCCCCCATGCCCAACGCCCGGGTGTTTCTCACCAGCTCTGGATCGGAGGCCGTCGATTCCGCTCTGAAACTGATTCGCGCCGCATCGATCTGCCGGGGAGAACACGATCGGCAGGTGGTGATCGCCCGAAACCACGCCTACCACGGCGTTACCTACGGCGCCATGACCCTCCAGGGCCTCGTTCCGAACCGCACCGGATTCGGGCCCCTCGTACCCGACATCGTGCACGTCGAGCACGACAGTGTCGACGCCATCGCAGAGGCCATCGCCCGCATCGGCGCCGACCGGGTCGCCGCCGTGATTGCAGAACCGGTAATTGGCGCCGGCGGCGTTCATCCGCCGACGGAGCACTACCTCCAGGACCTCCGTGAATTGTGCGACCGCACCGGGGCTCTTCTGGTGCTCGACGAAGTGATCTGCGGGTTTGGGCGCCTCGGACAGTGGTGGGGAGCGAATCGTTACGACGTGGTCCCAGACGTCATCACCTTCGCCAAGGGCGTCACCTCCGGGTACCAGCCCCTCGGTGGGGTACTCGTCGGCGAACGGGTCCTCGACGCATTCTCCTCCGACCCGGCGTTCGTGCTTCGTCACGGTCACACCTACTCCGGTCACCCCGCCGCGTGCGCCGCAGCCCTGGCCAACCTCGATCTGTTGACGTCTGATGCGTTGCTGCCCTCCGGTGCCGAACGCATCGCTTCCGTACTCGGTACCGGCCTACAGCGCCTCGCCGACAACGGACTCCTCGCCGAGGCCCGAGGCGAAGGAGGCATGTGGGGAGCCGGGCTGCACCCCCGCCAATCCGCCCCCACGGTACGCGACGCACTTCTCGACCGCGGCGTGATCGCCCGACCAATCTTCGAGCACACGATCGCATTCTGTCCGCCGTTGATCACTTCCACCGCCGACCTTCAACACTGCGTCGACGCTCTCGAAGACGCGCTGCGAGTGTCTTCCGACTGACCACTTCTGGGCAATTGGTGCGCACCACCACCTTGAGGTGTCAACATTCCTCCGTGACCCTCACCACAGAACTCCGTGCCCAGTTGATCGGCCCGGACGCCGCCTTCGAAATTGCCAGAGAGAATATCGAAGGAACGGAGATGTTTGCCTACACGTCGCGGCTGCCTCACCTCCGCCGCGTGGCCGAGATCGCCGCCACCAAGGGCGACGATCTCGACGCGCCATTCCTGGTGATGGGGTCACGGCGGATCGGGTTCGCATCATTCTTCGCCATGGCCAATTCTGTTTCGGCCACACTCACCACAGAGTTCGGGCTCGTCCCTGGCGACCGCGTGGCCGTTTTGAGCGCCAACAACCCGGAATGGTGCGCATCGTTTTGGGGAACGGTTAACGCTGGCGGTGTGCTCGTCGGACTCAACGGATGGTGGAAGACCGACGAGATCATCTACGGCCTCCAAGACTCCGGAGCGAGGTTTCTCGTGGCCGACGCCAAACGTTTCGACCGCATTGTCGACGACCTCGACGATTGCCCCGATCTCGAAGCAGTATTTCTCATCGACACCAATCCGTCGGCCTACGGCGACGATGTGCGCATCGTTGCCTTCGAAAATCTTCTCCAGCGCCTCGACGCTCCCTTCCCGTCCGTCGAAATCGGCGAGGCCGATCACGCGGTGATCTTCTACACAAGTGGCACCACGGGCCGACCGAAAGGCGCGATCTCCTCGCATCGCAATATGGTGGCCAACCTGCAAAACACCGTCTTCAATGCCACCCTGACTCGACAAGTGGAGGCGGCGACACACAAGGCCGAAGGCACAGCCGCCACGCCCCGAAGGTCCGGGCAGACCGTGTCGTTGCTCACGTCGCCGTTGTTCCATGTGGCTGGTTGCCATTCAGCGCTGGTGACGGGGACCCTTGCCGGCGTCCGCATCGTCATCCCCGAAGGCCGGTTCGAACCCGAACAGGCCCTTCGGCTGATTGAGGATGAACAGGTCACGGTGTGGTCCACCGTGCCAACGATGGTGTGGCGAGTGTGTGAGTATCCGGATCGGGAGCGGTTCGATACTTCCAGCGTCGAACGGGTGGCCTTCGGGGGTTCGCCGTCAGCCGACGAGTTCCTCCGACGGGTCTACGACACGTTCCCGAACTGTCGTGGCACCACAAATGCGTATGGGCTCACCGAGTCGAGTTCCGCGGCGGTAGCGATCAACGGCCGAGATGCCCTCGAACGGCCCGATTCCGTTGGCCTACCCATGCCAAACGTCGAGCTGCGAATCGTGGATGCCAACGGGACCGAAGTGCCGCAGGGTTCGGCGGGCGAGGTGTGCATCAAGTCGCCGTTGGTCATGCCTGGCTATTGGGGCAAACCCGAGGCTACGGCGGAGTCGATTCGTGACGGGTGGCTGCACTCGGGCGATATCGGCTACCTCGACGAAGATGGTTACTTGTTCATCACCGACCGCGCCAAGGACATGATCATTCGGGGAGGCGAGAACATCTACTGCGTCGAGATCGAACAACGACTCATCGAACACCCCGACATCGCCGACGCCGCCGTGATCGGCGTCCCCCATCTCACCCTGGGCGAAGAGGTCAAGGCGGTGATCGAGTGGGCTCCGGGTGTTTCCGAACTCGACGACGCTTCCGTCCAGCGGTGGGTGGCCGACACCCTCGCCGACTTCAAGGTTCCCGTGTATCTCGAGCGCTGGGAAGGGAAACTTCCCCGAAATGCTTCGGGAAAACTTCTCAAGAACGTGTTACGCGGAACCGGCGAAGTCAGCTTCGCCGAGACCATGTGACGATGACCGCACCCCCTCCACCCCGAATGTGCCGTCGTCTCTTGCGGCGCGGGCACCGATGATCGTCGACTCTCCCGTCACGAAAGCGTTGATGGCGTCAGTCACGGCGATCGTCACGGTCTGGCTGGTGATCGTGCTGGCGTGGACCGATGCGCCGTTCGCTTTCACGTTCGACGACGCGTTCTATTACGTCGGTATCGCCCGCAACATCGCTGACGGCAACGGCTCCACATTCGACGGTATCAACCAGACCAACGGGTACCACCCGCTCTGGATGCTCGTTTGTGTAGGAGCGTTCCTCGTCGGACTCGACGGACTGGCCGCCGTTCGAGTGCTGCTCGCCACCCAAGTACTCGCCTACGGCGCGGCGCTTGTTGCCATCGTTTCGATCGTGGCCCGATTCACCGATGGGTGGCCGAAGGGACGAGCGAAACAACCGGCAACTCTCAAAGCCGGGGCCTTGCTGCTCGCGGTGACCTTTGCCCTCGTCGCCGGCAACCCGTTCGTGGTCAAGACGTTTGTGAATGGCCTCGAAACCGGAATCTCGGTCGTGATCTTGGCCCTGCTCCTCTGGTGGGGCGTTCGGGCCGACGGCCAATGGCTGTCCGGTATCTCCGCACGACAGCGCGTCGGGGTGTCGGGTTTACTGGCGCTTGCCTTTCTGGCCCGCACTGACGCGGCGTTCCTGTTGGCGTGTATCGCGGCCGGGGTGGTGGTCGAGTGGATGCGGGTGCGACCTCGTCCCACCCGCCAGGTAGTTGAGCTCTTTGCCCTTCCGGGCGTCACCATCGTGGTGTACCTCTGGTCGAACAGCGAGGTCTACGGAGGGTTGCTGCAAGTCAGTGGTCTCGTGAAACGGGCCGAGCCAACGGTCGGAAACGTCGGAGCATTCCTCGGCTGCGTGGCCGTTGCCGCACTGGTGCAACGGGCCGGCATCCTCCGGCTGCACGCAACCACCCTCACAGCTGGCACTCCCGCTCGACCCGCCACCGTCCGGTCGACCCCAACTCGGTTCGCGCGCACCGGTGAATTCGTCCATCGAACCTCATGGTTCGCATCGTTTTGTATCCTTTTGGTGGGCTACTACCTCACGCTGCAAACCCAGATTTGGCTGTGGTACTTCTGCCCCGTCGTGCTCTATCTCCTCGCTCTTTTCCCGCTCGCCGCCTCCGATTTCGCCGAAGAGGCCATTCGAACGGCCAAGAAGGGGGTCGACGCCAACAGAGCACTGTTACCCGTGTGGGTGATGCTTGCCGCGCCCCTCCTCATTGCCTTCCTGATCACCGGCCGTCAATTCGCCGATCCGAATCTCCGGTCGATTCAAATTGCCAACGCTGACGCCGGCGCCTGGGTAGATTCAAACCTTGCGCCGGACGCCGTATTGGCCTCGTGGGATGCCGGAGCTCTTGGCTATTTCTCTCGCCGATCGGTGATCAATCTCGACGGTGTGGTCAACTCCCGGGCCTACTACGACGCGTCGCGTCAAGGCCCCAAGGCGCTCCGATCCTTTCTTTCGTGCCGAGGCGTTCGCTACATCGCCAATCACGGAGGCAACGAAGCAGGCGAGGACCCCGACGTTCGGAAGTTCATCAGCGACGTCTACGGCCCAGATGCGGGTAGAGACGCCCGGATCGTGCACACTCGGCCATTCACCTACAGCGGCATGACTACCGGGTCCGCCGGCACCTCCGATGGTCTCCGCGAACTTGCGGTCCACGTGTACGAGATCCCCGAAGACGCGGCCCGGCCGATCGAAACCTGTCTGTAGAGCGCAACGACCATTGGTCCACGCTTGGCAGGCAGATCGGATTTCGACGATCCGACCGCTGCGTTTTTCTTCCGGCCGAGGTCAGCCGGCGGCGGCCGCGAAGCCCTGGTCGAGATCGGCCAGAATGTCGTCGATTGTCTCGAGACCGACCGACAACCGAACAAGGCCGGGCTCCACCCCTGAGGCCTTCTGCTCGTCTTCGGTGAGCTGACTATGGGTCGTGGTGGCGGGCTGGATGGCCAGGCTGCGCACATCACCGATATTGGCCACATGACTATGCAGGGTGAGTGCCTCGACGAAACGTTGGCCCGCCTCGGCGCCGCCCTTGATCACGAACGCCGGAACCGATCCGAACCCCTTCCCTCCCGTGTAACGGGTCGCCCGCTCGTGCCACGGCGAACTCTGGAGCCCCGCGAACTGCACCCGCTCCACCTGGGCGTGATCGGCGAGGTAGTTCGCGACCGTGACGGCGTTGGCGTTATGACGTTCCATTCGCAAGCTGAGCGTCTCAAGACCCTGCAGGAAAAGGAAGGCATTGAACGGCGTGATACAAGCGCCGATGTCTCGGAGGAGTTGCACCCGCGCCTTGAGCGCATAGGAACCGGCACCGAGCGCAGGCCAATACGCCAACCCGTGATAGCTCGGATCGGGATCGGTGAACATTGGGTGCTTGCCGCTGGCGGCGAAGTCGAAGGAGCCGCCATCAACAATGAGCCCACCGATCGACGTGCCGTGGCCACCAATGAACTTGGTGGCGGAATGCACCACGATGTCGGCCCCCCATTCCAGCGGCCGAATGAGCCACGGGGAAGCCACGGTGTTGTCGACGATCAGCGGAACGTCGTTGGCGTGGGCCAGGGCGGAGATGCCCTCAATATCGAGCACATCATTGCGAGGGTTACCGATGGTCTCGCCGTACAACGCTTTGGTGTTCGGACGGATCGCCGCCTCCCACGCGCCCAAATCGTCGGGATCGTCGATGAACGTGCACTCGATACCCATCTTCGGGAGCGTGTAGTGCAGAAGGTTGTACGTGCCGCCGTAGAGCGCCGCCGACGCAACGATATGGGACCCCGTCTCGGCGAGGTTGAGGATGGCCAGCGTTTCCGCCGCCTGACCCGATGCCACGGCCAACGTGCCGGGCAAGCCCACGGCAGTGGTGCAGCCGCCCTCGAGGCTGTTGATACGAGTCTCGAACACCCCCTGGGTGGGGTTCATGATCCGGGTGTAGATGTTGCCGATCTCGGCGAGGGCGAACAGGTTGGCAGCGTGAGCAGTGTCGCGGAATTGGTACGAGGTGGTCTGGTAGATGGGTACTGCACGGGCACCCGTGGTGGGATCGGGCTCCTGCCCGGCGTGGATCTGACGTGTCTCGAAGCCCCAGGTATCAGTCATGACGCGCACCCTAGTCGTCATCGCAGCAGACCATTGCCGAAGCCATTGCCGGTAACCGCTGCCGGTAGCCGCTGCCCGTAACCAGGGCCGGTAACATCGCCAGCCATGTCTGATGTCGGCCCCGACGCCGCACGCCCCGTGGTGGCCATCCTTGCCGCCGGCCGTTCGGTGCGTGGGGGCACCCCGTCGGCGGTGCTCGATGTTGATGGACGGGGGCGTGTCCTCGACTGGCTGCTCGCCGCCTTTGCCGTACTCCCCCATCCCGATGTGCGCGTGGTGGCGGGGTACAAGGCGGAGTCGGTGCTTCGGCGTTTCCCGGCCGTTCGGGTGATCCTCAACCCATCGTGGTCCACTAGCGGCGCCGCCCACAGCCTGATGCTGGCAATGAACCCGGCCGACGGCGCGACGTTCGAGCCAACCAGCCCCGCCGTCCCCTCCACCGTCTACGCCTGCTACGGCGATGTGGTTTTCCGACCGGCGGCCGTGTCGGCCCTTGCCGCCGCCGATCCCACGGCGGACGCCGTCCTCGCCGTCGACACCACATGGCGAGCCCGCTACGACGGGCGGGGCGCGGACAGTCTCGAGCATGCCGAAAAAGCGCGCCTCAGCCACGACGCAACCGCGGTCGAAGCAATGGGCGTGCTGGCCGAAGCGGGGCCCGACGACCCACTCGTCGCCGAGTTTGCCGGCCTCCTTCGATTGTCGAGCGCCGCTGCTTCTGTCGCGGGAGAACTCCCCCAGCGGGGGTCGCTCCCGGAACTCGTTGCCCATCTGCTCAACGCCGGCAAACGTGTGGTTGCGGTCGATCTTGCCGGCGATTGGGCCGAACTCGACGCGCCGCAGGATCTCGCCCGTTTTGTGCTCGGCACGAAGGCCGAGTCGCTGGCTCGATTGAGCGCCATGGATCACGGTGGCGAGATTGGCGTACTCGTGGCGTTCACCCACGACGAGTGGCTCGGCGATCCTGATGCGGTGCAAGACCGGATCCGGCGCACCCTGCCCGTCGCCCCGCTGATCGTCCGGAGCAGTGCGCTCAGTGAGGACGGTTGGACGGAGTCCGGCGCGGGCCAGCACGAAAGCCTCTTGGATGTTGCGGCCGACACCGACTCCATCGCCGCTGCGGTAACGCAAGTATTCGCGTCCTATCGCACCAAAAATCTCGAGAACCAAGTGCTCGTACAGGCCATGCTCACCGACGTGCGGATGAGCGGCGTCGTGATGACCCGAACGCATGCCGTTGGTGCCCCTTGGTACGTCGTGAATTTCGATGATCGCTCGCACCGCACCGACACGGTCACGGGAGGCGCCGACGCCCGCACCGTATTCGTACATCGAGGGGCAACGGAACTACCCCCGCAACACGCCGATCTTGGTTCCGTGTTGGCCACCGTGCGGCGCATCGAGACACTCGTCGGTCACGACTCTCTCGACATCGAGTTTGCGGTCACCGGCGATGCACAGGTCCACGTCCTCCAGGTGCGCCCAATCGCCGTGGACCGCGCCAAGACCAACATCGACGACGACGCCATTCTTCACACGCTCGACGCGTCAGCGGAACTGATCAAGCGGCGCTCCCCCGCTCCTCCCAACCTCGTGGGGGCCACCACCCGCTACAGCGTCATGGCGGACTGGAACCCCGCCGAGATCATTGGCACGAAACCGAAGCCGCTGGCCTTCTCGCTCTATCGCCACCTCATCACCGACGATGTGTGGGCCCGCCAACGGGCCGAGTACGGCTACCGCGACGTCCGCCCTTGCCCCCTCCTCGTTGATCTTGGCGGCCACCCGTACGTCGACATTCGCGCCACGTTCTCCTCGTTCATCCCAGCCGATCTGCCCGATTCCTTGGCGGTCCGCCTGGTCGATCGGGCCACTGCCTCCCTCGCCGAGCAACCCCACCTGCACGACAAGGTGGAGTTCGACATCCTTCTCACGTGCCTCACCCCGGATTTCGAGACCCTCACCAACGAACGGCTCGTTCCTTTCGGGTTCGATGCGAACGACATCACGCAACTGGCTGACGCCCTTCGTGAGATAACCAACAACGGGATTCGGCGCACACGAGGCGATCTCGACGGCGTCGCCGACGTGGCGCGCCGAATCGATCTGTTGCTCGCCCGACCCCCGACGGCATCGCCGCCGCTCGACCGAGCATTTCTCTTACTCGACCTCGTCCGACGCGATGCCACCGTCGCCTTCGCCCACTTGGCCCGTTCCGCCTTCGTGGCGACGAGTTTGTTGCGATCGCTCACCGCCGTGGGCGCATTGCCACCCGATGAGCACGCCCAGTTCCTCGCCTCAGTGGAAACCGTGCTCGGCCGTATGCGAACCGACGCACGACGGGTTGGCGCCGGCGACCTGTCATGGTCGCAGCTCGTACATCGCTACGGCCATCTCCGGCCCGGCACCTACGACATCACCAGCCCCTGTTATGCCACCGCCGCCGAGCTGTATCTGGGCCCCGTGGTAAAGGCCACCCGGGCCGGCGAACGGCTCCCCGATCACCACGAAACCACGGACCAAACGTTCCGATGGACTCGCCGCACCGCCGAGGCGATCACGGGCGCCCTCGGCGAGATCGGTCTCAGCCTCGACGCCAGCGCGTTCGACCTGTTTGCCCGTTCGGCTATCGCCGGACGGGAGGAAGGCAAGTTCGTTTTCACCAAAGGTTTGAGCGCAGCCCTTGAAGCAATTGCGGCGTGGGGCGACACCGTCGGTCTTGATCGCAACGACCTGGCGTACCTCCAGATCACCGACATCCTGCACTGCCGCGACGCCACCATCGACCCCGATCGATATCTGCGGGCCCGAGCCGATGAAGGAAGGGAGCGTTACCTCATTACCCAGGGATTGTGTTTTCCGGGTCAAGTGGGCAGCGGTGCCGACCTGTATTGCTTCGAGCAGGAGGAGGCGGAACCGAACTTCGTCACTCAGCGCACGGCCGAGGGATCGGTCGTGGTGCGAAATCTCACGCCCGATCTCGACGTCGCCGGCCGAATCGTGCTCATCCCGAACGCTGATCCCGGTTATGACTGGCTGCTGGCGCGCGACCTTGGCGGCCTCGTCACCATGTTCGGTGGCGCCAACAGTCACATGGCCGTCCGTGCGGCAGAGTTGTCGTTGCCGGCGGCCATCGGCGTCGGCGAACGTCTTTTCGCGCAGATCGAGACCGCGCACGTGCTCCGCCTCGACTGCGCCAGTCGCACCATCACCGTGGTCGCCTGATGCCACTCCCACCACGCATCGGCCTGACGCAGCGGGTGAGCAGCCTCCCCGACCGCGACGAACGTCGTGATGCGCTCGACCAAACGTGGGTCCCCTTGCTCGAAGCGCTCGGCGCTTTTGCGGTGCCGATCCCGAACCGTCTCGCCGATCCGGTTTCCTACACCCGAAACCTCGATCTTGATCTGCTGATTCTCACCGGCGGCAACGACCTCGCCCACCTACCCGGCGCGAACGATGCCGCCCCGGAGCGCGACCGCACGGAGGTCCGCCTCCTCCACGACGCCACCGAGCGACGACTCCCGGTGCTCGGCGTGTGCCGGGGCATGCAGATGCTTGTTCACCACCACGGCGGGACGTTGGAAAAGGTGGAGGGTCATGTGGCCGCACACCACGTGGTGTTCGCTGATGACAAAAACCCCCGTTGGCCGTTGGCCGATGGGCGAGTGGTGAACTCGTTCCACGGATGGGGGCTCCACACCGACGGGATTCCCCCCGGTTGGCACGCCATCGCTACCGCAGCCGATGGTTCCGTCGAAGCGATTACCCACCCGACGCTCCCGCAGGTGGGCATCATGTGGCACCCCGAACGCCCCGAAGCCCACCCTGCCGATCTCCACGTGATCTCCGCCCTCCTCTCCGTCGAAAGCTCTCCCTGATGCGTGCCATCATCCTCGCCGCCGGTGAAGGAACCCGCCTTCGGCCCCACACCGCCGACAAGCCCAAGTGTTTGGTCCCGCTCGCCGGCCGTTCGTTGCTCCAGCGCCAGGTCGACGCATTGAACATCGCAGGGTTTGATGCGAGTCGCATCACGGTCGTCACCGGCTACCGATCGGATCAGGTTGAGAAGTTGGGCTTCGATACGGTCCACAACCCTCGCTTCCACGACACCAACATGGTGGCCAGTTTGATGTGCGCCCGTCGCCTGTTCGACGGCACCGATGACGTCCTCGTCTGTTATGGCGATCTCGTCTACGAGCCACGTGTTGTGGGCGCATTGGTCGAAGCGCTCACGCCTCCGGAACCGGCGGTGCCCATGGTGTCGATCACCTTCGATCGTGCCTGGCGACAACTCTGGGAACTTCGCATGGCCGACCCGCTCACCGATGCCGAAACCTTCCGGCTCGCCGCCGACGGAACCGTGAGCGAACTGGGCCGCCCGCCATCGAGTCTCGAAGAGATCGAGGGTCAATACATGGGCCTCATCGGCGTGCCGGCGGCGTTGGCGCCGGTCATCGTCACCTCCTACGACACGCTCGATCCCGATGGGCCGTACGAGGGTCGCGATCGCGACCACATGTTCATGACGAGTTTCCTCCAACACCTGATCGATCACGTCACACCTCTTCGCGGCGTCGCCGTCGACGGAGGGTGGCTTGAGGTCGACACAGTCGAGGACCTCAGCGTGTTCGACGACCTCCACGCCCGCGGTGAACTCGACCGCTACTGCACGCTGGGCGAACCTCCGACATGAAGGCAGTGCGAGTCGCTCGCGATCACCGGACGTTCCGCCGCGCCCCCGAGCCGACACGGGACATCGTGTTCTACGCCGAGGATGGCAGTTCGTGGCCCCACTTCGAACCGATCATCCGGCATCTCACGGGGCCGATGCGACGCACGATCAGCTATCTCACGTCGTCGCCCCACGACCCAATACTCCAGCGTCAGGATCCAAGAATCTGCGCGTACCTCACCGACACCGGATTGGCGCGCGCCTACCTATTTCAGACCCTCCGGGCCGGCATCGTGGTGGCGACCGTCCCCCAACTCGGGATCTCCATCCTGCCCCGATCTCGTTACTCCGCCGACCTTGGCACTCGATACGTGTACGTCTTCCACTCGATGGCGAGCACGCACATGATCTACGAACCCGACGGCTTCGACCACTACGACTCGGTGTGTTGTGTGGGGCCCTATATGACCACCGAGATACGTGCCCGCGAGGTGCAGGCGAACCTTCCGGCCAAGGAACTGATCGAACATGGCTACGGCCGACTGGACACGATCCGCCACCATGTTGCTGCCGTCTCCCCGCCTGGCCAAACTCGAACCCGCGGCGTAGGTGCCTCCCACCCGGTAGCCATCGTGGCGCCATCCTGGGGCCCGACCTGCCTCTTCGAAACGATCGGGACCGAGGTCGTGGGCGCACTCCTCGATGGCGGCTTCGAGGTGATCTCCCGTCCCCATCCCATGACCCGAAAGCGCACGCCCGATGCCATCCCCGCGTTGCTAGAGCGTTTTGGAAGCCACAACCGGTTCTCGCTCGATGATGGAATGGCCGGGTTCGCCACGCTGCTTCGGAGCGACCTCATGGTCAGCGACTGGTCCGGCGCGGCATTGGAGTTCGCGTTCGGGCTCGAACGGCCGGTGCTCTTCATCGACGGCGAGCCCAAAGTGAACAATCCGAGGTATGCCGAACTGGGCATCGAACCCTTCGAGGTTCAGATTCGGCGTGAGATCGGGCGGGTGCTCCACCGCCGCGACATCTCATCGGTCGCCACAGCCGCCCACGAACTCCTCCACGCCGACCAGGACTTCCCGACGAGGATCCGGGAGGTGCGGGCCCGTTCGATCCACAATGTCGGCGGTAGCGGCATCGTCGCCGCCGAACACATCGCCGCACAGGCCGACGCCTTTCGCTCCGCTCACGATCGCCGATCCAGCGGGGCCATGAAACGGGTGTCCACTGGTCCCGCCCCAACGTCCGCCGCCACCCCGAACGCCAAGCCATGACCCTCGATCGCCAGCCCATCCTTGAACAACTGCTCGGCCCTGAGGCCGGTCCCGACGATGACGCGCTCGCCGCGCTGTGCCGACAGATCGATGTGAAGAAGACACTCGACGGCGGACCTGCCGACGCCGCCGTTGTCGCCGCCCAACTCCTCCGCCGGGCTGCCACCCCCGATGCCCCCGACCACCCAAATGCCCCCGACCACCCAAATGCCCCCGAACCGTTTGGTTTGAAGTGTTTGAACTCGGCCCTGAAGGCCCTCGATCTGCACGACGCCGATTCCGAGCACATCCCCGCGCTTCGGGCCTGGGCCCTCGAGCTGCTCGATGCGCTCGCCGCCCCAGGCGAGTCACCCGAGGGGACACCATGACCAGCAACCTTCCGCTGACGGTGCTTGTGCACGACGGCCCGCAGGCCCGCGCCTACCTCGTTCGCATGGAACGGGAAGGGCTGCGACCCGAACGCATCGTGGTCATGGTGGCGGACCCGTTCACCGCCAAGGCCAAACGACCGGCGGGGCTCAAGAACGTTGGCCTGTTGCGTTGGGCTGAGCGGGTGCAGGATAAAACCAACAACCACCATCCCTACGCCATTCGTCGGGACCATCCGCTCCTTGTTCGGGCCATTGCCGACGCCATGGAACCCGTTGTTCCCGACCCCATGGCGTTTTACGCGGAGATGTTCTCCCACTTCCACTACGAACGATTCGCCGACACGGTGATACGCCTTCCCGCCAACGGCTACAAAGATCCCGGTCTGGTTCCCGCCCTCACAGCGCTCGGCGTGGGTACCGTGCTCTTTACCGGTGGCGGCATCATCCCGAAGCCGGTGTTCGCCATCCCCGGGATCTCCCTGATCCACGTGCACACCGGATTTCTGCCCCACGTGCGCGGAGCCGATGTGTTGTTGTGGTCGCTGCTCACACGAGGCCGGCCGGGCGTTGCCGCCTTCTTCATGACGCCAGGGCTCGACGACGGCGATGTGCTCGCCACCAAGGAACTCGCCCCGCTCGCGGTCGAACTTCCCCCCGGCCCCCGCCCCGACGACGACACGCTGTACCGAGCATTGTTCTCGTTCATCGATCCACTGATCCGCGCCGACTTGCTCGTCGGAGACGTGCTCACGAACGCCTCGGCAGTGAGCTCACTTGCCGGCACTCCGCAGGATCTCAACACCGGAGTGACCTTTCACTTCATGCACGCCACCGTGAAGGCACGGGCGCTTCGCTTGCTTTACACGGCGCCGGCGAAAAGCGCACACACCGACGAGGTCGAAATCACCACTGTTGGCAAGCGGGGCAGCCCACCGCCGGCTCGTTACCAGCGCTACTACGCCAAGCCGTCCGTCGTCGCTCCGCTGAAACTTATGATCGATGCCCTTCGGGCGAATTCGTCGCTGCGGGCCACGAGCATCCACAACCGGCAAAACGACTACAACGCCCTCGGCCGTCATCCCGAGCGCCGAGCGCTTCACCGCGCACTCAATGCGCAGCTCGCTCTCCAGACCGAACAATGGCCCACCTATGACTACGGCGAGGGTTGGTTCTACCAGTCCTCCGACGAGCTGGGAATCACCGGTTTGCGCAACACGACGGGCCGCGTGCAGGCGTTTGGTCTCGCCGATCTTGTGCGCGGGCGCACCGTGTTCGAGATCGGTTGCAACACGGGCTTCCTGTCCCTGGCGATTGCGTCCTCCGCCGACAGGGTGGTGGCCTTCGAATTGAACCCCTACCTCATCGCCATCGCCGAAGCAGGGAAGGAGTTCCTCGGGCGCACCAACGTGGCGTTCACCGTGGCCGCGTTCGAGGACATGCCTGAAGGCGAGCACTACGACGACGTGCTCTCGTTTGCCAACCACCACACCTACGACGGCAATACCCGTCAGAGCCTGAGCGACTACTTCGAACGGTGCCACGCCTTCACCAAACCGGGCGGGCGGCTGATCTTCGAGTCGCACCCACCGGAGTTGGAGGGCACGGAGTTCCATCGCACGCTCGACCTGATCGAGCGCTACTACACCATTGAACGGTCCGAGGTGCACCGCTACGGCACCTTCCTCGATCAGGGTCGGCGGTTCATCGTGGCCACTCGCCGCTGAGCCCCCGCCGGGGTCAGGACCTCGGGCAGGTGTAGCGAGTGGTTCCGGCGTTGGCGCGCGGTATGCGCACCTCGGGCACTCGCACGATCAACGTGTCGCCGGAAACGCACCGAGCCTCGAACCAGGCCACGAAGATCCGCTCCTCGGGCGGGGTGGGCACACGAAGCGGCGTACGACCTTCGGTGGACGACGGCGCCGGACACCGGCCGCCGGCCGAGCACCATTGCACCCCTGCGGTGTTGTCGGAATACAAGTTGTGGGCGAGATACGTATCGACCAGCCCCAGGTAGAAGCCGGCCGGCAGGAGCAGGAACACCGCCCAGATCGCCAAGACCGGAAGTCGATCGGCGAGACCATGACTACGCGCGTTGTTTGCCGGAACGACGGAGGGAGTCGTCGGGACCGCCGAGGTCTCCGGCGTTCCCGGCGTTCCCGGCGTTCCCGGCGCGACTGAGCCGTCCGGTGCCAGCGCCGGTCGCCGGAGCAACGCCGGGGCCGCCAACGCCAACGCGAGGTTCCACGGCCACACCGCCAGGTTGAACCACGCCGACATCAAGGTGCCGAGGATGGCGAGGTGCAACGCCGCCGCGGCGATGAGCAGGTGTCGACGGAGTCGGGGCACACATGCGGCCACGCCAAGGGCGAACTCGAACAACGGCAGGCCGACGGCCACAATCGGGCGCAGTCCTCCCATGTGTAGCGATCGTGAAATGAAACCGGCGCCGCCTACCGGCCACGTTGGGCTCAGCGCCTTGTTCGAACCAGCCCACAACCACAACGATGCCAGGTGCGCCAGTCCGATCGTCCGTCCGATCTTCCCGTAGGCCAAGGCCAGCAGAACGATCGACAACGAAACGAACTCGGGTTGGATCCGGAACTGGTCGCCGAGCATCGCCGCGAGCAAGACGCCAGCATGGATCGCCGAGCCGGATCGCGGACGCACCACGGCCACCGCCGCACTCGCCACCATGAGCACGCCGAACGGCAACCCGGCGAGTACCCCGATGACCGCGAGGTTGGGTGGGGTATCGCGGACCTGCCACAGGTTCCACGTGTAGAGGGTGGCGACGATCTGGCATCCGGCGACCACTGTCCGGACCACGATTGGCCGGAACAGCCACGCCGTCACCGAGGCATGGCTGCGCTCCATCGAGCTGCGGCCATTTTTTCTCTCCGCCGGTTCCGCCATCACGTCCACCCCTCCTCCCATGCCGCCGGCGGATCCGCTATCGGATCCGCCGGTTCGTGCGGATGGTCGGCCACGACGGGGATGCCGGAAACGGGTGCGCCCCTACCCGTCCTGTCCGTCTGTCGGGCCTAGCCGTTCGGCCGAGCGGACGGATCAGCCCTGTCCGCCGGAGGCGTCTTGCACACGGGTTTTGCCGGCCGAGATCCATGGCATCATCGAACGAAGCTGCTCGCCGACCTGCTCGATCGGGTGATCGTGGCCAGCCTTCTCGAGGGCAGTGAAGTTCGGACGACCGGCTTCGCTCTCGGCCACCCACTCATCGGCAAACGTGCCGTCCTGGATCTCGCCGAGAATCTTGCGCATCTCGGCCTTGGTTCCTTCGTTGATGATGCGCGGCCCGCGGGTGAGGTCGCCGAACTCGGCCGTGTCGGAGATCGAGTAGCGCATTCCGGCGATGCCCTGTTCGTACATGAGGTCAACGATGAGCTTGAGTTCGTGGAGGCACTCGAAGTAGGCCACCTCGGGCTGGTAGCCGGCGTTCACCAGCGTCTCGAATCCAGCCTGCACGAGCGAGGTGGTGCCACCACACAGCACCACTTGCTCACCGAAAAGATCGGTCTCGGTTTCCTCGGCGAAGGTGGTCTCGATCACGCCGGCTTTGGTGCCGCCGATGGCGTCGGCGTAGGCGAGGGCCACTGCTTTCGCCGTTCCCGTGGCGTCTTGCTCCACGGCGACGAGGCACGGCGTGCCGCCCCCTTCTTCGTAGGTGCGACGCACAAGGTGCCCCGGACCCTTCGGCGCCACCATGGCCACATCCACACCAGCCGGCGCCACGATACGACCGTAACGAATGTTGAAACCGTGGGCGAACAACAGGGCATCACCTTGGTTGAGCCCCGGCGCGATCTCGGCGTCGAACACCCGCTTCTGCTCCGTATCGGGGAGCAGGATCATGATGAGGTCGGCCGCCTTGCAGGCGTCGGCCACGGAAGCGACCGGCAGGCCGGCCGCCTCGGCCTTGGCCCACGACGACGAGCCGTCACGCAGGCCGACCGACACGTCGATCCCCGAGTCCTTCAGGTTCAGGGCGTGGGCATGGCCCTGGCTGCCATAGCCGATGATGGCCACTTTGCGATTGGCGATCACGGAACGATCGGCGTCGGATTCGTAGTACACGTTGGCGGCCACGGGGGCTCCTTCTTCGTCTGACTGGGTTTGTCTGACTGGGTTCGTCTGGCTGGGGGCGGGAAAAACTTACTGGAGGCGGGGCAGGGCAATGGTGCCCGTGCGTTGGATGGCCACGATCCCGTAGGGGCGCAGCAGGTTCTCGAAGTCGTCGAGTTTGTCCGGTGAGCCTTCGAGACTCACCATGATGGCTTCGAGACCGACGCTCACGATGCGCCCCTCGAACACCCCGACAAGCTCGATCACCTGACCACGAGTGGCGGGATCGGCCGTCACGGTGACGATGAGCAACTCGCGCTGCACTGCCTCCGAAGGCGCCAGTTCGGTGATCGACAACACGTTGATGAGCTTGTCGAGCTGCATCACCATCTGTTCGAGCGGGGCCGACTCGACGTCGACGACCATCGTGATCCGGCTGAGCGCCGGATCGTCGGTAGGGGCAACGGCGAGCGAGTGGATGTTGAAAGCGCGGCGAGCAAACAACGACGCCACCCGGGAGAGCACGCCAGCCTTGTTCTCCACCACGACAGAAAGGATGTGGAGCTTGGTTCCAGAGGTTCCGAACGAGGCCATATCAGCGACCCTTCCGCATCTGATCTTGGATGGTGAGCACGGCATCGTTGCTCATTCCCGCCGGCACCATCGGAAAGACCTTTTCCGAAGCGTCGGTGCGAAACTCGATCACGACCGGGCGGTCGTTGATCTCGTTGGCCTTCTCGATGGCCGGGAGCACGTCTTCGGGGGACTCCACCCGCATGCCTTCGCACCCCATGGACTGGGCCCACATCTTGTAGTCGGGAAGGTCGGGCGACAGGTACACCTCGCTGTAGCGCTCGTCGTAGAACATCTCCTGCCACTGCCGCACCATTCCGAGGTAGGCATTGTTGAGGATCGCCACCTTGATCGGGATGCGCTCAGCGGCGGCGGTGACAAGCTCCTGCGCGGTCATCTGGAAGCAGCCGTCGCCGTCGACCGCCCACACCATGCGATCGGGCCGACCGACCTTGGCGCCGATCGCCGCCGGCACCGAAAAGCCCATCGTGCCGAGTCCGCCGGAGTTCACCCAGGTGTAGGGGTGTTTGAAGTCCCAGTACTGAGCGGCCCACATCTGATGCTGACCCACCCCCGAGCAGACGATCGTGTCGTCCGGGGTGTTGTCGCGCAACGTTTCGAGCACGTACTGCGGCTTCAGCAGATCGCCGGGTTCGCTTTGCACGTAGGCCAACGGGTACTTCTCCTGCCAACCGCTGATGGTCTGTTTCCAGGCATCACGATTTGGTTGGGCGGAGCGGCCACCGAGTTCCTTGATGCAGCGAATCAACTCCACAATCACGAGGCGGCAGTCGCCGGCAACGCCAACGTCCGGGCGACGAACCTTGCCCAGTTCAGCCGGGTCGATGTCCACGTGGATGATCTTCGCGTCGGGAGCAAAGGTGTCGACCTTGCCGGTGACCCGATCGTCGAACCGACTGCCCAGGGCAATCAACAGATCGCTCTTCTGCAGGGCCGTGATAGCGGTGTAGTTGCCGTGCATGCCCGGCATCCCGAGACCGAGCGGATGGCTGTCGGCGAACGCCGAACGAGCCATGAGGGTGGTGACGACGTTGATGTCGCACAACTCCGCGAGCTCCTTGAGCTCTTCGGCGGCCCGGGCCTTGAGGATGCCGCCTCCGGCGTAGATCACCGGCTTCTCACTGGCGAGGATCAGCTCCGCCGCCTTGCGGATCGCTTCGGGATTTCCGTAGGTGAGCGGCTTGTAGCCGGGAAGGTCCACCTCGTCGGGCCAATACCAGTCCATGGCCGAGCGCGGGTTCTTTGGATCGACGATGTCTTTCGGAACGTCAATGAGCACCGGTCCGGGGCGGCCGGTGGTGGCGATGTGGAAAGCCTCCCGCACGATTCGGGGAATGTCCGCCGGATCGGACACGAGGTAGTTGTGTTTGGTGACCGGCATGGTGATGCCCGTGGTGTCGCACTCCTGGAACGCATCGGTTCCGATCGACGCGTAGGGCACCTGGCCGGTGATCATCACCATGGGGACCGAGTCCATCATGGCATCGCATAGGGGGGTCACGACGTTGGTAGCCGCGGGCCCACTGGTGACCATCGCAACCCCCGGCCGGCCGGTGGCGTGAGCGAACCCTTCAGCCATATGGCCGGCACCCTGCTCGTGACGCACGAGGATGTGGCGGATCGGGCTGTCGATGATGGGGTCGTAGACCGGGAGAATGGCGCCGCCCGGAAGCCCGAAGATCACCTCCACCCCTTCGAGCTCAAGCGATTTGATGAGGGCTTCGCCACCATTCATGGGCTGGCCGTGGGAGGGGGTTCCGCTGAACATGGCGAGGGACTTTCTGGAGTGGGCGGGAAGAGAACGTGGCTTGACGAGACGGGAGGGGGAGAGAGGGAGAGGGAGGGAGGGCTGGGGACTTGGGGCCGGGGACTTGGGGCCGGCCACTTGACCCCGAAAACCAAAGCGACCTCCCCGATTCGGGAGGCCGGCGAGCGCACGCGTGTTGAGGCGTGCGCTACATGAGTACTACTACGAGGAGGGTCGGGGCCAAAGTCATTGCCCACAGGATGCCACCTCCCGCCCACAACCGCAACCCCAGTCCCCAACCCGTCCCCAACCCGTCCCCAACCCACTTCCTTGCTGGGCAAACGCACTTCCGAACTGGGCACCCTTTTTGTCGCGGGGACGACATCAGGTGTGCCCAGTTCGACAGCAGTTCCGAACCGGGCACCCTTTTGGTCGCGGGAACGACACTATGTGTGCCCAGTTCGAGAAAGCGGTTGGGGCCGGGGGGTCCGCGTATCGTTGTCAGCCATGTCCAAGGCGCTTCGCACCGACCGTTGGTCGCGGCCGGCGATTCTCGAAGCGGTGGGATCATTGCTCTTCACGCTGTACGTGGCGTGGCCGTTCCTGTCCCCCGCGGCATACGTCGTGCGGTACGACACGGTCACCTACTCGGGACCCAACATGGCCGTGCTGTGGCGCGAACTACGCGTCGGCCGCATCCCCGAATGGAACGACCAAATATTCGGCGGTGTCCCCTTTCTCGCCAACACCCAGACCGCTGCGCTCTACCCCCTGAAGTGGCTTTTCGTGGGGCTCCCGGTGGACCGGGCCATGAACCTGATCACGGCGAGCCACCTCTGCATCTTGGCGGCCGGCGTCTTTGTGCTTTGCGCCCGGCAGCTCCGACTGCGTCCGCCGGCGTCGCTCATCGCCACCGTGGCCGTGCTCGGTTCCGGGCTCGTGATGGTGCGCTCCCTGCAGTTCGAACAGATCGCCGTGATCGCCTGGCTTCCGTGGGTTCTGCTTGGCATCGAACGAGTGATTCAAGCCGGCCGCGTTGAAGGAAAGTCGACCGCCATTCTCGCCGCTTCCACCGCGATGTTCCTCCTTGCCGGGCACCCTCAACAGACGTACATCGCGCTGCCGGTGATCGCCATGTGGACGGCCGCCCGAGTGTTCGACGCGAATCGGGACGAAGGCAAACCGGGTCCGGCGCAGTCCAACGGCCTGCTCCGGAACGCCTTGCGTACCCTGCTTCGCATCGGACTCGCCGGAAGCCTCGGCGCGCTGCTCGCCGCTCCACAGCTCCTAGTGATCGCCTTCCAGATCGACCAGGTGGCCGGGCTCAACGGCCGAACGCTGGAGGTGCCGAGCACCGTCGGGTACAGCAATCCTCTCGGCGGCGCCATGCGGACGCTGCTCGGCGATCCACTCGGGGCGCATCCCGTGCTGGCCAGCGGTGATGTCGAGCCGGCCAGTTTTGTGGGCGTGGGGGTGCTGCTGCTCGCCACGTTCGGTGCGGTGGTTCTCTTGCGTCGAAAGCCGACGCGTGCCACCGGTATCACCCTCGCCGCAATGGTGCTCGGGGGTCTCCTCCTGATGGCCGGACCGCAGTGCGATTGGACCGACCCCAGCAACGTGGGATGCGCCAAGGCTGGCTGGCCGTACCGATTCCTGTTCTTCCGATTTCCGGGCTTCAACTTGGCGCGGGTGCCCGGCCGGTGGAACCTCGTGGTGGTGATCGCCCTGGCGCTCCTCGCCGCCTACGCCGTCGACGCAATGGTTCGCCGTAGCGTCGCCCGGCGCGACGCCCGCAACTGCGCGCTCGCGATTGCCGGGATCGCCGTCCTCGCGATTGCTGTGGGTACCGAATTCGGCGCTCCTGGAGCCATTGCGCAGGGTTCGTTCGCCGTGTGGGGTGTCGCCGCTGTCCTCACCCTCACGGCAATCGGCGTGGCGATCGGTGGCCACCGACCGATACTCGTGATCACGTTTCTGACGGTCGCCGTCGTCGGGGATCTTGGTCTCGCCAACCTCCAAAGTGAACCGCGACAGAGTCTCACCCCGGACAGTTTCCTTCGCCCGCCCACGGCGATTGAGAACTACATCGGGGCCAATCCCGGGCGGGTGTTGTCCCTTGCCTCGCAACCCGTGGAGGACTTCCCCTACCTCACCGACGCCTTGCGCCCCAATGCCGGGCTGGCCACCGCCACCCGCACGATCGACGGGTATGACGGCGGCACGTGGGTTCGTAAGGGTTGGGTCGAGGCAATGGATCCGTTCACTCGCGATGGCTTCAACAACGACCTCACGCTGAGTCTCCAGATCCAGACCCCGGTAAACCAGCTCCTTGCCACCCGCTACGGCGTGAAGTACTTCCTCATCGATGTCGACCGTGCGATCTTCACCTATGGCATTCGCACGGGGAGTCGTGAGGAGGACGCCCGGGTGGCCCGCAAGGCCGTGACCGGCAGCGAAACCGTGGTGGCCACGCATGGCCCGCTCGAGCTTCTGACCAACTCTGGAGGTGCGGCCGAGGGCCGTCTCGTGCACCGAACCCGGGGAATCGACACCAGCACGCCGGATTGGTCGCGGTATCTGGGCGACCTTCCTCTCGACGAGGTACTGGTGCCGCAGGCGTCCCCGTTGACCTCGATCACGTGCGACCCCAAGGTCGACGGAGCTGCGTGTGATGCCAGGTCGATCACTCTCGAACGACCACGCGGAGGCGAGATTCGGGCCACCGTCAATGCCAATCGGAGCTCGGTGTTCGTGGTGGCCGAGCAATGGGCCAAGGGCTGGACCGCCACCGTCGACGGCGCTCCGGTCGACATTCAGCGCGTCGATGCGATGGCGATGGGGGTTCCCATCGAACCAGGTGTGCACGAGGTGGTGCTCGAGTATCGAGCGCCCGGCCTGCGGCCCGGTGGTGCCATCACTTTGGTCGCAGCGTTGTTCCTTGCGGTTCTCATGATTCGCGACCATCGACGATCCCGCTGATTGACCCGCAACGCACACCCGAGCTCGTCGTCAGCAGTCGACCGTTACCGGCTCACCGCGCAGGTCGAGAGCCGACACGGTGCATGGTGTCGAGCCGCCCGGCCCGCCGGGACGAGTGGACGGACCGCTGCAGAGCCACGCCAACAGCACCACGAAGAGCACGCCGAACACCAGGAGACCCCACTTGGAGAACGTCTGGCTCGGCACCTCCCGTGTGCCATCGACAATCAACCCACCCGGCGTATCGAGCCCGACCGGCGCACCTCGCGCATCACGCACCACCTTGGTGGGACGGCGCCCAACCGATTCCTGCGAAGCGTGGTCGTGCAATCGGCGCCGATCAACGTCGGCCTGCTCGATCAACGACACAACCCGGGTTCCCACTACGAGCGGTGGTGCCACGGACTGCGCGATCACCTTCGCGTGGGTCACCGGTTCGTTGGGGTCAGGCGGGCCAACGGGGTCGGCCACTGCGCTCTCCCCGCCGTCCCCGCGAAGAAGCTCAGCCCATTCGATGGCCTGCGTGGGCGCGTCGACAGCCATGGCCACCGCCGTCGCCAACGTGAGAACGTCTCGCCGCCGCGCGGGGTCAGTCGACGGTGCGCCGGCAGATTTCTCTGGGTGAGCCGCACCAGCGGTGGCGTCGACCAAGCTCACGGCGATTCGGGCTGCCGCCAACGCATCACCATGGCGACCTACGGCCAGCAACGCCCGAGCCCGCCGGCCGTGAACCTCTGGATCGAACGGCTCCGTTCGGCACGCGTCCTCCGCGGCCTCGAGCTCTTCATCGACGGCGTCCACCGGCCGAGACTACCGGCGGTGACCGGACCCCGGCCTACGGCAGCTCGGGGTTTGGTAGCTCAGTAACGCAAGCCGGGAGCGCGGGAGTGGAAGATGTCGGCGTTCATCACGGCCGTGAGTTCTGAGGCTTCCCACCGTTTGCCGCTCTTGCGGATGGTCGCCCCGTTGCTCCACGGTTGCATGTGCACGATCTCGTCCTTCACGGCTCGAATCACCTGGCCGGTGACGTGCCCGGCCTTGTCGCTCGCCAGCCAGGCCACGAGCGGGGATGCCAGCGATGGGTCCATCGGGTTCCACTCGTCGAACTCGTCGGGCTCTTTGGCCTCGATGCCGGCACCAGGGATCGACGCCGCCATGCGGGTGGCACCAGCGGGGCCGATGCAGTTGACGGTAACACCCATCTTGAACACTTCGAGGCTCACGGTCATGGTGAAGGCGGCGATGCCCGCTTTTGCGGTGGTGTAGTTCGCCTGGCCGAAGTTCCCCACGAGCCCGGCGCCCGAGGTGGTGTTGATGATGCGGCCGTAGCTCACGTCTTCGCCGCCTTTGCTGAGTGAACGCCAGTGGTTGATGGCGTGGTGCGTGGGACAGAACGTTCCCTTGAGATGCACCCGGATCACAGAATCCCAATCGCTCTCGGTCATGCTCCAAATGGTGGCGTCGCGGGCGATGCCGGCGTTGTTCACCACGATGTCGAGCCGACCAAACGATTCGACCGCCTGCTGCACCATCCGCCCGGCGCCCTCGAAATCGGCGATGTCCTCGTAGTTCGATGCTGCCGTGCCGCCGCGTTTCGTGATGAGGTCGACGGTGAGGTCGGCATCCTTGCCGGTACCTTCACCCGAGAGGGTGGTACCAAGATCGTTTACGAGGACGGTGGCGCCCTCCTTGGCCAACTCCAAGGCGTGACCGCGGCCGATGCCGTGGCCCGCCCCGGTCACGATGGCCACCTTGCCGTCGAGCAGTCCCATTGCGTCCTCCTGGATGATCCGGTCGAAGCGCCGGTCGGTGAGCGCCGTCAAACCTGACGACTCGTCAGACACTAGATCGGAGAGCCAACCGGGGGGAAACAGAGGCCATAGGTGACATATGACACACTTGGGGTGGCCGTTCGTAAAACGTGTAGGCAAATGGCCACGACTTCCGTCACATCTATCCTGTCCAAGCCAGCTTTCGGGGGATCGCCATGGCAATCGCAACACCCGTCGACCTTGTTGTCGACGCAACTCCGTCAACCACCGCCGATACCGGAACGGAAGTAGTAAGCGTCGCCGCCCGCTATCTTCTCGCCGCTCTGTCCCTCGCCGCCGCCGCGATCCATTTTGCGATGGTTCCCAGCCACGCTGGGCAGTCGATGGTCGAAGGACTCGGATTCGCGTTGAGCGGCTGGTTCCAGGTGATCTTCGCTGGTGCCCTGCTCGCCACACCGAATCGACTCTGGCTCCAACTCGGGATTGCCACGAACCTCGCCTTTGTTGCAGTTTGGGGGGTGAGCCGAACGCGCGGCCTCCCTTTCGGTGCGCACCCGAACCATGCCGAGTCGGTCAGCGTCATCGATGGTCTGGCGGTTGGGCTGCAAGCGGGCCTCATACTGCTCGCGGCGTTGGTGCTGGCCTACCCCAAGTTCCTCGCTGACCTCCCCCGACAGGCGTTGGCGATCGGATCGGTTGTTCCGGTTGCTGCACTCCTCGCCGCCACCGCCGCCATCGCCTCCCCGAGTGCGTCGTCCCACGCCGGAGACTCGCACGGTGGCCACAGTTCGGAAGTGGCCACCGGCGCCGCGGGAGACGGCCACACCGACCATGCGCACGGTGGCGCCGCCGCCGCGACCGGTGCCGGAGGAGCTTCGGCGGCGGCCGAGGCCGGCCACGACCATGCCACCGGCGACCATGCCACCGGCGACCACCCCGACGGTGGCCACGGTGTCACCGCCGTCACGGTGAAGCCGCAGGATCGATGCGATTGGACGTTCAACACCCAGACCTACTGGGGCAAGAACCCCCCCGCCAAAGAGGACCCTTCCCACCTCGGTTCCCATGCCGAGCACGAGGACTCCAAAGCCACGGCGGGCAACGGTGAAGGCAACGAACACGGTGCCCAAGCGTGGGCGCCCATGACTGCTTCGTCCGACTGCGCCAAGCTCGAAAGCCAGGTCGAGAAGATGAAAGAGGTGGCGGCCAAGTACCCCACCGCGCAGGATGCCATGAATGCCGGCTGCATCCGAGTCACCACCTATGTCCCCGGCATCGCTGCCCACTACGCCTGCTTCAAGAACGGCTGGGACGACAAGACCGAGATCGACAAGCCGGAGATGATCCTCTTCGGCGGCAGTCAACCCTGGGCACCGATCGTGGGCTTGAGCTACATGATCTACACCGCCGAGAACCCGAGCCTTGATCCGAACCAGGAGCTTTGGGTGCGCTCGATGCCGTTCCACTACCACTCCGGGCTTTGCGTGAAGGGAGCCCTCGTGATCGGGGGCGACAACTCCGACAAGAGCAGTTGTGAAGCCAAAGGCGGCAAGGTCATGGGCAAGACCGGTTTCATGGGCCACTACTGGCTCGACAACTGCAACAGCCCCGACGGGGTGTTCTCCGCCAACAACCCGAGGCTCGACATCGGCGTGGCCAACATCAACGACAACCCGGCGAACGACCCCACGACAGGGGCCACCAACGCCGACAAACTGCTCGCTGATCCATGCGCTGGGTCCTCGATGGGCAACGGGTTCTCCGACAAGTTCGGCGCCCCGGACGGCCTCGTCCCGGCCGGCTCGGCCGCGGCCCGCACCGAGACCGCGTCCGCCCGCCTCAACTGACGCCGCCCGCCCGAGCGACCCGCACGACCCGCCCGACCGACCCGACTTTTCCCGAACTGGGCACACCTAGTGTCGCTCCCACGACAAAAAGGGTGCCCAGTTCGGTCGTTTTTGACCTCAGCGGGTGGGGGACGAGTCCTTGTAGCGGGCCTGAAGGTCCCGCTTGAGCACCTTTCCGGCGGGGCTCCGGGGAATCGCGTCGACCAACTCGAGCTGCTCCGGGAGCTTGATCATCATGAGCCCGGCGTCCTTCAAGAACTCACCCATCTCGGCAAAAGTGATCGGATCGGCGGGATCGGTGGACTGGACCACCGCGCACACCCGCTCCCCACTCGCGGCGTCGGGCAGCCCGATCACGGCGACGTCGGCGACCTTGGGGTGGGGATAGAGGTGATCTTCCACCTCCTTGGCCGAGATGTTCTCCCCCTTGCGGATGATGATGTCCTTGAGGCGACCAGTAATCGTGAGCATGTTGTGAGCGTCGAGTACGCCCAGATCGCCGGTGCGGAAGTAGCCATCGTCGTCGAACGCGTCGGCGTCGAGTGACGAATCCAAATAGCCCTTCATCAGCTGCGGCGCCTTGGCTCGAACCTCGCCCTCTTCCCCTACCGCAGCGAAGGCCCCGTCGAGCCGGACCAGCTTGAGCTCCACGCCCGGCATCGGCGACCCTTCGGAACGAGCGAGCTCATCGGATGCGTCGAGCACACCGCTCATGGTCAGAATCGGCGCCTCGGTGAGGCCATAGCCGGACAGGATCCCTTGAGAACTCGGAAATGCCGCCAGCAGGTCGTAGTGGAGTTTCGGCGGTTTCGGTGCCCCACCCCCGGGGAACCCCCGAACCTTCGAGAAGAGTCCCCCGCCCGCCTTCTGTTGCGCACCGAGATAGACCTGATGGAACACCGTTCCACTGCCGGCGAGTGTGACCCCTTCGGCATCGAGCACCGAAACCACCTGGTCCGGCACGAAGGCTTGAAAGCAGATGTTCGTGCAACCGGTCTGCAGGCTGGTAAAAAGCCACGTGATTCCCCCGATGTGCGGGAAGGGAAAGGCCAGCGCATTGCGATCGTCGGCGGTGACGGCCAGCCGCTCGGCCATGCCCTTGCTCACGGCATGGACGGTGTTGTCGGTGTGCTGTGCACCCTTCGGGTCGGCGGTGGTGCCGCTCGTATAGAACAGCCAGCGCACGGCATCACCGTTGGTGGGAGGAATCGGCAGATCGGTCGGTTCGGTGTCAGGAACGGACCGGTCGACGGTGAGTACGGCGAGCTCGATGCCATCAGTGCGCACGCGTGCGGCGATGCCATTCGCCATCTCGGCGAAGCCAAAACCACCGAACTCGGTGGGGACCACAAGCAACTTGGCCCGAGTCTGGCGCACACAAAACTCCACCTCGCGCTCGCGATAGATATGCAGGATCGGGTTCTGCACCGCATCGAGCCGGCTGATGGCGGCCACCAACACCATGGACTCGAACCACGTAGGGAGTTGCCACGTGACCACGTCACCTGCGCCGATGCCATGGTCGGCGGCGAGCGCGGCCGCGGTGCGTTCGGCTCGAGCCTTGAACTCGGCAAAGGTCATTCGGCGACCGCTCTCGTCGACCGCCATCTCCGCATCGGGGGTGGCGGCCACCCGACGTTCGATCAGCTCCCACAGTGTGGCGCCCTCGAGCATGCTCGTCTCCCTCTTGGTCCGTTTCTGATACCCCGTCAGATTAGCGGCCGGAGCGTGACCGCTTGGGATTGGGCCGCTTGGGATTGGGCCGCCCGACGCGGCAACGTTACGTCCCTATGACCGGCGAAAGCTCTCCCTCGTCACGCAGCGCCAAGATTCGGCGACGAGTGCTGGTATCCGGGGAAGTACAGGGCGTGTGGTTTCGCGACTCGTGCCAGGTCGAGGCCCGACGCCTCGGCGTTTCGGGGACGGTGCGCAACCTCGCCGATGGTCGCGTTGAAGCGGTCATCGAAGGATTTCCCGACGACGTGAACGAACTTGCCAACTGGTGCCAACACGGTCCGACACGGGCTCGAGTCACCGAGATCCGCGTGACGAACGAACCTGCGGAAGGCCTCGTCGGCTTCCGCATCACCGGCTGAACTCAGGCTGGCACGAGCTGAGCCATCACGTAGGTGCGATCGTCGTTCATCCGACCCTGCTCCCCGGCCTTGTTGAGCATCGTTTGGAATCGGGTGTCCCAACCGTCGGCGGTCTGACCCGCCGCCCACTCTTTGAGCTTCGCGACCGATAGGTACGCGTTATCGCCCACGAGCCGTCCGGCACCGTTGTCGGCAATCACCTCGTCGACGGCGGCCGGGTTCATCGAACCCGTCACCTCGGCATGCAGCTTCTCGGTGTTGTCGGCATCGGCCAAGGAAATGGTCTTGGCTTCGGTATCGATCTTCACGATCATTGGGTGTCCCTCCACGCGGGTCCGCCGGTTGAATGTTGTGTAGGAGAGCCGACGCTCGCATGTGTTAGCGATCGTCGCCCGGCTCCCAGCCGGGTGGCGCCAGTTCGAAGCCCTCGAATTGGAAGCCAGGTGACACCGTACAGCCCACGAGCGACCATGTGCCGCGACCTGCCCCAAGACTGCGAGCGCACTGCCATACGCCGGTGGGAACCACGGCGGTCGGCTCGTGCCCCGCTACCAGATCGGGGCCAAGCACCGTGGTGCTGAAGGTGACGGTCTGGCCATCCACCGAAGCCGTCCGGAGTTCTACCGGATCACCCCCAGCGAAGTGCCAGAGTTCGATGGCGTCGATGCGATGCCACTGCGAACGTTCACCGGCGGGAAGCAGAAAGTGGATTGCAGTCGAGAGCGGCCGACCGTCGACATCGCCCACGGGATGTTCGAAGACCCGCCGAAACCAGCCGCCCTCGGGGTGCCGCTCCAGGTTGAGCAGCGCCACCACCTCGGCCACTGACGCGACGATTCCCGTCGCCACCGGACGGCTCGAATCGGCCCCCCACTGCGACCACGAGCCCGGGAAAAGCCGGGTGTGCACGTCAAGGCCGGCGACCTCTACGGCCAGCAAGTTGTGGCAGGCCGTCACGCCGGACCCGCAGTAGGCCACCACCTGCTCGCAACCCTCGGTGAGTGCGTGATATCGCTGCCCGATCGACGCTGCGCCCTGCATACGACCTTCCACCATGTTGTGGGCAAAGGGCGCCGACAACGCTCCCGGAATGTGGCCGAATCGAGGGTCGATCGGATTCGGGTCACCTCGGAAACGTTCGACCGAACGGGCATCGAGCAGCGCCACGGACGGGTCGTTCCGAAGGTCTTCGATTTCGTCGATCGAGACGAACCGATCGGCCGGCCATGGGCGGACGGGGAACGGCGGGACGGGGAACGGCGGGACGGGGCCGTTTGCCTCGGACTTCCCATCACTCGTCACACCCGCTCCCGCCTCGAGTTCCCCGCCCGCCGCCACCCAAACATCTATGCCCCCGTCAAGCACGGCAACCGGGTGATCGAAGACGCGCAACATCCACCACAAGCGCGCCGCAATTGCGCCACTGGCGTCGTCGTACACCACGACGGGGGTTTGGGGTCCGATGCCCAGCCGGGTCATTGCCGCCGCGAACCTTTCCGGGGACGGGAGGGGGTGACGGCCTTCCACCGGGCTCGCCGGTCCGGCAAGCTCGGTGTCGAGATCGACAAACCTGGCCCCCGGGATATGGCCAGCGAGGTAGGCATCGACGCCGGATCGACCGTCGAGGTACCACCGACTATCAACGATCACGATGCCCGCCGATGCGAGATCGTCGGCAATGGCCTGCTCGCCAAGGGCGGACTTTGCCGTGGGCAACGAGGCCACCTGGATCAGCGGAGAAGGAAACGCCACGTCGTTGAGTCTAGGACCGTGTACGGCGCGGACTCCTTCGCCGCCCCGGACCCGCTCCGCAATGCCGATGTCTTGCCTGTTATTTCTCACCGTTTTCACCATACGAACGCCCGATCCGATGGCCAGAAGGGCAAGAGCCGGTGTTCATTTCAGCGTTTGCATTTCAACGGAGAATCCGTGAACTCACGGATGCCTTATGGCATCCGGATTCCATACGTTGGACCGGCACTCATTTCGATTGCCGCCTTCGGAGGTATCCCGTGTTCTCCCCTCTCGTTCCTGCCCGCCATTCATCTGGCCCTTCCCACCCTTCAGTGTCATGCCGGCAACGATCAAGCAGCATCGCCACGATTCTGACCCTGGTGGCCGGGCTTCTGACGGGAATCATGGGCGCGGTCGGCAGTGCTGCCCTGAGCGCCACTCCCGCCGCGGCGGCACCGTGCAAGGTGTGGTCCGGCACCGGCGTTTCCGCCAACTGGAACGAGGCCGATAACTGGACGCCGGTTGGTGTACCCGGCCCGACCGACTGCGCCGTGGGTGGCAACACCTTCACCAACATCGTGATCGACTCCGATGTCACGGTCCTTCGGTGGGGCATCAGTTCCATGATCATTGCGATCACCGTCACCAATGACGCCACGGTCAGCTTCACTGACCCCGTCAACGCCACAAGGATGCACGAGTTGGTCGCCTCCAGTGGCCGTATGAGGTTTGCCAGCTCGGAGCAGGCGTTGATTGGCCTGCTCACCGTCTCGTCGCCGAACACGTTCACGATTACCGGCGAAACCGACGTGCGAATCGACCGAGGGTTCATTCAAGGCACCCTCTTCGTGGGCAGTCCAGGTGGTGGTGGCGTCGGTCGTAACGGCCACGTGTCGATGGATGTCAATACGCAGGTTCCCGGCCTTATCAGTGTGCTCGGACCAACCAGCTCCACGCTTCGGCTCACCGGCACAACGAAGTCGTCAGGTATCGGCGGCAACTATGGGACGAATGGCAGGATCGTCAACGGCGCCGGCGGACACACCACGCTTGTCGAGGGCGCCAAGCTGATCGTCAAAGCCAACCAGCACCTGAGCATCTCGGGCCCATTCACCGTGGAGTACGTCACCATCGGTGCAACGCTGGAAACCGAGGCCGGCGGGGTCGTGTCGCTTGATGCCGGCTTCACCAACCTCAGCGGAGGCACCCTGAACCTCTCCGTCTACCGACTCGGCGGCACGATTGAGGTGGCCGAGCCAATCGTCACAAGCTTTGCCGACCTGACCTACCGAAGTGGCGACTTCACCCACAACGGCACGATCACCCGACCGTCGATCAACCGCAACGAACTGCGGGTTCACAATTCGTTCGGCACCCCCGCCCTGACATTCCCCGCCCTCGAGAACCGAGGCAACATCACGGTGGGCAAGGGGCAAGTGAACGCCGCAACCCCGCCGGTGAGCTTTGCGGTAGTCGGGGCTGGCCTCGACTCGATCGGCGGTGGCATCACCGTCTTCCAAGGCCACACGCTCGACTGCACGGTCACCTGCACCGGGATCGACTCGCGCGTCGATGCCAAGGGAAACATCACGGGCGTGCTGGCCCTCACCGAGTCGGTTCCCAATGGCGGGCTCCAAAGCACGATCACGGTTGGTGGGTTCAACCACACGCTCCCTCGCGGGCGGATCGACGCGCTGTCCCTCGACGGGAACACCAATGCCCGCGTCGAGATCGCGCAGATGTCCGCCAGTCATCCCGCGTTTCTCAACGCCGTCGACGCCACGATCGCCGGAAAACTCACCGTCAACAACGTGGGGCCCTTTCCCCGCACCTTCGCGATCGGCGATCAGTTTCCGGTTCTGCAGACCGTGAACCCGATCGTCGGGGCGTTCGACAACGTCGAGATCTTCGCTCCCACCGCAGGAAACCTCACTCTCGGCCTGGTCACCACTCCGACCACCATCACCGCCGTGGTGATCGAACGGCCGGAGCTGACCTTCGCCACGATCTCCTCGTCGTTCGCGGAAGGTACGGGTTCGGACCGGACCGTCACCGTGGCCGCCAGTCTTTCGCATGGTGTGGGGTACCCGCTCGCCGTGCCGATCGCCTTTCAATCCGGGGGGACCTTGGCCTTGAACGCCGACGTCCGCTTCCCGGCCGGGCAATTCATCCGGTTCCCCACCGGATTCATCGAGGGGACATCCACAATCGAACTCGTTGGGGACGCCATCGATGAGGTCGACGAATTTACCCGGTTCTCGTCCGGCGGGTCAGTTGTGACCAACCTCGACAACGAGATTCATACGTTCACGATCGTCGACGACGACGGCATCAATCCCGTGATTTCGGTCGGCGACGCCAGCAAGACGGAGGGGTCGGCGTTCAGCTCCAACGCCACCGTCACCCTCACCCGCACCGGGTCCACCGTGGCGGCGTCGTCGGTCACGCTGTCGACGTCGAACGGCACCGCCACCGCCGGCAGCGACTACACCGCGGCGTCGCAAACCGTTACCTTCGCTATCGGGGAGACCTCGAAGACGGTACCGGTGGTGGTGCTCGCCGACGTGGTTCCCGAACTCGATGAGACGGTGAAGCTCACACTCACCAACCCCTCCGGCGCAACGATCGGTACCGCCAAGGCCACCCTGACCATCGCCAACGACGATGGTCCGCCTCCAATCGTGTCCGTGGCCGATGTGATCGTGACGGAGGGAACGGGCGGCGCCACCAGCGCCACCGTCACCGTCACTCGAACGGGCTCGCTGCTCGGGTCGATCAACGCCCAGGTCGTCACGAGTGCCGGATCTGCTACCTCGCCGGCCGATTTCACGGCCGCGGCCACCATCGTTTCGTTCGCCGCCGGACAGGCCAGTCGCACCTTCACCGTGCCGATCGTCACCGATGGCATCGCCGAAGACCCCGAGTTGGTGAACCTCACGATCGCCAACACCACCGGCGCCACCATTGGGCAGAAGACGGCGGTGGTGCGGATCCTCGACGACGACCCGCTCATCGAAATGCAGGCGGCAACGGAGCAGTGGCTGGAAGGGGCGTCGGGGACATCGAACCTCACCATCTTCGTGTCCCGGTCCACCACCCTCGGCCCCAACCCAGTTTCGGTGAAGCTGTCGACGGCCAACGGTACGGCGGTCGCGCCGGGCGACTTCACCGCGGTGACCAATCAGACGGTCAACTTCGGCGCTAGCACGTTCGCCTTCGTGACCGTTCCGATCAAAGGCGACTCCGTGGCCGAAGCCGACGAGACATTCACCGCCACCATCTCCGCCCCGAGCGCAGGCGCCGTGCTCGGCACCTCCGTCACCACGACCGCCACCATCATCAACGACGATGGGGGGGTCCCCGCACTCACGATCGGTGATCAGTCCGTCGTTGAGGGCAGCACCGGAAGCGCCGCCGGCAAGTCGTTCGCCGTTACCCGCTCCGGCGGAAACGATGGAACTGTGACGTTCCAAGCCACGACGACGGCTGGATCGGCAACCGCCCCAGCGGACTACACCACCACGTCATCGAGCCTCACGATGGCGGCGGGCATCGACACCGTGAACGTGGTGGTTCCCGTCGTTGGTGATTCGACGCCAGAGAACGACGAGACGTTCACGATCACGTTGAGTGCCGCGGTGGGCGCAACCATCGCCGACGGCACGGGTGTCATCACCGTCCTCGATGACGACCCCCGGATCACGGTCGACACGCCGGCGGTCACGAAGGCTGAAGGCAACGCTGGCAGTTCGAACGCCAGCGTGACCTTGCGACGCAGCACCACCCGCGGCCCGGCCACACCGTCGGTGAAGGTCAACACCACGAACGGCACCGCCGTGGCCCCGGCCGACTTCACGGCCATCACCAACCAGACCGTCACCTTTGCCCCCGGCGCGGCCACCGCCACGGTCAACATCCCTATCGTGGGCGACACCGCCGGCGAGGCCAACGAAACCTTCACGGCCGCCATCAGCGCCCCCTCGGCCGGCGCCGTGATCGGCGCACCTACCGCCGCAACGGTCACGATCACCAACGATGACGGCCCCGGGTTCCATGCTCTTGCTCCCGGCCGCCTGCTCGACTCCCGTGACGGCACGGGTACCACGCAACAGAAGTGGCAGAACGCCCAAACCCGTTCGGTGCAGATCACGGGCAAGGAAGGGGTGCCTGCGAGCGGGGTATCCGCCGTCGTCGTCAATATCACCGTCACCGGCGCAACAGCCGGATCGCACCTCCGGCTCTTTCCCACCGGCACCGCGCTCCCCGATGCGTCGTCAATCAACTTCGATGCCGGCCAGACGATCGCCAACCTGGCGATGGTGAAGCTCGGCACGGGCGGCAAAATCGACATCTTCAACAACTCCGGACAAACCGACGTGCTTGCCGATGTCGTGGGCTACTACGACGACGGCACCGCCAACGGCGACCGATACACGCCGCTCGTCCCCGGCCGACTACTCGACTCCCGCGATGGCACGGGTACCACCCAACAGAAGTGGCAAAACGCCCAAACCCGATCGGTACAGGTCACCGGCCAGGAAGGCGTGCCGGCAGGCGGCGTCTCCGCCGTGGTTTTGAACGTCACGGTCACCGGCGCAACAGCCGGGTCGCACCTCCGCCTGTTCCCCACCGGAACCCCCCTCCCAGACGCGAGCTCGATCAACTTCAACGCCGGCCAAACCATCGCCAACGGCGCCGTGGTGAAACTGGGCACGGGCGGCAAGATCGACATTTTCAACAACTCCGGGCAGACCGACGTCATCGCCGACGTCGTCGGCTACTTCTCGGCCGCCGGCGGCGCGTACACCTCGTTGGCTCCTGGTCGCGTGCTCGATTCCCGAGACGGCACCGGCACCACCCAACAGAAGTGGCAGAACACCCAAACCCGATCGGTCCAGATCACCGGGCAGAACGGCGTACCGGCCACGGGCGTGTCGGCGGTCGTCGTCAACGTCACGGTCACCGGCGCAACAGCCGGGTCACACCTCCGCCTCTTCCCCACCGGCACCGCCCTCCCAGACGCGTCCTCCATCAACTTCAACGCCGGTCAAACCATTGCCAACCTCGTCGTCGTCAAGGTGGGGACGGGCGGCAAGATCGACATCTTCAACAACTCCGGACAAACCGACGTCATCGCCGACGTCGTCGGCTACTTCTCCGCCTAACCGTTCGCGCCGCCAAACGGTTTTCGTCTCCCAAACGTTTCGCCGTTGAGGCGTGCGGGAGACGAGAACCGGAGCCCGGACCGCCCCAAGTACCCTCGTGGGCCGTGATCCTCGGCCAGCTGGCGCCACCAACCTTTCGCGGGCGCACCGATGCCCTTGCCGCCGGACGGGCCGCGCTCGCCGCCGCCGCAGAACACCATGGTGGGCTGCTGGTGATCGAGGGTGAGGCGGGGCTGGGGAAGTCGCGGCTCGTCAGCGAGCTGCTCACCAGCCCGGCCGGCGCGTCGGCGATCATCCGACTCGCCGCCGCCGACCGGTTCGACACGGCGCGACCCTTCGGACTTTGGAGAACGCTGCTCGACATTCGGGCCGATGATCCAATCCATCAGCTACTGCAGTCGCATCACGATCACGGAGACGAGAGTCCCGAAGCCCTCCGGTACCAGGTCCAGGATTCGCTGGTGGAACGGGTGGAGGAGCTGGCCCAGTCCGCTCCCCTCTTGCTCGTCGCCGACGACATCCAATGGGCCGACACCGCCAGCATTCAGACCCTCACCGCAGTCGCCCGCACTGCCCACGAGCGGGGCATCTTGCTGATTGTTGCCCTTCGTCCGCAGCCGCGGGTTCCTGAGCTCCGTCACCTGCTCGAACGGGCCGACCATCTCGGGTCGACCCGTATCCAGCTCGATCCACTCGACTCGGACGACGTCGCCGGAATCGTGGCCGAGGTGGCCGAACAGCTTGGTCCCACCGAACCTGCGGTTTCCCCGGCCGACCTGCAGAAGATCCACGGAAATCCGTATCTCGCCGTGGTGCTCGGGGGTTGGGGACGGGGATCGCTGCTCGACCGACTCGACGTAAACGACACCACCACGCTCACCGTGCTGCGGGCCGCCGCGGTGCTCGCTCGCGACACCCCATTTCCCATCGTCGCCGATGCTCTC
Source organism: Actinomycetes bacterium (assembly GCA_031415655.1). Lineage (GTDB taxonomy): Bacteria > Actinomycetota > Acidimicrobiia > Acidimicrobiales > Acidimicrobilacustridaceae > JAKOVR01. Next base: position 57,364 of record JANOSD010000004.1, read on the forward strand.
GGCTCCGACGTTGGCTCGGTAAAGGCGGTGGTGTTCCGCCTGGCAACCGATGGGGTGCTGCGCAGCGCCGACGGTCTCCTGTTCCACCATGAGCTCGTGCGGGAAGCGGTCCTCGACGCCTGGCCAGAGGATGAACAACAGGCCCTTCACCGCACGATTGCCGCCGCGCTTCGGCGCCATGGCGCGTCACCAATCCAACTCTGCCGACACCTCCTTGCGAGTGCCAAGCCCGGCGACGCCGACGCCGGCGACGCCGCCCGCATCCTTCGGTCGGCGGCGCGAGACATCGTGGGTTCCCAACCGGCCGAAGCGGCCCACCTTCTCCATGTCGCTACCGATCTTTTGCCGTCCGATGATTGGATCCTGCCCGAACTCCTGCTCGAACGAGTTCGGGCCGATCTCTGGACCGGGCGCCTCGCCGACGCACTCGACGGAGCGTCCGAGGGGCTGCGTCTTCTCGAAGCCGACCTTGAGCCACCGGCGAGTTCCGCCGCCGCGCCGATGCTCGCCGCCCTTCGCATTGGGTTCCACACGGTGATGGCCGATGCATTACATCTCGATGGAAATCGGGTTGCCGCACTCCCACATCTCGACGCTGCATTGGCGATCGACCTCTCCCCATCGGTGCGACGCGCCGAGTTGCTGGCCCAGATGGCCACCACTCGTTTGTGGGCAATCGACCTCACCGGCGCCGCGGAAGCGGCGGATGCCGCCATCGAACTCGCCAACGAGGTGGGTGCCGCCGGCCCGGCAATCGGTGGCTGGCTTACCCGATGCCGCTTGGCCGCGTGGCGTGCCGACCTCGCGGAAGCAATGGCCTACGGCGATCGGGCGTTGACCCTTGCGGCGGGAGACCCACGATCGGTCCGTCGGTCGCCGGCGGTCTACGTCGGGCTCACGGCGTTGAACCTCGACGATCCGGCGCGGGCCATTGAACTTTTGCAACGGGGTGCTCGCGACTGTGCCGAAGCCGGTTTGCCCGCCGAGGAGGCGCACCATCACAGCGCGCTCGCCCTGGTGGGGTGGATGACAGGCCAGTGGGACATCGCACGGGCGGCGGGGAGCGCCTGCCGAAGCCTGGCCGCCGATACCGGTTCACGGTCCAGCCTGGCCACCGTCGGTGCGGCAGAAGGTTGGCTGGCGTTCCTGGCCGGCGACATCGAGGGCGCACGCGATACCCACGCTCGTGCCAACACCGATCTGGCGGCGCCCGGTGGAGACGGGAACGGTCTGCCCTACCTCTTCTGGCTCGATGCACGGTTGGCGGAACTGAACGGTGACGCCGGGCGCGCCGCCGACACCCTTTGGGTGGTTTGGGAACTGGCCCATGAGGTGGTGCCGGCAGTAACCATCTGGTTCGCCAGCGACCTCGTCCGAATGCTGCTGGCGGTACATCGAACCGACGACGCAGCACGGGTTTCGGTGCGGGCGAGGCACCTCGCCGATCGGGCGCAGACCGACACGGCCCGGGGTTCGAAGGAGCTGTGCGATGCGATGTTCGCCAACGACGTTCGGGCGGCTCGACGGGCGGTCGACCATCTGCGCGCTGCCCCACGGCCCGACCGGTTCATTGACGGCGCGATCGACGCCGCTGGCGTGCTCGTCCGCAGCGGTGACCGCGCTCGCCCCGAAGCAGCGGCGCTCCTCGTGGAGGCGATCGCGGCGGCAAACAACCTTGGCGCGACCCTTCTCGCCAAGCGGGCGGTCACTCAAGCGCACGCGCTCGGGATCGAGACTCCCCCAGCCGAGATCTCCCAACCCATAGCCCGCCGGTCTGTCCCCTTGATTGAGAACCTCCGGAGGATCGACGGCGACGGCGACGGCAATGCGTTGGCGGCGTGGAGCCGGGTGTCGCCCGCCGAACGCGAGGTTGCGGCGTTGGTGGCGGAGGGCCTGTCGAACCCGAAGATCGGCGAACGGCTCTATATCTCACGCCGCACGGTCGAGAGCCACGTGTCGAGCTTGCTCCGCAAACTCGAAGTGAGCAACCGCACCGAGCTCGCCCGCCTCGTCCACACCTCCCGCTAACGGTTTTTGGTAGGGGAGACGCATCAATT
>JANOSD010000005.1:0-14306 GCA_031415655.1 Actinomycetes bacterium
CCCACCCCAACGACCCCACCCCAACGAAGCGATATGGATGAGATTACGCTCGCATGCGGGCGGAATCTCATCCAGATCCGCTCTCTTCCAACAACCAGTCCCGAACCATCGATGGCAACCCATCACCAGCCGAGACCCCCAACTTTGGACAAGGATTTTGCCGCGATTCGCGACAAAATCCTCCCTCAAACGAACGTCGCGGCTGTCCAGGCCCGTGAATCAGGACTTGGTGCCGATGAGGCTGGGGATCACGAGCGCCAAGCTGTCGTCGACCACGTCGTGATCGTCGAGCCAGGTCCCCAGGTCGATCAACGGCACACGGTCGACCGTCTGCACCTCGCCGTCGGGGCAGGTGAACGGCCCGTCGTGGCGCACGAGGAACACGTGGCCCAGCTCGTGCAGCTCACGATCAGAGCCGCCGGCAGGGCCGCCATCGGGGCCGCCATCGGGGCCGGCGGCATGGAACCAGCCGTGCCACAGGTAGCGCAGGTCGGAGGACGACACCACCACGCCCGCCTCCTCGGCCAGCTCGCGAATCGCCGCGTCGCGCCAGGCCTCACCGGCATCGACCACCCCTCCAAAGCACACGTCCCACCGGCTCGGCCAAACGTCTTTCCAGTCGGCGCGCTGGTGCACGATCACCCGGTCCTCACGGTCGAGCACGGCAATGAACACCGTGCGATGCGGTAACGCCTCCGCCCGCATTCGCGCCCGGGTCACCACCTCCACCACCTCGCCGTGCTCATCGATCACGTCGACGAGTTGCTCGCCCGGATCGGCCCGCTCGGCGGCATCGGCCCGCTCGGCAGGAAACACGGGTGAGTCAGGCCCTGAGGCGTTCACCGAGTCCACGAAGTCAGGCCAACTCGCGGGCGCGGGCTACACCATCGGCCCACGGCACTTGCTCTTCGGCGAGCCCCCGCAACTGCATCACATGGCGAGGACGGTTCCAGCCGAGCACGCCGTCCACTCGACCGTCGCGCCCATAGAGCGCCACGAACCGCCGTTCCTCCAACGACCCGATCACTACCTCCACCTCATGGTCGGGGCCCGATCGGCCGGCGAGTTGCATCTTGCGGTCGAACATGTCGGACCAGAACCAGGGCACGGGGTCGTAAGTCTCGGCGTCGGCAGGGCGATCCTGGGCGTGGGCCAGCAGGGTGCGGCCGGCGTGTTCTCCCATTTGGATGGCGTTCTCCCAGTGCTCGATGCGAAGCAGTTCCCCATAGCGGGCCGACGGCCATCGCGCGATGTCGCCGGCGGCCACCACCCCCGGTGCGGCCAGCAAGGTGGCGTCGGTGACCACACCGTTGTCGAGTGTGAGCGGTGGCGACGACCCGGCCAGCCACTCCACGGAAGGGGCCACCCCGATGCCCACCACCACGAGCTGTGCCGGCACTACCGAGCCGTCGGACAGCCGAACGCCGGTGGCCGGCTTTTGGGGAACCGACCGGTCGGCCTCGATCCCGTCGACAACCACGCCGAGCCGCACGTCGACTCCATGATCGTGGTGAAGGTCGGCAACCACGGGGCCAATGACGCGACCCAAACTGCGCTCGAACGGCACCTCGGCCGCTTCGAGGATCGTCACGGTGCAGCCCCGCTCACGGCAGGTGGCTGCCACCTCGGCGCCGATGAAGCCGGCGCCGATCACCACCACATCGGTGACACCACCCTCGAGCGCATCGCGCACCGCAACGCAGTCGGCGAGCGTCCGCAGCACATGTACACCCGCAAACTCTCCGGCGCCCGGCAGCATGCGAGCGTGGGCACCAGCGGCGATCACCAAACCGTCGTAGGCGATCTTCTCTCCACCGGCAAGGCGCAATCGGCGATCGGCAATTTCAAGTTCGGCCACCCGTTCCCCCAACCGCCACTCGATGCCGAGGTCGGCGTCGGGCTTGGCCCCGGGCAGCGTGATGCGATCGACATCCCACGACCCGGCCAGCACCTGTTTCGAAAGCGGGGGCTTGTCGTAGGGAGTGGCAGGGTCGGCGTCGACCACGATGAGGTCGCCGTCGAAGCCGCCTCGACGCAACGAGGCGGCGGCATTGAGGCCAGCCAGCGAGGCGCCGACAATGGCGATGGATCCGTACATCGAACGGTGAACCGCCGGCGGGCCGGATCAGCCCTCGATCGCGATGGCCTGTTTCGGACAGCGACGCACGCTCTCCTCCATCTTCTCCCGCAGTTCTTCGCCCGGATTCTCGTTGAGGATGTAGAGGAAATCGTCGTCGCGCACCTCGAACACCTCGGGGGCGATGCCCATGCACACAGCGTTGCTTTCACACAGGTCGAAATCGACGACGATCTTCATGGGTAGCTCCTCGGGGGCGGGACGACGACGTAGCCGCCGCATCTTTGCAGACGTATTCCCATCGGGCGGGAACCGGAGGCGCAACACTGTCGTCTGACGGGACAAGCCAGGCGGAAACATCCCCTTCGCCCCCGCCGGCCGATCCCTCTTGGAGGACCGATCATGTCCCACTCGATCCGCAGTATCTCTCGACGCAACCGCCGCCGAAACCGCCCTGCTTCGTTCGCCGTCGGCCTCGCCGCCGCCGGCCTGCTGCTCACGTCGTGCGCCGGTGCCGAAACCAAGGCCGGCAGCCCCGGCGAACAGGCACAGGGTTCCACCGGCACCACCGGGCCAGCCGCCAACCCAAACATCACGGGAGATTCGGCATTGGAGCCCTTCTCCTCCTGCGACGACCTGCTCAAGTGGGTGAAGGAGCAAGCTCTTCCCCACGTGAGCGCCTACGGGCTCCAGGGCTACGGCAACTCGTCGTACGGCGGACCGGGCGTCGTTTTGGAGGACGGCGCCACCTCGAGCCAAGGTCCGACCGCACCAACAAGGCCCCCGATGTCCACCACGATCCCTGGCGCGAGCGCGAGCCCAAAAGCCCCATCCGACGGTACTGCGTCCGGGAACTCCAGCTCTCGAGAGCAGTCGATGCCGGCCACGGGTGACGCCGGCGAGAGCACTACCCACTCCGGCACCAACAACCAGGAGAAGGGTGTCGACGAGCCCGACACGGTGAAGACCGACGGCGACAAGCTCTACACGATCAGCAATGGTCGCCTCACCGCCTACGCCGACCTTGGCTCCACTCCCCGCCAGGCCGGCGCCATCTGGCTCAACAATGAGTTCGGCGGCAACGAACAACTGATGCTTGCCGGCGACCGGCTTCTCGTGCTGTCGTCGGGGTACACCTACCGCGGCGGCCCGGTGCCGATGTCCTCCGAAGGTGACGCCCGATCGTCGAGTTACGCACCCAATCAGCAGGGCCCTACGGCCATGATTCAAGTGGTCGACACGTCGGACCTCGCCAACATGAAGGTGGTCGACCGAGTTGGCGTCGACGGCACCGTGGTAAGCGCCCGTTTCGCCAACGGCAAGCTTCGCATCATCACCAGCAGCCAACCGGCGTCGTTCAATTTCGTCTACCCCAACGGGCGCGGTGCCGAGCAGGCCGCCAAGGACACCAACAGAAAGATCGTGGAGGATTCCAAGATCGAGGATTGGCTGCCGCGGATGTACAGCTATGGCAACAGCACCAGCCTCAGCACCAAGCCCACGGAAAAGCAGCTGCTCGCCTGTAACGCCGTCAGCAAACCCAAGACCTTTGCCGGCCTTGGCGTGCTCGGCGTCTTGAGCATCGACCCCACCGGAACGGTCGACCCCGCCGCCAATGTGGCCGTGATGGGCAACGGCGACACGGTCTACGCGTCGGCCACCAACCTCTACGTGACCACCAACGCCGTCGACTGGCCCCTCCCCGCCGATGCGAGCGGTTCGGGCTCAGGCTCAGGCTCAGGCTCAGGCTCAGGCTCAGGCTCAGGCTCGGGCTCGGGCTCGTCGCCCCGGCCGCCGGACTGCCGCGGATGCGGCATCCGGCCCACGGCCACGAACACCGACGTGCACAAGTTTGAACTTCCGCCCACTGGCGCTGCGGTCTACCGAGCCAGCGGACGATTCGACGGCGCGCTGCTCAACCAATTCTCCATGAGCGAGCAGGGCGGCATTCTCCGAGCTGCCACCACGTCGAGCTTCAACGGCAACGGACCGTCCAATGGCTCCGAAAGCCAGGTCGTCACCATGAAGGAAGAGGGCGGCGAGCTGAAGGTGCTCGGTAAGGTCGGCGGCCTCGGGCGCAACGAATCGATCCGCTCGGTGCGGTTCATCGGCGACATCGGCTATGTCGTCACGTTTCGACAGACCGACCCGCTCTACACCATCGACCTTCGAGACCCAGCCAACCCGCGGGTGGCGGGCGAGCTCAAGATCCTCGGCTACTCGGCCTACCTTCACCCGCTCGGTGAGGGCATGCTCGTGGGCGTCGGGCAAGACGCCACCGAGACCGGCCGAGTCCAAGGTACCCAAGTGCAGCTCTTCGACGTGAGCGATCCCGCCAACCCTCGGGCCATTCAGAAGCTCGTGATCCCCGGCGCCACGTCGGCAGCGGAACAGGACCACCGGGCGTTCCTGTGGTGGCCGTCATCCGAGATGGCGGTGATCCCGGTAACGGCGTACGGCGGCGCTGCCGTTGAGCGGTGCGGCCCGGGAATTGGCTGCGGCTCGCCCGCTCAAGCCCAAGCGTTCCTCGGCGTGGCCGGCTTCACCATCACCCGAGATGGCATCAAGGAGGTCGGGCGCATCCAGCACTACTCCGGCCAAACATCCGGTGGGTGTTACGACGCTCGGATCAACGGGCTCGCCGAGGATTGCGTGTTCCCGCAGCCGGCCGGCCCGAACTCCACCGTGGTGTGCGTCACCGATCCTTGCCCCGACATCGCCCCCCCTGCCCCGGTCCCCAGCGTCCCGGTCCAGCAGCAGTACCCCGTGCAAATCACCCGCTCGGTGGTTGCTGGGGTGAACCTGCTCACGCTGTCCGACGCCGGGCTCAAAGCCAGCGACCTCACCAACTTCACCGACAAGACGTGGGTGCCCCGAGCGTAGGAGCACGTCCGGCGGGGCCGCCTCCGTTGAGCCCTTACTCCCGGGAGGCGCCTTCGGGCCAGGCCACTTCCACACCCTCGCTGTAATAGATGTACAGCTGCTCCACCACTTCTTTGAGACCCTCACGGGAACCCGTGGGCTGGAGCTGCACGGTGATGATGTTGCCGTTGATGTGGACGAGCTCCACGCCACCATGATCGAAGAGGCGACGAGCCATCTCGTCGACCGGCTTGGGTTTGGTGGCCACCTCTCGGGAACGGAAGATCTCGTGGCCCATCCCGGAGAGCGTGCGATTGGTCTCGAAACGAACGACGTCGGCGCGGCTGGTTTGTTTCTCGATGACGGTTACTGGCTGGCCCATACAGCCGCCGATGTTACCGACGCCCAGCAGGGTCCGACGATTCCGACGCAACCCGACTGGCCCACAGCACGATGGCCGCCAGCCCGATCGCCACGAGGCCAAGGACTGCGTGGACGACCTTGAACCCCACACTGTGGTCGGCCAGCACGATCATCGGGAGCCGGATCATCCACACCCCGACCGAGGCCCACGCAAAGATCGTGGCGAGCCGGGCGGCCATCAGGTGGTGACGAAAGCGAGCGAAAACGGCCGCCACCGCCAGGGCGATGAGCGCCACCGACAACCCGATCGAGAAGGCTTTCCCTCCGCTGCTCAGCTCGGCATCGCCGAGGGCGTTGGAGATGCGGGTGCCCCACACAAAGAGGGTCCAACCTGCGAGTCCGTAGAGGCCTATACCGACGAGCCGGGTGCGATCCACGGCGGCGACGGTAGACGTTTCGCAACGTCACGCCAACAGCAAGGCGACCAGCGGCGCCGGTACCGCCCAGACCGGACCGTTCAGATCCAGCACCGACTTCGTCGCGACGATGCCATGCCCGAGCTTGGCGTGCATGCCTCTTGATGCGCCCTTCCAACCCTGGCTCACCCACTTGGCCTCGATCGGCGTGAGCGATGCCGATCCCGCCGGAGTCGGGAGGGACCTCGGAGCGAAGTCGATCTCGTTGCCGTTGCCAGATCGGAGATAACCAATCGTGTCGCCGGCAATCCAGCGACCCGGCTGCAAGTCGTCGATCGAGCGGGCGATCGCGACGGCCAGAGCGGCCTCCGTCAACCGTGTGAAGTCGGGCGGATCCACGCCCGAGCGAAGTCGGTGCCCGAGCCATGCCAATACGGGATCGCCGAGGTAGAGCTTCTGCTGTGCGCCAGGGACCACTCGGCCGACCTCATCGACCTGAGGGCACCAGAGCGCGCCGAAGGCCTGAACGAATCGGCTGAGCCGACGGTCGAACACCGACCGGCCGGAATAGCCGAGGGCTTCGGCCAACGCTGACCGATTCAACGGTGAGCCGGTTCGAGCCTCGATAGCCGCAACCAGCAATGGCAACGAATCCTCGTGAGCATCGGGTTCAACGTCGTGTCGCAGCCACGAGCCGATATCGAGCAGGAACGAGTCGGACACTTCGCCATTGCGATGCCACTCGCCAACGGAACGGGGGAATCCTCCGCAGGCAAGATACGACTGCCACGCGAGGTCGAGCTCGTCGACGAAGGGGGCGTTGGCCCGCAACACGTCAGCCATCTCCGGCCGCTGAAGGTCAGCAGGATGACTGACCGGGATTGGCGAGAACGGGCGGCCCGTCATCATGGCGAACGAGCGAAAAGACATCGGGAGAAGGATCCGTTGCCGTCGGAGGTTCTGGTGGCCCGCGCGCCCGGCGAAGAGATCACGTTCCACCATGGCCGTGGCTGCGTATGACGATCCGGTGAGCACCACGGTGTCGTCCCCGAACGGCGTGGCGTCGCGAAGATGTTTGACCCGGGAGGTCCAACCGTCGATCGAGGTCACCTCGTCGAGGAGCCAAACCCGAGGTGCGGGGTCCACGACGCGGGTGAGTTCCCGCCCGACCGACTCGACTCGGGGCAAGTCACGCGCTGACATGCCGTCGAGCGAGAGGGAAATCACCTGATGCGGTTCAACGTCGGCTCGCCGACACATCGCCGCCGCCAAGTCGCGCAACGCCAGCGACTTTCCCACACGGCGCGGCCCTCGGAGCACGACAAGGTGATCGCTGATCGCGTTCGTCGCGAGATCGGCCAATACCTCCGTCCGAAAGCCCAGATCGAAGGGGTCGCGAGCGCGAAGGATCCGATCATGGATCGTCCACGCATCCGGCGGATCGCCCAACGCTGCCGCCCTCCACCAGGGGTTGGCAGCCACGAGGCGCGAGCGGATCTCATCGTCTCTCATCTCGAAGACCGTACCAGAACCCTAGGGTTGTGGTACGGCTACATCTCAGAACCCTAGGGTTCTGGGACGGCCTGCATGGCGAGTTAGGCCAGTTCGACGAGATCGAGCAGGTCTGGCGTGAAGTAATCCAGGGTGCCTTCGGGCATCATCAGGCACCGGTTGGGCGACAGCGCCCGCACGAACTCCACGTCGTGGCTCACGATGATCATGGTGCCGGGCCAAGCCGCGAGCGCTTCTCCGGTGGCGGTGCGCGACATGGGGTCGAGGTTGTTGGTCGGCTCGTCGAGTAGGAGGAGGTTGTGTCGACCGGCCACAAGTTGGGCCAGGGCGAGCTTGGTCTTCTCGCCACCCGAAAGCGTGCCGGCGTCTTGGAAAGCTTTCTCGCCGGACAGCCCGAACATGCCCATCAGTGCCCGCAGCGGTTCGTCGCCCAGACCCGTACCTTCACGCATATGGTCGATCAACGACTTGCCCGCCGTGATGCCTTCATGCTCCTGCGCGTAGTAGCCCACATCGACATTGAGCCCGAGTTCCATCGTGCCGTCGTCGGGTGGATTCGACCCGGCGAGGATCTGGAGCAAGGTGGTCTTCCCGGCGCCGTTGAGCCCCATGATCAGGAGGCGTTCACCGCGCCCGATATCGAAGCTCACATCGGCGAACACGTCGACCTTGCCGTAACACTTCCACAAGTCGGTGGCGGTGAGCACGGTTCGCCCACACGACGGCGGCTCCGGAAAACGTAACGCCAAGGTGCGACGTTTGGCGGGGCCTTCGATCTGCTCGGCCTTGATGCGCGAGGCACGATTATCGAGGTTCTTCGCCACCCGAGCACGTTTGGCCGTCTGACCCCGCATCGAATCCGCCAGGGTGGACAGGCGGGCGATCTCGGCCGCCTGCCGTACCGCCACCTTCGCCGTGCGCTCCTCGTCCTGGTCGCGGGCACGGAGGTACTGGGTGTAGGTGCCTCGATACTCCACCACCTCGCCCACCGCTTCTTCGGCCTCACGATCCAGGTGGATCACGCGAGTGATGGCCTCGTCGAGAAGGTCGAGGTCGTGACTGATCACCACGAGGGCGCCGCCGTACTGGCGCATGTATTTGAGCAGCCAATCACGAGCGTCGGCGTCGAGATGGTTGGTGGGCTCGTCGAGTAGGAGCAGGTCGCTTCCGGCGAAAAGGATGCGGCCCAGTTCCAGCCGGCGCCGTTCACCACCCGAGAGCGCACCGAGGGTGAGCTCGAGCCGATCGGCTTTCAGGCCCAGCCCATCGACGAGTCGGCGAGCTTCAGACTCCGCCGCGTAGCCGCCGTCGTTCTCGAATTTCTCCTGGGCCTCCGAGAAACGCTCGATGTTGCGGGTGCTCGGGTCCTCTTCCAACTGCAGTCGGAGTTTCTCGAGTTGGATCATGGCGTCGTCGAGCCCACGACCGGAAAGCACATGGGAAAGGCAGTTCGTATCGTCGGGGACGTTGTCGGCACGAGGGTCCTGCGACAGGTAGCCGGTGGCACCATCGCGCCGAGTCATACCCGACTTTGGTTGCGTCGCCCCACCGAGCACCCGGAACAGCGTGGTCTTACCGGCTCCGTTGCGGCCGACGAGGCCCACCTTGTCGCCGGCGCGCACTTCGAAGGTGGCACCGTTCACGATGGTCTTGCCACCGATCTCCACGACGAGGTTGCGCACACTTAACACGCCACCATTGTCCCAGCCCTCACCCCCATTCGACGATTCGGAGCATTGCGTGCGGTCCGAGCCGCAACGTTTGGGCAGGAACCCCGTCAGACACCACGCTCCTGCCCACACGATGGCCGAGCGGCGAGCGGCGCCGGAACGGTTGGGCCGGCGTGTCAGCCGAAGGTGAGGGGCAACGAGCGCGGGCCGCGCACCTGGCCGGACGACCACGTGACGGCGGAGGGGTCGGCCAGCGAGAACTCGGGGATGCGTTCCACGAACCTCTGCACGGCGACGGTCAGTTCGAGGCGGGCCAGGTTGGACCCGAGACAGCGATGGATCCCCACCCCGAAGGCCACGTGACGATTCTCGGCCCGATCGATGATCACCTTGTCGGGGTCGGGAAACGCGGCGGGATCCCGATTGGCGGCAGGGAAGGGCAAGAGAAGCGGGTCCCCCTTCGCCATCGGGCAACCCTGGTAGTCGACGTCGACGTTCACCTCGCGAGCCATGGTGACCGGTGCGTAGGCCCGGAGCAGTTCTTCGATCGCCATCGGCCAGAGGTCGGAGTCAGCAGCAAGTCGGGCACGATCCTCGGGGTGCTGCGCGAGGTGCCAGATGCCCGACCCAATAGAGCTCCACGTGGTGTCGATGCCGGCAAGGAGGAGGAGCAAACACACGCCGAGTACCTCCTGATCGGTGAGGGGCCGCTCATCCTCAGCGCCGTAGCCCTCCACGAAGGTCCCGCCCTGACCTTCGCCGCTGGCCACCATGCGGGCTTGATTGAGAAAGCTCACCACGTCGTCGCCGGGTTCGTCACGTCGGCGAAGCATGAGCTCCCGGAAGTAGCCGAAGAAGTCTTGTAAGGCCATCATTCCGATGCCGAAGTCGTTCACGCCGACCTCGAGCAGATCGTGGACCCACTGTCGGAACTTCGGCGCATCAGACTCGGGTACGCCGAGAATGTGGGCGATGAGGCGGACCGGTATGTGCTGCGAGTACTGCTCGGCGGCATCGCAACCGGTGGCGCCATCGGCCAGGATCTCGTCGAGCAACTCGTCGCAGATCGACTCCGTGCGGGGCCGCAGCGCTTCAATCCGTTTCGGGGCGAAGTACGGGAGCAGCAGCCGTCGAATTGCCGTGTGATAGGGCGGGTCACTGGAGATGGGCGGGGCGAGCACGCCGAATTCCGACAGGTTGAGGTACTCGGTGACCACGGGGCTTCGCGACGAGAACGTGGCCGTGTCATAGGAGATCGCCACCATGTCCTCGTAGGTGGTGGGCACCCACATGCCGCGAAACTTCTCGGACCGGGCGATCGGGCATTGCTCGCGCAGGTCCTCCCATACCGGGAACGGGTTGTTGTAGAAGTCCGGGCTGGTGTGATCGAACTGGGTATGCCAGTCGGTGATACTCATGCGCTTCCCCCCGGAAGTCCGCCGACGGTGGGACTCCGCCGATCCGTTGCTCAGTGCCAGGAAGTGTTCCCGGGATGTTCGCTCCGGGGCAAGCCCGCTCTGCCGCGCCGCGCGGGGCCGACCAGCGGCCGGGCATCGGCGGCCCCGAGAGACGGCGATGGGAGGAGGTCCGTCTCCCGGGGATGCCGGGTGGGTTGTCAGCGGTCCGTTGCCGGCTGACGTTGAAACGTGGAGCGAGCGGGTCAGGCGGAGGGCAGACGAGGGTCAGACGAGGCGAAGGCGCTTGGGGAGGTTGGCGCCTGCGGGATGTACCCGCTTGGTGGCGGCGGCCTGGACGGATTCATTGACGGCGGCACGGTCGATTTCGCCGGCGACCACGCGGATGGGGGCGACGGGCGCAACGGGGCGGTTGGTCTTCAACGGTGCCGATTCGTTCCAGCGGTTCGACTGGCGGAGGCGACGGGCAGCCGCACCAAGTTCGGCCACGGCGGTGGTACGCAGGGCGGGGTTGAGCCCGGCATTGGCACGGATCACCTTTGCCGATGCACGGTGCTCGGAACGCTGCTGGGCTGCCTCGGGAACCATCACTGCCGCCATCTTTTTGTGCCTTTCGGGTGGGGTGGCACCCACTCGGGCACCTCCGGAACTGAATGAAGAAACGGCGCGTAGGCCCATTCCCTGAATAGGACAGCCGTCACATTGCGCCGGACAAACGTCACATCTCGCCGCTCGAATCGCCTCCCGCCCATGCCGCTATTGCCGGCTCCGTTCGACGCTGCCTGGCCCTGTCGGATAAATTGACCGAGCAGTCAAGAAGAGGCATCGGGAACCCGAGCCGTACCGCGCACTCCATCAAGGGGACCCCATGGCCGACGCTTCCGCACCCACACTCGACGAGTTCCGCGAGGAGGTCATCACCTTCCTCGACGCCAACGCGGAGAAAAAAGAGGTCGAGGTCAACAAGGACACCGTGTGGGGTGAGGGCAGTGACGATGTGGCGTTGTTCGAAGAGGTGGACCGGGCCAAAGAGGTCGAGGACCTGAAACTGGCACAAGCCTGGCGGGCCAAACGTTTCGACGCCGGCCTCGGTTGGATCGGTGGCCCCACGGACTTCGGCGGACGCGACCTGGGCCAGGCCTACGACCGTCTCTACGGGTCGCTCGAAAGCAAATACGCGGTCCCGAACATGAGCTTCTTCGGCATCGGCCTCGGCATGGTGGCACCCACGATCAATGCCCACGCCACGCCCGAAGTAAAGGACCTCTACCTCGCCAAGATGTACCGCGGCGACCTCGTGGGCTGTCAGCTCTTCTCCGAGCCCGGCGCCGGATCCGACCTGGCCGGGCTCCAGATGAAAGCCGAACGCGACGGCGAGGAATGGATCCTCAATGGTCAGAAGGTGTGGACGTCAGGTGCTCACTACTCCGACATCGGCGAGATCATCTGCCGCACCGATCCCGACCTCCCCAAACACGCCGGCCTCACGGGGTTCGTGGTCGACATGAAAGCGCCGGGCGTGGACGTGGTGCCGCTCCGACAAATGACCGGTGGCGCCAACTTCAACGAGGTGTTCTTTACCGATGTGCGCGTGCCGGATTCACACCGTCTCGGCGACGTGAACCAGGGCTGGACCGTGGCGCTCACCACCCTTATGAACGAGCGGGCATCCATCGGCGGCGGCTCGGGCGGGGGCATGGGCTTGGCGTCGGTCACCCGACTGGCACAGCTCGTAGAGCACTTCGGCCTTTCGGAGGACTACCTCACCCGGCAGGCCTTGATGGACGTCTACATCAACTTCCAGGTGTCGAAGTTCAACAATCAGCGATCGATGGACAAGATCAAGGCCGGCCAGCTCCCCGGGCCGGAGATGTCGATGGCGAAGCTGTCGCTCACCAACAACTTGTGGCGCACCGCCAACTTCGTGGCCGACGTGCTCGGCCCGCGCATCACCGCCGACACCGGTGAATGGGGCACGTTTGCCTGGGGCGCATTGCTTTGCGGCGTCCCCGGAATGAAGGTTGCCGGCGGTACCGACGAGGTCATGAAAAACATCGTGGGTGAGCGCGTGCTCGGGCTGCCCAAGGACCCCGGCATCGACTCCAAGAGCCCGTTCTCCGAGATCGCCAAGAACTGATCCCGAACTGATCCCGAACTGGGCACACCTTTCGTCGCTGGAGCGGCAAAAGGTGTGCCCAGTTCGGCGATTTGGGCGCGCCCGCTGGTCAGGCTGGCTTGAGGTCGGTCAGGTTGACTTGAGACGAGGTGGGCTAGAGGTGGGCTAGAGGTTGGCGAGGTGGGCGGTGTCGTTGAAACGAACGAGCGTGGCGCCGACACCGGGCGACCGGGACACGTGCCACTCCGTGACCGAGCCGTTGCCAAGCTCGAGAAACAGCCCAGACCGCTCATACATGGCACGGGCTTCCAGCAAGTAGCGACTGGCGCCAGTAATGAACCCAGCGTGACTGACCACCACGAGTCGGCGCCCCGCATACCGCGCAACGAGATCGTCGACCGTGGCACGGATGCGGCGGTCGAAGGCAACCAGGCTCTCCCCGCCGGGGGCAATCGGCCGATCGGGTTCGGCCAACGTGTCGAATGCCATCGTGGCCTGATAGTCCCCAAACGCCATGCCATCGGAGGAGCCGGGGCGCATCTCTGAGAGGTCGTCCACGATCACGGGGGCGATGCCGTCGACGGCTGACATCACGAGGTTCGCCGTCTCCATGGCCCGGGGCAACGCGCTGCTCAGCAACGTCCACCCGGCCATCTCGCCAGTCCGGGCGAGCCGGTCGCGCAACACCTCGCATTGACGGCGCCCGGTATCGGTCAGCCCGGTGCACCCCGTCGGGCCCCCTACGACCCGCCGCTCCCACGAGTTGGCCTGACCGTGACGAATGAAGGCGAGACGGGTCGGTTCGGGCAAGGTCGGTTCGGGCAAGGTCTCTTCAGACGGCACGAATAGAACGATTCTTCGAACTACGGGGCGAGGCTGCGTCAACGGTCCGGTGATGACCCCGCGTGTGAGCGGCATCCCGACCTGTCAGTGCGCTCCCACAAGATTGGCGGTGGCGCGGGTGGGCCACCCTTTGGAACGTCTGAACTCGCAACACTGCCCTAGTCTGCCCGATGCCGCATCACCAGACTCCAACCTGTTCCGGCCGGAGGGTCAGCCGAAAAGGGAGAGTTGAGGATCGACGAGGTGGGCAGGCACAACCCTCGGGTAGCCGGTCCAGATCATGTGCTCCATGAAGACCCACGAACGTCGGTGGATCGACGTGGGGCCGTAGCCGTTGAGTGCCGTCTTGTGGCGGGGACACGGATAGCCCTTGTTCTGGTCGAACGCGAACGCTGGGAAATGGTCGGCTTCCGCTTGCATAATCCGATCGCGAGTGACCTTCGCCAACACGGATGCGGCGGCAATCGACAAGCAGGTGGCGTCGCCCTTGACGATCATGGTGGTGTTGCCGCTTCCGATGAAGTCCCAGTTGCCGTCGATGAGCACTCGATCCGGTACCACGCCGAGGCCGTCGATGGCTCGGGCCGCCGCCAGTTTCTGGGCCGCCGACATGCCGAGTTCATCGCACTCTTGTTGCGATGCGGCCCCCACGGCCCATGCCTGACACCATCCGGTGAGCTTCGGAAAGAGCCGCTCTCGCTCGCCTTCCGTGAGCATCTTCGAATCACGCACACCCACGATCTTGCGGTCTTGGGGGATGACCGCCGCCCCCACCATCAATGGACCGGCCCACGCGCCGCGACCCACCTCGTCGACCCCCACCACGAGGTGCTGCCCGTTGTCCCAGAACTGCTTTTCGTTCGCCCGCCCCGGCGCGGCCTTCGCCAGAGCCGGGCGTAACCGGCGGGCAGATCGTGCGGGAGCGGCCATCCTCAACGACCGTAGCGCGCACCGAACTGGGCACACCTTTTGTCGCTCCCGCGACAAAAGGTGTGCCCCGTTCGCGGAAGGGGGGCTGGTCAGACGATGGTG
>JANOSD010000006.1:0-56444 GCA_031415655.1 Actinomycetes bacterium
ACCACTCCCGGCACCGGCGCTCGTTACCACCCCCTCACCCCCACCCGCCTCCACGACACCCGACCCAACACCCCCCTCGGATCCGGCGAAACCCGCCAACTTCCGATGCTCGTCGGCCCCAACAACACCCCCACCGGTCGCTCGGTGATTGTCATCGGCAACCTCACCGCCACCGGCGCCACCCGCACCACCCACCTCACCATCGGCCCCGACCCCACCGGTCTCACCGCCACCAGCAACCTCAACGTCACGTCCGCCGAAACCCGCGCCAACGCCGTCCTCTCCCCCACCGATCCCGCCTCGAACTGGCACATCCGCAACAACACCGGCACGATCCACACCCTCATCGACACCACCGGAATCCTCGCGTAGGAGCGTGATCGTCCTGTGGCCAGAGGCGATCGGGATTCGTTCCATCATCGAACGATGGCACTCCGGGCGAAACGCCCGCCGGATCGGTGGAACACATCGACCGACCCCGGGGTTCCCCACGGTCAGCAACACAAACAACTGACCGATCAGGAGAGGCCATCCATGGACGAGATCGAGAACGTCACCACGGCCAGCGAGCTTTTCACCGCCGAGGAGCTCGACTACTTACGCAGCCAGAAGATCGTCCGACTGGCCACGAGCCGACCGGATGGAAGTCGGGTCGACGTCGCCCCGCTCACCGCGGTGTTCGACGGCGAGCACTTCCGCATCACCGGCTACGACATCGCCAAGACCATGAAGTACTTCCACATCAAAGCCAACCCGAATGTGGCCTTGGTGTGGGACGACTTGGCCAGTGTTGAGCCCTGGGTCGCTCGCGGCGTAAAGGTGCACGGCCGCGCCCACATCGAAGATGCTCCCGACGGGCGGAACAACATCGTCGTCGAGCCGTTGCGGAAGTGGAGTTGGGGAGTGAACGGCCCGGCCTTCGATCGCACGGGCCCGCTATCCACACGGGCCGAGCGCAGCCCGAGCTGAACCGCCCCGAACTGTGCCTACCACTGGGCTTTTGGTAGGGGAGACGCATCAAAATTGATGCGTCTCCCCTACCAAAACGGTCAGGAGCGGAGTTTGGCCCCGAGGCCGTCGGCGACAGCACCGATCACTGCAGCGCGAGTGCCGTTGATGTCGGTGTCGGCCAAGGTGCGGTCGGCGGCCTGCAGACGGAGGCGATAGGCCAGGCTCCGAGCGCCGATCGCCACCCCTTCACCGCGGTACACAT
The DNA here is from genome assembly GCA_031415655.1 of Actinomycetes bacterium. GTDB lineage: Bacteria > Actinomycetota > Acidimicrobiia > Acidimicrobiales > Acidimicrobilacustridaceae > JAKOVR01. The sequence continues at coordinate 1,214 of JANOSD010000006.1, forward strand.
CGAACAGTTCGAGCCGAACGAGCAGATCACCGGCGGCGGACCGAATGGTGGCATCGACCGCCGAGGCGGGTACGGCATCCGCCACCTCAAAGGCCAGGTCGGTGTCGCTGCTCGGGTAACGACTCACGGCGGTATAGGCCGGCCCACCGCGGGGGTTCGACAGGAGGGTGTCGAGGTCGATCTCGAGGCAGGCGACCCGGCCGGCTACGCCAAACGCCTCGAGCACCCGCGGATCCACTTCACCAAACACTGCTACATCGACGGGTAGCGGCGAGCCGTCCACCTCCAAGGCAACGGTGGCTGACCGTGTGGGATGGAGACCGGCCACCAAACGTTGCTCTACCAAGGGCGCGACCACCCCCAAATCACGAAGGAGGAGGTCGAGCACTCGGGCGGCCTCGAATGCATCGGCACCCGCTACCACCAGGCCGAGAACTTCACGTTCGACTGGCAGGGAAGGCTCGGTCGGTGATGGCTCGTTGCGCCACACCTTCCCGATCTCAAAGAGGGCAACACCCTCGTTGCGGTGCGACTGGTTGTAGGCGACAGCCTTGAGCAGACCCGGCCGCAACGAGGTGCGCAGCACCGATTCTTCGGCGGCGAGGGGGTTCGACAACGTGAGCGACGGTGTGTCCGAAAGGCCGGCACGTTCGAGATCGTCCGGAGCGAGAAACGGCATCGGCATGGCTTCGGAGATCCCGAGCCCCACCAGAACCTGTCGGACTCGTCGACGAGCAATCTGGCGATCGTCGAGTTTGCCAACGTGCACCCCGGCGGGCATACGTTTCGGGATTCGGGCATAGCCGTGATGACGGGCGATCTCTTCGATCACATCGGTTTCGGTGGCGGTGTCGAATCGGAACGTCGGGATCCGCACCTGCTGCACGACGTCGGCCCCATCACCGGCCCCATCGAAGGTAAACCCGATCGGCTCGAGCAGTTCCCGGATGCGCTCTCCGGTGAAGGGTGCGCCGAGCAGTGCCGACACCCGTGGGGTGCGGACGGCGATGGCCTCGCGACTTGATAGGTCGCCCCGGACATCCACGGTGCCCTTCGCCAAGGTAACGGGATCGGCACCGGCCTCTTCCGTCACCCGGGTCAGGAGCTCAGCGAACCGTAGAGCCGCCAACTCGCAGATCTCGGGATCGGCTCCCCGCTCAAATCTCATGGAAGCTTCGGATCGAAGCCCAAGTTGCGCCGAGGACACCGCGATGGCCATCGGCTTCCACCACGCCATCTCCAGCAGCACACTCTGTGTCGTGTCGCTGATCTCGGTAGAGGCGCCACCCATCACACCAGCGATGCCGATCGCCTCGTCGGCGTTGTTGGCGATCACGCCGTCGGTGGAGCGCAGCGCCCGATCGGCGCCGTCGAGCGTGCGGATCGGCTCCCCCTCGCGTGCCCATCGCACCCGCAGTTCGCCGTTGGGCACTTTGTGGAGGTCGTAGGTGTGGTTCGGTTGCCCCAGTTCCAGCATCACGTAGTTGGAAATGTCGACGATCGAGTTGATGGGCCGCATGCCCAGATGGGTGAGTCGGTTGGCAAGCCACTGCGGGCTCTGACCCACCCGGACGCCGTCGAGCACGCTGACCAAGAACCGACCGCACAGGTCGGGGTCGACGATGTTCACGGATACCCGACCATCGAGGTCTGTGCCACTGGACGCCTTAACCGAGGGTGCGATCTGCGTGAAGGGCACCCCCATGCGCGCCGCGAGGTCGCGGGCAACGCCGGCCACGGACATGGCGTCGGGACGGTTGGGGTTGATCTCGAGGTCGTAGAGCACATCGAGTTCGATGCCCATCGCCGCTCGAAACTCTGCACCCCGTTGCTCTCGCAGCGACTCGGGGAGGACAAAGATGCCGGCATGGTCGTCGCCGAGCCCGAGCTCTTTCGAGGAGCAGAGCATGCCGTTGGACCACTCGCCCCGTAGCTTGCGCCGCTCGATCTTCATGCCGCCGGGCATCACCGTGCCGAGCGTGGCAAGGGGGACGAGGTCGCCCACCGCCATGTTGAATGCGCCACAGCAGATCTGAAGTGACTCGCCATCACCGAGGTCGACATCAACGAGTTGGATCTTGTCGGCGTTCGGGTGGGGCGACAGCGCCAAGACCTCGGCCACCACGATGCCATCGAGCCCTGCGCCGAGATGCTCGATGCTCTCGACCGCCATACCGAGGTCGGACATCTGATCACCAAGGGCGACGGGGTCACCGTCGAACGGCGCGAACTCTCGGAGCCACGAGAGCAGCACCTTCATCGCACGCACCCCGATTTGTGGGGATACCGCGGCATCGTGGGTGTCATCAGAACTGCTCCATGAAACGTACGTCGTTGGTGTACAGCTCGCGTAGGTCGTCGACGCCGTGGCGCATCAAGGCCAGCCGATCGATACCGAAGCCGAAGGCGAAGCCGCCCCACTCCTCCGCGTCGAGCCCAACGGCTGCCAAGACGTTCGGGTGGACCATGCCGCACCCGCCCAGTTCCAGCCAGCCGGTGTGGGCGCAGGTACGGCACCCACGGCCTTCGCAGAAGATGCAGCTGATGTCGTATTCGGCCGAAGGTTCCGTGAAAGGGAAATAGCTGGGACGCAGCCGACTGGTGATCGACCCCCCGAAGTAGGCCGACGTGAATGCCTCAAGGGTGCCAGCGAGGTCTGCGAACGAAATGCCCTTGTCGACCACCAAGCCCTCGATCTGGTGGAACACCGGCATATGGCTCGCATCGGCGGTGTCGCGGCGGTATACCCGACCAGGCATCACCGAGTAGATCGGCGGCGGCTGCTGCTCCATGACCCGGATCTGCACGGGTGAGGTATGGGGGCGAAGCAGCGTGCTCATCGTGGCACCGTGATTGAGGTACAGGGTGTCCCACATGCCGCGGGCGGGATGGCTCGGCGGAATGTTGAGAGCGCCGAAGCTGTACCAGTCGGTCTCTATCTCGGGGCCCTCACTCACGGTGAATCCGAGGCCGACGAACACATCTTCCAGGCGGTCGCGGGTTTGGGTGACGAGATGGAGGTGACCGCGGCGAGCCGCCCCGACACGTTCGGTGAGATCGAGCCGCTCGGCGTCAAGCTGCGCCACGCGTAGAACCGATTCGAGTTGTTCACGTCGAGCGGTGAGCGCCGCCTCGATCACCGCTCGCACGTCGTTTACGCGAAGCCCAACCGACCGGCGCTCATCGGGCTCGAGCGCCCCGAGACCCTTCTTTATGTCGGTGAGAGCGCCCTTCTTGCCCATCACCTCGGCCTCCACCGACTTGACCGCATCGAGCGAATCGGCGAGCCCGATGCGCTCGATGGCGACAGTCTCGATGCGGAGCAGTTCGTCGATCATCTCGGCGGGGTGGCAGCAATCCGTGGGATTAGTGGGGCGGTAGGGCGGTCGACCGACCGAAAACCAAGGCGGTCGATCGATCGTCCAACGAACAAGTCGAACCCTACCGGGCGCGCCGTTGACGGGAACACTCGAATACGGCAATCGTGGCGGCCATCGCCACGTTGAGGCTCTCTACCCCCGCGGCCATCGGGATGAGTACCCCTAGAACAGGCGATGCCGGAGGTTCGTGATTGAGCCCGCCGGTGAGCCCATGGGCTTCGTTGCCGAGCAGGAACGCGATTGGACCGAGCAGATCGACGTCGTCGATCGACGTCGACGCATCCCCGCGCAACGCCAGCACCTCGATCCCCGCCCGATGCAGTGGTTGGAGGACCTCTGACAACGGCCCCGCAAGAACGATCGGGAGAGCGAACAACGCACCGGCGGAGGATCGCACCACCTTCGGGTTGCCCGGATCGACCGAGCCCTCGGTGAGCACGACGCCGTGCACGCCAGCAGCGGCGGCGGATCGAATGATCGTGCCAAGATTGCCCGGATCGGCAATCCGGTCGAGGACGAGTAGCAGCGGAGCGCAACCGTTCTCCGCCTCGACGAGAACGTCGACCAGGACGGTCGGCGCCCACGAAACAACCGCCGCAAGCGGTTGTGCGTGTTCAGACGACAGGACCTTGGGCAACACCCCGACGGCGGCGGTGACGCGTGTCGCTCCTACCGCTTCGAGTCGATCGGCCAAGTCGGTCAGGCGCTGATTGGCGTCCTGGCCCACGTAGACCGTTTCGACGACTGGAGGCGACAGGTTCTCGAGCAGCGCAGCGAGGGCGTTGGGCCCTTCGACCACGACCACACCTTCGTCGTAACGCGAGCTACGGCGCCCGATAAGGCGCCGTAGCCGTTGAATCTTCGCATTGCCGGCGACCACTGGAGCAGTGGGTGCCATGACAGACATTCTGCCGATCGTCAGCTGGCCTGCGCTTCGATGTCGGGAGCCGACACCAGCGCTGCCCGGGCCGCCTCGACGAGTGCGGCGAAGGCCACGTCGTCGGTGACGGCAAGGTCGGCGAGGACCTTGCGGTCGACGTCGATGTCGGCCGCCTTCAGGCCGGCGATGAACCGGCTGTAGCTGATGTCGTGGATCCGGCAGGCGGCATTGATGCGCTGAATCCAAAGCTTGCGGAACTCGCCTTTGCGGGCCCGCCGGTCGCGAAACGCGTATTGCAACGAGTGCATGACTTGCTCGTTGGCGGCGCGGTACGAGCGGCTCTTGTTGCCGTAGTAGCCCTTGGCGCGCTCAAGAGTGGCGCGGCGGTGCTTTTTGGAGTGGACAGCACGTTTGACTCTGGCCATCGGGGTCTCCTTTCGTGGAGGTCGGTCGAGAGGGGCGCGGCGGGACCGCCGCAACCGGCACGATGCCGGTGATCGAATGAGAAGATCAGATGCCGAGCTGGCGACGCACGCGTGCGGCATCACCAGGTGAAACGTCGTGCATTCCTCGGAGCGAGTTCTTTCGCTTCGGGGACTTCTTCTCAAGGATGTGGTTGAGGTTGGCCTTGCGCCGGCGAATCTTGCCGGAACCGGTGACCGAGAAGCGTTTGGCGGCTCCGCGGTGGGTCTTCATCTTGGGCATGGGATCTCCTGCATGTGCGTTGGTCAGTCTGCGGACTCGGCCACAGCGACGGGTTCCGGTTCCGGAGTGTCGGTGGTTGCCTGGTCGGGGTCGTCGGCGATGGTTTCGATGACCTCGATGACCTCGATGGTTTCTATGACCTCAATGGTTTCGGCCGATTGCGCATCGGCCGATGCATCGTTGTCTTCGTGATCGTCGGTGCCTTCGTGATCGTCGGTGTCTTCGTGATCGTCTGATTCGTCGTGATCGGCGTCGTCGTCGGTGCTCACGGCACCGCCTTCAGATTCGTGCTTGGCATCGATGGCGGCCAAGAGCGCTGCTTCGTCGAGTTCGACGGGTTCGGTGCCGTCTGCTCGAGCGGCGTCTTCGGCATCCTTCTTCTGCTGTGCAAGCCAGGCGGCCTGCGCTTTCTTGTCGGGGGCGATCACCATGGTCATGTTGCGCCCGTCGAGCCGTGGATAGATCTCCACGCGTCCGAGGTGCACCACTCGTTCAGCGACCCGGTCGAGAATTCGCTGACCAAGTTCCGGGTGATAGACCTCTCGGCCTCGGAACATGATGGTGAGCTTCACCTTGTGTCCCTCGCCGAGGAACTTCTCGACCTTTTTGGTCTTGGTGTCGAAGTCGCCGGGACCAATTTTCGGTCGGTACTTCATTTCCTTGACCACGACGTTCTTGCTGTTCTTGCGCGACTCTTTGGCACGTCGCGCCGCCTGGTACTTGTAGTTGCCGTAGTCCATGATGCGGCAGACCGGCGGGTTCGCCTTGTCGGCGACCTCCACCAGATCCAGTTCCTGGTCACGGGCCAGTGCCAATGCCTCGGGCAACGTTTTAATGCCGAGTTGGGACCCGTCGGCGTCGATAAGACGCACCTCTCGGGCCCGAATTCGATCGTTGATCCGGGGCTCGTTGTTGGCGGGGGCAGCTATGGCCGGTCACTCCTTATCAAGCGCGATCCTCCTTGGCGCGGTGAATGTGGCATTCGCGTCGTGCCTCGGATCCGCTGGATGCGAAAACGACGAACGGGCGTCGGAAGCCGACGCCCGCGAACAAACGTCGCGACCGGGTCGCACCGTTGGTGGGAGAGAATCGACCCGTCGCACTCGCGTATTGCACAACCGCAGGGGCTGTGCACGGTGGCCGGGTGGGGGCAGAGCCCCGCTTCCAGATGTAGTTGTGAGCGATAGGGTATCCACACCGGGACCGGGAAAGCGAACCTCTGTTGCTCTCGTCCCTTTTCGACCGCCCCCTACCTCCGTGAAATGGAGCCCCCTCATGAGCTTGTGGACCCCTGATGGCGAAGTCCGGGTCAACCGGAACCCGTCGCCCCAGCCGGCGCCGAGCCAATCCCCCGTCGGCGGCGCGTCCAGCCTCGTCGGCGGGCCCGACCTTGACGACCTTTCCCCCGAAGAACGTGCCGACGCCGAAGCCTTGATTCACGAGATGGCCGAGGTCCAGCAGCAAATCGCTGCCACGCCCGCGGCGGTGATGATCGCCAACCACGCCATGGGCATCTACGAGTTGGCGGCGATCAAACTCAGCCTGCAGCCCCCGCAGTTCGGGGAAGCCCAATTGGCGATCGACGCTATGGCGGCCGTGCTCGACGTCGCCGGAACCCGTCTTGGCCCTGATGGTCAACAGCTCCGCGACGCGCTCACCCAACTGCAAATGGCGTTCGTCGAACTCACCAACCGAGCCGCCGCCGCCGACTGACACTCCAAATCCCACCCCGACCGGCGGGTGGTTGCCAGTGGACCGGATCGTTTGGGCAGAAGCATCGTTCGACGCGGGGTTCCTACCCAATCGAAGGTGCGTGGTCAGCCGGTCGCGGTCGGTAGAACGTCGGTCGAGCCCTCTGCTTCGAATCGTTCCTGCATCTCGGCCACGGTGAGCTCTTCATTGAGCCCGTGCACCATCCACTCGTGGCCCCACGGGTCGCGGATTCGGCCGGCGCGCTCGCCATAGAACTGATCCTTTACCTCGAACACCACTTCGGCGCCGTTGGCGACGGCCAGCGCCACGAGCGCATCAACCGCCTCCGGCGATGGCACGCGGATCCCGAGCGCCACCGGGGTACCCCCGAGCGTCTTCGGTCCCACGATCTGATACTCCGGATACTCGTCGGCCAACGCCACCATGGCGCCGCCGATGTCGAGCTCGATATGCCCGATCCGACCATCGGGCTCGATGAACGGCTCCATAGAGATCGTGGCCCCGAAGACCGTCTGGTAAAAGGCCACCGCCTCGGCGCCGCCCTTCACCACCAACGAGGGATTCTCGAAGCGAACGGCGGGGGTAGACGCCTGGTCGACGACACCGGCAGTAACAGGGTTGGGTGTGGACATGGTGGTTCTCCTTCCGAGGTCAATCTCGGGAACGTGGGTTGGAACAGAGGATCGGGTGTTGTCGGCCGGATCAGGAGCGGCCGACGCCGGGCGCAGTGCGTCGGCCACCTGCTCGCGCAGGCGGGCGGCGAAGGATGGACCGGGAGCGACCGGCGAAACGGGCAGGCGCAAAATGTCGAAGGGTTCGTATTCAGCGGACATGGTCGCCCCCTTCCGATTCACTAGCGTGCTGGGCCCGGTAGCCGTGCCGGAACGCCCGACGAGCACGCACCAACAGGGTTTCGGTGGCATGCACCGTGCGGTCGAGAAGCCTCGCCACCTCGGGCACGGGGAGGTCGTCCACGTACCGCAACGTCAGGGCGATCCGGTGCTGGGCGGCGAGTCCGGAAAGCACGGTGTGGGCTTCGGTACCGCCGAAGCCGTCGATCCATTGGTCCTCCACGCCATGCGGGTCAGCGATTCCGTCGGCCACGAGTTCGAGATGCCGCTCCTCAACGGCCACCTTCCGCCAATGATCCACGAGTTTGTTGCGTGCCACGGCAATCACCCAGCCGGTGGTCAGCTCCTGACTGGGCCGTTGCTGGTAGGAGCGGACGGCGGCCAGAAACGTCTCGGCGGTGAGGGGCTCGGCGAGTGTTTCGCTCCCGCTCCTCGCCCGTAGGTAGCCGTACACGTGGGGAAGGGCCGTGTCATAAAGCTCGAGGAACGCGCCGGACGGCGCGTTCTCGGGAGCAGGATTCACGACGGCCACACCCCATCATCGTCTGCCGACACCAAACTCCGACACCCCGTGGCCAAGATTCTTCTTTGCAGATCGTTTGTACACGCTGAGCGTAGGCAAACGATCTGGAAAGACGCCGTCGGTCAGGTTTGCCCCGAGGAGACCGGCGCCAACGATGACGCTTCCCAGAGGCCGCGGCGGCCGGCGATCACCGCAAATCGGACCGGCGTGCCGGTCTGAATCGTGCGGCTGCCGTCGGCGATGGCGGTGCAATGGAAAAAATACTCCACGCTCGATTCGTTTTCACGCACTGATCCAATGCCCACCGCATCGTCGAAGGTAGCCACCGTTCCGGTACACATGGCAGACATAGCAGACATGGCGCGTTGCGGCTCAGTGCACGATCTTCGAGATCGGCAACTCGATGATGTCGGTGCCACCGGCATCGCGCAGCGCCGGGATCAGCGTGTTGATCGTGGACTTCGACACCACCGTCTCCACCGCATAACCGGCGCCGCCATAAAGTTCGTTCACGGTGGGTGACTTCTCCGACGGCAACAACGCGATCACGGAGTCGAGCGACTCGGACGACGTGTTCAGCTTCACCAGCACCTTGCCCCGAGCTTCGAGCACACCATCGAGAAGGGTTTTCAGTTGACCCATTGCGTGCCGTTTTTCGGGATCGGCGAACGCCGTTGGATTGGCGACGAGTTCGGTGTAGCTCACGAGGATGGTGTCGATCACGCGAAGGCCGGCAGCGCGCAACGCCCGACCGGTTTCGGTGATGTCGACGATGCAGTCGACGATGTCGGGCACCTTGGCCTCAGTGGCGCCATAGGAAAGCCTGACGTCGGCGTCGATTCCCTTCTCGGCGAAAAACCGCTCGGTGAGACGGGGGTACTCAGACGAGACCCGAACGCCCTGCGGGAGGTCCTCGACCTTGTCGAAGGCGGAGTCGGCAGCGACCGCCACCACGATCTTCACCGGGTTGCTCGTGGCCTTGGAGTACCGCAGTTCGCCGAGGCTCTCCACCGGCGAGCTGGTTTCCTCCACCCAATCCCGCCCCGTGATACCGAGGTCAAACATTCCCTCGGCCACATAGGTGGGGATCTCCTGGGGGCGAAGGATGCGCACATCGATCACCCGAGGGTCGGCAATGGTGGCCTTGTAATCGACCGACGAATCACGCCGCACCTTGAGGTCGGCGGCCTCGAACAGTTCGAGCGTGGCCTTTTCCAGCGACCCCTTCGGGAGAACTAAACGCAACATAGAGAAAGACTCTACCGGGAAGGCCAAACTGGGCGAAAGGCCATTGCGGGTAACCGAGAGGCGGGGCTGGCGCCGAGTCGATCGATGTCGCTCCGACCACGCCTGCTAGCAAGGGTGGGTGCCAACGACGAATCGCCACCGCGAGAGCCACGCCAGTGGTCGAACGGGATGGCTACGGGCCGCCGTGCTCGGAGCCAACGACGGCATCGTTTCCACCGCCAGCCTGCTGGTCGGTGTGGCTGCGGCCGGTGCCACCTCGGCCACGGTGCTCACCACCGGCTTGGCTGCGCTCGCCGCCGGCGCCGGGTCGATGGCGGTTGGCGAATACGTGTCTGTCAGTTCTCAGCGCGACGCCGAACGGGCCGACATTGCCAAAGAGGCCGCCGAGCTCGCCGAGGTTCCCGAACGTGAGCTCGACGAGTTGACCGGGATCTACGCCAAGAAGGGGCTGGACCGTTCCCTTGCTCGCCAGGTCGCCGAGCAACTGACGGCGGGAGATGCACTCGCCGCCCACCTCTCCGAGGAACTGGGGATCAACGAACACAATCGGGCCAACCCCTTTCAGGCGGCGTGGACGTCTGCGGGTTCGTTTGCTGTTGGCGCAGCGATCCCGATCGTCGCCGTCGTTGCCAGCCCCGGCGATGCGCGTCTGCCTATAACGCTGGCGGTCACGCTCCTCGCTCTTGCGTTGCTCGGCTATGCCGGCGCCAAACTCGGCCACGCCGCGCCCGCCAAGCCGATGATCCGAGTGGTCCTGGGCGGTGCGGCAGCCATGTCGTTCACCATGGCGATCGGAAAACTTGTGGGAACAGCGGTCGGTTAGAGGCAGCGCGAATAGGGCCGCTTGGGCCATGAGCTACAACTCCGAGGAAGCGGCCCTTGGAGCGCTGCCGGGCCTGAGCGGCCGTGGCGAGCGGATTGTCCGGGCCCGAGCGGCCGTGGCGAGCGGATTGTCCGGGCCTGAGCGGCCGTGGCGAGCGGATTGTGAGGAACGAACAATCGAGGAGCCACCAGAGCGGAAGATTCAGGAACGAACAATCGAGGAGCCACCAGAGCGGAAGATTCAGGAACGAACAATCGAGGAGCCACCAGAGCGGAAGATTCAGGAACGAACAATCGAGGAGCCACTAGAGCGGAAAATCCGGCGGGTGAAGATCACCGGGCCTGCACCAATCCGCGCACGCTCTTAGCCAGGCACGTCCGTACCGCTGTCCTCACGGATCTGGCCGATCTGACGGAGCAGGTGGACCATCTCGATTGCCGTGCGGGCCGACTCGGAACCCACGTTGTGGGAGTCGCCCGAACGGATCATCGCCTGATGGAGGTTCTCGGTGGTGAGCACGCCGAAGATGATCGGGACCCCGACGTCGAGTTGCGCGAGCTGGATACCCCGGGCGCACTCCCCTGCCACAAAGTCGAAGTGCGCCGTGTCTCCCCGGATAACCGCGCCGACTGTGACGACGGCGTCCCATGATCCGGTGAGAGCCAACGTCTTGGCTGCCAACGGGATCTCGAACGCGCCGGGAACCCAGACCACGAGTCGATCCTCATCGACGACGCCGTGTTCGCCCAACGTGGCGAGCACCCCGTCAAGCAATCGGTTGGTGATCAGGTCGTTGAAACGCCCGCACACGATGGCGATACGGAGCCCCCGACCGTCGAGCGATCCTTCGGGCGGCGTGGACGAACGGAAGTTGGTGGACATGATGCGCGGCTCCTCAGTACTTCTGGACGACGTTCCTACAGGACGTCGTCGAGGCCTTCGAGCAGGTGGCCCATACGTTCTCGTTTTGTGCGCAGGTAGTGGATGTTCTCCGGGTTCGGAATGGATTCGAGCGGCACTCGGCCGGTGATCTCCAGGCCGTACCCTTCCAGCCCGCCGTACTTGGCCGGGTTGTTGGTCATCACCCGCATGGTGGTAATCCCGAGGTCGACGAGGATCTGTGAACCGATGCCGTATTCACGGGAGTCCACCGGCAGACCAAGATCGAGGTTGGCATCGACGGTGTCGCGGCCTTCGTCCTGCAAGGAGTACGCCCGAATCTTGTGACCGAGACCGATGCCCCGCCCTTCGTGTCCGCGTAGGTACACGAGCACACCGAGGCCTTCTTGCGCGATCGATCGCATCGCCGACTCGAGCTGGAGCCCGCAGTCGCAGCGGAGGGATCCAAATACGTCGCCGGTGAGGCACTCGGAATGCACTCGCACGAGGACTTCGGACTCACCCTGAACGGCCCCTCGTGCGAAGGCGATGTGTTGCATACCGTCGAGCAGGCTTTCGTAGACGTAGCAGGTGAAGTCGCCCCATTCGGTGGGGATGCGGGCCTCGGAGACCCGACGGACCAGCTTCTCGGTTTGCCGTCGATACCGGATCAGCTCGGCGATGGAGATCATGAGCAGGTTGTGCTCCTCACAGAACGCCACGAGATCGGGGACCCTCGCCATTTCCCCGTTCTCCATCACGATCTCGCACAAGATGCCGGCCGGGTACAAGCCGGCCATGCGGGCGAGATCGACTGCCGCTTCGGTGTGACCGGCCCGTTTGAGCACGCCCCCAGCGGAATAGCGAAGGGGGAAGATGTGACCGGGACGGGCCAGATCGCCGGGGCGGGTGCCGGGATCGATCAACGACCGGATGGTGGCGGCACGATCGGCCGCCGAGATGCCGGTGGATGTGCCGTGGCGATAGTCGACGGAATAGGTGAACGCGGTGCGATGAGATTCGGTGTTGTCGCGCACCATCAGCGGGATGTCGAGCTCGTCGAGGCGTTCGCCGGTGAGTGGCGTGCAGATCACACCCGACGTGTGGCGCACGAAGAAGGCAATCTTCTCGGCCGTCGCGAACTCGGCCGCCATGATGAGGTCGCCTTCGTTTTCACGATCCTCGTCGTCGACCACCACCACAATCTCGCCGCGGCTCATGGCGGCAACCGCATCAGGTATTGACGCAAAGGAATCGGAATAGTCGGCTCGGGTCATTGGACCTCCCGTTGGGGACCATCAGGATGGCGCATCGGTAGGGTCCGGAGCGATTTCAGGGTCGGCAAGATCCGCCGCCGGACCGGTAGGGAGATGACCGACGAGCAGTCGCTCGGCATACTTCGCCATCACGTCGACCTCAAGGTTCACCTGGTCGCCTTGCCCCTTGTGGCCGAGTGTCGTGACAGCCGCGGTGTGGGGAATGAGCGCCACGGTGAAGCCATCCTCCCGTGGTTGCACCACGGTCAGACTCACCCCATCGACGGTGATCGAACCCTTCTCCACCACATACCGAAGCAGGCGAGGGTCCATTTGGACCTGAAGATCGGGGGCGGGCACCACGATCACGCCCACGCCATCAACGTGCCCTTGAACGAGGTGGCCGCCCAATCGATCCGCCAGTCGAACTGGCCGTTCGAGATTGACAGGGTCGCCGGCCTGGAATGTGCCCAGCGTGGTGCGAGCGAAGGTCTCGGTGCTCACATCGGCCTCCCACCAGTTGTCCCCCCACCCCACCACCGTCAGGCAGCAACCATTCACCGCGATGGACGCCCCCATGGTGACGTCGGCAAGTACGAGCCTGGCCGAGAGCCGTAGCCGCGACCCATCGATCGACGCCACCGAACCCAGCTCCTCCACGATTCCCGTGAACATGGTCAATCTCCCTCATGGTGGTTGAGCACTACCGACGCCATGGGACGGGCATCAATACGAATGTCTTTGCCTACAAGGGTTAGGTCGGTGATCTCCAGCTCGGCGGCGTCGGCAATGGTGCCAACCCCCGGTCCATGAAACAGACCAAGTCCATCGTCTCCGCCCAGCATCTTCGCACCGAGATAGAACACGTATCGATCCACCAGCCCGGCCGCATGAAAGTCGTGCGCGACGGTGGCTCCACCCTCGACCAACACCTGAAGAACCCCGTCGCGACCCAGCAGGTCGAGCACCTCGGGAAGGGGGGACCGCACCTCCGTGCAGGGATGGATCTTGGCGCCGGCGGGCGCGTGCCCTAACACGAACCGTTTCGGCTGGCGGTGCTCGACGTGGTCGAACTCGCCGGGAGAGAGCCGCACCGTAAGGCTCGGATTGTCGGCGCGTACCGTGCCCGCACCGACGAGGATGGCGTCGCAGTCGGCCCGCAAACGGTGGGCGTCAAGCCGCGCCTCGGGACCGGTGATCCACTGACTCGACCGGTCGGGTGCGGCGGTAAACCCATCGAGCGTGGCCGCCAACTTCAGCACCACCAGCGGTCGACCCGTGCGGCGGTGATGCAGATACGGAGCGAGTTGCAATTCCGCTTCGGCGGCGCCCAACCCCACGTCAACCGCGATGCCGGCGGCACGCAGTCGGGCGATTCCTTCGCCTGCTACTCGTGGGTCGGGATCCTCCAGCGCAACGACCACGCGTCGCACACCGGCGGCGATCACGGCATCAGCGCAGGGGGGCGTGACCCCTTGATGCGAGCACGGTTCGAGCGTCACGAAAAGCGTGGATCCCTCGGCATGGGCCCCTGCCGAAGCCAGCGCCGCAACCTCGGCGTGTGGACCGGACCGCCCCTGCGTCGCCCCGGTGTACACCGTTTCATCCGCGGCCACGACGGCGCACCCAACCCATGGACGCGGGCTCACACGCCGTCGGGCCGAGCAAGCCGCCTCACGAGCGAGGCGCATGAAGCGGGCATCGGCCGCTTCCGGAGAGGGAAGGTCGGAGGTCAACGAAAAGGTCGGAGGTGAGGTCTCGGCAGATGTCCGAGCCCCCGATACCGGGCAAAGGCCAAGGATACGGCCGAAACGGTGACCGTCCAACCTTTCGTGCGTCTTGCTCCCTGCTCACTTCACCGATGGCATACCTGCGAGACTCGACCGGTGCGCCCGCGTCCTGTCTCCTGTGCAACTTGGCGCCGAACGCCCCGATTTTTTGCCGTGGCCGTCGCGTCGTTGTCGGGCATGGCGTTGGCGGGCATGGCGTTGGCGGCCATGACGTTGGCCGGCTGCTCGACGAGTTCTCCGTCCGGTCGCGTCGAGGGTGCGAGCACCGACACGTTCAACTCCCTTCCTGAAGCGACCCCGTCCGGCCCCGCCCAACCCGGCACGACGACCGCCGGACCAACCCTTCGAGCGGCCGGCAAAAGAGTGCTCTTCGTCCGGGGCGGGGTGGGCACCACGGGGGTCGACGGCACCGGTGTCAACAGCGCCGACTTGTCCGACATCTTCAGTACGAACAACAAGGGATTCAGCAACCTGTCGACCATGCTCGCCGCCGACGGTTTCGCCGTGACACAGGTTGAAGAGACAACGGGCAAGTCGCCTGTCGACCTCGACTCGCTCGGACTGTCTTCGTTCAGCGTCGTCGTGTTCGGATCGAACAATGCTGCGTACGACGCCTCCGCGGCGGCGGTGCTTGATGGGTACGTGCGCAACGGGGGCGCCGTGCTGTTCTTCAACGACAAGAACTACGGCAGCACCCCCACTGATGCGGCTTCCTCCGACCAGGATCTGCTGCGCCCCTTCGGCATCTCGGTCGGGCTCGACGCCGGACTTGGCGACGGCAGCGGCGTCGCCCTCGACCCAGGTGTCGCAACGCCATCGGACCACCCGATTCTCCGGGGGGTCTCGAAAGTCACCGGGCTTGGCGTCACGCATTTCCGCGTCGACTCACCTCCGGCCGGGGTGACGGTTACCGAACTTGTGCCGATGCCGCCCACTGCGGACGTGGTCGACTTCGACTCCCCCAACACCAGCCGCAAAGCCCGTGACGGCGACCTCGGCGTCGTGGTTGCCGAAGCCGGCAAGGGACGAGTCGTGGCCACCTTCGATCGCGACACCTTTTTCAACGATGCCATCCAGACCGAGTACCACACGCGCTACACCCGCAATCTGTTCCGCTGGCTCGCCGGCATCTCGGTCGACTGACACGTTGCACCTCATCGTCTCCGGACCCGTCAAGGAGCCGACTCATCTCGCGCAACTTCGGTCACCCACGCCGCCGGGCACACTCCGATGCATGGCAACCATTGGTTTGCGGCGGTGTCACCGGGCCGGATCAGGGGACGGCGATACAGAAGTACTGCACTTCGGCACCGGTTGCTGGGTCATTCACGTAGACAAGCCCGGTGAACCCGGTGTCCCCGCCGAAGTTCTCCGTCGGTCCTTCCCAGATCTGGTAGAGCTGTCGCGAAACCGGACGTCCGAGACTGTCAGCGACCTCTATCGCGAGGTCACCGCCATCCGATCCAGGTCCCCGACGAAATGCAGGATCCAGGTTCGGCACGCTGGCGCCGAACGTCATCGAACCGGCACCCACTCGCTGATCGTTGAGACCCAGCGGAGGGTTCCGAATCGTCAGTACCACGTCACCGGCGTGGTTTACGGACGAACGGTCGCTGTCACGCCAGTACACAGAACACCGTACGGAAGCCGCTACGAGCCGCTGCTCCCTCTGCGACCGTGAAACAAGGAGCAGCACAGCCGAAGCGACACCAACCGACACGACCGTCGCGACGACCGCGACGACCAATCGGCGGTGGCGTGACGTTCGGATCTGGTCACGGCCGGCGGAGCTCGGATCTAGGTTCGGATGATCGTCTTCGAGGATGGGTAGATCTTGGACCACGGTTCGGCCTCGGCGATGCCTTTTCGAAATCACAGAATACGTTTTCGAGAACCGCCCGTGGCGCCCAACCGGACCAGGCACACTCCCCGCGGCGATTCCCACTCCCGTCCGAGACAGCGACCCGAATTGTTTCAGTGCGGAGTTTCGCCGGCCATAAGGGCGAGAGCGTGGGGGAGCACGTCGATCACCGCATCGACGCACTCGATGCTCCCCTTCGACGAGCCCGGCGTGTTGAGAATGAGCGCCCGACCCCGCGTGCCGGCAAGGCCACGGCTGAGGCGACCCAGAGGGCTCACGAGCCGCATGGCCTCGGCCAAACCGGGTGCTTCTCGGTCGAGCACAACCCGCGTGCCTTCCGGCGTGAGATCGCGGGGTCCAAAGCCGGTACCGCCGGTGGTGACGATCAGGCCGTGGAAACCCTCCGCCATTTCCACCAGTTTTTCCCCCACTGTCTCGCGCCCGTCGGAGCAGACCTCGTGGGCGACCACGTCGAAGCCGCCGACTGCGAGATGGGTCGCCAGTCCCCGCCCACCCGTGTCGTCACGGGTTCCGGCGACCACGCCGTCGGACACCGTGAGCACCTTGGCCTGCGTCACCTTGATTTGGGTCATCGGGGAACCTCCATCATCGAACGGCCCCGCCTGGTCGTTGGTAGTGAGCCACAAACATGCCGTCGGTTCCAGCCGCCTGCGGCAGCAGCAGCCAGCCCCGTCCGTGGGCACGCCAATCCGGAGTCGGTCCCTCTGCTGCGCCGGTGGGCTGGAGGTCGGAGTGCCGATCCGTGAGCCACCCATCGATGCCAAGCGTCTCGGACGAGGTGAGTGTGCATACCGAGTAGGTGATCACGCCGCCTGGTCGCACCACCCGGACTGCTTCGTCGAGAATCGATCGCTGAAGCGCGACGAGGCGATCGACGGCGGCGGCGTCGATGCGCCAACGCGCATCGGCCCGCCGTCGCAAGGAGCCGAGCCCCGAGCAGGGGGCATCAACCAACACTCGGTCGAAAGTTGCCGAAGGGAAGGGAAGGACTGCGGCATCGGCGTTCGCCACCGGCACCAGGGCCGAGGTCCCGGTTCGTTCGGCGTTTTCTACGACCAACCCGCATCGTTGCATCCGGAGGTCGGTGGCCACGACCAATGCTCCTGATTGGGCCACCGCGGTGGCTTTTCCTCCGGGGGCGGCGCACAGGTCGAGCACTCGCTCCCCCGCAATGGCGCCGACAGACGCCGCTACGTGCTGGGAGGCAAGGTCCTGGGTGTACCCGTCGGATCGAACGTGGGTGACGGCGGGATCGTTCATCGCCTGCATCGCCGCCAGCGCGTCGTCGCTACCGAGGTCGGCCACGAGACGGTCGACGATCCAATCGGGATAGCTCAATCGCACGCCGTCGGATGGCCAGTCGGTGCTTGAACGCAACGCTTGACGGAGCACGGCGTTCACGAACCCACGGATCTTTGCCGGCGTGGCATCGACCGTGGCATTCACGGCGGCGTACGAAGGAGTGTCGGTGAACGCCAACTGGTATGCGCCAAGCCGAAGAAACCCGCGCGCCTCGGCGTCGGGTTCGGTGGCCACAAAACGGTCTACGTACCAGTCGCAGGCTCGACGCATCCGGGTAGCGCCGTAGACGAGGTCGGTAACGAAGTGGCGGTCACGTTCGTTGAGCGACGGTTGGGCACCATCGAGCAATCCGGAGAGCACCAGGTTGGCGTACGCCCCATCTCGATCAATGCGGACGAGCGCCCGCTGCGCCAGGCGACGGGTGGCGGTGCCCGAAGGGGCCGGCGGAGGGGGTGGGGAGCCACCCTTCTTGTGGCCGCCTTTCCGTGGACCCGATGATCGTGGACCCGATGATCGTGCCGCGGATGACCGTCCGCCCTGTGGGGCCGCGCTCATAGGTCGCCTCCGAGTTGTTCGCCACCGAGTTGTTCGCCACCGATCGGCTGCGCGCCGTTTCGCCACGCAAGGAACGGGACCCGGCCCCGACCCTCCGGCTGCACCTCAAGCAAGGTGAGCGCCGATGTGCCGCCGCACAGCACCGAATCGCCCACGAGGAGTCCGGGTTTCGCAGCACCGTCACGAGCAACCGCGACGGCGGCAGCATCAGCGGGGGTACCCTTCCATAGCTTGAGTCGTTTGCCCCGAAACGTGGTGTAGGCACCGCCGAGTCGCACCAATCGATCGATCTCACCGGCCGGACGAGACCAGTCGACGCGAAGCTCCTCCGGCAGGATTTTCGCCGCATAGGTCGCTTCGCCAACCTGCGGCCTCGGGTTTGGCAATCCGCCGACGAGCGATCGCACCAAAAGCTCCGACCCTTCGGCAACGAGCCGAGCGCGCAGGTCGTCGGCCGTATCGGTGGCACCGATTTCGATGGTGCGCTCGGCATAGATGGGGCCGGTGTCGAGCGCATCTTCCACCCCCATCACCGCTACGCCGGTCGTCGAGTCCCCCGCCAACAGGGCCCGTTCCACCGGCGCCGCGCCACGCCAACGGGGAAGCAACGAAAAGTGCAGGTTCACCATCGGGACAGCGTCGAGAACATGCGGTTTGATGAGCCGACCGTAGGCCACAACCACCCCAAGATCGGCATTGATCGCCAGCACGTCGTCGACATCGTGGCTCACCGGCAAACCCCGCTCCAGTGCCTCCACCTTCACCGGGCTTGGTTGCACGGCGCTACCTCGACCACGGCGTTTGTCGGGCCGAGTGACCACCAAGGCCACCTCGAGACCAGCGTCGACGATCGCTTGCAATGGCGGCACAGCCATCGCTGGCGTGCCGAGATAGACGATCCGTTGCGGACGGTGAGGGTAGGGCGCAGGAACGGGGCGGCTCACGGGAGCCGAAGCCCGCCGTCGAGATCGATGAGCTTGTCATCTGCCTTGAGGTTTGGCCCATGGAGCATCAGCTCACGCAGCTCCTTCTTGGCTCCCTTACGTTGTTCCTCAGACAGGTGCTCTACGAGCAGAACGCCGTCGAGGTGGTCGAGCTCATGCTGAAACAATCGACCCACAAGGTCGTCGACCTCCAACGCCACGTCGTTGCCGTCGAGGTCGATCCCCGTGATCAGCACACGACGGGGGCGCACGATCTCGAAATACAGGCCGGGCACACTCAAACAACCTTCGTTGTAGAGCCATTCGCCGTCGGACTCGGCGATCACCGGATTGATAAGCACCCCCGGCTCATCGTCATGGTCGTAGACGAACAATCGTTTTCGTACGCCGATCTGCGGCGCTGCCAGTCCGAGGCCTGGGGCCTCGTACATGGTGTCGAACATATCGTCGACCAGGCGAATGAGTTTGCTGTCGATGTCGACTACCGGAGCCGCTCGCTCCTTGAGCACAGGGTCGCCAATGACCCGGATGGAGTGCGTTGCCATGCCGCCAAGGCTACCGCCCGACCACCTCGTCTTCCCCACCCCGGGGCGGTTCGTTCACCGGCCAGTGGTGAAGTGCGGTGCGCCGGCAGCCTCTAGAGTCCTGCCGTGACCGACCACTACTTCAGCGCGACGCCGTCGGCACCGTCGCGGCGCCAGACGGTGGAGCTTGTGCTCCCCGACCTTTCGGTCACGCTCGCTACCGATCGAGCCACGTTTTCTCCGGACCGTATTGACCCAGGGACGAAGTTCCTGCTCCAGGATGGCCCTCCTCCCCCATCAGATGCCGAACAGTTGCTCGACCTCGGCTGTGGCTACGGGGCAATCGCCGTCACGCTGGCCCGACGGGCGCCGTGGGCCACGGTCTGGGCGGTGGACGTGAACGAACGAGCGGCGGGGTTGTGCGCCACCAACGCCGCCGACCTCGACCTCACCGCTATCCGCACGGTGATTGACACCGAGACCTCGCCCGGAGGTGCAGTTCCGGCCGATATTCGTTTCGCTCGGATCTATAGCAACCCGCCCATCCGAATCGGTAAGAAGGCGTTGCACGACCTCTTACTCGTCTGGCTCACTCGCCTGACCCCGACGGGGCGGGCGTACTTCGTCGTGCAGAAACACCTCGGAGCCGACAGCCTGCAGGACTGGCTCGTCGAGCAAGGTTTTGCCACCGAACGGCTGAACTCGCGTTCGGGCTACCGGATCCTCGACATCGGGGCGCGCCCCGAAGACGCCTCCCTGCCCACTCCATCACCGTCATGACCCGAAATCTGAACCCCACCGAACTCAAGCGCCTGCATCGAGATTGGCGCAAACGCACCGACCGAAAGCTGGCCCTGCTTCTCGAAGACGTGCAGCAGCCGTTCAACCTTGGTGCCATTCTGCGTACGGCTGCCGCCTACCGGGTTGACCATTTGTGGCTCGTCGGCGCCGCCGCACAGGAGATCGGCAACACCAAGGTGCACAAGACGGCGATGGGGTCGCAGCGTTTTCTGTCCTGGACCCGCTGCGAGCACGTGACCGAAGCGGTTTCCGATGCCAAGGCGCAGGGGTATCGGGTGGTTGGCATCGAGCTCACCAAGGATGCAGTACCGCTCTTCGACCTTTCCTTGACCGAGGCCACGTGTCTGGCCATCGGCCACGAGGATCGTGGCCTGTCCACCACCTGCCTGCCGTTGCTCGACGCCGTGGCGTACCTTCCGCTCGTCGGCCGGATCGGCTCGCTCAACGCCGCCACCGCCACGGGGATCGCACTCGCCGAAGTACGCCGGCAAGAGTGGCAACAACCATCAAACCCGTAGCGGATCGACTTCGATCCGAAGCCTTCCCGCTGGTCGCGGCACCGCCGCCAGACCATCGCAAAGCACTGAATGATCAACGGCGCGCACGAGCCAGACGCCGTCGGCGGGGCCAATCACCTGCAGTCCACCCTCGGGGTCGATGCCGGCGACGAAGTGCTCAGCCGCCGCACCGGAAACGGCGGCCATGGCCACGAAGGGCGGAAATCGCAGCATCTCCCGACGGCTCTCATCAACTCGCACCACCCGACGCGGGTCGGCATGGACCACGGCCTGCACCACTTCGTGTTCGGCCAGGCGAGTCTGGAGCAGGAGCCGTCCGCCAGTGACGCGTCCCCCTAGGAGCCGTGCCCCTCGCACAAGCAGCGCGAGCGCCTGCTCGGCGGCCCGATATCGGGGGGCCGAGAGTTCTTGGTCGAGGTCGAGGAACGCGACGACGTCGACGTGGCCCCGCACCTGGTGAAGCACGGCCTCCGTACCGACAAGCACCTGTGCGGCATCAGCGCCTACTTCGTCGCCGATGGTGTCGGATGACACCTCGATCACCGATCCAACGGCATTTCGAGCAATGTCGTCGCGGAGGCGGGCCACACCCAACCGCAACTGTTTCATGCGGGTGGCCCCGCAGGCCACACATACCATCGGGCGTACTTCACCGCAGCGTTTGCAGAGAAGTTCCCGCTGATCCCCCACCAACGACACCGCAGCTTCGCAACGTTCGCAGCGGGCCAGCGTGTCGCAACGATTGCAGGCCAACTGCTGTGCTCGGCCCTTACGATTCAGCACGCACACGACGCGGAGCCCATCGTGGATGTACCCCGCCAGTCGGCTCGAAACGATGCCGGCCCGGAGGGGGTCCTCGGACCGGAGGTCGACCACGTCCACCAGCGGCCAGCCGGCGCGCTCGGCCACTCGGCTCGGTTCGATCACACGGTCGGCACGATGCAGTGCGTCGAGGCTCGGAATCGGCGAGACGAGCACGCACGGCACACCAGCCCGCGCCGCCCGTTCGATCGCCACATCGCGGGCGTGCCACGTGGGGGTTCGCTCTTCCTGATACACCTCGTCGTGCTCATCGAGCACCACCACGCTGGCCAGTTGCTCAATCGGTGCCCATGCCGCCGCCCGTGAACCCACGGCCGATGCTCCGCCGCGTACCGAAGCCCAGTCGGCGGGCAGGGTGGCCACGTCGAGCCCGGCGCGGCGAAGTCGGATTCCCAGATGTCGGGCGGCGTCGATCGACGGTGCCAGGATCAGCGATGAGCGGTGGCCGTCGGCCCGTGACACCGCCGCCGCCGCAAACTCGAACGTGTCGACCCCCGGGGCCCACCGCACCACGGTCACTCCTGGCTCGGCGAACGCACGGCGAACGGCATCGGCGTGCACGACCGGTGATCGAGGTACGGCGGTCGGCACGACGCGCCCGGCGCGCCCAGTGGCCGGCAACTGCGCTACGGCGTGGTCGGCGGTGGCGGTGCGCAACAGCGCCGTTCGTCGCCCGGCCCAGCGCCACGACGCCCAGGCGGTGAGGTCAAGCACGTCGGGTGGCGGTCCCCACCCGGTGATCTTCGGGATCGGACGAAGCGCGGTGCCCGAGGGGGCCGACCCGGCCATCGCCACGATCCACCCCTGCACCCGCCGGCCGGCGAGTTCGATCCGCACCACCGTGCCGACGCGCACGTGGTCCCGGAGATGCTCCGGGACCACGTAGTCGAAGGTTTTGGTGATGGCCGGAACATCGGGCAACACCGTGACGACGAGCTGGCCGTCGTCGGGCAGGATCGATGGCGCCACCGCCGCCGGCCGCTTGCGCGGAAGTGCGGGCGGCGGTTCCGAGTTCTCCGACGCAACGTCGGACAGGTCGAACAGCCGGAGTTCGGGATCAGGCACGGACGGACCCGCCGATCGGCGGGCGCCGAATCGTTCGGGTCAGAGGCCGAGGGCCGACTTGAGGTCGGCAACCTTGTCGAGACGTTCCCAGGTGAAGCCCACGTCCTCACGACCGAAATGGCCATAGGCGGAGGTCTTGAGATAACGAGGGCGGACGCTGTTGTCGGGGTCCTTGAGTTGCAGATCGCGCAAGATGGCAGCTGGACGCAGGTCGAACACGTCACGCACGGCCTTCTCGATGAGGTCGGCATCCACGTGGTTCGTACCGAAGTTCTCCACGAGGATCGACAACGGCTGCGCCACGCCGATGGCGTAGGCAACCTGCACCTCGACGCGGTCGGCGGCGCCGGCGGCGACGAGGTTCTTGGCCACCCACCGAGCGGCGTAGGCGGCCGAGCGGTCAACCTTGGACGGGTCCTTGCCGGAGAACGCGCCGCCGCCGTGACGACCCATGCCACCGTTGGTGTCGACGATGATCTTGCGGCCGGTGAGGCCGGCGTCGCCAACGGGGCCACCAATGACGAAGCGACCGGTGGGGTTCACGAACACGGTGTAATCGTCGTCTTGGAAGGCGGTGGGGATCACCGGACGGATGACGTGTTCAATGAGGTCGGGTCGGATCTCGGTGTCGCGATCCACGCCATCGTTGTGCTGGGTGGACACGAGCACGGTGCGGAGGCGCACCGGCTTGCCATCTTCGTAATCGAAGGTGACCTGGGTCTTGCCGTCGGGCCGGAGGTAGGGCACGGTGCCGGCACGACGCACCTCGGCAAGCCGCTCGGCCATGCGATGCGCGATGTGGATCGGCAGCGGCATGAGCTCCGGGGTCTCGTCGCAGGCATAACCGAACATCATTCCCTGATCGCCGGCGCCCTGCTTGTTCAGGATGTCCTCACCGGAGGTTCCGCTGCGTACCTCTTCGGAGTCGTCAACGCCCTGCGCAATGTCGGGGCTCTGCTCGTCGAGCGCCACGAGCACGCCGACCGTGTGGCCGTCGTAGCCGTAGGACTCGCGGTCGTAGCCGATCTGGCAGATGGCGTTGCGCACGATCTTGGGAATGTCGACATAGGCCTTGGTGGTGATTTCCCCACCGACGATCGCCAGCCCGGTGGTGACGAAGGTTTCGCACGCCACGCGGCTCGCCGCGTCCTCATCAAGCAAGGCATCAAGGATGCTGTCGGAGATGGCGTCGGCCATCTTGTCGGGATGGCCCTCGGTAACGGACTCCGAGGTGAAGGTCCAGCTGCTCACGTAGGTGTTCTCCTGTTGGTGACTCGAATTCGGGTGCAGAGCACGCGCGCTCCCCCGATCAGCGTGCCGCACCCTAGTCGGCGGCATGCAACGGTTCATCGAGGATAGTTGACCGATTTAGTCGGATTTCCAATCGAGTCGAGCAACACCGACTCGATTGCCCCTTTCGCCGAGACAGTTAGCGGGACGCTCGAACAGCCACAACCTCATCAAGCACGGCATCGGCGATGTGGTGTTTTGACGCGAGCGTCACGACACGGTGGGAGCCATCTGCCCGCAGGATCGTGACGGCGTTCGTGTCGTGCTCGAAACCGACGTGGGGAGCCCCAACGTCGTTGGCAACGATGAGGTCGAGGTTCTTGCGTCGCAGTTTGCCTTCAGCGTTGGCAAGCACGTCGTTCGTTTCGGCGGCGAAACCGACCAACACCTGGTTGGGGGGCTTGCTGGCCCCAAGGTCGACGAGAAAGTCGTGGGTGGGCCGAAGCGCAATCACCGGGACCGCGTCGCCCTTCTTGATCTTGTGGCTCGCCGGATCGGCAACGGTGAAGTCGGCGACGGCTGCCGCCATGATGATCACGTCGAAGTTCGCTGCGCGGGGAACAATCGCTGCCTGCATGTCGGCGGCACTCACCACCCGCACGACCTCCACCCCGGCGGGCGTCGGCCGGTCGACGGTGGAGACCAACGTGACGCTGGCACCTCGGCGGGCCGCTTGTTCGGCGAGCGCATACCCCTGCTTGCCCGATGATCGATTGGTGATCACGCGGACGGGGTCGATGGCTTCCCGAGTCCCTCCGGCGCTCACCAGGACGTGCCAACCGGCGAGGTCCTTTGGTCCGAGGAGGCGCATGACGTGGGCGACGACCACCTCCGGATCAGCCAGGCGCCCCTTGCCGATGTCACCTCCGGCCAGCCGTCCATCTTCAGGAGGAACCACGTGCACGCCACGACCGACAAGCACCGAAAGATTGTGTTGCACGGCAGCGTGCTCCCACATCTCGGTGTGCATCGCCGGACACACCAACACCGGCGCCCGGGTAGCGAGCAACGTGGCGGTCAGGAGGTCGTCGGAGATCCCCGCCGCGTAGGAACCGAGCAGGCGGGCGGTAGCCGGACACACCACCACGAGGTCGGCCTGCTGACCAAGGTGCGTGTGTGGGATCGGATCAGCGTCATTGAACAGCGACGTGCGCACTGGCTCCGACCCGAGGGCCGAGAACGTGGTGCGACCGATGAAGTGTTCCGCTCCTGCGGTAAGGATCGGCGTAACGTGGGCGCCGGCATCAACGAGCCGTCGACACACGTCGACCGCTTTGTATGCGGCGATCCCGCCGGTGACGCCGAGCACGATTCGTTTGCCCTCAAGCTTCATGACGACGAACCGGCCGTATTCAGGCCTCGGGCGAGGCGTCTTCCTCGGCTTCTTCTTCTTCGACCGGGGCCGGCGCCGCTTTGATCTTGTCGACCGAGATCTCCTCGAACGCAATAGAAAGCGACTTGCGAGCCACCGAGGTGACCTGAGGCGGAATTGCGGTGCCAAGGCCGTCGCCCAACTGCCCGAAGTAGGCGTTGATCTGGCGGGCCCGCATCGATCCGAGGGTGACGAGCTTGAACTTGGAGTCGACCTTGCTCATCAGGTTCTCGACCTTGGGGTTCATCATCGAATCGTGGGCTTGAGCCAACGGAGTCTCCCTGTTGTTGACCGCCACAACGACGGTGGTGGGTCGCCGGGGCGACCATGGGTGGAACGGACCCTAGAGGCTACCCCGTGGCCGGGGTCCCTCCCAAGCACCGTCAGCGACGGCGGGCAGCATTGATGCGGCGCAACAACTCAGCCACCGTGTCGTCGAGCTCATCGTTGATCACCACTTGGGCGCCGAGAACCTGGCCGGCGGCCGCCTCCCGGTCGGCAATCGCCAGGCGGCGCTCCACGGCGGCAGGGTCGTCTCCTCGACCAACCAATCGCTGACGCTGCGTTTCTCGCGACGGCGCGTCGATAAAAAGCAGCAGCACTTCGGGGAACCTTGCCTGCACCTGGGCCGCTCCCTGCACATCGATCTCAAGCACAAGGTCACTGGCATCGTCACCTTGATCGGGAGCTTCAGGCACCGGCGAGCCATAGAGCTCCCCCTGGAATTCAGCCCACTCCAGAAAGCCCGCGACAGCGATCCTTGCCTCGAACTCCGCCCGACTGGTGAACACGTAGTGATCGGCCGACTCTTGGGGTCGTGGCGATCGGGTAGTCCAGGAACGACTGAGTCTGAGGCGGGGGTCGGCGGCGACGAGCCGCGCAACGGCCGTCCCCTTACCCACACCCCCTGGTCCAGAGATGACGACAATCACCGTGCGAGCGATGCGGTAGGGGCGTCTTTATGACGCAGGCGACCCACTCAGGACGGGAAGGCTCGAAGGAGTGCGGCGCGCTGCTGATCCCCGAGACCCCGCACACGCCGGCTCTCACTGATGCCAATCTCTTCCATCGTGCGACGAGCCTTCACTTTGCCCACGCCGGGCAGCGATTCGAGGACGGCGAGCACCTTCATCTTGGCGACGCTATCGCTGGTGGGGAGGAGGTCTAGCAGGCCCTCCATAGTGAGTTCGCCGGCCTTGAGCTGCACCTTGAGCTCCGCCCGTTCCTGTCGGGCAACGGCGGCTTTCGCCAGCGCCTGACGACGCTGTTCGTCGGTGAGCTTCGGGGGCAACGGCATGGGTCGAAACCCTACCCCAACCGGCCGCGAGCGGACCGGGGATCATGCTCCTCGCCTCTGCAGTCACGACGAAGGGGGCGGCGCCAGTGGGGCACTCCCCAGCGGAGGGCACGCCAAGTTCAGCCACTGCCGAATATCGTTGGCGGCATCGCGCGCATCCTGCGCCTTGAGCATTGTGGCGTCGCCCTTTGCTGCCACCAACACGGCGATCGATGCCTGAAGCTGACTGTCGGCGGTGAGCTGCGCGAGGAACGCCCCAGCTTTGTCGGTCTGGATGCCGCTGATGAGGTCGGCGACAGAACTCTTGGCCTGGGGGCAGTACGTGCCGAGGGGAACCACAGCATCGTCGTCAAATCGAAAACTTCCGGAGCTGCAACCAGCCGAGGCCACGGTTGCGACCACGAAAGCGACGACGACCACAAGGGTCATCCGCGTGCGGACTGGCCGGCTCTCGGCCATTGTCAGGTGACCAACATCATCAGGTGACCAACATCATCAGGTGACCGGCGCCATGCCCGCGGCCACATCGGCGGCGATTGCGGCGGCGGCGATTGCAGGGTGTTCGGCGTCGGTAACCGCGCGCCCGATCACGAGCAGGTCGGCGCCGGCGCGAATGGCGTCGAACGGTGTTGCCGACCTCGCTTGATCATGGGTTTCTGAACCCGCAGGCCGGATCCCCGGAACGACACGAACCAAACGTGGTGCCACTTGGCGGGCGTCGTGGAGGTCGGTCGCCGCACACACAATCCCACCGCATCCGGTCTCGGCCGCCAACGCTGCCCGCCGCGGCATGATGTGGATCGGGGCACCCCGATCGGAGGTGAGGACGGTGACGGCAAGCGCACACGGCTCGTCGAGACCAGCGTTACGCGCTCCATCGCGGAAGCCATCGACGCCGGCACGGAGCATCGGCGCGTCGTCACGAGCGTGCAGCGTGAGATACGACGCCCCCAGCGCACCGAGAACCCGTGCCGCTTTGTTCACCGTGGTGGGGATGTCGTGCAGCTTGAGGTCGATGAACACCTCGAAGCCAGCATCGATCAACGACTCAATCGCATCGGGGCCGGCCGCCGAGTAGAGCTCGAGGCCCACCTTGGCCACGCCAAACCACGGTTGCAGCTGTCGTGCGAGCCGGAGTGCGTCGACAAGGTCGTCGACGTCGAGCGCAATAGCAAGCGAACGTCGAACCTCGGGCGGTGCGCCCGATTCCAGCGGGTCAGACATGTGCTCCTCCAATCAGCTCGCGCACGCTGCGCACGCCGTGCGCCGAGCACCATAGTTCCACCTCTCTCGTGATCCGTGCGATCGCCCGCGGGTCGGCGAAACTCGCGGTGCCCACCTGCACCGCACTCGCCCCGGCGAGCAGCAGCTCGACCGCACCCTCCCCGGTGGCCACGCCACCTACCCCAACAATCGGCAGGTCCGGCAACGCGGCACGAACCTCATAGACCGCACGCACCGCAACCGGATGGATCGCCGGGCCCGACAAACCGCCTCCACGCCCGCCCGCCAGCAACGGCCGCCGGGTCTCGAGATCGAGCACCATCCCCATGACGGTGTTCACGAGCGTCACCGCGTCGGCACCCGCGTGCTGCGCCGCCGCGGCCATGGCCGGAAGGTCGGTGACGTTGGGGCTCAGCTTCACCCATCGCGGCCGACCGCATACCGCCGCCGCTTCCGTCACCTCGGCAATTCCCGCCGCCGAATGGGCGAACATCTGGTTGGACTGATGGTGGTTCGGGCAGGAGGCGTTCACCTCCACCGCAACCACCTCCGGGGGTGCGTCGGCGAGAAGTTCGGCGGCCCGGGAGTAGTCCGCCACGTCGGTGCCCCAAATACTGGCAATGACGGTGGCGCCGGTGGCCAACAACGGCGGAAGGTCGTGCGCAAGCCAATGCGCCACCCCCCGGCCTTGGAGGCCGACGCTATTGATCATGCCAGCCGGAGTTTGATGCACTCTTGGCGGTGGGTTGCCGGGCCAGGGCTCGAAACGGAGGGACTTCACCACCACGGCACCGATGGCGCCGAGATCGAGATAGGGCGCCAACTCGACGCCGTGACCGGCAGTGCCCGACGCCGTCATCATCGGCGATCGAAACCGCAGATCGCCGACCGACACTGAGAGGTCGACTCCGTCGGGCCCCAACCGGCCAGAACCCGATCGGCCAGAACCCGATCGAAAAGAACCCGATCGGCCAGAACCCGATCGATCAGAGTTCGGCACGGGTAACGCCAAGGTGGTACTCCTGGAGCGAACGCACCCGCAGGGGATGACGGGCCGAGTCGGCCATTCCGTTGGCGGCAGCCAACGCTGCGGCAGCGGTGGTGAGCAGTGGCACGTTGTGGGATCCGGCGGCGGTACGGATGTGCATGCCGTCGGCGCGGGGGGCTCGGCCCCGCGGGCTATTGACCACGAGGTCGACCTGGCCGGAAGAAATCAGTTCTACTGCGTCGATTCCACCGACCTCGCCGATTTTGGCGACCACCGTGGCCACTGGGATGCCGTGGTCCGCGAGCGTGGCGGCCGTACCGGACGTGGCAGCGATCGCGAAGCCAAGGTCGACGAACTGTGCGGCCGCCTTCACTCCGGTTTGTTTGTCGCGATCTGCGAGCGACAAGAACACCGTGCCGGAAGTGGGCAGCTTGGTGCCGGCGGCAAGCTGGCTTTTTGCGAATGCCAATCCGAAGGTGAGATCGATACCCATAACCTCGCCGGTCGAACGCATCTCTGGCCCGAGCACCGCATCGGCATCGGGGAAACGGCTGAACGGGAGCACCGCTTCTTTCACGCCGACGTGGTCGCCGACGACGGGGTCGCGAAGCAGTCCTTCTTCCCGGAGGTCGGCCAGCGTGGCGCCGAGCATCACCCGAGACGCCACCTTGGCCAGGGGCACTCCGGTGACCTTGGCCACGAACGGCACCGTTCGGCTTGCCCGGGGGTTGGCTTCGATCACAAATACCTGTCCGTCACGCACGGCGTACTGCACGTTGATTAACCCACGCACGTCGAGTGCATCGGCGATGCGATGGGTGTAATCGGTGATCACAGCGATCGTGGCGGGCGTGAGCGAGTAGGGCGGAAGCGCACACGCCGAATCGCCGGAGTGCACTCCGGCCTCTTCCACGTGCTCCATGATGCCGCCGATAAGAAAATCCCCGGTGTGATCGCGCAACGCATCGGCATCGACCTCCGTGGCGTCCTCGAGGAATCGGTCGACCAGAACGGGTCGTTCGGCCGAAAGCCCACCTTCTTTGCCCAGCGAACCGAATCCGGCCAACGCGTCCATCGCTCGACGCAGCTGCACCTCGTCGTACACGATCTCCATCGCCCGCCCGCCGAGCACATAGCTCGGCCGCATCAACACGGGATAGCCGATGCGATCGACCACGGCGAGTGCCTGTTCCACGGTGGTGACCGTGCCACCCGCCGGCTGCGGGATCTCCAACCGGCCGCAGAGGTCGTTCCATCGATCACGGTCCTCGGCAAGGTCGATTGATTCTGGGGACGTGCCGGCTACCAGCTCCGCCGGGATCTGACCCGAAAGCTTGAGTGGCGTTTGGCCGCCGAGAGCCACGATCACTGCCAATGGCTTTTCGGCGTCGATGACGTTGCTGACGTCTTCGAAGGTAATTGGCTCAAAGTACAAACGATCGGCGGTGTCGTAGTCGGTAGAAACCGTCTCGGGATTGCAGTTGAGCATGATCGTTTCGTAACCGGCATCGCGAAGAGCGAAGCTGGCGTGCACGCAGCAGTAGTCGAACTCGATACCTTGCCCGATGCGATTCGGACCGGACCCCAGGATCAAGACCTTGGGTTTCGTCGTCGGACGGATCTCGTCCTCATCCTCATACGTGGAGTAGTGATACGGCGTGTCGGCTTCGAACTCGGCGGCGCAGGTGTCGACGGTCTTGTAGGTGGGAATCACACCGGCAGCAATTCGGGCGACGCGGACCTCGATCTCCGGCCGACCCCAGAGGTAGGCGAGCTGCGCGTCGGCGAACCCGAGTCGTTTGGCGCGACGCCAATCGACGGCGATCATGTCGTCGAGCCCGACTGTGGTGAGGTACTCGCGCTCTTCGGTGATGATCAGCATCTGATCGAGGAACCAGGGGTCGACTTTGGTGGCGGCGTGTACGTCGTCGACCGATACCCCACGCCGCAGCAGCGACTCGAGTTGAAACGGGCGATCGGGCGTCCCGATGGCCGCCGCCGCCAGCAGTTCCGTATCGGAGAGGTGATCGAACTCCGCCTCGCCGGGGTCGCAGTTCAAGCCGAGTCGACCCTGCTCAAGTGATCGGAGCCCCTTCTGCAACGACTCGGGAAAGGTCCGACCGATCGCCATCGCTTCGCCGACCGATTGCATTTGCGTGCCCAACACCGACGCCTGCCCGGGAAACTTCTCGAATGCCCATCGGGGCACCTTCGTGACTACATAGTCGATGCTGGGCTCGAAGCTCGCGGGGGTCTTCTTGGTGATGTCGTTTGGCACCTCGTCGAGCGTGTAACCGACGGCCAGCTTGGCGGCGATTTTGGCGATCGGGAAACCCGTGGCCTTCGACGCGAGAGCGGAGCTCCGACTCACCCGAGGGTTCATCTCGATCACCACCATGTCGCCGTTCGCCGGGTTTAACGCGAACTGCACGTTCGAGCCGCCGGTCTCCACGCCGACCCGGCGGATACAGGCAAAGGCAGCGTCGCGCATCTTCTGGTACTCGACATCCGACAGAGTTTGGGCGGGGGCGACGGTGATCGAGTCGCCCGTGTGCACGCCCATCGGATCGAGGTTCTCGATCGAACAGATAATCACGCAGTTGTCGGCGTGGTCGCGCATGACTTCAAGCTCGAACTCTTTCCAACCGGCGATGCTCGTCTCGATAAGGATCTCCCTGATGGGGCTGGCGTCAAGCCCAAACTTCACGAGTTTCTCGAACTGCTCAGGGGTGTTGGCGATACCTGTCCCTTTGCCACCAAGGATGAAAGCGGGCCGCACCACGATCGGCAAGCCGATATGCGCGACCACCTCGTGTGCTTCCTCGATTGTTCGAGCAATCCCGCTTGCTGGTGTGTCGAGGCCAATCTCCGCCATGGCGATCTTGAAACGCCCACGATCTTCTGCGGTTTGAATGGCTTCGGCATCAGCACCGATCAGTTCCACGCCGTAACGATCCAGGATTCCCGCGTGGAAAAGCTCCATGGCGAGGTTGAGCCCCGTCTGGCCCCCCAGTGTGGGCAACAGGGCGTCGGGACGTTCCTTGGCGATGATGGCTTCGAGCACATCAACGTCGAGCGGTTCGATGTAGGTGGCGTCGGCCGTATTCGGGTCGGTCATGATCGTGGCCGGGTTCGAGTTGGCGAGGATGACGCGGAAGCCCTCCTCTTTGAGCACCCGGCAGGCCTGGGTGCCCGAGTAGTCGAACTCACACGCTTGACCAATCACGATGGGTCCGGAACCAATCAACAGAATTGATTCGATATCAGTGCGGCGGGGCATCAGTGGGACCTTCCGGTGCGGGTGATCAGATCGTCGAACTCGGCGAACAGGTAACGGGCGTCGTGGGGGCCAGGACCCGCTTCAGGGTGGTACTGCACGCTGAAGGCTGGTACCTCGGTGCAGCGAATGCCTTCCACCGTGTGATCGTTGAGGTTGACGTGGCTCAGTTCGGCGTTGATGAGCGAATCGGCGTCGACGCAGTAGTTGTGGTTCTGACTGGTGATCTCCACCGTGCCCGTGGCGATGTTGCGCACGGGATGATTGCCGCCGTGATGGCCGAACGGCAGCTTGTAGGTGGTCGCCCCCAGGGCCGAGCAGAGAAGCTGATGCCCGAGGCAGATCCCAAACACGGGCACCTCACCGAGCAGCCCCCGAATGGCGTCGACGGCGTAGCCAACCTGGAGCGGATCGCCGGGCCCGTTGCTCAAGAACACGCCATCGGGCGACTGCGCGAGCACCTCAGCGGCCGGAGTGGCGGCTGGCACGACCGTGACGGTGGCAAAGGCGCCCAGCTGATCCAAGATCGATCGTTTGATGCCGAAGTCGTAGGCGGTGATGCGTCGTGGACCGGACCCGATCACATACGGCGCTCCACACGTGACAGATGCAACGAGGTCGATTCCATCCGTGCCCGGCTCGGCTTTGGCGGCGGCGAGAAGCGCGGTGTGATCCGCGGTTCCGAACGCGCCGGGCATGGCCCCGGCGTCGCGAATATGGCGTGTGAGTCGACGGGTGTCGATCCCGGCGATGCCGGGTACCTCGTGGCGACGCAGAAACGCATCGAGGTCGGCGTCGGACCGCCAGTTGCTGCGGCGCCGGGCGAGGTCGCGCACGATCACGCCGCGCGAGTGGGGTGCCGGCGACTCGTCGTCGGCGGCCGTGACGCCGTAGTTGCCGATATGGGGATACGTGAACGTGATGATCTGACCGGCATAACTCGGGTCGGTGATGATCTCTTGGTACCCCGAAAGGGCAGTGTTGAAAACCACTTCGCCGCTGGCCACACCATTCGTGGGCTGGGCGCCGATGGCCTCACCTTCGAACACGGTGCCGTCGGCGAGCACCAGGTGGGCGATCTCGATGGCGCTCATCGTTGAGCCTCCCCGTTGAGCACAACCGCTTCACCATGCACGATCGTGTGTCGAACCCGACCACGAACCTTTCGACCTCGATAGGGGTTGTTGCGGCTGCGGCTGGCGCTCTTGGCGGGGTCGATCACCCACTCGGCAGCGGGGTCGACTACGCAAAGGTTGGCTGGCGTGCCCACCCGAACGGCGCCTCCGTGGACGGCGGAGATGCCGAGGATCTCAGCCGGTTTCCAGCTGAGCAATTCGAACACCTTCGCAATCGGTACGTCGAGTTCGGTGAGGCCCAAGGCCATGGCCGTCTCCAACCCGAGCATTCCCGGCGGCGCCTGATCGAATGGTGCTTCCTTGCTTTCGGCGGTGTGCGGCGCGTGATCGGTGGCGATGCAGTCGATTGTTCCGTCGGCGAAACCGGCTTTGATCGCCGCGACATCTTCGGTGGTGCGAAGGGGCGGATTCACTTTGAACGTAGCGTCGTAGGTGGCGCACTCGGCATGGGTAAGCGTGAAGTGATGGGTGGTGGCTTCGGCGGTGCAGGGAAGCCCGGCCGCCTTGGCCCGACGCACCAGCTCGACCGAACCTGCGGTGGACAGGTGTTGGAAATGCACAACAGCGCCCGTGAGTTTGGCGAGGGCAAGGTCTCGCATCACCATGAGCTCTTCGCTCTCCGCGGGCTGGCCGGCGATACCCAAACGGCTTGACCACTCACCTTCGTGCATGTGGCCGCCTTCGGCCAAGGATTCCGTTTCGCAGTGTTGGGCCAGCAACACCGGCAAACCACGCCCACGCAACCCGAGCGCGTATTCCATGGCGCGGCGCATGAGCCGGTCGTCTTGTACCCCGGCACCGTCGTCGGTGAACACCCGAACGCCGAGGGCAGCCATCTCCGCCATCGGCGCCAACGCGTCACCTCGTCGGCCCATCGTGATCGCACCGGACGTGTGCACGTCGACCAACGATGCGGCGCCGAGCTCGAGCACTTGGCGTACGACGGCGGCGCAGTCGATCGCCGGGCTGGTATTCGGCATCGCCAGAATCGCGGTGTAGCCCCCCAGCGCCGCGCACCGTGATCCGCTTTCGATCGTTTCCGCCTCTTCCTTTCCGGGCTCGCGCAGGTGGGAATGCAGGTCGACGAAACCCGGTGTGACGACACAGCCAGCAGCATCGATCACCTGAACATCGGACCCCATCCCGGCTGCGTCGATCTCGGTCTCCACCGCGGCAATGAGGCCGGAGGGGTCGATTGCCACATCGGCTCGACGCTCACCGGTGGGGTCGATCAGGGTTGCGCCACGGATGACGAGTGCGGTCATGGGTTTGCCGTTTCTGGTTCGAGGCTGATTTGAGGGGAATCGTGCAGGGCAGGATTGTGCAGCATGGGGTCGGGATCGGGTTGGCCCCCCAGCAGGGAATAGAGCACCGCCATTCGCACGGCAACACCGTTTCGCACTTGATCGATCACCACCACGTTGGGGCGATCGGTGACCTCGCCGGCGATCTCCACCCCTCGGTTCATCGGGCCGGGGTGCATGATCAAGGCGTCGTCGCGGAGACGGTCGGCCCGTTCGGAGGTGAGCCCGAACAGCGAGGTGTACTCCCGCAAGGACGGGACAAGCGCTTCGGTCATGCGCTCTTGCTGCATACGGAGCAAGTAACAAACGTCGAGCCTGGGGAGCAGGTCGTCGAGGTCGTGGCTCACATCGACCGGCCACCCGGCGAGGCTCGGCGGGAGCAAGGTGGGCGGGCCAACCAGCGTGACCCGAGCACCGAGTTTGGTGAAGGCGAGGGCATCGGAACGTGCCACTCGGCTGTGCTTGACGTCGCCCACGATGGCGATGTGTCGGCCCTCGAGCGAACCGAGACGTTGGCGAATCGTGAAAGCGTCGAGCAGCGCTTGGGTGGGGTGTTCGTGCCAGCCGTCGCCCCCGTTGATCACGCTGGCCCCCTGCACCCACCGACTGATCTGCAGCGGCACCCCCGAGCTGGCGTGGCGCACAATCACGGCGTGGATACCCATGGCTTCGATCGTTTCGATCGTGTCGCGAACGGATTCACCCTTTTTCACCGACGAGGTGCCCACGCTGAACGTCATCGTGTCGGCGGAAAGGCGTTTCGCCGCCGTCTCGAAGCTGAGGCGGGTGCGGGTGGAGTCCTCGAAGAAGAGGCTCACGACGGTCTTGCCCCGCAAGGCCGGCACCTTCGGGATCGGCCGCTCGTTCACCTCGACGAAGGACTCGGTGAGGTCGAGCAGGTCATGGATTTCGTCGGCGTCGAGATCGGCGATGGCGAGGAGATGTTTCATCGCACCAACTCTCCGAGGTCCACGCCCTCGGCGCTGACGTTCACCATCTCGTCGCGACGGGTGGGCAGGTTCTTGCCGACGTAGTCGGGGCGGATCGGCAGCTCCCGATGACCGCGGTCGACCATCACTGCGAGTTGCACTGCCCGAGCCCGGCCGTAGTCGCCGAGCGCATCGAGCGCCGCCCGGATCGTTCGGCCAGTGAAGAGCACGTCGTCGACGAGGACGACGACCTGGTTCGTGAGATCGACCGGGATCACCGTGGGCGCCGGCGGCGGCACCGGCCGAAGGCCGAAATCGTCGCGGTGGAACGCCACGTCGAGCGTGCCGACCGGAACGGCAGCGCCGTGATCGGGTTCGATTTGCGCCAGCGCATCGGCCAACGCGCCGGCGATCGGAACACCACCAGTCTGGAGCCCGATGAGGATGACATCGGCCAAACCATGGTTTGCTTCCACGATCTCGTGGGCCATGCGCCACACCGCTCGACGGATGTCGTCATCGGACATCACGCGGGTGCGGGCAACAAAAACGCCCCCGGAGGGGCGGGTCAGACGTCGTTCACGTTCAGCCACACGCTTGCTCCTGTCCGTTCGGGCCTCACAGGACCCGCTTCACGGTCAGGAGGGCACGCTAGCAGGAGCCCCGGTGGCCTTCGCCAACCCACCGTGTAAGCGCACAATTCAGTACACTCTGTGCAGCGGAGGGAGCCAGCATGGAGCACCGGCGAACAAGAGTGGCAGTATCGAGGACTCGGGGTCCGAGGCGGGCGATGGCGGCCGTACTTGCGGTGGTAGCCCTGACCCCGTTTCTGTCGAGCTGTGACACGACACTGCCGTTGGGTGGAGCCCGGAACTTCCTCGGCACCGGGTCTCTCGCCGGCTTCGGTTGGCCCTCAGAGAATTTCATGTTGTCGGTCGGCGGGTACTGCAGTCGCCGCGAGTTCGGAGAACAACTGCTTGCCCACGCCGATAACGAGGGCGGCTTGTCCGGAACATCGTGGGGAGCGGCAAACGACACGCCGGGCCACTCCTGCCAACCGGCCGACGAAGGCGGGCCGAGCTACGTCCGCCACAACCCCGACGAGAACTCCGCCGGGTATGCGTTCGAAATCGATATCCCTGACGGCGCAATCGGCCCATTCAGTTTCCAGATCTACGACCCAACCGAGTGCACCAATCCCACCGGCACGCAGCAGACTGCCTACCGATTGACTCACATTTACGGCGGCTCCGGTGAAATCGCCAGCCGCACGTTCAGCCGCCCGAACGGCGATTGCACCGCTGCCAACGGGCTCGACTCCTGGCTCACCTTCGCCACCCTCGGCAACGGCCCGGCGAGGTACCGCCTCGA
The DNA here is from genome assembly GCA_031415655.1 of Actinomycetes bacterium. Taxonomy (GTDB): domain Bacteria; phylum Actinomycetota; class Acidimicrobiia; order Acidimicrobiales; family Acidimicrobilacustridaceae; genus JAKOVR01. The sequence goes on from JANOSD010000006.1 coordinate 37,863, forward strand.
GGTCACGGCTCCCCCACCAACCAGCCTCACCACCTCGGAGACCAACAATCAGTTCGCTCTCCGCGTGGCCCAGCCGGCGGGGTTCTCCGCCTGCACGAATGATCCCTACCTGGCGGTCCCCGGCGTTCCTAACGCAGTCGGGTGTCCGATGATCCGGGCTCTGGGCGCCACCGGTAGGTACCTCACCGTGGCGAGCGGCTCACCCACCTACGATCTGGCCACCGTCGGCGCGGAACACGCCGGCAAGACCCTTCAGGTGGAGTTCTTCGACCTCGCCGAAGGTGCGACCAAGCTGGAATTGCTCGATCCCCACGGTTACCAAGTGTGGTTCACGGCCGATATTGCGTGCCAAGACGGCACCTACCTACGCGACCTCGGAACGACGGCCTGCACCACCGGCGAACTTCCGCCGACGGTGTCCGGCGGGAAGACCTACGGCCCATGGTCCGGCACCAGTTTCGACCTCTGCGGCCCCATCGTTGCGTGTGGCAGAAATGGTGTGAACGGTGATGGGCCGGGCGCCAGCGCCGAACAACCCTGGGGCTTCCCCCACCTGGTGCAGCGCACCCAGTACAGCAACCGAACGATTCGCCTGCGGGTACTCATTCCTCCGGACGCCCCCATCCGCTATTCGGGATGGACGCTCTGGCGCTTCCGGCTCACCAATCCTACGGCGGCATTCATCGATCGCACCACCGTGACCGTGAGCATCGTGTGAGATCCCGCCAATCCACGTCGAGCGTCCGATCGAGAGGCAGAATCACGATGATCTTGGTCACGACGAGGCCCGCACGTCGTGGCAGCTGCCGCTGGACAATCGTCGCTGATACCTGTGGCCGAAGCCCAGATGTTGTCATCGACTGACCGCCATGGTCTCGCTGATCTGATCGGGCAATCCCGAACAATCCGCTACTCACGGTCCCCTCTTTCCAGGTGGCATTGCCCGGGCCACGGAACGGGTGCGCGGCCAGATCCAGAGGTGGCCAAAAGCCCACGGCACGGCCTCGGCCCAATGGATCGGAACAGGGTTCAACCTCCATGGCGGGCGATGCTCCGTGCAATGCGGCCAACCTCGTTGTGACCTCGTTGTGACCTCGTTGGGACCTCGTTGTGACCTCGTTGTGATTTCGAGACGTGGCTAGCGACTTCGAAGTGTTGCAGCGCCGTCGCCGCTCAATTGGCCGAGCACGCTCTTTCGTCCTGTCATGGCCAACAGCAGGTTCCGCGCCGTGCCCTCGACCGCCGGTCCCTCGCCGGTGGACCACTCGACATCGGTGGCGTTGAGTTGCAGACCTTCGATGCGCCTTTTGCACCCCAGGACCGATTGCTGCGTCTTCATGTGGTCGAGCCCGATCACATAGTGCTCAACGGGCAAAACGAGCGGCGTAACGACGGCCAGGGAAATGTCGCCCGCATGGACCAGCACCTCTCCGAGCACGCCGATCGGCTTGAGCCCGGGTGGTGCGTTTTGCGATCCGGCGGTGGAACGAGTCGTGGTGGCGACATCAGCCACCGAAAGCTCGGTATCCATCTGGGCGATGAGCTTGGCCGACATCTTGTCGAGGTTGAACCCCGCCTTCAGAAACGAGCCGAAGATCTTGCCCTTTGTCATCGTGGGCTAACCCCCAGTCTCAGCGTTTTGGTAGGGGAGACGCTTCATTTTTGATGCGTCTCCCCTACCAAAAACGGGTAGGGGTCGGGCCGGGTTCAGGATTCGGGGGTGGGAGCGGGGGCGGGGGTGGGCTCGGGCTCGGGCTCGGGCTCGGGCTCGGGCTCGGGCTCCGGGGCGAGCTCGGCGAAGCTCACGGTGACGGTGCGCTCGTCGTCACCGCGAACGACGAGGAGATCGATGGTGTCGTCGTCGCCATGGGCATCGAGTGCCCCATGCACGTCGTCCACGGACGTGAGCGGCGTGCCCCCGGCCGACACCAAAAGATCTCCTTGGGCGATGCCCGCACGATCGGCCGGTGAGCCGGGCTCGACGCCGCGTACCAGCAGGCCTTCACGGTCGGACAGGCCCACCGACGCACGGAGCTTGCGAGCCACCTTGGCGGGGGCGATCGCCACGCCGAGGCTCCGTCGCACCACCGAGCGGCCAGCGGCCAGCGCCGCCACTCGGGCCTGAAAGTCGGCGTCGGCGGGCTGGGCGAGGTAGAAGCCGTCACCGACTCGGCTGGTATTCACGCCTACCACTCGGCCGGTTTGATCGACTACCGGACCGCCGGACGAACCACGGGCGAGCGGCGCCGTGTGCTCGATACTGCCGTTGATTCGCCGTCCGCGCGGGCCTCGGAAGGCTCGCTCGGTGCCGCTCACGAGGCCGAGCGATACCCGGAAGCGGTGTCCCCCTCGACCGGCAGCGAAGATCACCTGCGCCCCGGGGACGGCTTCGCCCCAGGCCAGCGGCTCAATGTCGGCGGTGTCGACGTCGAGCACGACCAGATCGCCATCCGGATCGGCACCGGCGGCCGCGGCCTGTTCGGTACGACCGTCGGCGAAAGTGACCGACGTGGTGCGGTCGCGCAAGTTGTGGGCGTTGGTCAGCACCTTGCCGGGGGCGACCACAAAGCCGGTGCCACGGCCATTGCGGCCGATAGAAACGGTGGCGGGGCCTACGGCGTCAGCAACATGCTGGGAAGCGCTCGAGAGTTCGTCAATGATGGTCATGTTGTACATCCTTGCTAGTGACTTGTAAGTTGCAAGTAACCGTAGAGGAAGGTCCCCGCCATGCCAACCCCGCCACGAAAAAAGTCTCTGTCCCAGACGACGTCGCCGTTGGACTACACGGTCGGGCTCCTCGGGGATCGATGGTCACTGCTGGTGATCGATGCCTTGCTCGACGGCCCGACGAAGTTTGGTGACCTCCAGACGCTGGTGGCCGGCATCGCTCCCAACATCCTCACCCAGCGTTTGCGCAGCCTCGAACAACACGGCCTGGTGGTGGCCCGGCCCTACTCAGAGCGACCCGTTCGTCTCGAGTACGGGCTCACCGAGCGAGCGGTCACCCTGGCTGCGGCGTTGCAACTGTTGACCAACTGGGGGGCAGAACATGGTCCGACCCAATCAATGCATCACCATGACCGCCGCCGCTGCCAGACCTGCGACACCGCCCTCGAGGTCCGCCCGTGGTGCCCAACATGTGAGGTACCGGTCGACCCCGATGCGCCCGGCGATCTTCGGTGGGTGTAGCCAGCGGCAGCACCTCTCGGTGCTCCGCCTCGCCATCGGGCTGCTTCAGCCCAAAACCGTCAGCCCAAAACCGTTAGACGGAGGGGCGTACCTTTCCGGCGACGGCCGACAGGAGCCCGTTGACGAACTTTCCGGAGTCGTCGGTGGAGTAGTGCTTGGCCAGCGCTACGGCCTCGTTGATCACCACCGCGGTGGGGGTTTCGGGGGATGCCAACAATTCGTAGACACCAACGCGGAGCAGTGCCCGATCGATCGCCGGCATGCGCTCCAACGACCAGTTCCTCGTGTTTTCTCGCAGCAGGCCGTCGATCTCCGCGATCCGCTGCCCTACCCCATCCACAAGTTCGACCACGAACGGGTCGGGGTCGAGCGGCAGGTCAGGGAGGATGGCGCTGGGGTTGACGCCTTTCGCCTCGGCCTCATAGAGCAGGCTCAAGATACGTTCACGCAGTTCCCGTCGTGAGTCGAGCGGGGCGTGGTACTCCTCGTCATGGTCGGCCACCGCCGGCCTCAGGCCTTCGACAGGTAGTCGCCCGAACGGGTGTCGACTCGCACTTTTTCGCCTTCGTTAATGAAGAGCGGCACCTGCACCACCAGTCCGGTTTCGACGGTGGCGGGCTTGCGAGCGCCGGACACGCGGTCGCCCTGGATTCCCGGTTCGGTGACCGTGACCACGAGTTCCACCGCCGCTGGCATGTCGACCCCGACGATTTCGTCGCCGTACATCAGCAGCACCGGCGTGGCCCCTTCGATCAGGAAGTTGGTGGTGGACCCCAACGTTTGCGACGGCACGTTCATCTGCTCGTAGGTCTCGCTATCCATGAAGACGAAATCGTCGGCGTCGCGGTAGAGGTAGCTCATCTCGCGTTTGTCGATCTGGGCTCGCTCCACCTTCTCATCGGCGCGGAACGTGCGGTCCACCACGGCACCCGAGCGCGAGTTCTTGAGCGTGGTGCGCACAAAGGCCCCGCCTTTGCCCGGCTTCACATGCTGAAACTCCACCACCTGATACAGCACGTTGTCGAGGTTGAGGGTCATGCCGTTCTTGAGGTCGTTGGTGCTGATCACGGGCATCCGAAAGCCACCGTTCTTTGCGGGAGGACCGACTATGCCACCAGCCCACGGCCCTCCGGGTCAATTCCCCGGCGGCGGGTCCGGCGGGACGGTACCAGGAACGGTCTTGCCGGCCGCACCGTCGGCCGCATCAGGCGCGGCATCGGGGCGCACGTCGAAGCCTCGAACCACCGTGGCCCTGCGCCGTTCTTCCACCACCAATTCCAGGTTCGGTAGAGCCGTGTTGCAGGCCCGCTCGTTGCGTAGCCCGGAGTGGAAGCTGAGCAGACACCACACTCGATCACCGGGCTTCACCCCTTTGGCGAGCACCGCTCGATCGAAGCCGTCATCCACGAGCCGGTCGGGGTCCTCTTCACTCTCCCATTCCAGCTCGAACTGTCGGTCGCCGCGAGGAATATTGATCAACGCATCATGGGCATACCAATGGGCTAGCGGGTGGTACACGAACACCACGTTGCGTTTCGCCGGGCTTTCCGCCACCATCGCCATGTCGTCCACAGCATGGCGGGAGAACACCTCAGGCCAAAACACCCATGGGTCGGGCCAAATCACGATAAGGAGCAGCGGGATCACCAGCACCACGGCGCGGACCGATCCGCGGCAGCACCAAACAATCGTGTAGACGACGCCAACGTCGACGGCCAAAAAGATCAAGAAGGTGAAGGCAAGATTCACCCGCTCTAGGGTGATCGGCCAACCAACGAGGTACGACGCCGACACTGCCACGGCGTAGGCCACAAACGGCACCACCACCATCGGTAACCATCGCCGGCCGAGCTGCCAGATCCCCGCACCGAACGCTGCGACTATCGCCACCTTGGCCACGACCCATAGGGCGCCTCCGGCTGCGAGGACTCGGGGTCCGGCCATGCCTTGGAAGAACTGCGAGCCAGCCTTTCCGACCAGCGCCGAAAGCTCGTTCCCACCACCGACGGCCGAGAAGTCGTTGATCCACCACTGCGTGATCGACGGCTTCGACCCGATCGGCCCGTAGAGGAGCTTGTAGTTCACGGCGGCCACCAACAACCCCGCCGCGCTACTCCCGAACAGCCACCACAGCGACGCGCCAAAAGACCGGGGTGCCGCACCGACGCGTGCACGTTCACGCCACACGGCCACAAGCCAGCATCCGAGAATTGGCGGAAGCGTCAGCGCCCCACCAACCATCATCAACGGCGACAGCACCACGAGAAGCGCGAACAAGGGCTCGGCCGTTCGCACCGCCCGGCGCTCATGGAGGAAGAGGAGCATGAGCGCAACCCACAGCACCTCGGTCGGATAGTTGTTGAAGTAGTGGTAGTAGCGGCTTACCAGCGCCGAGAAGGCCAGCAAACCCGCAGCGGTAGCGCCGACGAGTCGTGCCGTACCAATGCCAATCGGCGCCGCCCACCTTCCCCCTCCCAGGCGCGGGACACGCTCCAGTACTCGCATGGTGAGGAGCGAGATCACCAAGGCGGCAACGAGGTAGATCCCCACGTTGATCAGACGAAAAGCCAATGGCTGATAGCCGAACGGCAGGCTCAACACCTTCATGAGATACACCCAACCAATGGGGTTCGGGGTGTTGTGAAGCAGCATGCGTTCCCACGGCCGCTCCGACATCACGAAGTTCGCTCGCCACTGCTCGTCGAAATACAACCCGCCGACCCAGTTGCCTTGTTGCACCCACCAGATGGCCACCACCGACATAGCCACGGTCAGCAACAACCACCACCGCCGGTCGGCGATCAGTGCCCGCCACGTGGACGCGCTCGAGGTAACCGTTGCCTCTCTCGCTCTCGACCCCCCACCACCCAACATTCCTAGACCGAGGTGGATTTCGAGGTGTTGTTCAAGGGCCAGCAACCGTCGTCGGTGACGACGACCGTGTCCTCGATACGCACGCCGCCGTGGCCGGGAAGGTACACCCCCGGCTCCACCGTGATGACGTAGCCCGCTTCGACCGTGGTGTCGGACAGCTTGCTCACCCGTGGGGCCTCATGGATGTCGAGCCCTACCCCATGCCCGGTGGAGTGGCTGAACGCATCTCCCCAGCCGGCGTCGATGATGATGTCGCGACACACGGCGTCGATGGCCTTGGCTTCCATTCCAGCTTTGACGGCTTCGACACCCGCCCGCTGAGCGTGCAGCACTACCTCGAGCATCCGAGCCTGCTCCGGTGTGGGGTCGCCCACCATCACCGTGCGGGTCATGTCGGAGCAGTAGCCGTCGACGATCGATCCAAAGTCGATCACGACGAGATCGCCCTCCTGCACCGGCCGATCCCCGGGGCGGGCATGAGGTTTGGCTCCGTTCTCCCCCGCCGCCACGATCGTCTCGAATGAGTTGCCCGATGGGGTGAGCCGGCGAATGGCAAAATCAAGTTCGAGGGCGAATTCGGCTTCGCGTACGCCTTCGCCGAGGCGGTGACGAACCGACGCCAACGCCGCGTCGGCTACTGATGCCGCCGCTTGCAACCGAGCAATCTCACCGGCATCCTTCACAAGCCGGAGGCTTTCCACCAACCCGCTCGTGGCCATCAGGTCGATTCCCTCGAAGGCTCCGGCCGAAAAGCCAGCAAGCTGCGACACCGTGACATGGTCGGCCTCGAACCCGAGAACGGTGAGGTGGTGTTTCGCCCCGAATCCAGCGAGAAGTTCCTTCTGTTCGTAGGTAGAGATCTCGATTCGGCAATCCACGCCGGCACCACGCAACTGTTGTTCGGCCTGCTCGCCGTAGCGGCCATCAGAAACGAAAAGCCAGTCGTCGAGGGTGATCAACAACACGGCAGCCGAGCCGGTGAACCCGGTGAGGTACCGAATATTGGTGAGCGATGAGATCACCAACCCCGACAGCGCGGGATCGTGGACGGCCATTGTTTCCCGCAGTCGATCGATGCGTGCGGCGATGTCCATCGGGGGCAGCGTCTGGAGGTCGGGAGGGAGCAGCAGATCGGTCATTCGGGACTCACGTTCTGACGAAGTTTGGCGGCGACGGCATCCACCGCGAGGTCGTAGCCGTCGATGCCGAAACCGGAGATGGTGCCGGTGGCGACCGGCGCGACCACCGAGGTGTGGCGCCACGGCTCACGGGCGTTGGGGTTGGAGATGTGCAACTCCACGATGACGCCGTTGAAGGCAGCGAGCGCATCGTGGATCGCCCAGGAGTAGTGGGTGAAGGCTCCGGGGTTGATGATAACGGCGGCGCACCGATCTCGGGCCGAGTGGATGGTGTCGACCAGCACCCCCTCATGATTGGACTGAACGTGCTCGAGCACCAAGCCGTGATGGTTGGCTCGATGCTCGGCGCGAGCCACGAAGACGTCGATCGAATCGGAGCCGTATACCTCCGGCTGGCGAAGACCGAGGAGGTTGAGATTCGGGCCGTGAAGCAAAAGCACGATCGGGTGGATGGTGATCGGGTCGACAATCATGAGGCGATCCTTGCGAAGGCGGCGTTGATCGCGTCGGCGGGCACATTGGCCACGACTTCGACGCCGTCGGGGCCGTCGAGAATGAAGGCCACCCCATCGAGTGCCTTCTTGTCGCGAGCGAAGAGGGGGATCAGGTCAGCGGCGGCGAGGCCGGTCGGCAGAACGATTGGCAGGTCGTAGCCGCCCACGATGCGACGGTGCAGCGCCACTCGATCGGCATCGATACGACCAAGTTGGTAGGCAAGTTCGGCCGCGAACACCAGCCCGACGGCCACGGCCTCACCATGACGAACGTCGTAAGAACCGGCCGTTTCGATGGCGTGGGCCAGGGTGTGACCGTAGTTGAGGATGGCGCGACGACCCCCTTCCCGTTCATCGCTGGCGACGACGTCGGCCTTGATTCGTACGCACGCCGCCACCTGTTCCGCCAACGACAGACCTTCGAGGTGGTCGCCGCCAAGGAAGTGGTACTTCGCCACCTCTCCGAACCCGCTCCGGTATTCGCGGGGCGGCATGGCGCGTAGGACCTCGGTGTCGCACAGCACCGCCGACGGTTGCCAGTACGCCCCGATGAGGTTCTTGCCCTCCGGGATGTTCACGCCGGTCTTTCCGCCGATCGCCGCATCCACCTGCCCAAGCAAGGTGGTGGAGACATGGATCACCGGGACCCCTCGGTGATAACTCGCAGCGGCGAAGCCGGCGGTATCAGTAACGATGCCTCCCCCGACCGCAACCACAACGTCGTTGCGGTTGAGACCCCATTGCGCGAACTCTCGACACAACCGCTCGACGGTGACCATCGTCTTGGCCACCTCGCCGTTCCCCATCGTGAACACTCGATGCTCTTGTCCGGGATCGACATCCACCCCCACTTCACGTTGGGTGACCACCGCCACCCGTCGCGCCTTTTCCGGAATCACCGACGCAAGCTCGTGGCGAGCCCCATCACCCACGATCACCGGATAACTACGGCCCGGCAGAGGAACCTCCAAACGGATCATGGCTTCGCCGCGAGGAGATTGAGGGCATCGAGCACGTCGGCCGCCACGACGTCCGGCAACTTGTGATCAACCTGGACCACCACGTGAGCGGCATCGCGATACGCCGCCGACCGGCTCCCGTGAAGTGCCCTGAGTCGATCGACCATGTCTGAACGCCCGCCGGCGCCCGTGAGCATGGGTCGAGTGGCACCGTCACCGACCCGCAGCGCCAATACCTCGACGCTGGCATCCAGCCAAACGACTGTGGCGCTCCGATGCATGATCTCTCGGTTCACCGGATCGAGCACAGCGCCCCCACCAGGTGCAATCACCACAGATCGGGAATCACCGCGCAGCACCTGGGCCAGCATTTCGGTCTCTCTACGTCGAAAGGCAGGTTCACCATCATCGGCGAACAGCTCGGGTATCGAGCGCCCAGTTTGGGCCTCCACGAGAAGGTCGAGATCAATGAACGCCGATCCAAGGCGTCGTGCGAGTGCCTCGCCAATCGTGGACTTGCCCGAGCCGGGCATTCCCACCAATACGATCGGACCGATGCCGTGGCGATCACCGACCGGCGGCACCGGAACACCAAGATCAACCATCGCCGCCACCCGTGACCTCCTCGGGGAACGCCAGTGACGCATCCCAGTTCAGATGCTCGTCGTCGGGGGACCTACCAGGGGCCGTGGGGTCGGCCAGTGTGGTGCGTTCGGAATGAAACGCCACCTGCTCGGCAAAGGTCGCGAAGTTCCGGCCCAGCTCGACCATGGAATCGCCTCCGAACTTTCGCAGCACCTCATTGGCCAGCACCAACGCCATCATCGCCTCTGCGACGACGCCCATCGCCGGCACGGCGGTCACGTCGGTACGTTCCTTGAACGAAACCGTCTCCTCCTTGGTGGCGGTATCCACCGTTGCCAGCGTGGGGCGGTTGAGCGTGGCCAACGGCTTCATCGCCACGTGAGCGGTCACGAGGGCGCCGGTGGTGATGCCTCCCTCGACACCACCCGCAAACGACGAGTGTCGTTCGTACTCCTGGTCCTCGGCATTCCAGTGGATCGGATCGTGGGCCGCGCTCCCCCGACGGCCGGCAACGGCGAAACCGTCGCCGATCTCGACGCCCTTCACGGCTTGAATGCTGAGCAACGCCTGCGCAAGCAAACCATCGATCTTGCGATCCCAGTGGACGTGACTTCCCAAGCCGACCGGCACGCCGTATGCCAGTACCTCCACGACGCCGCCGAGCGAGTCGCCCTCCTTGGCCGCAGCTTTGATTTCCTCGATCATCGCCGCCTCGGTGGCGGAATGGAAGCAGCGGACCTGCGATCTGTCGACATCCGCGAGATCGTTCGGTCCGGGACGCGGCGCACCTGCGGGAACGCGTATCGAGCCGATTTGTAGGACATGACTCACCACCTTGATCCCCAGGACGCCCAGCAGGGCCTTGGCCACAGAACCGGCGGCCACCCGTGCCGCGGTCTCCCGGGCCGATGCCCGTTCCAATACGTTGCGAGCATCGGTAAGGTCGTATTTCTGCATACCCGCAAGATCGGCATGGCCCGGCCGAACCTTGGTGAGCGGCTTCGCCGTGCTCCCGGGAGCAGGCGACATCTCCTCGGACCACTTCTTTTCCCACTCGCTGTTGCCAACCTCGATGGCGATCGGCGAGCCAAGGGTGAGACCGTGGCGGACGCCGCCGAGAATCGTGAGGATGTCTTTCTCGAACCGCATGCGCGGGCCCCGGCCGTAGCCCAGCCGACGCCGGGCCAACTCCTCGGCAATGTCGTCCGCCTCAAAGGCGAGCCCGGCCGGCATGCCTTCGAGGATGACGACAAGAGCCTTTCCGTGCGATTCACCGGCGGTCAGGAAACGGAGCATGGCCCGAATCTACCGGCCGTGCAATCAGGAGCCCACACCCGTTGCGAGCCTCGCATCAGCCGTACAGGAGAGGTACCGCCAAAACAACCGCTAGGCAGGTGCCCACAACCAGGAACGGGCCCAGCGGATAGGGCCGGCGATTCCCAGAGATCCATTGGCCGAGGCCTAGGACCAAGCTGAGACTGAACCCGAACAGCACCGTCCAGATGATCAGAACGAATACCCGGAGCGGATCATCGGGAGCCACCAAGCCCAGCATGAGCCCCAAGATGGCCGACAATTTCACGTCGCCGAACCCCAGACCTCGATTGCCGAAGGCAAGATGAAAGAGGAGCATCACCCCAAAAAACATGCCGGAACCCATCAACGCGTATTGGATTTGGCGGGCGTTCGACGACGCAATCAACACCGTCGAAGAGAGCACCACCAGCACCATGAAGGTTGGCACGACGAGCCGATCGGGAAGTCGGAGGCAGTCGAGATCAATGATGGACAGCGCAATCGCCGACGTCAAGAACACCAGCGCCGGGAGGCTGGTGTACCACGGCTGCGATTCGAAACGAACGGCCGTGCCGAGAAAACCCACCATCGTGAGCACTTGCGCCCACAAGTAGCGGCCCGTAAGCCGGATGCCGGGCAGGTCTTTCGTGAGCGAAAGCTCGCCGGGGATGCGATCGGCCAATAGTCCCACCAGGTAGCCGGCAGGGAGAGCTAGAACGCCAAAAAAAACGAGCCTCGCCGACCCAGTCACGCACACACCGCCGTTCGACCTCGCCGTCCCCGTCAGCCGTTGACCGAGCCGAGGAACTTGATCAGCAGGTCGCGGTTGATGGGGTCGTCCTCATCGTCGACTTGCGCTAGCAGCGCTTCGCGCTCCTCGATAGTGGTTGCCTTCGCCGCCGCCGCAACCGCTTTCGCAGCCTTCGGGCTGAGATTGGCGAGCTGACGGGCGATCTCCGTGGCGTCGGCCTGATCAAGGGGTCGATCATCAACAGCGGTAGCCGCAGCGGGTGTTTTCGGGGCCGAGTCGCCTCCGAATCCGTCACCGAATCCGCTTTGCCCGTCGTCGACGACCAGGGCATCTGGATCAAATCGACCAGCGTTACCATCTTCGTCATCGTCTTCGGCATCGGAGCCAACGACAAACCCTCCACTGGCAGCGAACGGAGCAGCGGCATCGTCGTCGACGGCAACGGCAGAGACGGGAGCGGCAGAAACGGAAGCGGCAGGAACCGCAATTTCCTCTCGGGGTTCGCCGAGCGACACAAGTCCGAGTTCAAGCAGTTCTTTGACATTTCTCGACACGTTGAGCTCGCCCTGGGAGAGGGTGTCGCCAAGGTGCCCAACGCTGCACCCTCCGGCGATCGCAACCAAGATCGCCCAACGATCCGTGGAAATCGTGACTTCGGCGCCAGGCAAGGCAGCGGCCAACGCCACCCAATGATCGAGGCTCGGCACGACGGCTTCGATCCCCTTCCACTCTTCGAGCTGAGCTTCGGCCGCTCCGAGGGTGGCTTCCACCTCGACGGGGGGCTGGGTGTTTTCCAGTTCGGCATCCGCTTCGAAGATGAAATCGCCGTCTTTGAATCGGAGGAGTTCAAAGAGCACGTCGAGCGAGCCCTCCGCATGCGGGGCCTGGCTGGCTTCACCGCCCACGAGTTGCCCCTCGAACACCATCAGCTGGCCGATACCCCGTGCGCCATCGAGTTGGAGCACGCCCGTCTTCTTGGTGGACGCCAGAAGGCGCAGCACATCCGGGAGCGCAAACGTCTCGATGTTGCCCTGAAGTGCCACAGTGACCTCCGAATAGTTGGAATAGGTGCGGGATCCATCGGTTGTGACGACCGAGGTTCGAGTGATTCGCTGAGAGTTGGTTCGTTCGACCCTGGAGGGTTGAGCGGCGCGACCTTAGCGCGCTACTGCCGGGTCAATCACCGAACGGCAGGGGACGGCTCCGAACGGCAGGGGACGGCTCGGGACGGCTCGATCGCCTGTTGCAACGCACTACGCATTGCGTTGACCGGCGCCGGTTGGCCGGTCCACAGCTCGAACTGCGCTGACGCCTGGTGCAGGAGCATGCCGAGACCATCGACCGCGGTAGCCCCCAAAGCCTGAGCCTCGGCGAGGAGCGGGGTGAGACGTGGGTAGTACACGAGGTCGGCCACGATCTGCCCAGGCCGCAACGTCGCCTGCGGTACCGCAAGATCGCCGGAAGAAGGTGTCCCCGCCATTCCCACCGGCGAGGCGTGCACCACCAACTCGGCGTTCGACACGTCCGCCATCGTGCCGACGCGAGCCCACCCAGGGAGAATGGTGTCGAGCAACGAAACCAGATCGGATGCTCGTTCTTCGGTACGATTGATCACCACGAGTGAGCCCGACACCAGCGAGTTCGCCGTTGACGTGGACCGGTCTCGACTTTCGGGTGCCGAAACCGATTCGAGGGTGTGGAGGCACAGCGACACTGCAACGGCCCGAGCGGCGCCCCCTGCCCCGACAAGAGCGACGTGTTTCCCGCCCGGATCAAAGCCAGCATCGACTTGCAGCGAGCGGAGAAACCCCGAGCCGTCAGTGTTGTACCCCTTGAGCGCACCATCGCCGATCGGGACGACGCAGTTCGCGGCGCCTAACAATTCGGCGGCTTGATCAAGCTCGTCGACCGCGGCCGCCACCGCTGACTTGTGGGGCATGGTGACCGACAGACCACCGAGGCCCAGCGACCGCATGGCATCGAGCGCCGACCCCGCATCCCCGTCTCGCACCTCGAACGCTGCGTAGGTCCAGTCGAGGTCGGTTTCGGCGAAGGCGGCGTTGAACAACGTCGGTGATAACGAGTGCCGGACCGGCCAACCAATCACCCCGGCCACGGTGGTGGTTCCCGAAGGCGCCCAGCCAACCGACCGCGTCATAGCAGGCCCTGTTTGCGCGCCTCGTTTACTGCTCGTTGGAACTGGCTGTAGTTGTCGGTGAAAAAATGCCGGCCGTCCTTGTCGGAAAGGACATAGAACAGCCATGGCCCGGGTTCCGGGTTGAGCGCCGCCTCAAGGGACTTCTTTCCAGGAGAGGCGATTGGGGTAGGTGGCAGACCGCTCACTCGACGGGTGTTCCACGGGCAGTCGGACGCAAGGTCGTCCTTGGTGAGTTCGGTCTTCCCAGCCAGACCCGGGCAGTAGAACGTGGTGGCATCGATCTCGAGTCGCATCTTGTCCCGAATGCGGTTGTAAATCACTCGGGCAATCTTGGGACGGTCTTCGTCGAGTTTGGCTTCCTTCTCCACCATCGAAGCCACGATGAGCGCCTGGTAGGGAGAGATGAGATTGTCGCCCGCTTGGCCGACGAGCTTCTCGGTGGCTTTGTCGAGCCCCACTTCGTCGGCCACGTTGTCGAACTTGGTGGTCATCTGATCGATGAGCTTGGCCTCGTCGAGCGCGTCGCCCTTTTCGATTCGGTAGGTAGCCGGAAACAAAAACCCCTCGGAATTGATCTCGGCGGGCGGCCTCAACGGCCCGTACTTGGACTTCAGTGGAAACAAGGCCTTGTCCAACTCATCCGATGTCATGTTGGGGAACGTGGCGATGATTCGGTTTCTGATGTTGGCTTGGGTGAAACCCTCGGGCACATTGATGTCGATGAATCGCTGCGGCAACGGCGACTCCCCGAGCCGCTTGACGACGTCGTCGATGGGCATGTTCTCGTAGAACTTGTCGTACTCACCCGCCTTCACGGTGCTGAGGTTCTTGTACTTGGCGTAGTAGCGAAAGAAGGTGGCGTTGGCGATCACCTTCTTCTCCTCAAGGATCACCGATGTCTGCGCAAGGTTCGAGCCGGAAGGAATAGAAAACGAAACCTCCGCGCCCTTCTCGCCCGTCCCACGAAGCTGGCCAAGGGCCCAGTAGCCGCCGTAACCCACAACGCCAACCCCGAGCACTACCACGATCATGAAGGCAACGAAAATCTTTCGGAGGATGCCACTCTCCTTCGGCACGTAGACGAACTCGGCGTCGTCGATCCACAGTTCGCCGTCGTCGTCGTAGTCGTCGTCGACGATCTCGTCGTGCCGGTCGTGCCGGTCGTGCCGGTCGTGGTCTCGGTCGTGGTATTCGGCCGCGGGGTCTTCGGCCGCGGGGTCTTCGGGATCGCTCGACCCGTCTCGGGTTGTGATGGTGTCGGACATATCCGGAGATGAGCCTCAGGTGGGAGGGTTGGAAACTTCAAACTCGTTGGCCTGGCGATCGAGCCAACTTTGCAACAGAATTGACGCCGCCACCTGGTCGACGACCCGGCGACGGGCCTTTCCGTCGAGCCCCTGCTCTCGCAGGCGCTGCTCGGCGGTGACCGTGGTGAGGCGTTCATCGTAGAGCTCCATGGGTAACAAAAGGGAGGCAGCAAGCCGATTTGCCTCTCCTCGGGCGGCAACGGCAGCTGGACCCTCCGTTCCGTCGAGTGAGAGCGGCAGCCCCACGACAAGCACCTCGACCTCCCACTCACGAGCGAGCGCCCCGATGGTGCGGTGATCGCCTGCGACATCACCACTTCGGTGGACAGTCTCGATCGGGGTGGCGACCCGCCCATCGCTATCGGAGACGGCGATGCCGATCCGTTTCGCTCCGAGGTCGATACCGAGGGCGCGCATGACCGCCGCTCAGGCGACGCCGGCAACGGCGCGTGCTTGGTCGAGCGCCAGATTGATGCCGTCGGGATCTTTGCCCCCGGCGGCCGCCACTTCCGGGTGTTTGCCGCCACCACCCTTGATTGACTTACTGCCGTCGGCGATCAGGACCGACGCGTCGAACCCACTGTCCTTCATGACCGCGGCCACAAGTGCCGCACCGCCACCCTCGGGCTCACCGCCGAGCACCACCGCCCGGATCGCCGGCTGGTCACGAATCGCGACAGCAAGATCGCGCAACTCGTCGCGAGTGAGCGCGTCGATCCGGGCGATCACCACCCCGTCGATGGCGGTTGCGGCGAGGTCGGCCGATTGCGATACCGCAAGGCGTTGTTTCAGCGCCTTGATCTCCTTCTGCAGCTCTCGGCGTTCGATCAACGATCGTTCGGCGGCTTCGACCACGTCGTCGACCGCCACACCAAAGGCCGCCGCCACACGCCCGACCCGCTGCTCCTCGTGCCGGAGCCGTTCGATCGGACCAAAACCGGTGACCGCTTCGATGCGGCGCATGTTGGATCCCACCGACCCTTCGCTCACGACCTTGACCGCGCCGATGTCGCCGAGCGCCCGCACATGCGTTCCGCCACAGAGCTCGGTGGAGTGCGGACCCGCCTGGAGGACGCGAACGATGTCTCCGTATTTGTCGCCGAAGAAAGCAATAGCGCCGAGGGAAGTGGCGTGATCCATGGTGGTCTCAAAATGGCGCGCTGGCGCATTGTCGAGCACGTCGGCGTTCACGAGGTCCTCGATTTGGGCAATCTGCGCCGACGACACGCCCTCGTAGTGGGAGAAGTCGAACCGAAGTCGATCTGCGCTGACGAAGGACCCTTGTTGTTTGACGTGATCGCCCAGCACCGACCGCAACGCCCAGTGCAAGAGGTGGGTAGCGGTGTGGTTTCGGCGGATGGCGTTGCGCCGAACAACGTCGATCGAGGCTTCTACCTCCATTCCCGCCACCAGGGTGGGTGCGCCAGCGGTGGGGACGATGGTGTGGCGAACGAGCTGGCCGGGCAGCGCGTAGTCGGTTCCGAGTACCGCTATCTCGAACGCCGACTCGGCGAGCCCACGCAGCACACCGGTATCGCCAACCTGGCCGCCACTCTCGGCATAGAACGGCGTGCGGTCGAGCACGATCCACTGCGACCCGTCGGCCTTCCCGGTGGGAACCACGCCGAGAATGCGGGCCTTGCTGGTGTTTTCGTCGCGTCCAACGAACTCTGTGGCGCCGAAGTCGGTAAGAAGTTCGATGAACGGCTCGGCGTCGTCGGTGACCCCTTCCGCCTTACGGGCCGCCTTGGCTCGCGCGCGCTGTTCGGCCATCTCGGCAGTGAAACCTTCATGATCGACGGTGAATCCTTGCTCACCGGCGATTTCCTTGGTGAGGTCGATCGGGAATCCGTGGGTGTCATGCAGCGTGAAGGCCACCGCACCGCTGAGCGATCCTCCGTCGGGAAGCCCCGCAAGCTCCGTGTCGAGAATGGCGCTACCGGTGCGCAGGGTTTGCCGGAACCGCTCCTCTTCTCGACCGATGACATCGGTGATGAAGGTGCGATTCGCTACGAGCTCGGGGTACGCGTCGCCCATCAACTCGATCGTGGTGGCCACTAAATCAG
The DNA here is from genome assembly GCA_031415655.1 of Actinomycetes bacterium. Lineage (GTDB taxonomy): Bacteria > Actinomycetota > Acidimicrobiia > Acidimicrobiales > Acidimicrobilacustridaceae > JAKOVR01. The sequence continues at coordinate 54,681 of JANOSD010000006.1, forward strand.
GCGTGACCAGCTTGTCGACACCAAGGAGGTAGGCATGACGAACCGCCCGGCGAATGACCCGGCGAAGCACGTAGCCGCGCCCTTCGTTGCTCGGGAACACACCATCGTTCACCAAGAAGCTCACGGCGCGGGCATGATCGGCCAGGATGCGCAGGGAGATGTCGGAAGCCTCGTCGGCGCCGTAGCGCGTGTCGGTGAGTCGTTCGGCGGTGTCAATCAGCGGACGAAGAGCGTCGGTATCGAACACCGTGGCGACGCCCTGGAGCAACAGCAGGTTTCGCTCGAAGCCCGCTCCGGTGTCGACGTTTTTGCTCGGGAGGTCGACCAGCGAAAGGTCAGGCTCCCGGTTGAACTGCATGAACACCAGATTCCAGAACTCGAGGTAACGCTCCTCTGAACCATGTTCCGGGCCCCCTTCGTCACCCCATTCCGGACCGCGATCGTAGTAGAGCTCAGTGTTCGGACCGCACGGACCCGGCAAGCCCTTCTGCATCTCCCAGAAGTTGTCCGCATCGCCGAGCCGCTGCACCCGCTCTCTCGGCATACCGATCGTGTCCAACCAGATCTGTTCCGCCTCGTCGTCGTCGAGATACACCGTGGCCCAGATGCGGTCGCCGTCGAACCCCATCACTTCGGTAGCGAACTCCCAGGCCAGCTTGATCGCTCCCTCTTTGAAGTAATCGCCGAGGCTGAAGTTACCCAACATCTCAAAGAAGGTGCAGTGCCTCGTGGTGGTACCCACGATGTCGATGTCCGCCGTGCGCACACACTTCTGAACGGAGGTGGCGCGGGGAAACGGGGTGGCCTCTTCGCCGAGAAAGTACGGCACGAATTGAATCATTCCGGCGTTGGTGAAGAGCGGCGCCGAGGGGTGGTGCGGGATCAGACCCGACGACGGCACCACGGTGTGGCCGTTGCGCTCGAAGAAGCCCAACCAGGCTTTCCGAAGCTCGTTGGCGGAGAGGGAGTTCATGATGCGTGCAGCCTACGCGCTGACTCCCCACTGGGGATCAGGCTACGGGACGTGTCCCATGAACGCTTCGAGAGGGGGATTGCGAGCCGTAGTTCGAAGGCTCGCGCGTAGGTACGTCAAAGGCCCTTTTGTTCTGGGCGGTGCGACGGAGGACGCCGCGAACTTCGAAGCTGGCCCCAACGAACTCGAATGGTCAGTGGGGCACCTTCCAGACGCCGCACCGAATCGGCCGAAGGCTACGCTCGTCTTATGGGTTCAGAACCGAAAGGTGGAGCGGAGAACAGCGCAACGCTCGATCGTCCCACACCGACGAACCCAAACCTGCGCTCGGGCTCCTCCCGAGCAGCTGCCGAGGCTCCCTTCCTTCACCTTGAGCCCGCCATCGTCACCGTGCACGCCCTCGTATCCGCCGCCTTGGCGATGGCGTTCACGTTCACCGATGCGAACCGATTCGATGGACGGCTCTCCCCCATCGCGCTCCTCGTCACGTTTTGCCTCTACCTCGTTTGGTGGCTCGTACCCAGCCTGCTCGGGCACCTTCCCGGCGGTGCATCGCTCCTCGCCCGCGTGGCCATCGCTGCACCCACGGCATCGCTGGCCGTGTTGCTCATTGCGCCCGTACAGAACGGCAGCTACACGCTGTGGATGTACGGGAACCTACCGATCGTTGCGGCCTGGACCGCCATATTGTTTGTCACCACTCGGCCCGATTCCTGACCACGGAACCCCCCGATGGCGAGGCACGAACGATTCGACTAACGCTGTTTGCGCGGTCGCACCCGTTCGAGTCG
>JANOSD010000007.1:0-3639 GCA_031415655.1 Actinomycetes bacterium
CAGGGTTATGCCGATGTTGGCGAGCGGGTGTTCTTCGGCGACGCCCATGATGTACCACACAGCGCTCACCACGATGGTAAGAAAAAGTACGAGGGGGATGCCCGCTTCGCCCTTCAATAGTGTGGCGAACGGCAAGGCAACTACCGCTGCGAGCCCAAGCGGCACCAGCGGCGCGAACCCCTTCTTGCGGACCGCCCCAAAGAACTCGCCGGCCGACAGAAAGAGAATTCCGGCGACGAATACGGTGGTCGCGAGGTTGCCGAGCGCGAAGCAGATCGCGGCGGTTACGGCGATGCCCGCGCCATAGGCCGCCGCCACGCGCATATCACGGCCACCCTCCCCGGCGGGCTCTGCTCCTGCACCTTGGCCCCCGTCCCGATCGTTGCCCGAACGGGTGGAGCGCGAGGCCGCGACTCCCGTACGAGGGAACGGTTGGGAGGCACCGGAAGGTCTGGCGGCAACGCCGAGATCGGCGCTACCAATGCGGATCGGGTCGGCCGCCGTTCCCCGCGCGCTCACTTTCGAGAGGTCGGCCTCAGGGGGAGGCGCATCGGGCATCTCGAGATCGTCGAAGCCGAGAAATTCGTCGTGAGTGAGCGTGGCATCATCAGGCACAATCCCCGACATGGCACCGACATTGATGCCTTCGTCGTCACCGAGGTCGGCGGCAAGCTCGGCGATCGAGGCCTCGTCCCAGTCGGCTTCTTGATCACGCCAGCGGGGGCCGCTCGCCGCGTAGGACGTCCACGCTTGGTCGTCGTCGTCGGCACTTTCGCCCAGAATCACCCGAGGCACTTCCCCGGCAGCGCTGTCCGACCAGTGAGGGAGCTCCACTTCCGCGGTTGACGGCCCGAGCGAAATCACCGGATGCTGGCCGGTGGCGTCGGAAACGCTCGACAACCGAGGTGGATTCGGTGCCGGGGATGCAATCGGTCGTGGCCGATCGATTGCCGCCGCATCGTGTCCATCGGCGAGCGGAAACCGAATCGTTGGCTTGAGTGCTACCGGGGGGACTTCGGGTCGATCCCCGAGCCGAGGCTCGTCGTCACGTTTGCGTTTGGCTGCGGTGCCTTGCTCCATTGCCTGTGCCGCTTCCGATGCATCGATCACACGAACACCTTCGGCCTTTCCCACCCCACGAGGCGGCTCGCCTGGATCATTCTGCTCGTCAGGATCGCGGGACGAGTCGTCGTCGGAACGACCGAAAATGGAAGCGCCCGCCATCAGTCTTCCAGCAGCTCTTTTTCCTTCACGCCAAGAGCGGCATCGATCTCCGCCTCATGGCTCTTCGTGATCTTGTCGAGCGCAGCCTCGTAGTAGGCAACATCATCCTTCGAGAGGTCTCCACCTTTCTCGAGCCCTTCGATGTCGTGACGTGATGACCGGCGCACACCGCGAACCGCCACTCTGCCCTCCTCCGCCATGTGCTTCACCACCTTTACGAGGTCCTTGCGACGTTCCTGCGTGAGCGGGGGGAAGTTCAGCCGGATCGAAACGCCGTCGTTGCTGGGATTGAGCCCGAGGTCGGATTGCATGATCGCGCGTTCGATGGCGTTGAGCGCGCCCTTGTCGTAGGGGTTGATCACGAGCTGACGGGCTTCCGGCACCGTGAAGCCGGCGATCTGTTGCATAGGGACCTCGGTGCCGTAGTAGTCGATCGGCATCTTCTCCACCAGCGCGGGCGTAGCGCGGCCGGTTCGGATCGACGCGAAGTCGTGTTTTGCCCGACTTACGGCCTTCTCCATCTTCTCAGCCGCGTCCTCGACGACAGAATCCGCAAGCTCAGCGCTCACTGCTCCTCCTTCACATTGGGCCTCGATACCGGCTCGTGGGCCTCAGCAGGGTAGGTCATCGCACCAAGGTACCGATGGCCTTGCCCGAGAGGATGCCGGGCAGATTGCCCTCGCCGAGCAGATCGAACATCACGATCGGGAGACTGTTGTCCATGCAGAGCGTGATCGCCGTTGAGTCCATGGCCCGCAAGCCCTGGTTCAGCACCTCGAGGTACGTGACTTCTATAAGTTTGGTGGCCTCGGGGTTGGTGCGCGGGTCGTCGGTGTACATGCCGTCGGTTCCCGAATGGGTTCCCTTAAGGAGCACATCTGCCTCGATTTCCACTGCCCGCAACGCCGCCGTGGTATCAGTGGTGAAAAATGGGTTGCCCGTCCCCCCGGCGAAGATCACAACTCGACCTTTCTCCAAATGCCGGATCGCCCTCCTGCGGATGTAGGGCTCGGCGACCTGGGCCATGTGAATCGCACTCTGCACCCGGGTGGGCTGACCCACCTGTTCGAGGGTGTCCTGGAGCGCCAGAGCGTTCATCGCCGTTGCCAGCATCCCCATGTAGTCGGCTTGGGCGCGGTCCATGCCCGCTCCGGCGCCAGTCATGCCTCGCCAGATGTTGCCGCCTCCAACCACGACGGCAATGTCACACCCGAACTCGGCTCGCACCTCAGCTATCTCGCGAGCCACACGTTGCACAACGGCACCGTCGATGCCATAGCCGGACTCACCGGCAAACGCCTCTCCCGAAACCTTGAGCAAAACTCGCTTCCATGGGGGGCGAACGGGCGGGTTGTCGGACACGGCAGCGACCTTGGGGAGGAGCGAAATGGAGTTGGGGCGTGGAGCGAGCTTCAGCGTTGATCGATGCCGGCTTTCGGCTCAGGCGCCGATGAAAACCTGCGAGAATCGCACCAGCTTGGCATCACCGAGGAACTGCGTGATGGTCTGCTTCTCATCCTTCACGTAACTCTGCTCGAGAAGCACCTGATCCTTGAGCCAGCCGTTCACACGACCCTCCACGATCTTTGGCCAAGCTTGTTCCGGTTTGCCCTCCGCCTTCGTGATGGCGAGCAAGTTCTCTCGCTCTTTCTCGATGGCGTCGGCCGGCACCTCGTCGCGATGGAGAAACGGTGGCTTGGTGAAGGCGATATGCACGGCAATGTCGTGGGCCAGTTCCTTCGATCCACCCTCAAGTTCGACGAGCACAGCGTTCACCCCACGACCGTCTTGGATGTGCTGATAGGAATCAAGGATGTTGCCGGGCGCCGCTTCGATCCGAACGAGTGTCCCCACTTCGATGTTCTCCCGCTTGGCCATCTTGATCTCTTCGAGCTGTCCGCCGATCTCGTCGGCGGCGTCGGTGCCCTTGGCGAGCACCAGTTCGGCGAGGTCTTGCACAAGGGCGGTGAAATCAGCAGCTTTGGCGGAAAAGTCGGTCTCGCACTTGATCTGGGCGATCGCTCCAACGTTGTCGCCCACGGCCACGGCAATCGCACCCTGTGCGTTGTCGCGATCGGCAAGCTTGGCAACTTTGGCGAGACCCTTTTCGCGGAGCCACTGACCGGCTGCCTCCATGTCGCCACCGTTTTCGGTGAGCGCCTTTTTGGCATCCATCATCCCGGCGCCCGTGGCTTGGCGCAGCTTCTGCACATCCTTGGCGGTGAACTCAGACATGATCAGGACTCCTCGGGTGCAGCGGAAGGCGCCGCGCCAGTAGCTTCGGCCACGATGGTGTCGGCAACGGGGACCTCAGCAGCGACCGGAACCTCAGCGACCGGAACCTCAGCGACCGGAACCTCAGCGACCGGAACCTCAGCGACCGGAACCTCAGCGACCGGAACCTCAGCGACCGGC
>JANOSD010000008.1:0-8484 GCA_031415655.1 Actinomycetes bacterium
CGAGCTTGGCCATCTGCTCGAGCGAGGAGAGGAACGCCGGCATCTCCTGATGAGGAATCGGGCCAGCGAAGGTGACGGGCCAACGGCTGGTGGCGGCTCGGATGGCAAACGTTTCGGCCAACGGCCCCGTTCCTGCGAGCAGGAGACGGCACGGCGAATCGAAAAGTTCGAGGGCGTCGAACAGATCGTTCACGCCTTTGGCTTCAACGAAACGACCGGCATAACCAATGGTGCGTGGCACGACGGCGTGGCTCGATCGGGGGGCAGCGGCCGCGTCCCCGGATACCGCGTCCCCGGATACGGCCCCGTTCGGCGGGTCGTCCCACAACGGGAGTGGATGGGGCACGATGGCGGATCGCAGGGGCGCCGATCGGCCGGGTGGGGTGTGTTGTCGGACGAGGTGCGCGGCATCGGGCGAACGGGCCGCAACAAATGCTGCATCCCGTAGGACCCGCCTGCGGAGTACCCGAGCCGGACCGGGAAGTGCACGGTCGAGGTTCTCGTCGGCCTGGACTCCGAAGGGGATACCGGCCCGGGTACAGGCCCGTCCCCACTGCGCCGCCGGCACGGAGTAGTACTCCTCCTCGATGAACACGACATCGGGTTGCAGTCGTCGCAACCACGCTGCCGGGGTTGGGAAGAGGTAGGCGTGCCGTTGCACGGAGCCCGGCGTGGAGACGCGGCCAGGGTGCACCCGACCGACGAGCTGCGGATCCACTTCGGGGGGTAGAGGGCGCTGGGCATAGTCGTGCTGCCAGAGGTGGGGGACAACGAGGTGAACGTCGTTACCGAGTTCGGCGAGCGCGACGTACACCGCTTGGTTCGCCGCCACCACGGCGGGGTGGCTCACTACCAGTACGCGACGAGAACCGACGGCTGCGTGGGTCGATGTGCCGGTCGATGCGTCGGTCGTCACGCTGTTCAGCGCGCCCGCTGGTCGGGCCGGCGGCGGGGCGCGTCAAAGGGTTGTCCCGGCGCCACCAGCCGAAGCGGGTCGTGGCGTGCGGCTCGCCACGCCTGTAGGTGAGCACGGGTATAGAGGAGCCACAAGCCGCGGAGGTCGGTGTCGCCCCGAGCGGCGAGCCCCGCGCAACAGACGACGCCACCGTTGCCCCGGTCGCCCCACGCCAGCACGTACCCCAGCCGTACCGCCCTGCGCCACGGCGGCAACATCGAGAACAGAATGAAACTCTGATTGAACACTGCGTCGGCACGGGCCTGAGGATCGGGGCCTTCACGACAGTCGTCGTCGAATCGGGGCCCCAAGTCGTGGGCGACGAGGAGTTCGGGGTCGTACACCACGTCGCAGTGCGCAGCGTGAACGTGGAGGCCCATCGCCAACTCGTTGTAGACCTCCGCTCCCTGCCCGCGAAGGTTGGCAGGGATTCGAAGCACGTCGGCTCGGTAGGCCATGTTGACGCCCTTCAGGTGTTCGACGTTGCGGGGCCCTCCGGTTCCAAGGGTGTGGTTTCCGTCCACCCGCCCAAACCATCGAACGAGGCCGACGCGCCCCACGGGGTAGGCCGGCGGGTTGTCGGCAACCAGCACATCACGGCCACCCACGGCGCCGACCCGGAGCGGCTCGAAACGACGCCGAATGGTTGCGACCCATGAAGGGTGGGGACGAGCGTCGTCGTCCGTGAAGGCCACGATGGATCCGATGGCGGCGGATGCGCCAGCGTGAATGGCTCGGGCCAAGGCCGGCCGGTCAACCGTCACCGAGGAAATACTCGGGTTGTCGGCGAACTCCCGAACGACGGCGGCGACCTCCGGGTCGTCTGTCCGATGCACCACCACGATCTGCTCGGCTGGTGCGTGCTGATCGAGGAGTGCGCGGAGGCACCGGCGAAGGTGGTCGGGCCTTCGGTACGCGGGCACCACGACCGAAACGGTGGACGGAGGGAGCGGCGCCGGCCGGCCTTCGCTCACGTAGGCGGGGATGGGCGGTCCAACGGCTCGACCCCGGCCGGCGAACCTGGTGATTGCTCGACGAACTGCTCCGACGGGCACGGCCAGCGCCGATGGTTCGTCCCACAGATCGGCCAGGAAGGTGGGGAGACGGGCCACCCGTTCGGCGTCGTTCCACGGCCGGTTGGTGTACGCCCAGTACGCCCGCAGGTGAGGGAGGCCGCCAAATGTCGTCGGGCTGTAGTCGAGATCGACGGCCATCGCCGTAAAGGCGAGTCGAGTGCGCAGCGGTATCGCCTCGGCGAGGAGTTGGTGGGGCACATGCGGTGGGATGGGCAAGTCGAACGTGTCGAGGGCGTAACGCAGCGCGTTCCCCACGGCGAGGGTGACGCGGCGTTCACGGGCTCGTCGGATCAGCCGATTCCAATCGACGGGATCGGACTGCCCGGGATCGGCGGCGAGGATTGCCGCGAGGTCCGCCACCCACCGCACGGCGGACCCGGACCCGGCCCACACACCGTGCACCAGCACGTGGAGCACCAGGTCGGTGGCGTCAAGGGAGCGGGCGTCGCGACCGGCGATGGCCATGGGCCGGGCATGGGCCCAAAAGGCCGCCATGCTGGCCGTTCCCGGCGGGATGGGCCCCGCTGAGGTATTACGGACGGTGCCGTCCCCGGGAAGCAGGAATGGCGCGCCGAGATTCCAGTGCACGTCGATCGATGCGCCGTCCTCGTGGACCATGCCCGAGCCATGGTGAAGCGCAAAGAGGGTGGTGCGTGACTTGTTCCCCACATCCCGAAATCCTCCGCTGGCGAGGAGGTCGAGGGCGCGACCGGCATCACCCGGAGGTACCAGGATGTCGATGTCGGCCATTGGGCGCAGGCCGGGGTCGGCGTACCAGCCCCAGGCCAGTGGTGCCCCCTTAAGTAGAAGTACTTCGATGTGGGCGTCGGCGAGTCGGTCGAGCCAGGGCTGCACCCGGAACAACAACTGCTGGTTGAGATACCAGGTGTGCCGGTGCAGCCCTTTCATTCGAGCGAGGTCGGGATCGGCCACGCCGGCGAGTCGGAGTTTCGCTTGCACTTGGGGAAGGAGGCGATAGACCTCGCCATCCCAGAGGTCGTCGAGGAGCAGGCGAGGACGGATACGCCGCCACGCCAACGCCGCCGCCTCGGGATCGAGGACGGCCGCACGGAGCACGTCTTCCTGTATCGGTGTGGGCCAGCACGAGCCGGCCAGGCCCGGCTTGCGCATCAGGAGCGCCGCACTCGGGAACGGCCGATCTGTCCTCGCACGGCCCGCAGGAGCGTGGCCTGCACACCCTCGTCGTCGTAGATGAGGTTGTCGCCGAAGATGCGCCGCACCACGACCTCGTGCTCCTCGTGGGCGAATCGCACGCCGGCAGCACAAAGACGCACCATCAGATCGAAATCCTCGCCGACCCGAATTGTTTCGTCGAAGCCATGAACGGCGAGCAGGTGGTGGCGGGCGACCAGCATCGACATCACGTAGTGCCGGGGAGCGACCTCGACGGCGGGCAGCCGTTGCACCCACGGGGGTGGGACGACGCCGGGTTGGACCTCCACGATTTCGAGCCCAGTGACCGCGTCGACCTTCGGCGGTGCGGCAAGACGCTCGACCTGGAACGCCAGGCGACCGGGAAGCATGAGGTCGTCGGAGTCGAGGAAGGTGATGTGCGACGCTGCGCTTCGGTGGAGCCCGGCGTTGCGAGCGGCCGACGGACCGTGGTTTCGATCGAGCAGGATCGCCGTGACGCTCGGAAATTCGCGGGCGAGCGCGGCGGCCACGGCCGGCGTGTGGTCGGTGGAGCCGTCGTCCACCACGATGACACCGACCACGACGTCTGGCGGGGCCGCCTGCGCCAGCACGCTGCTCACCGCCTCGGCAATGCGTTCAGCGCGGTGGAACACCGGTATCACCACGTCGATCGACGTGACCGGGAGGTCAGGGTCGCCGCGTGGGTTGGAAATCACGATGGGGCTCGTCGGCGTTCGAGGTGAGCCCGCATGACCGAGAGCATCTCGCGTTTGTGGGCGGCTTCACGGTTCGAGTTGTTGTTGAGATGGTGGCGGCGGCGGGCGAGCACCTCGGGGACGGTGTACGCCACGACGTCCGTATCGATGAGGCGTGCGTACCACTCGATCCAGTCGCCGACCCGCTGCTTCTCGTCGAACGGTCCCACGGCGTCGAGCGCATGGCGATGGGCCAACATGGTGCTGATCAACGGGCCGGTAGCCAATTCCATGGGCGCTCGGGTAATGACCGATTCCGGGGGAATCTCGGGGCTGAGGAACTCCGTGAGCCAGGTGAACACCACGCCCACGTTTGGGTTCGCGCGGACGGCCTCGACCTGCCGTTCGAGTTTGGTGGGGAGCCACACATCGTCGTTGTCGCACACGGCGATCCATGGATGCGAAGCGGCGGCGAACCCGGTGTTGCGAGCGGCGCTCACACCGCCGTTGGCGCGGCTGACCAGCCGAACGGCGGAACCAAAACTGGCCACGACGGCGGCCGATCCGTCGGTGGAACCGTCGTCGACCGCAAGTACTTCAGCGGGTGGCGTGGTTTGCGACAAAATGGCATCGAGGGCCTCGCCGACATACTGCTCAGCGTTGAACATGGGTACGAGGGCGGTGATGAGAAACGGCTCCGTGGACGGATACTTGTTCATGTGGATCGGGCCTCCGTGGAGGAGCTGGCCAGGCCGTTGTCTACCGACAAGTCGGCGTCGGCGACAGGCCCGGTGGCGGCGGCGCGTTTGGCGGCGAGGTGTTTGCGAATGGCGTGCATTGGTGCCGCACTGATGAGCCCCTGGGTATGGCTGGCGTTGGCGTCGTGAATGCGCCGCAGGAGCACGACCTCAGCGAGCACATGGTGTTCGCATCCACCGGATCGAAGGCGTACCCACAGGTCGAAGTCGTCGGCGCCCGAGATGGATTCGTCGAAGGGACCAGCACGATCAAATGCCTCGCGGCGCACCGTCATCGACAGCGGGAGTATGCCTCCCGGATCGTTGAAGATGGGGTCGGCTCGCAGCCATGCCGGCCAGTCGGTGAGCGGAGTCTCCAACGACAATTCCTGACGCCCGAGCACCAGGTCGGTGTGGGGGTGGCCCTGGAGGTAACGGACCTGACGACCCAGGCGGCCGACGGTGAACTCGTCGTCTTGGTCGCAGAACGCGACATAAGCGCCGGTGATCACCCTGGCGGCAGTGTTGCGGGCGTTGGCCACGCCGCCGTTGGCCTGTGTGAGGTGCACCAAGGTGCAGTCCGGCTCGGTGTACCACTCGGCGCGGGCCGCTTCGATGCGCTCGGCGCTGGAATCAGTGGACCCGTCGTCGACGACTACCACCTCGATCGGCCGGTAGCCGTCGAGCGCGATGCTGCGGAGCGCGCCGGTCACAAATCGTTCGCCGTTATAGACCGGCACGATCACGGAAACCAGTGGAGCGCGGAGCAGATCGCTGATCGTGTCGACAATGCCGCGCCGATCCGTGCCGAGGTACAACGTGTGACTCGGGACAGCGTCGACCATGGTCCGCAATGCCGCGAACGCGTCGGCGCCGGCACCGGGGAGTTGCAAAATGGTGCTTGGTGCGGCGGCAGCGAGGGTGGCCGATCCGGCGCGCGGCACACAACGCGTGGGCGGTGTCCCCGTGATCTCGGGTACGAGCAGGTGAGTGAGCTCGGCCTCGTCGACCATGAGGTCGGGGTGGGCTTCGGCTACCAGCAGCACGGATTTCCCCTCGGCATCCGGGATGACGTCGAGGAGATGAGCGGCCAGATCCGGAAAAGCGGCGACCTGCTCATGGCGGACTTTTGCCGTGCCGTACAGCGAGTGGACGGTCGGGCCCATCGGGCCATCGGGCACGACGATGCAATAGTCATCGCCGAGAAAGCCCATGCCTGCTTCGAGGCACGCCAAGCTGGTGGTGCTTTTCCCCGAGCCGCCTTTCGCCATGAGGAGCGCGGCGTTCTGGCCACCGGTGATGGAGCGGGGCCGGCTGACCGCCGCACCGTGTACGAGCCAGCGTCCGTGGTCTGAAAGCCACCACGAGAGAAGGTGACGCATCGGTGCCGCGTGTTCCCACCAGGGGAGCTCGGTGTGATCCGCAGCGCAATACCACGCCTCATCGGTGCGGTGATCGAGAAGGCTGAGGACTCGTAACTCCGGTTGGTATCGGCATCGGATATCGGGCCGAGGTCCGACTCGTTGGGCTCCGGTGATGCCCCCATCGATGGCCGATGGTGGGTACGCAGGGAGTGCGGTACCGCAGGCGTTCGCATCCCAGGCGTGCACCGTGAGCACCGGCGGCCGGTGCGTTCGTTCGACTGATCCGGGCGGCTCGACTGATCCCGGCGGCTCGACTGGCCCCGACGGCTCGACCGGAATCCGGCGATGGTGGACGAACGCCCGGTGAAGGGGGGCGAGTAGTTCGCGTCCGGCGAACCGCAACTCCACGATCAATCCGGCCAGCTCGAACCTCTCGGTATGGATGCCGGCCTTTTCGACTGCGGCGGCGAACTCGGACGACAGTCGATCGCGGGTGGCGGCGATGGCTGGCGAATCCGGCGCGGGTGTGGCGGCCGAGGCGCTCACTCGGTGGGAACGGCGGCGCGCGGCCACCCTTCGACGGCGTCGACGTCGTGGACGGGGTCGAGCAGGATCAGCTCCTGCATGTCGGTGTAGACCTCAAGGACTGGCGTCGCGTACACGATGTCGGTTCGTGGCACGACGGTAGGAGCCGGGGGCGGGGTTTCATCGGTGGCCACGACGAGAGCGTGTTCGGTGAGTTGTACCAGGAACGCAGTGACATCGGCGGCAAAGGATTCCTTCTCGCCGTTTGCCGATATACCACCGGGATAACGCTCGGCGAGGTTGGCCGCCAGATCGGCCGTGGGTACACCGTGCTCGATGGCCTCCCAGACGTCGGCACCGGAACCGCTGACCGCAAAGTAGGCACCGGTGTCGAGGTTGATGATCACCGCCTCACCATCGATCACCTCGGCGATCACGGAGGGGGCGTTTGGCCGGTACTGGGGGGCGAGTTCCATACACCTGCGATGGTAGACGGCGTCGTCCCTGGGCCGGGGTTTCCCGCCGCAGTTCGTTCCTCGATTGCTCGGGCCGGGTTTCCCGCTTCAGTGGCTCCTCGATTGCTCGTGCTGGGTTTCCCGCTCCAGTGGCTCCTCGATTGCTCGTGCTGGGTTTCCGCTCGCCACGGCCGCTCGGGCTTGGGCAATCCGCTCGCCACAGCCGCTCGGGCCAGGTTTCCCGCTCCAGTGGCTCCTCGATTGCTCGTGCCGGGTTTCCCGCTCTCGTGGCTCCTCGATTGCTCGTCCCTCGCAATCCGCTCGCCACGGCCGCTCGGGCCGGAACAATCCGCTCGCCACGGCCGCTCGGGCCAGGTTTCCCGCTCCAGTGGCTCCTCGATTGCTCGTGCCTCGCAATCCGCTCGCCACGGCCGCTCGGGCCGGAACAATCCGCTCGCCACGGCCGCTGTTCGGCGTCTTTCGGCCAGCTTCGAATCTCGCGGCGTCCTCGGTCTCACCGCAGGGAACAACGGGGCTTTCGACGTTGTGTTCTTCGGGGCCGGGGCTTCGAACTACGGCGCCGACTCTGCCCTCGAACCCTTGCAGGGAAAGGCTATTACCTGAAGGCGTATGGCACGAGGCGAATTCCTGAGGCTCATCGGTAACTCGCAAAAGAACCTTGCCACGCACCGATGAAATAGCAGGCTCAAAAAACGAAGTAGAAGTTCTCATATATTAGCGCTGAACAGGGCAAATATGGCATATAGCCTCCTATTTGTCCGGTTCACTGTCATACCCCTTGCGTACAATACAAACATGGTTGAAGTGGTTGGACTCGTCGAAACGGCCCGCAAAGTCGCCGACATCGATCCGTATCTCGAAACAGACGAACTCCTCTGCGAAATAGCTATCGCGCTCGAACGAACCCGAGCCGCAATAGACGCCGCGTCCATCAACATCCTCGCCGAACTCCACGTCCGCAACACCACCGACACCGAACACGGACTCCCCACCCCTACCTGGCTCGCCCGCCATACCCACAGCTCCGTCGGCGCCGCCAAACACCGCGTCCGAACCGCCATCAAAGTCCGCACCAAATTCCGGTTGACACAACACGCTCTCGCCAACGGCAACATCACCTACGACCACGTCCGCGTCCTCACCAAAGCCTGCCGCCCACCCATCGCCGACGCCATCATCGAACTCGAAGCAGAATTCCTCGACCTCGCCAACGGCATGGTCTTCGAAGCATGGCGCGCCCAAGTCGAATCGATCGTCGAACTCCTCGACCAAGACGGCACCTTCGACCCCAACGACGACCTCGACCGCAACTCCCTGTCGTTGTCCGCCACCCTCGACGGCATCACCAAACTCGACGGCACCCTCACCGGCGATAACGCCATTGTCGTCACCGAACTCGTCAACACCAAAGCCGACGAACTGTTCCGCCAATTCACCGCCGACGCCACCCACGACCCCGACCTCAAAGTCCCTGCCCGCCGCACCCTCCTCGCCCTCGCCC
>JANOSD010000009.1:0-16459 GCA_031415655.1 Actinomycetes bacterium
CGACATCGCCGCTCCGCTGCCGATGATCATGATCGGTGACGCCCTCGGCGTGCGATCAGAGCACCGCGCCGACTTGCTTCGATGGAGCGACGACATGGTGAAGGGGCAAAGCCTCACCGCCACCGACGAGATGATGGTGACTGCCGCCGAAGCGTACGGCGAATACATCACCTACGCCCACGAGGTAATCGACGATCGACGAGTAAACCCGGTCGACGATCTCATGAGCGTTCTTGTGCACGCCGAAGTGGATGGCGACCGGCTTTCGAACGACGAGTTGGTGCACGAATCGTTGCTCATTCTCGTGGGTGGCGATGAGACCACCCGTCATGTGGTGAGCGAAGGCATGTACCAACTGCTGCGCCACCCAGACCAATACGCCGAGCTTGCCGCCGACCCGTCCCTTCTTCCCGGGGCCGTCGAAGAGATGCTGCGGTGGGTGTCGCCGATCAAGAACATGGCGCGCACGGTCAGCACCGATACCGAACTGCGGGGGCAACAACTGCGTGAGGGTGACGAGCTCCTCCTTCTCTACGCCTCGGCCAACCGTGACGAGAAGGTGTTCGATGAGCCGCACCGTTTCAACATCCATCGCACGCCCAACGACCACGTGGCGTTCGGGTTCGGGTCACACTTTTGCCTGGGGAACAGCCTCGCCCGCCTGGAGATCCGCATCATGGTGGAACGGCTCCTCCACCGCCTGCCCGACCTTCGGTTGGCCTTCGCTGACGGGAACACCCAACCGGAGATGCGTCCGGCCAACTTCATCTCTGGTCCCGAGGCCCTGCCAGTGCGGTTCACGCCGACGATGCCGGAGGGGTGAGATCGGAGGGGTGAGACTGGCGGGGTGAAATCGGTTGGCGCACCAGCATGGGTAGCCTCAGCGCGTGTCGCCCCGACGGATCTCCACCGAACCACGCACCGGTACAGCGTCAGCACCACGACTCCTGGCATCAGCGATGGGGATTGCGCTGATTGTTCTGGCCGCGGCCTGTGCGGGTTCCGCTCCTCCCGTGGCCGAGTCGGTCGCTTCCGCCCCCCAGCCGAACACGGGCCCCTACGGTTCGACGGGTTCAATTCCGGGCGCTGACACAGGCCCGGCAACAGGCCCGGCAACAGGCCCGGGCACGGCGCCTGGGATGCTCCAAGCGACCGTGCCCCCCGCAGAAAACACCGGCGGCACCATCGTGATCAGCGGCGGACCAAACGTCGGCACGGAGGGGCCAGGCCTGGTGATCGAAACCACCAGCACCCGCCCTCTCCGCCCCAGCACCACGCCTCCACCGCGGCTTGGTTCGGTGACGCGTCCTTATGCCGTGGGTGCGCTGCAAACCACCTTCACCGACACGAATCGGCGGGCGGGAAGCAATCCGTTTCGTACCCTCCGCACCACGATCTGGTACCCCGCCGACGGAGATCCTGGCGAACGGGGCGGAAACCTTCCGGCCGCCGGCGGCACTTTTCCCCTCGTCCTTTTCGTGCACGGCTGGTCCGCGGCGGCCGCCGACTACGCCCCGTTACTCATGGACGTTGCCGCCGCGGGGTATGTCGTGGCGGCGGCCGACCATCCCCTCACGAGTCGTGTCAATGGCTCCATCAACGAGCAGGACACCTTTAATCAGCCCGCCGACCTGTCGTTCATGATCACCCAACTTCAGGGCTCGTTCAACCAGAGCGGTCCCCTGGCCGGACGAGTCTGGAGCGGATCCGTCGGTGCCATGGGGCAGTCCGATGGCGCCATGACCGTGATGGGGCTCGCCCTCAACGAATGCTGCTTCGACTACCGGGTCGGAGGTGTGGTCGCCCTTTCCGGCAAGGTCACCGGATGGCAGAACGGATGGTTCCCGCCGCAAACCTCCCCCGTGCTCGCCGTGCATGGTACGAACGACCGCATCAACCCCTACCCCAACGGCCAGTATCTGTTCGGGCAGTCCTCGCCCGGCAGCGCCTTGCTCACCGTGAACGGCGGCGACCACCAGAACATCTTCACCAACGGTGCGGCGGTCCCCACCATTGCACGGGTCACCGTTGCGTTCCTCGACCAGACCCTTCGATCCGATGGTGCGGCCCGCAACAAAATGAACTCCGACGGATCCACCGAGGGGTTCGGGATCACGTTCAAGTAAGCCCGGACCGTTTACTCCAGGCCGTGATCCGGCCGACCGCAGTAGCCACGTCGGCCTCGGATCCGGCGAACGAAAACCGTATCGCCCGATCGCCGTCCACCGGATCGAAATCGATCCCCGGGGTGACGGCCACATCGAGTTCTTCGAGCCACTCGGCGCAAAGCTCAACCGCCGATCCCGTGATCCCCCGAACGATCAGTTCGTCGATCGCGCACCAGAGATAAAACGCCCCATCAGGCTCGACGAAACCCGAGAACCCGGCGGCCGTGAGCCCGTCGCACAGCACCCGCCGGTTCCTCGCGTAACGATCTACGTGGGTCCGAAGTTCGGTAAGCGCAGTGGGGCTGAACGCGTCGACGGCCGCGATCTGAGCCAACGTGGGCGGCGCCACCGTGAGGTTCTGGGCCAGCCGTTCTACCGGTTCAACCAGCTCATCGGGGACGACCAACCATCCGAGACGCCAACCGGTCATCGAGAAGAACTTGGAGAAGCTGTTGATCACGACGGCCTTTGGCTCCGACGCGAGAACCGATACGGCGGGCGTGTCGTACGAGATGCCGTGATAGATCTCATCCACGACGAGGCGGATCCGATGCCGGCGGCAGACATCGGCGATCGCCGCCATCTCGTCCGGCGCCACCATCGTCCCGGTGGGGTTCGAAGGGCTAGCGAGAACCAGCCCTTGCAGGCCTCCCGGGGTCGAGTGGTGGGCCGTCTCCACCATGGCCGCGGTGGGTTGGAATCGGGTACCCGCACCAACGGGAAGATCCACCACCTCGACGCCGAACGCGTTGAGCATGTTGCGGTAACAGGGGTAACTCGGCCGGGCCACCGCCACTCGATCGGCCACGTCGAACGACGCGAGGAACACGAGCACACACGCCCCCGAGGCGCCAGTCGTGATCACGATTCGCTCGGGCGCCACCCGCAGGCCGTGCTCCGCCGTATACCAGGAGCAAATCGTTTCTCGCAGTGCGGCGTTGCCATCGGCATCGGTGTACCGCAGGAGATCGTGATCGATTGCTCGTTTGGCGGTCTCGCGAACGATGAGCGGCGCTCCGGTGGCCGGCTGCCCCACTTCGAGATGGAGCACATCACCTCCTGCGCGTTCCCGCCGGCGAGCCGCCTTCAGCACTTCCATCACGTAGAACGGGGGAACGTGGGAGCGGCGGGCCGGTGGGATCACCGTCGACCGAGTTGCGGCACTCGGCGAAGTGCCACGACGGGCACCATCGGGAATTGCACCATCAGTACGCCTCGGCCAGTTCTCGGATCAGGGAGACGGGCCCGACCACGATGGCTTCGTCGCCCGCTTCGATGCTGCGGTAAAGCGCCACAGTGGGCGGCACGATCTCGCCCTCGTGATCGAGGGCAAGCACCCGCATGCCCTTCTTGCGCCATCGGGCCAATCCGTCGGGCGTGATCGTTTGATTCGGCGTGAACCGAAACGCCGCCAACTCGAGGCCCCCCATCGTCAACGGACGCATGGCGTATTCATCGATCGCCGCCCCCACGAAGGCCCGTGATGCAACCGTGGTGGAACTCAGTGTGACGTCTATGGCGAAGGCCTCGGCCAGCCGCCCGGCGACGGTCTCGTCGAAGGCACGGAGCACGGTTCGTATGCGCGGTTGAAGCCGGCGAGCCTCACGACAGGTGGCCAGGTTGGCCAGGTCGTCGTCGCTACAAGCGATCACGCAACGCGCCCGAGCGATATTGCATCGTTCCAGGTTCTCCGGCAGGCGACCGTCACCGCGAAGCACGGGCAGATCGGTGGCGATCGCTTCGAGAAAGCTCGAGTCCGGTTCGTTTTCCATCACCACCGTGGGAATGTTGAGCTCGGCCAGCAGTTGGGCCACGCGGTACCCCACCCGCCCGAGCCCGATCAACACCACGTGATCCTCCATACGCAGCGCACGTTTGGCCATGCGGAGCTCGAGCCGTTCAGCCAACACCAACGCCGTGATGTAGGAGAGCACGATCCACGGCAACACGACACCGGCCGCCATCGCGCCAAGATGGAACACCTTCACCCATGTCTGTTCGGCCACGGGCGGAACGTTCCCGAGCGACGTGGCGAGGGCGGCCAACAACGCATCCAGGAAGGCCAGATCGAGCACCGTCAGGTTGATCGTGACGTTGGCCAGGAAGAAGAGCACGAACAGCACCAGACCGAAAAGAAGCAGGCGGGGCAGAACGGCTCGGGGAGTTGTCGTCGCGCCCGATCGGCCGGCGGCTGACCGCCGTCGTTTCGCCGGGGACGACACCCCAACGCTCGGGTCGTTCACCATGGCGAGGCGCAAAACATCTACCTGCCGGCCCCCGACCAGCACCCGATCACCGGCAACGATTGGTTCGACGGAGTCACTCACCGCTTTCCATCGATCCGCTCCCGACGACACCGCCACTACCGCGCATTCGAACGCCTCCTTCACCTCCTCCGCCGACTTACCGACAACCGGCGAAACGGGTCCCACTTCGAGCACACAGAGGGGCACTTCCTCGTCGCCGAGCCGAAGCGTCTGGATCACGTCTTCGCCGAAGGCTGCCCCCACGAAGGTAGGCGCAGCAAGCGCAGCCACCGAATAGGCCCGACGGATGTTGAACTGTTCGCTCACCTCGTCGACGAGCTCGGGCTGAAAGGTGCGCATCACCACGGGCACATCCGGCGCCAAGGAGTGAGCAGCGGCCGCCGTGCGAAGATTCTCCAGGTCGTCACCGCCGAGAAGCAGCAGCCCCGCCGCTCCCGCAATCCCGGCGTCGACCAACGCGTGGTCCCGATCGAAGCCAGGGTCAACGATACGGCACCGTTCGTTGAGCTGATCAGCGGACTCTCGAGCATCATCGTCGGCGTCGGGATCGCCGATCACCACAACTCGTGCGCCCTGCTCCACGAGTGAGGTGGCCACGCGGGCGGTGAGGTGATTGAGCCCGAAGGCAATGAAACGACGACCAGAGAGCACCGGCGCATGTTTGCACGTCGACGGCACAACGCGACGAGACTTCGGCCGTGGCCCCCGCGATCGATCTCCGCAGCGTCGATGCGCTCGGGCTTCCGATCGACGAGGTCGTGCCTCTGCTTCTCGACGCCATGCGCAGCTCCGGCAGTGGGGCTGTGCTTGTGGCCGAGCCCGGCGCCGGCAAATCCACCGTGGTTCCGCTCCGCCTTCTGGCCGAACCCTGGAGCCATGAAGGGCGGATCGTGATGCTCGAGCCGCGCCGAATCGCCGCCCGGTCCGTCGCCTGTCGGATGGCCGACCTGCTCCACGAACCGGTCGGGCAAACGGTGGGCTATCGCACTCGCGACGAACGCAAGGTCTCGGCCGCCACTCGCATCGAAGTGGTGACCGAGGGTCTGCTCACTCGCCGGCTTCTCACCGATCCGGAGCTGAACGGCACCGCCCTCGTGGTGTTCGACGAACTGCACGAGCGCAGCCTGCACGCCGATGTTGCCCTCGCCCTCACCCTCGAGGTCCGAGATACCATTCGGCCCGACCTTCGTGTTTTGGCCATGTCGGCCACGATCGACGCTGATCGGGTGGCGCTGCTCTTGTCCGGACCAATCGGCACGGCCACCGCCACCGTTCCGGTCGTGCGAAGCACGGGTCGTGCCCACCCCGTGGCGATCTCGTGGGATGAACCTCCCATCGGGATGCGACCGGCGGAGGCGACGGACCGGGTCATTCGACAAACACTGGGACAAACGGTCGGTGACCTCCTGGTCTTTCTCCCCGGAGCCGGCGAGATTGAACGGGTTGCGGGGTTGCTCCGAGACGCTCCCCTCCCCGAGACATGGAACGTGGACGTACACCGCCTCTACGGCGCTCGTACCGCCGCCGAACAGGACACCGCCCTTCGTCGGGCGCCCGAGGGCCGCCGGAAGGTGGTGCTGGCCACCGACTTGGCCGAAACGAGCCTCACCGTCGAGGGCGTCACCATCGTGATCGACTCTGGTCTGGCCCGGACGCCTCATTTCTCCCCTGCATCGGGTTTCACCTCCTTGCGAACCGAGTCGATATCGAAGGCCTCCGCCGACCAGCGAGCTGGCCGGGCCGGGCGAACCGGGCCGGGCCGGGCCATTCGCCTGTGGAACGAAGCCCAACACCGCGGCCGGCCGGACTACTCACGCCCCGAGATTCTCGGTGCCGACCTCTCGCCTCTCGCACTCACACTCGCGGCCTGGGGGACCACCGACCCTGTTGTATTGGCCCTGCTCGACCCTCCACCTCCCGAAGTCTTGGCCTCCGCATGGGCCTTGCTCGTCGACCTGGGCGCCGTCGATGGTGCGGAGCGGATCACCTCCGTCGGCCACGCGATGGTGAACCTGCCGCTGCACCCCCGGCTGGCCGCGATGATCGTGCAGGCAAAGGCCAGCGGTGACGGTGCCCGAGCCGCAACAGCGTGCGCAGCGGCGGCACTACTTGACGGTCGAGAACCGCTCGCCGCCGTGGGAACCGTGGACCTCGCCGAACGGGTGCGACAGATTGATCGTCCCCGACTCGCTTCCGCCGGTCGTCGTGCGGCGGACTTGGCTCGTCGCGCCGGCGTCCCGTGGCGGTCTCGATTGGTGGACGCCGATCTCGTCGGACCGGTTCTGGCCATTGGCTTTTCCGATCGGGTGGCGCAGCGCGTCAACTCCCAGGGGGGTTTCCGACTACGTTCCGGGCTTCGGGTGCAGCTTCCCGACGACGACCCGCTCGTCACCGAGCCTTTTCTCGTGGTCGCCGACCTTCGCGGCCTGGGGGGTGTGCGAACTGTCCGGCCAAAGGGTGCCAACCCCACACCAACACTCGTCGTCGCGTCAGCGGCGGCGATCGACGAGGTGCACCTTCGGACCACGTTCGGTGCATCGATCGAGGTCCGCGCCAAGGTGCAATGGGACGACACTCTCGGCGACGTGACCGCCCAGACCGAGGAGCGCCTTGGTGCCCTCGTGTTTCGATCCTTCCCCTCGCGTCCTGCGCCCGGCGAGGCGAGCGATGCCCTTCGACTACACCTGAAACGCCAAGCCCTTCGTCCGTTGCCGTGGCGCACCACGAGCACCGCCCTCCGCCAGCGTTTGGCCTTTCTTCACACCACCTTCGGCGATCCCTGGCCCGACGTGGCCGACGCCGCACTCGACCCGGCGACCGACCCGTGGCTCGAACCTTGGCTGGCCGCCGCAACCGGAGTGGCTGACCTCAACCGTATCGACGTACGGGCGGCGTTGCTCTCCCGGCTCCCCCACTACCTCATCACCGACCTCGACCGTCTCGCCCCCGCTGACATCACGTTGTCGAACGGCCGCACGATGTCGATTCAGTACGACCGTGAACGACCCACCCTCTCCGCCCGAGTACAGGAATTCTATGGTGTGACCGAAACCCCCGTGGTGGCGGGCGGCCAGGTGGCGCTTACCGTGGAACTGCTCTCGCCGGCCCGCCGACCTATCCAGACCACCAATGATCTGGCCGGGTTCTGGATCGGCTCGTGGAAGGATGTGCGCAAGGACATGCGCAGCCGTTACCCCAAACACTCCTGGCCCGAACACCCCGAGTACGACACCCCGAAACCGCGACCGCCGCGTAGTTCGGCGTAGATGTTGGTGGTGGTGGGGCTGGCGTTGGTGCCGGCGTCGGTGTCGTGGGTTACACACTCCTACGAGCCGGTGGCGTTGACCGGCACAGTGAATACGAACTCGGCTCCGGGGCCGTCCGTTCGATTCGACGCTCGCACCGAACCCCCGTGACTATCGGCGATCTCCGACACGATCGCCATCCCCAGCCCGGACCCGGATGACCGTCGACCCGTCACGAAACGATCGAACATGGTGTCGAGGACGGCCGGGTCGATTCCCGGCCCCCGATCCACGACGTGGATGTAGGCCGAGCCCCCGTCTGCGGTCCAACCGACCACCACCTGGACCTCGACGCCCTCGCCATGTTTCAACGCGTTGGCCACCAGATTGCGGATGGCCCGTCGAATGAGCGCAACGTCGACCGAAACCACCACCTCCGCCGACCGTGCGGTCACCTGGGGGTAGTCCGCAACCACTTCGTCAACGAGCAGATCGAGCCGTACCGGCTCCGGCCGTCGAAGGTCGCTGCCCGCATCCATCCGCGCCAGGAGCAAAAGGTCGTCAACGGTTCCGCTGGTCTCGGCGGCGAGCGACGCCGCACGCTCCAGCGCGGCGACAGCATCCGCTCCCACCAGTTGTCCTGCCTCAATGGTGGTGCGTAGGGCGGCGAGCGGCGTGCGCAGTTCGTGGGCGGCGTCAGCAAGGAACCTCTCCTGTTGCGAGAGCGAAGCCATGGCCGGCGCAATGCTGCGCCTCGCAATGAGCGATCCCAGCGCGGCGCTCGCCATGGTGAGGAGGAGCACCCCCGTCCACAGCACCAGCAGGAAGGCCCGGCGCTCCTCGTCGTTCGACCGCGCGTCGAGCACGGTGATCGATGCCGCAACCACGGCATCGTTGTCGTCGTATTGCGGCATCCCGCCCACCATCACGGGATGACCGTCGGGGGTGACCTCCCGAAAGTTGTCGTTTGCCACCCCGGACAAACTGTCGGCGGCGAATCGGACGATCGTCTCGTCCGATACGGCCAGTGCGAGATTGGGCGAGCGGTACGTGATCTTCGGCGGCCCCCCCGACGTAGGCCTGGACACGATGTACACGTCGGCTTCCAAGAGCACGCCGGAGTTCTCCAGGTTGGTCGTGTCAATGGAGCGGTTGGCGTTGGTGGAGATGTAGTCGTCGGTGAAAGCACTGAGCCGCTCCATGTCGGCGAACAGCGCATCGTCGCGGACACGCCCATCGGTGATCGTGGCGAGCAGGGCGAGCAGCACCAGCCCCACCATCGAAGCCCCCGTGTAGAACGCCGTCAGCCGCCAGCGCAGGCGGCGAATTCTGGCCACGCTCGGCGAGTCGCTCGGCGAGTCCCCGGCCCGACCCCCGGCCCGACCCCCGGCCCGACGCCCGACGCCGGTGCGGTCATTCACTCGTTGGCTCGCCGAGGAGGTAGCCCATTCCTCGTACCGTTTGGATTAACGGCGGACTGCCAAGCTTGCGCCTGAGCTCTTTGACGTGCACGTCGATCACGTTGGACATGGGGTTCACGACCTCGTCCCAGCAGCGCTCGATCAGCTCGGTTCGCGACACGACCGTGCCGGCGTTCACGGCGAGCACTTCGAGCAGCCGATACTCCTTTCGGGCCAACGGCAAAAGCACACCACCGCGACGAACTTCGCACCGAGCGGTGTCGACCACCACGTCGGCCACCTCAAGAATTGGCGGTCGAACATCCTGCGTGCGGCGACAAAGACTGCCGACGCGGGCGACGAGTTCCTCCAACGCAAACGGCTTCACGAGGTAGTCGTCACCGCCGGCGCGAAAACCCTCCACTCGATCGGCGACGGCGTCACGGGCGGTAAGGAAAAGCGCCGGCGTCTGCAGGCCGCCTGCACGACGCTCGGCGAGGAACACCAGCAGGTCGCCCGAAGGCACCATGCGGTCGAGTACCAAACAGTCGTAGCGGTTGACGTCCACCGCAAACTCGGCGTCGGGGAGGTCTTCGGCTACGTCGACGGCGAATCCTGCGGCCTCCAGACCGGCCTTCACCCCGTCGCGCAATGCCGCATCGTCTTCGACTACGAGAATTCGCATAGCGGTCCAACGTAGTCGGGCTTCGAGGGGTGCGGTCGATGCCCGCCGATGCAACATCTGGCGATCCTCCCGTATCGAGGATGAAGTTCGAATGAACTACCTCAATCCGAGATCTCGTGATACGCCCATCTCGTGATACGCCCGGCTCGTGATACGCCCGGTCAGCGGGCGTAGGGATCGAGGCGCCAAGCCCAACGATGAGTGCCGCCGTCGACCCGGTACTCGGGCAACGTGTCGGGACCGCAGCTCCCCGTGCCGAGGCCACGATGGGCAGCGTCGACGTGCACCACGATGTCGTCGCGGGCCACAAGCTCGGTGATGTCGGCGGCGGCGTAGAGGTCCGCCGCCGAGAAGTGTGATGCCGAGAAGGCCAGTGGCTGCTCCCCGTCGCCGGAGATCCGAATACCGAGCGGCAACGTGGACGCGCCCGTCTCCTGTTCGAGCGTGAACCATCGGGTGTCAAGGTGAAGGCCATGCTCCTGCGGCACCAAATAGGGCACAAACTGCTCGGTGACCGAGCTTCCCCAGCGACCAACGGTGGCCGACGACCGCCGGTCGGGATAGGTATCCCACGGCCCCAGCCCCAGCCACTCCAACCGATCAAATCCGGCGGGCAGCACAAACGAGATACCGACCCGGGGGAGATCGTGCCACTCATCGGGTAGCACGACCTCCTCGACAAAGGAGAGCGATGCATCCGGAGCGACTATCAAGGTAGTGCGGTGATGCACGAGCGCGTCGGGGTCGCTGCCCCACAGCGACACGTCACTGTGCGCCACCACCGTGCCGTCGTCGCCCCGCTCGACGGAGCCCGCGCCGGGGAGCCGGCGCAGCCGATCAATTCCGAGATCGAGCCAGCGACTCAACGGCTTCCCGGAGATCCCGACCCACCAGTCGTCGTCCTTGTCACCGACGAAGGCCTTGATGCCATCGTTGTCGGTCGCCGCCCGCCAAAGCTCCAAACGCGGGGCTTCCACCCAGAGCTCCTCACCATGCCAACCGAGCGACGTGATGCTGCCCGTCGCCTCATCGAACACCACCTCCAACGCGCCTCCCGCACACGTGGCGAGCACGGCCCCAGAAGACCGTTCGGGTTGCAGGCTCACCCGGCGCGCCGCCGACGCACTGCTGCGACCCGTCCCTCGCTCGTTTCCGCTGCGGGCACGTGACCGAAGGGGCACTTGGTCCCATGCCACCTCGGTACCAGCCGGAGCCCAAGGGGTGTCGACGGCCAGCACAAACCGCACATCGAGCGTGGCCTCTTGGCCGGCGCGAAGGGTGGGGGTGGTGTAGCCCAACGCCACGGTGACCGACGTTCGTGGTTGCAGCGCTCGTATTGGTGCCACCGGCACCTTGCCCTCCTGTACGGCTTCGCCGTCTACCAACACGGTCCACCGGCCTCGTAGCCAACCGCACCGTTCGAACCAGCGCACGTTGCGCACCTGCACCCGACCGGCGCGGAGGTCGGCGGCCGACGCCGTGACCCGCACCGGGCGGGCGAGCCAGGCCAGTTCCGACAGCGCCGGGTGGGGCGCGAGGTCGGGGCCAACCAAACCGTCGGCCACGAAGTTGGCGTCGTGGGGCGAGTCGCCGAACTGTCCGCCGTAGGCAAAAAACTCCACCGGCGCCCCATCGATCGGACTGGCTTTTACCGCCCGCAAACCGTGGTCCTTCCACTCCCATACAAAGCCGCCTTGCAATCCTGGCGAAGCCTCGATGGCGTCCCAGTAGTCGGCCAAGCTGCCGTTGCTGTTGCCCATGGCATGGGAGTACTCGCACATGATCAACGGTCGACGGTGGTCGCCGCGATCGGGCGCCGTTGCCGACCACGCAAGAATCTCGTCGATCGACGGATACATAGGACATACCAAATCCGACACCGGCGCCGGCGCGTAGAGGTCGTACATGATGGCTCCCTCGTAGTGCAGCGGTCGCGACGGGTCGTACCGACGGATCCACGCCGCCATCGCATCGTGGTGGGCGCCGTACCCGCTTTCATTTCCCAACGACCATGCCATCACGCAGGCATGGTTCTTGTCGCGCTCCACCATGCGCGATCCCCGCTCGAGGAAGGCGGACCGGTACGCCGGATCGTGACAAAGGCTCACGTTGAAGGCATGGCTTTCGATGTCGGCCTCGTCGATCACATACAGACCAAGCTCGTCGCACAGATCGTAGAAGCGGCTGTCATTGGGGTAGTGACTGCACCGAACGGCATTAATGTTGTGCTGTTTCATGAGCACGAGGTCGTCGCGCATGTCGGCCACGCTGACCGCCTTGCCACGATCGGGGTGGTGATCGTGGCGGTTCACGCCGTAGATCAAGACCGGTTGACCATTGATCCGAAGCTCGCGCTCGCCTACCTCCACGGTCCGAAATCCCACCCGCTGGGCCACCACTTCCTGCACGGTTCCGTCGGCCGACAGCAACGACACCACCAGCCGATACAGCGACGGCCGCTCGGCCGACCAGGGAACGATCCCCGGAACCTCCGCCGTCGAGCGCACCACGAACCCACGGAAGATGTAAGGACGAACGTCGTTTGGCACCGCGCCGCGCATGACGGGCACTTTCGGCAGGGGCTTCCCGTCGAGTCGCTCGAGATGGGCCTCCACTCGCCAGCCGTCCGGAATGGCGCCGCCGACACCCACCCGTGTCGCCACCCGGATGTTGCCCACGGGTTTGTCGGCAGACGGGTCGACGAGTGTGGCCGTCACCTTCACATCGTCGATCCAAGTGTGGCCGGTGGCGTAGAGAAACACGGATCGATGCAGGCCCGCCATCCACCATTGGTCTTGGTCCTCGATGTAGCTGGCGTCGGACCAACGGACCACCCGGCATGCCAACACATGGTCACGCCCGGGGCTCACGGCAGCGGTGAGATCAAATTCCGACGGCAGTCGGCTGTCCTTGCCCATGCCGATATAACGACCATCAAGCCATACGTCGACCACGCTCTCGGCCCCCCCGAGGTGCAGCACGATCCGACGTCCCGACCAGTGGCGAGGCACCCGAAAGGTGGTGCGGTAGAGGCCGGTCGGGTTGGCATCGGGCACCTGCGGCGGTCGCCCTTCGAAGGGCATGCGAATGTTGGTGTACTGCGGCCGGTCGAACCCTTGCAGGGTCCAGTTCCCGGGGACCGCCACCTCCGCCCAAGCGTTGTGGTCGTGGAGCAGACCCGTCCAACCTTCCGGCGCCGCCTCCGGACGATCGCACCACCGGAATCGCCACGTGGCACCGTCGGCGGTGTCGAGCGATCGGTACCAGGGCGACGACGCTGCATCGTCGGCACCAGTCGCCTCGGGCGTGACCGCCCGCGCCGTCACCTCATCCGGACACGGCACCAGGGGGCTGCGCATGGGCAATCGGTTGACGGAGGTAAGCGCAGGGTCACGCCAGGTGACCGGATCGGCGGCGGGCGCGATGGGGTGGCTCATCAACGCAGGCTAGGAGGGATGGTTGTGCGTTCGCCGTGATCCGGCCAGATCGCTTCGATGGAGCGAGGTCCTCTCCCGCAACCCCTATCCTCACCAAGTGCCTGTGCCCGTTCGCCGACTTCCAAATATCGCTACCGCGTTGACAGTATCCATCGGTTGTTTGGCCGTCGCCGCCTGCGGGGCGGCCGCGCCGCCCAGCGTTCAGGCCGGTCCCGCCGACACGTCACCCACCACTTCGGTGCGCAACCCTTCCAGCCCGGCCAATCCGATCAACCCGACTACCCCCACCACCTCGATCGTGGGCCCACCTCCGGCAGTCGGGACCACGGTGATCCTCGGCCCCGCTCGCCCGCTCACCGACGCGCCGCCGACGGCCGGGATCGGTCCACCCGCCTCCGAAAATCGCGGCGCCAACCTCTACCAAGGGATCACGACCGCCAACCCAGTAACCGCCGCGCATCGTTTCCTCGTCTACGTCCCCCACGAAGCCGACGGCACCACGATGGTGATCGACCCCACCACGATGAAGGTGATCGACACGTTCCGCACCGGTGCCGAGTCGCATCACGTCGTTCCCTCCTGGGACATGTCCACGCTCTACGTGGCTGCCAGCCGTGGCGATCTGCTCACCCCGATCGATCCCGTCACTGGCAAACCCGGGGCCGGCATCCCGGTCGAGGATCCCTACAACTTGTACTTCCTGCCCGACGGTTCCGCTGCAGTAGTGGTGGAGGAAGGCAATCAGAAGCTCACGTTCCGGGATCCCAAGACCTTCGCTCATCGTTCCACCCTCCAAACCACGTGCAACGGGATCAACCATCTCGACTTCTCCGCCGACGGTTCCTACCTCGTCGCCAGTTGCGAATTCGAGGGCACCATGGTGAAGGTCGACCTCGTGACCCGCACCGTGGTCGAAGAAATCACCCTCGACATGGGCGTCACTGGCAAGACTGCCCGCAACGGTCATGCGCAACCGCAAGATGTTCGCCTGTCACCCGATGGCAATCGATTTTTCGTCGCCGACTTGCAGGCCGCCGGTGTGTGGATCATCGACGGGGCCACCTTTCGGGTCACCGGATTCCTCCCCACCGGCGTAGGCGCCCATGGCATCTACCCGAACCGCGAAGGCACGAAGTTTTTCGTCATCAATCGCGGCACGAACATCGTGGGAGGCCCACCCCGGGGACAAGGCAGCGTCACGGTGCTCGACATGGCCACGGAGAAGGTGGAGACCACCTGGCCAATCCCTGGAGGGGGGAGCCCCGACATGGGCAACCTTTCGCCGGACGGAACCCAACTGTGGCTCGGCGGCCGGTACGACAACGAGGTGTACGCCCTCGACACTCGCAACGGCACGTTGATCGGACGGGTTCGAGTGGGCTCACATCCCCATGGCCTCACCGTCTGGCCACAACCGGGCCGCTATTCGATGGGACACACCGGCAATATGCGGTGAGACCTTGCGCCGACGAGTGCTCTCGAAGCGCTGACGCAACCGACCCCGTTCGCCTGCCGAACCACCACAGGCTTCCGAGTCAGGCCTCCGAGTCAGGCGTCCGAGTC
Organism: Actinomycetes bacterium; assembly: GCA_031415655.1. Taxonomy (GTDB): domain Bacteria; phylum Actinomycetota; class Acidimicrobiia; order Acidimicrobiales; family Acidimicrobilacustridaceae; genus JAKOVR01. The sequence goes on from JANOSD010000009.1 coordinate 14,766, forward strand.
AGGCGTCCGAGTCAGCATCTGTGTCCGAGCCGGCAAGCTCGGCAAGCTCGGCTAGGTCGGATCCTCCCTGTGTCGCGTTCGATAGGCCCGCATTCATCTGCAGGCGAGCGGCGAGGGTCTCGATCACCCGTCGGTTCACCTCCGGCATTTCCGCCAGGAGGGTGCGAAATGCCTTGTTGTCGAACGCCACGAGCGAAAGGGGCGTGGCGGCAACCACGGTGGCGTTACGGGGACGGTGCTCCACGAGCGCCATCTCCCCCACCATGTTGCCTATCCCAACGGTGTTGACGTGTTCACCGGCCATGTACACGTCGACCTCCCCATCGAGGATCACGTAACACTCCTGCCCTACCCGGCCTTGATCGATGAGCACCGCACCGCGATCAGCTTCCACCTCTTCGGCCAATTGCGCGACCCGTACCAACTGCTCGTGGGTAAACCCACCAAAAAACGATACGTTGGCCAGCGTCTGCGCGAGGTGGTCGACCTTGCTGGTGTCGATCTTGTTTCGCTTGCCGAACATCGGGTCTCCTGGGGGGTGAAAGGCGTAACGCCATCGTAGATCAGGTCGACGACGATCGTGGGCGAAGTGTGCGTATTGCGTCGTCCACCACAACTTCCAGCCGCGGTCACCAGTTCGCCGCTCAGCTCCGACGCCCCCCGCTTGTCGAGTGGTTGCACTACTGTTCCCCAGGTCGTCTGGCCTGGTTGTTAGGCCCACACCCGCCGCTGCGCCGAGGAGTCTGTCACCCGATGAGCAAATACCGTTGCCCCGTCTGTGGTGCCACCCACCGCGAGATGCCCGACCAATGCCGTCTTTGCGGCCAGCAGATGGGATCCTCAGCAGTTGTCGGAGACTTTTCGGGAAGCCGTCAGGTGGTCGCTCAAAGGAAGGGCCTCGGCGGAATCATGGTGTTTGCCATCGTCGGCGTGGTTGTCCTCGCGGTAGCGCTCGCCTACGCCGGTCTCGGACCAGGCGCGAAACAGATCGACCAGGGCATTGCCAGGATCGGCCTGAAACCCCGGGCCAACGGGTGGAGCGAACTGAGCGATCCAGTCGGACGCTTCGCCGCAGATATGCCGACGAACCAGCGTGAGGAAAGTCGTGGAGTTGCCTCGCCACTCTCTACCAACAAGGCCACCAGCTGGACGGTGAACCTGAGCGACGAAACGCTGGTCACGATCGCGTACGTCCAGCTTGACTCGTCCGGCACCACCTCCACGACCGCCCCCCCCGCCAGCGACGTGCCCGCCAAAACTGTAGATGTGGCGTTGTTGCAGTCGCGAGCGATGGGGGCTCGTATGAAGGAGTTCCTCACCAACAACGGTGCCAAAGACGTCAAGGTCACCGATTCGGGATTCGCCGGCTACAACGCTCAGTTCATCGAGGCCACCCGCTACCAGGATTCCGCGCTGCCCGGTAGAGAGCTCTACGTGCGGGGCACGGTGTTTGTCCGGGGCGACACGGCCTACCTCGTGTGGCTCCGCTCGATCTACCCCCCCAACAAACTCGACGAAACGTGGACCAACGTCACCCAGAACTTCTTCCTGCTGCCTTAGTGGGTGTCCGGGAAGTCATCCACCACATGGTCGCGCGTATGTTCGACAATTAAGAAATGGCATCGAAAACATACCCAAGCGACCTGACAGACGAACAGTGGGCGCTCATCCGGCCCTACTTCGACAAGGCCTAC
>JANOSD010000010.1:0-8519 GCA_031415655.1 Actinomycetes bacterium
ACGCTCTACAAGAAATGGCTTACCAACGACCGCCGCCACCGCCGTCTCGTCGAACAAATGCGTGCCGTCGCAGCCAAAGCCACCGAACTCATGCTCGAACAAGCCAAGACCCCACCCACGGCCTGAGGTTTAAACGCAAGCCTAGGAGCGTGTCCCAGTAACCATTCGGCGTCCTCCGGCCAGCTTCGAATCTCGGCAATGAGCGCGAAGGTTGGCTCGTCGCCATGGGCACGCTTCGCAGTAAGCGGGTGGGAACGGCCAGTTTGGCCATCGCCATTCGTTGCGACCTTGATGCGATGGAACCTTGCCGGTTCGGTGAACCTGACTGCCCGCGCCGACCCGGAGATTCGCGCCCGCATCGCCCCCATTCACACCGACATCGACCGCACCCGACTGCTCACCTACCGCGCCATGAGTCGTATTGTAAAGAACGAAAAAGCCGTGGTCCGAGGTCCCGATGGCCAAGCTGCAGTGGAGTCATTTGGCACAGACGCTCGCCGAACTGGTCGTCGATCTGCTCGGCCCGTTCGGGACGCTGTCGCGAGGAGGTCCTGATGCCGTCGACGGTGGCGCCTGGAATCGGCTTTTCGAGTTCCGCCTTCACACCTCCATCGGCGCCGGTACCACCGAGGCGTAAAGGAGCGTCATCGCCGATCGGGCGATACTGCTCCTGCGCAAGTAGCTGTTGGCCAGCCGCACAACCGTCGAGGCGGATCGCCATCACACGGGTTCGTTCGGCTATCGGCTCACCGCCCGCTGAGTAGCAAGGCTCCGGCAAGAGCGACGGCAATTGCAACCAGTATCGATACCACGAGCACCCACCGCACGCTCCACGACATCGAGGGGCTGGCCTCCATGATGTGGGGCGGAGGCTTCACGGGAACCGGACGGTCCCCGCGATGGTCCGGTCCCGGCAATTCGGGATCGCCGGCAGAGCGGACGGGCCGGAGCCCTTCCGGGTCGAAACCACAGTGCTCACACCAGTCCCAGCTCGACTCGATCGGCGTTCCACATTGGGGACAGACCGGCCCGATGTGTCGGATTCCGGTCGAGTTCAAGCCGGCACCATCGCGAAGGCACCTGCGTAGGCGTCGGTGTCCACGGCAGTCGCTCCATAGGCTTCGAGAAAGATCAGAAGCGATCCGGACGGAACCACCACGTAGGTAGTCGTGGCAACACCTTCATTTATCCACTTGATCCGTCGTGCGGTGGCCCCCGCGAGTTGCACGTCCGACTCCTCCACAACGGTGCCGTTGGACTCGCTGATGTACTCGTGCCAGATTCTCGAACCGTGATCCAGTCCCTTGATCCAACCTGCCAGTCCCGCGACCTCCACCACGACGAACAAGCCGGCTTGCGACGAGTGCGAGACCTCGAAAGACTTCACGGGGTCGTTCGGGTCGGTTACCTCCCCAATTTCTGTGCGTTTAGGCTGGCCCGGAAAGGCGACTCGCCACGCCGACGAGGTGTACGGAACCCAACCTCCAGGCGTCACGCCCACTCCCGTGATGGCCATGAGGTCGGCGGATCGACGAACCGGCCGTCTCAGTTGTATCTCGCCGAGCGGCGGTGCAACCGGCGGCCTCGCTGCTTCCGCCGCGCGCCGGGAATCGAGGCGTTCCCGATCGCTCCGGCTCACCGTGGTGAAAAACACCATGAGTCCCGCAACCAAGGCGATTGCGCACCCCACCCCGGCCATTGCCCTACCGACACCCTTCATATCACGCTCCTCACTCCTTGGACCCACCACACCTTACGCTGGAACAGGTGAAACAGTCGGTTCGATGTACTTCACATGCGAGGAGTGTGTTCTCGTGCCGCTTCGAGAAGCGGATTCCGAGCCACGGTCGACGCCTCGCAAGCACGCAACGTCGAAAGCCCCTGTTCTTGGGCGGTAGGACGGAGGACGCCGCGAAATTCCAGGCGGGACGGAAGGCGCCGAACGGTTCCTGGGACGCGCTTCTGGGCGATGCGGAATGGTGGTCATGAGCGGCTATCCACTCACCCTCCGACCGGTGGAGGCTCGGCCTGTCAGGGCGAAGAGGGGCGAGGTCGGGCGAGGTCGCCCCTGTGCTCACCAACCCATCCGGGTGAACCGCCTTCTCATTGCTGGAGTTTGTTCGGAGCACAGCACCAACCGGGCGTGGGTTGGAACGTATCGCGAAGGTGCTCCCAATACAGGGCCGTGGGATCGGTACCCCCAGCCGCTAGAACATACACCCTCGTGCCCATTTTGACCGCCCTGGCGTTGGCCTGAAATGCGTTGCTATCAACAACAAAGTCGCGGCTCGGATTTCCGTAGTGCGTCGACGGAGATCCGCCTTTGACGACACTATCAACTGACTTTGCGTAGCCGGTGGCGACGTCTCGTAACACGTCCTGTTCATCGCCGTCGGGGACGTCCATCACCGCCACGAAATAGCCGCCCCCCACCGTTCTCGAAGTAATCGTGACGGCCTGAGTCTCGCCGCCCTTCAGTGCCACATTTACGAGCCGTAGATCGTCGGGAACACGGGGAAACTCCACCGCGAAGCTTCCGTCGTCGGGTTTGAACACGATCCAGCCTTCGCTACCCTCGGCGTACTTCTTCACCTCGGTAGAGACGGGAAGAGTTCCCGCACCTTTGTCGAGTGCCACGGCGCCCAACGGCGGGCGGGTAGGACCGGTCGTGGCTTGGGTTGTCTCGCGCTTTGAACCCCCGAACGCCACGACCACCACGATGAGCAGCACAAACATCGCAGCTCCACCAATTATGGCTCCCTTGGGCAACGAGCCCCCGAGTAACGGCCCCGACGTCGGCATGGGGGGTGGAGCTACACCGCCGGGCGATCCGAGTGGTTCGCCCATCAGGCTCATTCCAGAAGGCTTGGGCTTGGGTGCGGGTGGAGCAATGTGGCCTCCGCCGGGCAATGCATCAGCTCCGGGCGGAATGGCTTGCGGTGAAGCAACGCTGAATGGAGCGGGAGGAATCGTCGCCGCCGGGGTCGGGTGTTCGGCGGCACCGGCGACCGCAGCAAACGCGCCGGCCGCAGCGGCCGGCGGGCCGGTTGTCGCAGCCCTTGTTGATGTTCCGCGATCGAGCGCAGACGGTGCCGGCATTGGTGACTCGATCGGCGAAGGTGCGTCACCACTCTCGTCGTCGCTGTCCACAAACGCCGTGAAGACTTCGTCATCCTCGTCGTTGTCGTCGTAGGCAGCGATCGAAGGCAACGCCGCAACATCTGCCGGCGACGGGGCGCCGAGCGGCTCGGCGCCACCCTGTGCTTCAGCAAGGAGGCCCTGGGTGATCTCCTCCGCGCTGAGACCACACGTGTGGCAGTAGTCCCAGTCGAATTGGATCGGTGTCATGCATCGCGGACAACGGGGCAGGCTCATGTCATCTCCCTCGGGGGCGGTTCCCCAAACGTTCTCCCTATTCTGTCTCACCCGACCACCCGCGCACGATCACCTCCGGTGTTGGACCCAATCGCTTCACGAAAGTCGTTCGATCACGGTGGCGTTGGCCTGCCCTCCCCCTTCGCACATCGTCTGAAAACCCAGCCGTCCGCTGGTGGCTTCCAGGTGATGAAGCAAGGTGGTCATCAACCGCACGCCACTCGCCCCCAACGGATGACCGAGGGCGATTGCCGCCCGGGGGGTTGTAACAATCAGGATCGGGGCGGAACTCCTTGGCCCACATCAACACGATCGCCGCAAACACCTCGTTGCATTCAATGGCGTCGAAGTCGCGTATCGACACGCCCGTGCGAGCGAGCAGCTTTCGGGTGACCGGGTTTGGCGCCGACAGCACCAACACCGCATCGTCGCCGCCGACCACCATGTGCCGCACGGCAGCCCGAATCGGGAGCCCGAGACGTTCGGCCGTGGATCGGTCGGCCATGGATCGGTCGGCCAAAAGCATCGCCGCGGCACCGTCGTTCATCTGCGACGAGTTTCCGGCCGTGATCCCGAGGGCTAACTCCGGCCCACGATGCCGCACTGGCGAGACCCGCCAACGTCTCGACCGAGCAGTCGGGGCGTATGCCTTCGTCGTGAAACAGAAGGTCACCGGTCAGCGTTCCGTCGATGGCCTTGATCGGCGTGGGGAGGATCTCGCCGGCGAAATGGCCGTTGGTGGTGTTCTCCTCCGCACGACGATGACTTTGCGCCGCGAAGGCGTCTATCGCCTGCCGGGTGACCCCGAACCGAACAGCGAGGACCTGGGCCACTTCGATCTGCATCAATAGCTGATTGTCGCAAGCGGCCATAAAAGCCGGGCTGAACGGGCCGGTGCCACCAACCGACGGGCTCTCGTCGCCTCGCCGGAGCCGCACCGGTTTGGATCCGGCATTGCTGGCCATCGGTGCACGCGTCATGGACTCCACACCGCACGCCACCACGAGGTCGTAGCTGCCGGCCAAGATGCCTTGCGCAGCAAAATGCACCGCTTGCTGGCTCGATCCGCACTGCCGATCGATGGTGGTCGCGGCGACGGAGTGCGGCAAACCCACAGCTACCCAACAGGTCGGCAGGGTGCCATGCGACAAGCGCCCCTTTACGTTTCCCGATGGGCGTCCGGAGGGTGTCGACGATCACGGCGTCTCGCACGGTCATCGGTCGAGCGTACCTGAAGACGCCGTCGAACCTGACACGCGTGTCAGCTAGAGTGCGGTGCGATGCCTGACGCTCGGACCACCCCCCGCTCGACTCCCCGTCCCTCCACCAACAGGGCCGCTCCCAAGACTCGGGTCGATGTTTCCGGCCGCCGCACCGCGCTCCGCGACACGAAACTCGATGGCTTCTTCCACCCGCGAGTCATCGCGGTGATCGGCGCGTCGGACACGGAACGCACGCCCAACACAACGATCTGGCGCAAGATCCTGGCCTGGGGGGAGCGGGCTGGCGCCGACGTCATTCCCGTGCATCCGACCAAGACCGAACTCGACGGCAAGGCGTGTTATCCATCGATCCTTGACATCCCCGGGCCGGTGGATCTGGCCGTCATCTTGGTGGGTGATGCGGTGGGCATGTTTGAGACGGTGCTGAAAAAGAAGCCGCGATTCGCCGTCATCTTCTCCGCCGGGTTCGCCGAACTCGGCGAAAAGGGCGAACAACTCCAGCAACGGCTCGAGGCATTGATCGAGCAGGGCAGTACGCACCTGCTCGGCCCCAACACCAACCTCAACGCCTTTGAGAACTTCCGAGACGATCTCGACGGAAAAGCAATCGCCCTGATCACCCAAAGCGGCCATCAAGGACGGCCGGTTTTCGAGGCCCAGGGTTTTGGGATTCGACTTTCGCACTGGGCCCCAACCGGCAACGAAGCCGACCTGGAGTTTGCCGATTTCGCCCGCTACTTCGCCGATCAGCGCGAGGTCGGAGTGATCGCCGCGTATATCGAGGGCTTCAAAGACGGACGCACTCTCATGCTCGCCGCTGACCATGCCGCCAAGCGCAAGAAGCCGATCGTGGTGGTAAAGGTCGGGCGCACCGAAGCAGGCCGATCGATGGCGAAGAGCCACACCGGCCACCTCACCGGCTCCGACAAGGTGACCGATGCCGTCTTTCGTCAGTTCGGCATCACTCGCGTCGACGGCCTCGACGAACTCACCGATACGGCGGCGATGTTCGCCCGCACCGCCAAGCCAACGGGGCGGGGAGTGTGCATCTATGCCATCTCGGGTGGAACCGGTGCCCACATGGCCGACCTGTGTTCGTCGGCCGGGCTCCACCTTCCCGATCTCACCGCCAAGACCCAACGGCAGCTCCACGAATGGATTCCGCCCTACCTCCGGGTGAGCAACCCGGTCGATAACGGCGGTCCGCCCTCAAGCGACTGGCGCGGGCGCAAGATCATCGATGCCATCCTCGCCGACCCCACTGTCGACATGGTGATCTGCCCGATTACCGGCGCGTTGGCATCGATGTCGATCCCGTTCACCACCGATCTCGTTGCCGCTGCGCAAGCGTCGAAGAAGCCACTATTCGTGGTGTGGGGCTCTCCGGACGGGTCCGATCCCGCCTACGCCGAGGTACTGCTCAAGGGAGGAATCCCCACCTTCCGAACCTTCCACAACGCGGTTGGCGCTGCGAAGGCCTACTTCGACTATTGGGACTTTCAGGGTCGATACGAATCACCATTCGCCGACGTGCCCACCCGTCCGTCGGCCGCGGCCAAGAAGGTCTCCCCGCTCGTTGACGCCACCGCAGGAGGCCGCTCCCTCAGCGAACATGACGCCAAAACTCTCCTCGCCGGCTACGGGATCCGGGCCTCCCGTGACGTTCTTTGCGAAACGGCGGCAGAGGCGGCGAGGGCGGCCCAGGCGATCGGCTACCCCGTCGTCATGAAGGTCGCCTCCCCGGATCTGATGCACAAGAGCGATCTCGGGCTCGTTCGGGTCGGCGTGGCATCAAGCCCCGCCGTGAAACGCACCTTCGCCGACCTCCTCACCAATGCGGGCAAAACACCAAAGGGTCGGGCCCAGATCGATGGCGTGCTTGTTTGTGAGCAGGTGCAAGGCGGAGTCGAATGCGTGGTCGGGGTGAGCCACGACGAGCTATTCGGCCCGGTCGTGATGTTCGGGCTCGGCGGCGTTTTCGTCGAGGTACTCAACGACGTCACCTTCCGGGTGCCACCGTTTTCGAAGTCCGAGGCTCACCGCATGGTGAGGGAGGTGGCCGGCTTCAAGATGCTCGAAGGAGTGCGAGGAGCCAAACCATCCGATGTGGCGGCACTCGTCGACACGATCATGCGGGTGCAACGCCTGGCTCTCGACCATGCCGACACCATCGCCGAGATCGACATCAATCCGCTTCTGGTACTGCCCCGAGGCAAGGGTGCGGTGGCCCTCGACGCCCTGGTCATCGGCCGGTAGCAGTTCCGCATGACCCACCCGCTGCGCGACCGCACGGCCATTGCGAGCATCGGCCACACCGAGTACGCCAAAACGATCGAACGTCCCGAGAAGGTGCTGGCGCTCGAAGCGATCCTCGCCGCCCTCGCCGATGCCGGGCTCGCTCCCGACGCTGTCGACGGGCTGTCGTGCTACACGATGGAGGCCACCGAGGAGATCTAGATCGCCCGCAACCTGGGACTCGGGGACATCACCTGGTTCGCACAGGTTGGGTATGGCGGTGGGGCCGGCTGTGGGGTCGTGGGTCAGGCCGCGATGGCGGTCGCGACCGGTCAGTGTCGGGTTGCCGTGGCCTGGCGATCACGCAAGCGGGGCGCGGCAACGTCCCGACCCTGGGCGGGCGTTGGCGATCGGGTGTACGGCAACCATCAATGGAGTCGACCGTTCGGCCTGTTTCGCCCGGTCGACGAGATCGCCATGCTCACTCGGCGGTACCAACATGAGTTCGGCGCCACTCGAGAGCAACTCGGTGCCGTGGCCGTGACCGTGCGTCGTCACGCCAATCGCAACCCCGGCGCCATAATGCACACCAAGCCGATGTCGATGAACGACTACCTTTCGGCCCGCTAGATCTCTGAGCCCCTCTGCCTCTTCGACAACTGTCTGGAAAGCGATGGCGCCGCGGCGGTGGTCATCACGTCCGCCGAGCAGGCCCGTGATCTTGCGAGGGTACCGGTGCTCATCCATAGTTTCGCGCAGTCGTTCCCCCGGTAGCACCAGACCATGACCAACGACTTCGGCGAGCATCCCCTCGTAGGTCCCTCGTTTGCCTGTGCCGAACTCTTGTAGCGCAACGCCAGCTTCGGCCTTGCCGAGGTGGACGTGGCGCAGCTCTACGACGCCTTCAGCCCGCTCATCCCTCTCTCGCTCGAAGGCTACGGCTTTGCGACCGCGGTGAAGGTGCGGCGTTCGGCGAAGGCAACGGCCTCGCCTTCGACGGGCCCGGACGGCTCGGTGGCGGTCTCCCCGTAAACACCAGTGGCGGCAGCATGAGTGAGGCCTGCCTTCACGGCTTGAATCTCATCTTGGAAGGCGCCCGCCGAATCGGCGGTACCTCGTACTCCCAGGTAGTCGGCGCCGAGACCCGCCTCGTCACCAGCGGCGAAGGCGTGCCCACCTCCGCCTTGTTATTGCGAGCCGACCGATGCTGGGCGGGGCCGACCGATGATCGATGGCATGCTTCTGCCCGGTGCCGATCACCCCGCTGCCGCAGCGTTCTGGCACTGGTGTGCACGAGGCGAGCTTCGCATCCAGGTATGCGCGTCGTGTGGCACACGACGGTTCCCACCGCGTCCGATGTGCCCCACATGCCGCTCCTTCGACCACGTAGGGGAACCTCTCTCCGGCCGCGGAACCGTGTGGTCGTTTGTCGTCCCCCATCCCCCATTGCTCGCCGCCTACAACGAGCAATCTCCCTACAACGTGATCGTGGTGACCGCCGAGGAGGAACCAGCGATCCGATTCGTAGGCAACCTGGTCACGTCCGCCGATGGCCGACTCGATGGCGTTGATCCCACGACAATCCGCATCGGCGAATCGGTCACCGTGGCGTTCGATCGGGTTTCCGACGCCATCGCCCTCCCCCGCTGGACCCGCCCGTAACCCAACCCCTCGGGTTTTGGTAGG
>JANOSD010000011.1:0-11833 GCA_031415655.1 Actinomycetes bacterium
TCTGCTTCGCCGCGCCATAACACGCCTCAAGGGCGCTACTGGCACCACACAAAGAGCCATCACGATTCCAAGACCGCACCATGCAGAACCCGAATCAGACCCAAAACACCCAAATTTTCCGTTACTGGGACACGCTCCTAGGGGCAACATTTCTGCGTCGCAGCACCAGGAACTGCCAACGCTGCTCCTGCTCGCACCGCCCGCAACTACGAGTAAAGATGCTGATCAAGAGTCGATTGATCGTCGTGGTTGTTCCAGACCTTGGCCGCCTCTGGGTTGACCCACCCGACCGTTCATTCGGTATTGGGGCGGGGGAGCGAGGTGGCCGAGGCGGCGGTGCCGAGGAGCTCGGATGCACCGACAACGACGCCGGCCGGGTGCAGGTTGAGTCCGGTGATGTGCGTGCCGTGGGGCACGGAGATCCAACGCTGGGTGGACCAATTGCGGGTCACATGTTCCCAGTTGCCGACGTCGGGGTAGTACTGCGGCCAGGTCTCGATGACCCCGAGCGGCTGCGAAGGGGCGCGGTAACGGAAGTCGACCGAGCAGCGGATCTGACCGGTGAGGTTCGGGCGGCTCGCGTGGACGGTGAGCCCGTGGAAGAGCAGCACGTCTCCCACCTCGAAGTCCGCGGATCGCCACGTGTCGTACTCGGCGCGGCGGCCGAGCGCTGGTGCGCACCCGTACTGGTCGACGCCGATGTCGTACGGCTGAATGCCCTTTGACGCCGAGCCCTCGAGCATCTCGAGCGCGCCACGATGGCGCGGCGCCGGCGTGAGCGGGATCCACACGGTGAGCCCGTCGACGCCCCCCTGCACGTACGGGAAGTCCTGATGAACCTTGGTCTGACCGTTCGGGTCGACGTCCTGCGGGAAGCAGATTCGGAAGATCTTGCGGGGGTGCACCACGATCTCGGGCACTCCGCAGATGGCGGAGGTGATCGCCAGCAGCTGGTCGTGGTGGGCGAGCCGGTGCAGCGCTTCGTTGGACTGGATTTCGCTGAAGCACGCCGAGTACTCCGGCTGGCCGAACGTGCAAAGCGGCTCGATCGGCGCCATGGTTGTGGGGCCGTCGATCCACCGGTGATCGGTCAGCGCCGTCAGCGCGCCGTCCGCCACTTGGCCGACCTCTGCGGGCGGGATCAACTGGCGGAAGAACAGGTAGCTGTCGCGGCGCAACGCCTCGCGCAACGCCTTGGGTCCCTCGGCCAGCAGCGACGTCGACTCGTTGAGCTCGTCGCTGCAACGCGCCCCTGGGCCAGTCGGACCGGACCGGGTGTCCGTGGTCGGCGTGGTCCGGCTCATGGTCGCCGTTCGTCCTGTTCCGTGCCTTCGGCGCTTTCGATTGCCGTGGTTGCGAATGTTGTCGCGGTCAGAGGCCGAGCGGCGAAGTGCTCCTCGACGACAACGGACCTCGCCCGATCGTCGGTGGGTGGGTGCATGCGGGCAGCGCGTACGTCGCGGTAGAGGCGTTCGAGTGGGATGCGCTTGTACAGCGCCGCACCCCCGACTAGATCGACGCAGCCGTCCACCGCCGCGATGCACCGGTTCGTGGCGACGGATTTCATCACGGCCAGGTCGGCCTCGGACAGGAGCGTGGTCGTGCGCCGGGTGAGTACGTCACGCAACAGCGCCCGCGCCGTGTTCAGGTCGACGAGGACGTCGCCGAGACGTTGGGCCTCGACGGCTGCGATCGCCGCTGCACCACGGGCACCGACTCGTTCAGCCGTGAACGCAACGGCAGCCTCCGCTACCCCGAGGTAGACGGCGACGACGGTGCACACGAACCAGGCCAGCGTGCGTTCGGCGTCGCGGTCCCACGGCCCCCGGACCCCAACCTCGCCGGCCATGAGGTGGGGCACGAACACCTTGGACAACACCACGTCCCATGATCCCGACCCGCGCATCGACATGGTGTCCCACGTGTCCTCGAAGGTGAGGCCCGTGGTCGTTCGGGGCAACCAGAACGCGATCGTGCGATCGGAGTCCTGGACGCGGGCGGTGCCGAAGTAGAGGTCCAGCACCGGGGCGAGGGAGCAGAACGGGCGCCGACCGTCGATCACATAACCCGACGCGATGGGTCGAGCGACGACCGGGGTTGTGCCGTCGCGGGTGAGCGTGTCGGTGAACGTGCCGCCGACGATCTGGCCGGCCGCAGCCCGATCGAGGAGACGTTGGTGGCCATCGACGCCGGCTCTCGTGCTCTCGGCCCTCGAGCCGATGGCGAAGAGGTGCATATTCACCGCAAGCGCGGTGGACGCGCATCCTCGCGCGAGCACGGTCTGCGCGGCGCAGACGGTGGAGAGATCGGCATCCGTCCCGTCTGGCGCCGCAAGGACCATCGTGAGGTAACCAGCCTCCACCAGCACTTCGAGGTGGTCGGTGGCGAAACCTCCGTCGCGATCGTACGCTGCCGCTGAACGGCTGATCTCGTCGGACAAGCGGCCAGCGACCTCGAACCAGTCGGTCACATCGGCAGGATCGGTACGAACCCGTTCAGCCCACCGAGGCCGGCGATCTTCGGGGCCCGTGTCTGCGTGAGGTAGTTGAGAAAATCGGGGCCAGCCTTGATGTGGGCCGCCGAAGTGAACCCCTGGACATCGCCCTCTGCCTCGTCGACAGCCTTCAGGATGCCTCCTTCGATCAGTGGCGTGATCGCAGTTCGCTCATCGTCGCTGAGCCCGGCGAAGAACGCTTCGAGCTTCTCGACGGCGGATGCGGTTGCGTCGCTCATGGACGTCTCCTTTGGTTGCGGCCCGGAACCAAAGACCGGACACGGCCGCCGGAGCGGATGCTCCGACCTCGTATCTGACGACGGACGTGGTGGCGCGGTTACAGCATGCAATTGGGTGGGCCAGCCACCAGAGTATCGACACCGTCATAGTGATTCCCCGCCGCAGACGAGTTGTTTGGGGGGAGGTGGTACGAGGTGCCCGCGGGCCGACGGAGCTGGACACCGGCAGCTTCACGTTGGTGTCGTCCGGCCGGAAGTGGATGTAGGCGATGCCGGCCTCGCATCGATCACGCCGCGATGACAACGTGCGAGTCGTTCATGATCCGTTTCGCCTCTTCCGAGTCTGCGAATGTGCGGATCAGGAGGAGGCCGGAGCTCACGGCAAACCAAATCGGCGAAGGTGCAGCTTCGCCATTCCGGCGGAAGATCAGCCGCGTAACGTACTTGTGGCCGCGGAGCGTTTCGAGACTCCCCCGGGAGCGGGTTGGCCACGTTCCGCCAACTCGAGCGCGAGCGGGTGCCGCAATCTGTCGTACCCCCGGTTCATGGCCGGTTGAATCTCTGTGTGGGCTTCATCAAACCGACGGACCGACGTGGGAATCGTTGCCGTCCTAACCGACGGCCAAGGGGAACCGCCGGCGCGAACGTGAACGCGACCGCGTCTGCGCTGGCCGTTCACTGCCGAGCAGGCTGGCCGATCCGCTATCGCAGCCGTCATCGTGGAGTGTGCGCCGCCAGATGTTCAGGCCAGGCGGATGGCCGTGGTGTAACAAGCCGCGGCGATGACGCAGAACATGGCCCGGAAGTGATTGGCGAGGACCCATTCGTTGAGGAAGGTCGACCAGTAGATCGCCGCCTCAAGTGTTTCCGCATCGAAGGTGGCGAGACGGTCGTTGCGGGGAACGTTGATGCGGCCGGTAACCGCCAACGCGAGCATCAGCGAGATCGTGCCGGCACCGACCCAGCCAGCCCCGGACTGGTCTCGGTGGAGGAGCGCGTGAAGCCCGACGCCGACGGCGAGCAGGACGGTGGTCGCGATCAATGCGCCGAACGCGAGCGTGGTCGCCTGACGATTGATCGACTGCATCGCCGAGATCCCCTCGGGCGCCGGAATGCGCCGCAAGGCGGGCATCACGAACGACGAGAACGCAAACAGCACTCCACCGAGAAGACCCGCTCCAACGGCCGCGGCGCCGACGGCGATCGACTGAGCGTTCATCGTGCGTCCTGTGCCGTCGGGGTACTCCACGCGCCGTCGGCCGCCGCCCGCTCGGCGAAGGCGGTGAAGTCACGAGGACCGTGACCCAATGCCTCCTGCACGCCGTTGCCGAGATGCGAGTTGCGGCCGTCGAGCACGCTGTCGAACATCACGGCCAGCGCTTGCGCCACGGGCATCGGAACGCCGTCGGCAACGGCGCCGTCGATGAACTCGTCGGTGTTGATGTCGAGGTAGGCAACGGGGTGTCCCGCTGCGGCGGCGAGCTCCTCGGCTGCCTCCGCGAACGCCATGAGTCTCGGCCCGGTCACGTCGTAGGTGCGTCCCTCATGGCCTGGTTCGAGCAGAGCGGCGACTGCGACGTCGGCGATGTCCTCGACGTCGACGAATGGTTCGAGAACTGTTCCTCCTGGAAGGGCGATCACCCCGGAACGCACCGCGTTCAGCAGCATTCCTTCGCTGAAGTTCTGGTCGAACCAGCTGGCCCGGACGATCGTCCACTGGGCCCCGCTCTGGCGCACCGCCTCCTCGGCGGCTTCGGCTTCCCTCTCGCCACGGCCCGCGAGCAGGACGAGCTTCGTCACGCCGGCGGAACGGGCGGCTGTGCAGAAGCGGTCGATCGTGTCCACAGCGCCGGGAATGGTCAGGTCGGGCGAGTATGCGATGTACGCCGCCGACACGCCGTCGAGGTTTGCTGGCCACGTTTCGGGGCGGTCCCAGTCGAACGATGGTGATGCGGTCCGAGAGGCGCAACGAACGGCGACGTTGCGGGCCCGGAGCCGTTCGGCGATGCGGCGACCCGTGGTGCCGGTGCCGCCGGTGAGCAGGTTGAGTGGTTCGTGGTGTGCGGTCATGTCTGCCACTCAACTGGCAATCAACTGGACGGTCCATAGCTAGAAGTCTCTGATCCATACGAAATCGTCTATGTTTCTCCGATGGACCGAATGTCGGCACTCCTCGACGGGCCCAGAGCGCGAGGAGCGTTCGTCGTCCGTTGTTTGTTGCAGCCGCCGTGGGCCATCCATGTGCGCGACCGGGCGCCGCTCACGATCGTGGCCGTCGCCCGCGGCGAGGCGTGGGTCAGCCAGGGTGCGGCCGCGGTTCTGGTCCCCGAAGGTTCGGTGGCGCTGCTTGCCGGGCCTGTTCCCTACGACCTCGGCAGCGCTCTGGGCCGAGCCGCCGACGTGGTGGTCAATCCGGGCCAGCATTGCGAGACACCCGCGGGCGAGTCGCTGGAGATGTCGATGCGGTTGGGGGTGCGCAGCTGGGGACACGCAATCGACGCGCCGACGGTGATCCTCACGGGCACCTACGAACACCACAGCGCGCTCGGCGCCGAGTTGCTCGCGGCCCTTCCAACGCCGTTGCTCGTCCGACGTTCCGACCCTGATCCGCTCCTAGCGCTGCTCACGGCCGAGCTCACCAACGATGCTCCGGGACAGCAGACCGTGCTCGATCGCCTCCTCGACACCCTTACGGTCGACTGCTTGCGGGCCTGGCATGTCGGACAGGGCAGCGCCGCGCCGGCATGGTGGCTCGGCCATCACGACCCGATCGTCGGCGAGGCTCTTCGATACATCCACGACGAACCAGGTCAGCATTGGACGATACAAACGCTTGCTCAGGCGGTCGGCACCAGCCGCGCCAACCTCGCTCGGCGATTCACGGCCCTCGTTGGCGAGCCGGTGATGACGTACCTCACGAGGTGGAGAATGACATTGGCCGTCGACATGCTCGCCAATCCGGAAACCACCATCGCGGCGGTGGCGTCTCAGGTCGGGTACGCCAGCCCCTTCGGCTTCTCGACGGCCTTCAAACGCCGCTACGGAGTCAGCCCCACCGAGCACCGCCGACCCGGTGCTTTTTTCCCATAGGCATCAAAACTGATGGGGCATGCGGGAGACGAAGACGGTCAAAAGAGGGGTGGGTATCGGGTGCCGAAGAAGTCGGTCGAGGGTGCCCCGATCACGGATTCGACCAGGCCGCCGAAGATCAAGCAGAGGCGGGTCGCCGTGGTCGCCGGCGCGCCCGTTGCCGAGGAGGAGCGCCGTGCCCCCGGCGCCGTGGTTGGTGCCGGAGTTGTTGGGGCGCACCCGCCGGCCGAACTCGCGGTACACCGCCACGGTCACGTCGGCGGCCACGAGGGTCTCCACCAGCTCGCGCAACCGAGTTCCCCCGGGCATGGCGAACGGCTCGGGCTTCGCCACGGCAGCAGACCGGGGAGCACCCCGCACCAGCACCGGGGTGCCGCCGCCGACCCCCGTGCGTCGAGCGGGCTCGATCCCACCTGGTCGAGCCAGCGTCCTACCCAGCCGGTGCGCAGCTCGTCGGTGCGTCCCGCATGCCACACATCCACGCAGTGGAAGTGCGAGCGGTCGAGACCTTCGAACCCGACGACGTGTACAACGCCGAGCCGGCCGGTATCCCACAGCCTTCTTTTTCGCACAAGTGACGGGTGCAACGCGAACCGGTCGTCGATGAGCAGAGCGGCCGCGGGTCGATCGCCATCGCTGGGCGGAGCCGGGCGTAGAGAGGATCGGTATTCGGCATCACCGTGTTGAGTGCGTCGTTGCCGCCAGAGAGGGTGATGAGGACCACGACCCCATTCGAGCGCTCGGCGGAGGCTCCGCCTGCGCCGCGAGATGCGGTCGGGCTCGTGGCGACGGCTGCCGCCGGAGCCGAGCCCGAGTTCGAGGTCGCCGGAGCTGCGCCCACCCCACCGCCATCGGCGCAGCCGTTCACCAGCATCGCCGCCACCGAGGCCACGACCTGGTCCATCGATGGCACGAGGTTCGCCACCACGGTGACCACGGCCAATGGATGGTGGGTTCTCGGAGCGGACGTGACGGCCGACGAGATTGTGGTCATGACCGGCGACTCTCCGGCAGCAGATCAACATTCGGCTCGCATCGACGACCAGGGGTTGGCCTTCGTCGCCCGGCTCCCGGACTTTTCGAGCTCAGCGACCGTGTTCGCGAACGCCGACGACTACCCAGCGAGACAAGGGGCGGATCCCCGCTCATTCGACTGGTATACCGACGTGTTCCAACCTGCCTTGTGACGCACACTGTCAGAGTCCCCAACTGGCGGGTGCAGGGGAGTGTTGCAGAAGGCGGCGTTCAAGGCGACCACTTCACCGCCTTGAAGTCGCTCAACTCTTGTTGACACAAATCACAGAAACGCCCCGGCGACCGCGGCGCGGCTGTATCCCTGATCGCCGGTTCGGCGCGCACCCCTCGGCGGCGTCGATGCCTCTGAGTGCCGACCGTTCAAGGGGGCACCATCGCACGGATCCATGGGGTGGTGCCGAGAGTCGCGTTCGATCTGTCCGGCGGGCGCGCATTCGCCCATCGACGTCTTGGCATTGGACCCGAGTTCGTGCGCCGAAACCGTACCGAAACCGGTACTGCTCGGCCCATCGTCGTATCCCAAAGGACGGACCGTCGTAGTGGTATTGACAATGGTTCTGTTCCGGCATGGCGAAGACCGAGGTGGAGATGGCCGATACGTATCGTCCCCGTCTTCGGGAGGCGGCGATGGATCGGCACGGGTAGGTCACGACGCGTATGGCCGAGGAGTTGGGGGTGCCCGCGATCGAGTTGCGCAAGCTGTCGGCTCGGGGTGGGCTCAGGAACATCGCGTACAGGAAGTCCCGATTGGATTGACATTCGTCAAGGCCACTGCGGCGGTAGAAGCGGGCGTCGTACCTCGAAGCGATGCTGCGGGTCGAGCCCGGCGCCAATTTGACGGGTGGCGCGGTTCTTGCGATGCACAACCCCGGCCTCGCGAATCCGGTGCGGCTGCGCGTCGGTACGCCGCATCGGGTTCGCGCCAAGTTGCTTGCCCACATCGAGGTGGTGCACGCCGCGCTGGAGCCGTCCGACCTCACGACCTATGAGGGGTGCCATCGGCGGCGGTGGCTCGTGCGCTGTTCTGGTCGTGGACCAACGGCTCCCGGTCCACGACACGGCAGCACGGTGATTCGCTTGATCCGCTCTACTGTGCGCGAGCGCACCCAAGGGTCAGAGTGTCAACCCGTGAACGCGGGAGAGACCGAGATCGGGAGGCCGGGCGGAGGCGCGAAAACATCGGTGGGGAGCGTGGTGGTCGGTCCGGCGATGTTCTTGCAGGGGTTGGGGGCGGGAGCCGCCACCCGCGGTTCGCGGTCCACCGCCGACACCTGCTCCGCTCCGTCCACCTGCCAAGCATCGAGGGAGGTCACGGTCGTTGGGACGGCGCCCGACCCGTCGTCGAACACCACCGCGTAGGACGTGGGGCCCGCAATCGTTGTGGTAACGGCGAGCCGTCGCACGCCGGGGGTCGGCGAGTTGGGGGACGTCGGGGACGTGGGCATCGGCGAGGCGTCGGTCGCCGAGAACACCGCTCCAGGCAAACCGACCAGGGAGGCCCGCAGGGTCTTGCCGCCCTGGGTCAGCATTGCGGTGCGACCTCCGTCGACGACCTCGACCTCTGCCCGGGTGTGCATGAACCACCACAGTTCGGTTGGGGAGGTGGGCGACAACTCGTCCTGCACCACCACGCGGCTGCGTTCGTCGAGCAGCCCCACGCCGCGCCGCACCGGCGTACCCCGGTATGCACCGGTGAGATCGGTGATGGTGAATGCCCCGCTGGGCGCGGACCGGAACCGGGTGATCACGGAAACGGCGGTGGGGTCTTGGTCCTCGCAAGCGTCGGGATCCAGCACGAGGGCATTGTGGCTCTCGGCCCGGCTGCGGAAGTACGTCCACCGACGCCCGCCCGGCGGCGATTCAAAGTAGCCGGGAACGTTGTACTTCTCGGCGCCGAGGTCGATAGCCCACCGCTCGCCTTGCGCCTCGAGCACGAACGATCCGGCGTCGAGCTGGTTGTGCGATATCGACGGGTTTCCGCCTTTCACGCCCACCCACCAGGCGTTGCGATCCTCCCAGGACCCGCGCATCGCCGCTACGTCGATGCCGGTGAACAACCGGTCGAGTGGCTCGACGGGGACCGGCGATTCCGACGGCCGGTACCAGATCACGCCGGTGGCTGAGGCGCGACGGCGACTGCCGTCGGTCAGCACGGTTTTCATGAGGTCCAACTCGTAGGCGCGGTCCTGGGGTCGGCCGAAGCGTTCAGCCGTCCAGAACAGAAACGGAACGGACAGTGCGATGCCAAATTGTCCGTAGTCAGCAAAGTTGTAGAGTTCGCCGGTCGGGCCGGCGAGATGGAGCGGCATATCGCCTGCGAAGGAGAAGCCGGGGAGGCCCGACAAGCCGAAGTCGGTGCCGAGAGCGGAATCAAGGCTGGCGAAGAGGTACACGGCATACGACCCGGCGTAGGTCCAGTAGGCCATACCCTCGGGAAAGCCACCATCCGGGGCGTAGTGGGCCATCGCTGCCGGCACCCGAACGAGCGCTCCGGAGATCACGAGACGCGCCAGTGCGGGATACTCGTCGGCCACGGCCAGTGCGGCGAGGGTGAGACCTCCGTTCGTGACCAACGCCCAGTTGTTGCTCGTCAGTGCCCAACCGGCCAACCAAATCGGCGTGACGCCGGTGTAGGCATCTCGGGCCAGTGAAAGTCCTTTCGCAACCAACGCCGCCGCAATATCGGTCCGTTGAGTCGGGGTCAGAGAGTCGTACAGCCAGTCGTAGCCGATGGCCACCGCATGGCTCATCTCTCCGGTGTCAAGGAAATGGATCGGGTTCCAATCCGGAAAGGCGGAGACCGCTTCCAACTCGGCGGCGCCGCGTCCGGCGATCGCCGGATCCTGGTCCACCAACCACACCAGACCCAGGGTGTAGATCCGCTCCAACGCGGCCCGTGAAATTTGGAGGATGTCGGAACCTTCGGGCTTTTCGTAGGTAAGGACCGGGGTGCTGAGCAAGCCTTCGGCTCGAGCTTTGACGTCGGCGTACATCGACGCCGTGGCGGTATCCGTGGCGATTCGCTCACGTAACGACACCACATCGGCGGGCGTGAGGATCAGGCGAGGGTGTCCGGGCCGCAACCCGTCGAGCGCCGAGGCCTCGTCAGGTAACGCCAGGGGCTTCTCGGAGCGACCGGCTGCGGAGGCCGGTGCACCGCCCGCGCCGAACCCTCCCGCTGCGGGGGCAGAGGAAAGAACGGTCGGAGCCTGCGAACACGCCACCAGCGAGATCAGAAGCACAGCTACCACGGCAACGCTTGCGGACATGAAACGCGCCCGATTGGCATCGCGAACGAACGAGGATGCAATGGGCACGGCAGGATGAGAGGGCGTCACGAAATCACAACGTAGCGAAACGCGTGTTTGCGCAGCCTATGAAAGGGGCCGCGGATGGTCGTTCTCACGTTCGATCGTGTTCGGATGCGTGGGCACCGAAACCGGGCGTACCCTTTGGATAGGTCAGGCACGGAGTGGGACCGAATCGGTGCGCACTTTTCGGTGAAGGAATCGGAGGAACCTTGGGGTGGACGCCTGGCGTTGCCCCGCCGAGAGGTCGCCGATGCCGTCAGTGTTCGCAGCCACGTGTTGCGGTCAGTGCGCGCTGCGGCCCGGCGCCGGTCAGCCCGGCGCCGGTCTCCCGAGTGCAGCAGCACGGCGTCGACGACCTACTCGCCGAGCAGTTCGAGGTCATCAAGGGAGGGCCGTAAAACGCGCACGATCGCCGCGCGGGGTGGCGGGAGCGGATGGAACAACCTGATCGAGCGGGTCAAGGGCGCCGCCTGCAACTGCTACTCAACTCTTATTCAACCAACGACAACGCCTTCAAGTACCTCTACGGCGCCGCGAGGGGGAGCAGGCGGCCGACGTCACAGGCTGTACGTCGAGCGCTCCCAAACTGAAGAACATCGTCGTCTCGGAATAGGTCGAGCGCCACTCCGACTACTTCACGAAAGAGGCTTTGCTTGGAAAGGGTAAAGGGGTGAAGGCGACAGGTTGTGCTTGATGATGGCGAGGCGGCGTTGATGAGCTTCGAGGTCGATGGAGTCACTCGCACGCTCGGTGATGCTCGGGTGGTACGACCATGGGGCGAGCAGGGCGAGGTGTGAGCCCGAGGAGCTGGCCCGTGGCGTCGATCTCGCGATGCTGGCGCACCGATTGGCTCAATCGTGCTTCTCAACCGGATCGGTCACCGTCCCTCGCCCTCGCATTGCGCGCCACAGGCCCGATACGGGGCAGGCGGTGAACTTCGGTTCGTCATTGATGCGGAACGCGTTGGCAACGGTGTAGAGCACGATGCCGTGGCGGAACCGGTCGGCACCGACGACGTCGGCGAAGGTCGCGAGTAGCGGACCGATTTCGGGCGAGCGCACGAGGCTGGGCGCGTCGAGCCCGACGAGGGCGGAGGCGAGCCCGCTGTCGGTGAGATGGAGCTGCGGGTGCCGCGACGTTCTGGCACTGGCGTTCCTGGTGAAGGCCGGCAATCGAGTGACGATGAATACGCGCTCGAGCAACTCGACGTAGTTGCGGACGGCGTCGCGGCCGACGGCGAGATCGTTGGCGAGCGCGGAGAGGTTGGTGACCTGCGCGGTGCGCGCCGCACACGCACGGACCGTTTGGCGAAAAACGCCCGGCTGACGGATGGTGACCAGATCGGCAAGGTCGCGGTCGATGATGCGCACCGCATAATCGGTGAACCAGCGTTGGCGCGCCGCTGCGGTTTCCCGTCGGCCTACGGCGGGGAACCCGCCACGGGCGATTCGTTCGGCATAGCTGGCACGAGTGGCGGTGGCGTCGCGCACCCCCCTCAGCCGTGCGGGTTCGGTGAATGCGAAATCGACGAAACTCTCTCGTTTGCGGGCCGTCTCGCCCTGGGAGAACCCCCAGAGCGTCATCTCGTGCATGCGCCCGGCGAGTGACTCCGTGCCTCGGGGCAGGAGGGCCCCGGTGGTGGACCCGGTGATCAGGTAGCCCCC
>JANOSD010000012.1:0-8430 GCA_031415655.1 Actinomycetes bacterium
CGCCATTTCGCCCGGTCCACCGCCTAACCCCCACCCCCGGACCCCCAACTTCGGTTTTTTGGTAGGGGAGACGAATCAAAATTGATGCGTCTCCCCTACCAAAAACGCGAAAGAGTGGGGGGGGTGAGATACCTACCGCCCAGTGCACGTGCCACGGTCAAATGACTGCCCGAGCGGGGCCGGTACGACCCTCACTCGGTGGAGGCCATTCTCGATGCGGGATTCGTCTGCCACGTGGGGCTCGTGGCGCCCGACGGTTCCCCGGTGGTGATCCCGACGGCGTACGGCCGAGTGGGCCGCACTCTCTTTCTTCACGGCTCGCCGGCATCCCGGCTGCTTCGTGGGGCCAAGGCCGATGGGGTAGAGATCTGCGTGACGGTCACCCTCGTCGACGGGCTTGTGCTTGCTCGCAGCGCTTTCCATCATTCGATGAACTATCGATCGGTGGTGGTATTCGGTCGGGCGACAGAGGTCACCGACCTTGACGAGAAGGCGGAGGCCCTTCGAGCCTTCGTGGATCACGTGGTGCCCGGACGAAGCGACGAGGTACGGGGCGGCGACGAAAAGGAACTGCGCGGCACGACAGTGTTGGCGTTGTCGCTCGACGAGGCCTCCGCCAAGGTGCGTACGGGCGGCCCGATCGACGAGGAGCGCGATATGCACTTACCCGTGTGGGCTGGTGTGCTCCCGATCCCGCCTGTCGCCGGAACGCCGATGGCCGACGTTCACCTGGATCCATCGATGGTCGTCCCACCCCACGTGCGGGACTGGGCGCGCTGACCTGCCCCACGGGACCGCTCATCGAGCCGCTCCTGTCACCCCGCGCCTTCGCCGCGGAGGTCGACCGGTACCGTTGTCGTATGTCAGGGTCCGGGTCGTCACCGTCGCGACCGCCGTCGCGACCGCCATCGCTACCGCCGTTGTTCGACAGCTCACCTCATTCACTTCTCGCCGATCCGTCGCCCGGCGCACCCCGGCGTTCAACGCGCCAACGAGTGGGCGAGGTGTTTCGTCTCACGCTGGCGATTGTCGCCGTGGGAGCGCTCATCGCGCTTTTCCTTGTCGTGCGCCGTCCCCGGGTGCTCCTCCTCGGAGACTCGATAACGGCGTGGGGAGAGAAGCCGCTCACCTCGGCACTGCGTTGGCGTGACGATCTCACGGTGGTGGGGTATCCGGGGTGGCGCATCGACGAGCTCATTGCGCCGGCGCGTGCGGTGGCGCCCGGCTCTCGCGGCTTTGTCATCCTCAACGTGGGCACGAACGACGCGTTGCAGACCTGGCCTTTGGATCAATCGGAAGCGGCGCTCCGGACGATGGTGGACCTATTCGCTTCTGCCCGTTGCATTGCGTTGGTGACCGTGAACGAGGGGATTGTGGTCCCCCCGACCGACGTGGCCGCCAACGCCCGTGCCCTCAACGAGGTGATCCGAACGGTGGCACGTGAACGTGGGCTGGTGGTGATCGATTGGTCGGCATTCATACGCGACTACAACCTCGGCCCCCGAGCCGAAGGCAACCTCACCTACGATTCGGTGCACCCGAACCCGGCTGGTTACACCAAGATGGCGGAGCTCTACCAAGACTCGTTGGCGAGGTGCCTATGACTGAAGTGATCCAACAGGTGGCCATTGTGGTGCCGGCCAACGAAGTGGAAGTGGCGTCCGATCGACTCTGGCAGCTCGGCATTTTGGGCATCGAGGAGTTCGAGGGCACGCAACTGGCGTCGGGTGAACCTTCCGCATCGGTGTGCCTGGTCGCCACGCCGGAGGATGGCGACGTGGGCCCGATCCTCGAAGCTTTCCGCGGCTACACCACCTCGGTGATCGACGTGGACCACGACACCTATGCCGGTTTCCTCGACGGTTGGCGCGAGTTCGCCGAACCCGTGTGGGCCGGCGATCGAGTGGTTCTCTGGCCGGCATGGTGGCCCGTTCCTGATCGTGACGTGGCACCCGACGCCGCTCTCGTGGTGATCGAGCCTGGACATGCGTTCGGATCGGGGTCGCATCCCACCACGTTGATGGCCGCCTCGGCCCTGGCCGACCACGTCCGCTCGGGTGTTGTGGTGCTCGATGTGGGTTGCGGATCCGGGGTGCTCGCCGTGGCGGCGGCGTTGCTCGGCGCCGCTCGTGTGGTCGCCACCGACGTCGACCCCGACGCCGTCACCATCTCGAAGGCCAACGCCATACGCAACGAAGTCACGGACTTGATCGAGTGCTCCGTGGGCTCAGTCCCCGATGGGGAGCAGTTCGATGTGGTGATCGCCAACATCAGCGCGGGGGTATTGATCGATTCGGCCGATGCCCTAGCCGGGGCCCTTGCTCCGAACGGGGTTCTGCTGCTCACGGGCATTCTCGCCGAGCGATCGAACGAGGTGGTGACCGCTTTTGCGGGGGTCGGGCGGTCGGTGGAGCACGAACAACACGACGACGGCTGGGTGCTCCTTACCTTGCGCTGACCAGCGCCCGAGGGCCCCGATCCACGAGAAGCCGCGCCGGTCGTGGCGCGCATGGGAGACTAGGAACATGAGTGAGATCCCCGCACCGCAATCCGGCTTGCCCGGAGCCGACGACGCCAAAGGTGTCAAAGGCATGTTCCAGGATGCCTCCACATTGGCGTCCACCGGCCTCATCTTCGCCGTGTTCCTGGCGATTAGCGCTGGATTGATCAACTTCGCCGGCGATCACGGCGACATCGACATGAAGGCCCGACTGCTCTTCCTCACCGACACCGTCGACGTTGGCGACGTGGCCCTCTTGGGTATCGCCGTGGCGTTGTTGCTCCTCACGCCGGACCCTCCCGGCGGCGTGCCGCGATCCTTCCTTATGCGCACCGCAGCCGTGATGGCGGGGGTGACGACGATTTATATGCTGATCCGATCGGGGGTGCTGCTCACTGGCGACGGCGATTTCGTCGTGGCCTTGGCCAACAGCGTCACCACCCTCGGGGTGACGGTGGCGGCATTCACGGTCACCTACTACGCGTGGAAAGAAGCGTCGATCATGGAGAAGGGTGACACCATCACTACCCCATAGGGGTGTCACACCGTGAGGCTGACCCACCGATCGGCGGCGAAAACTGCGTTTTGGTAGGGGAGACGCATCAAAATTGATGCGTCTCCCTTACCAAAACGCGCTCTTGGTTGGGTTACCAGGCCGGGTTACGAGGCCGGGTTACGAGGCCGGGTTACCAGTTGGTGGGGCGGTAGTCCTTGAGGAACTGACCCCATATGTGGTCGCCGGTGTTGGCGCCGACGACGATCGGGTCGACGATACGAGCGGCACCGTCGACGATGTCGAGGGGCGGGTGGAACCGATGCTCGGCGACCTTCTGTTCGGCAATGGCGATTGGGTCCTCATCGCTCACCCATCCGGTGTCGATGCTGTTCATGTGGATGCCGTCGGCGTGATAGTCGGCGGCGGAGGTGCGGGTCATCATGTTCAACGCCGCCTTGGCCATGTTGGTGTGGGGATGCCGGGTCGTCTTGAGTCGGCGGTAGAACTGCCCCTCCACGGCCGACACGTTCACGATGTGTTTGTCTCGCCCCTCCGTACGGAGCATGAGCGGTTTGAGGCGAGCGTTCAGTACGAACGGCGCCACCGCGTTCACCAACTGGGTTTCGAGGAGCTCCACCGTCGGGACGTCGGCAAGGGTGAGCCGCCACGAGTTGGTGTCGCGTCGATCGATCTGCTGCAGATCTTGATCGAGCTCACCGTCGGGGAAGAGGCGGAGGTCGTGGCGATCGTCGCCGTCTACCAATGGGATCTGGGAGAGCGCGGGTGCGTCGGCCCACGCTCGATCTTCGAGAAGGGAGAGGTCGTTGGATGTGCTGACGCCGGGTGGAGCATGCGGCAACTCGCGCTGGGGCACGTCGCCGAGAAGCGATCGGGCGTTGGCACTCAGGGCGTCGGATGATGCCTGCTCCCGCTCCATCATGTGTCGATAGAACGCGGGAGGCCGGCGAACGGTCTGGCAGGCGTTGTTCACGATGTAGTCGAGCCGGTCATACCGGACGAGCAAGTGGTGACACAGCGCCTCCACACTCGGTGTGTGGCGGAGGTCGAGCCCGTAGATCTCCAACCGATCCCGCCAGTCTTCGAAATCAGGCTCGCCGGCATACCGCTCCGCCGCATCGCGGGGAAACCGTGTGGTGACGATCAGTGAGGCGCCGCAGCGGAGCAGCTTGATTCCGGCCTGGTAGCCAATCTTCACCCGCCCGCCCGTGAGTAACGCCACTCGACCACTGAGGTTGGCGAGCTCGTGGCGTTTGGCGAAGTTGAACTCGGCACAGGTCGGGCAGAGCTGGTCATAGAAGTGGTGGACCAGGGTGTAATGCTCCTTGCACACGTAGCAGTGCAGTTCGTCGGTCACGACGCGGTACGTCAGAGGATCTGGCGGCCCGAGTTCATTGGTGGCCTCTGATGACAGAGCGGCCGGAGCGGCCGGAGCGGCCGGGAGTGCGGCCGGGCCTGTGGCCGGGAGTGCGGCGGCAGGATCGAGCAACGGATCGAAACGTTCCGGCGCGTAGATGTCGGGGGTGACGAACACCGGCTTGGCGCGAAGCTGACGGATGCCGGTGTCGTCTCGGGTGGCCTCCGCCGTGGCGATGCGATCGGCGCGTTGTTTGCGTCGGCGAGCACGAACCTGTTGACGGCGCGCCTCGGGGTCGGGGGAGAACACATCACCGGCGGCATTGATGAGGGCTTGTCGCTGCTCGTCGGTGAGGACATCAAGGAAGGACCGGTCGGTGCTGATCGCCAAGAGCTGTTCGGTGAGCAGCACCAACCGGGTGCGTTCGATGCCAGCGGTCTCGGCGACGGTGGTTGCGTTCGGGTCGGGGATGGTCGTTGGTGGTTCGGTCATGAGCGGGAGGACTTCGAGAATGGCAGACGGTGGCAGGAGATGCGAAAGGGGGCTGCGATCGCTTCGGAGCATGAGGGAATTCAGGGTTGTTCGAAGGCGACGAAGGTGCCGACCTCGAGATGGCCGCGCGCTGCTGACGATTTCGGGCATCATGGGGGGGTCGTGGTCCCGGCCGGCGAGTCGGTCCCGATGTAATGCCGTGTGGCCAGCACCGTCGCGGCGTCCTCCACCGAACATCGCGTCGCGAACAGCGCACCCATCTTAGAGGAACGGCCATGAGCAACGTCCCCCCGCCCCCCGGCTCGTATCCGCCCCCCGGCGGTGCGGTACCCCCCTCGCCGGGACCGCCCGCTCCCGGCTTCCCGCAACAGGGCCCGCCGGCGCCGGGCTATCCCGCACCGGGCTATCCCGCACCGGGTAACCCCGCGCCTGGCTATGCGCCGCCGGGTTACCCGGCCGGGGGCATGCCGCCGATGGGGTACGTCCCGCCCAAGAAAAGCAACGCCGGCAAGACCATCCTGATCATTGGCGGCGTGCTCCTCGGCATGTGTTTGCTCGGCGGCGTCGGACTCGTCGCTCTCGGGTCCACGGTGACCACCACCACTACTCGCCCCGGCCAGATCGGCGTCGGCGGTGGTGCCGGTCGTTCGGCAGACGAGGCCTTCCCCATCGGCACCAGCTTTGAGGTGGCGAAGGGCTGGAAAGTCACGGTGGTTAGCGCCGAAATCAACGCCAATGCCACGATGGCGGCAGAGAGTTCGATCTTTACGCCCGATAGCGGGAAGCAGTACGTGATCGTGCGATTGAAGATCGAAAACGTTGGGAAGGATCCGGACACGGTGTTCACCAACGTCGACCTGAACCTCCTGTCGAAGACCGGGGCCACGATCAACACCACGTTCGCTTCGCTGCCCGACCGGCTCGACATCACCACGCAGTTGCAGCCCGGCGGCACCGTCACCGGCAGCATGGTCTACGAAGTACCGAAGACCGACCTCGACACGCTCGTATTGCTCGCCGAGCCAGCGTTCACCATCGATGAACTGAAGGACCAGCGTTTCTTCCGGGTGAAGTAGGACCGCCATGACCCGAAGAGTTCGCGTTTCGGTAGGGGAGACGCATCAAAATTGATGCGTCTCCCCTACCAAAAACGGGAGAGATCCGTGCCGGCGCAAAGCGGTGAAAACGTGGCGGGTTAGGGTGTGGTGATGGATGCGACCACTGCACTCACCCACAACTCGTATCACGACGGCGGTGTCCAGAGCATCGGCTTCGACCGGCACGGCCGAGCGCTTACCGTGGGCGTGATCGCCCCGGGCTCCTATCACTTCGGGACCGCTGCGCCCGAGCGCATGACGGTGGTGACCGGCGAGTTGACCGTCCGCCGCGACGGTGCCGATGCATGGAGCACCTATCCGGCAGGCACACAGTTCGAGGTTGCGGGTTCGAGTGGGTTCGACGTTCGTGCCGACGGCCCTTCGGCGTACTTGTGTGAGTACCTGTAGAGGATCTGTCTCCGGATGCGGCTACGGGCGTTTGCGGTCGGCCAGCAACCAGGCGGCGCCGCCGGAAATGCCCGCCACCGTAAACACGGCCGGCCACGCCCCAATCTTCTTGGCCAACGCGTGGGAAGCACCGAAGCCACCGAGATATGTGGTGAGGAGCAGTCCGGTGACAGCGGGGGACGTGGTGTGCATCCACGATCGGGTCGCGACGCCTCCGGCGACGGCCAACACCGCTCCTCCGAGCGGGCGTTTCTTGGTGAAGCGGGCAGCGGCATAGCCGCCGACGAGGCCGCCGACGACAAGGGGAGCGGTAGGGATCGACATAGTGGGAACGCTACCTGTCGTGGAGGTTGGATCGCTCACGACGAAACGGCGGCACGGTCACCCAACAGGTAACGAGGGCCGTCGCCAAATCGGGCAGCGATGTCGGACGGGTTGTAGAGCGCGCACGCCTTGAGAGACAGGCAGCCGCACCCGATACAGGAGTCCAGCTCGTCGCGAAGGTTGGTGAGTAGCTGGATCTGGGAATTGAGGCGGTCTCTCCACGCCCGAGACAAACGCTGCCAGTCGCGCTTGTTCGGGGATCGATCGGTAGGGAGGGAGGCGAGCGCGTCGGAAATCTCATCCAACGTGAGACCGACGGACTGGGCCACCTTGATGAAGGCGATGCGCCGGAGCTCGTCGCGTTGATAACGGCGCTGGCCCCCGGCCGACCGCGTGGAGGCGATGAGGCCTCGTTCTTCGTAGAACCGCAGCGCCGAGGTAGTCAGCCCGGAGCGAGCCGCGGTGTCGCCGATGGAGAGCAACTCGTTGTTCATTGCCAGAAGTTATCCTTGACTTCAAGTGAACTTGAAGTTCTATCCTCCGATCATGGCACCGCTCACGCTCCACCCTCAGGACGACAAACCCGTCTGCACCGATCTCGACGCCGCACTGGAGCAGCTCCACGCCCGAGGTGAGGAGTGGCCGAACGGGTTCAGCAGTCATGGTCCGATGGTGGCGGAATCGCTCGACCACGCCGGTCGCTCCGACGACATCGCGGCATGGACCGGCACCTATCTTCTCCAACTCGCCGACCCGGTTCCCGCGCGTGAATCGATCGATCCCGTTCGTTGGATGGAGCGTCTGGGGGATGGCGAGTCCATGGGGGACTGGATCGCCCACTTCGATCGGGAGTTGCACGGCGAATCGTGGGTGGAGGTCGTCGCCCGATGGTTTCCGCGATTGGCCCCCGGCGTGGTGACGGCGGCGACCCATGGCCTACTCCGGTCGGCCCATGCTGTGCGGGGGTTGGTACACGTCGATAACACGGTGCGCCGACACGAGTTGGCATGCGGGCTCGGGTATTGGGCGTCGAGGTATGAGACGCTCCCGGAGAGCCAAGCAACCGGGGCCCGCATCGCTGGCACCCTGTCGATCAGCGAGACACTGGCCGCCGTTCCACTCGTGCCGACGAGCCGGCGGGCGGCCTGGATGATTTCGGAGCGGGTGCAACAAGTGGATCCGCGTGCGTTCAGCGATTCGGTAGGTCGCGTTGCCATGCCCTCCGAGCCGCAAGACGGCCTGCGACAAGTGGTTGAGGCGGGCGCCCGTCTCCTCATTGCTAATCCCGGGGAGCAGATCACGTTCATCCATAGCGTCACCGGGCCACGGTCACTCGCCGCGGTCTTGCCCTTCTTGACCGAGACCGATCAGCACGAGATTGTGCGCCATGCGTTTGTGGCGGTGGCGGCGCTGTGGTCGTCCACCGGTGTGCGGGCGCCGGCCACGTCCGCCACGTCCGCCGCCGGGGCTTGGGCCCACCAAGATGTAGGGGTGCCGTCGTGGGACGATCTGCTCACCCAAGCGATCGCAACCGGCGACGAGCACCACATCAAGCTCACCGTCGCTGCGCACGATGCAGTCGTTGACGGAGGCGACGAGCCGCTGCTCCGCACGGCCGCCGCTTCCGTCGTGCTCCCGCCTTGACCCGGAACCGCTCCCTGACGAAGAACCCTTCCGAACTGGGCACACCTTTCGGCGCCAGCGCGCCGAAAGGTGTGCCCAGTTCGGAAAAACCAGG
>JANOSD010000013.1:0-17323 GCA_031415655.1 Actinomycetes bacterium
GTTCACCGTCAGGCTCAACCAACTCAGACTCAAACAACCGAACATCACCAGCGAAATCGTCCATTCCCTATTCTCTAATATCCAGACACAAATCGCGAATCGAGAACCCAATAATCTTTACTGGGACACGCTCCTAGAACATATGCTCAGCGGTTTCATCGCCCCACCAGCGTCACTCGTATCTAGTCGGTGGCGGCGCTGATACCTGCCTGGATGCCGGAGATCGATCAACCCACCGAGGATCTCTTGCCACGCCCATTGCGCGCCCAGCGGACGCCCTCGCACGCCAGGGGAATTCCGACGCGCTGCCACTGCGTCCTCGGGTACCACCCACACGTTGCCAAAACGTTGTCCGGGTAGCTGGCCGCCCACGACGAGCTGGCGGACGCGCTCGACCGACACTCCAAGGAGGTTGGCCGCGTCGGCCAAGGGCAGTAGCTCAGACGTGAGATAAATATATTGGATTTCTCCAAGATATATAAGCACCGGGCCGTTCGTCCACGTCGGGTTGGTGCTGTCCGTCCGGGGAGAGGCCCGGTGTTGTAGGCAGGCTTGGTTGGGGACCGCGGGCTGGGTTTCGGCAGGGTTGACCGAGGACGTCGTCACGGAAGTCACCGCCAACGCAATAGACAGCCGCTGTGTCGATGTCGTTTACGTGCGGAGAACCGGTGGCCCAGTACGCGGCCGAGGGCTCAACTCCAACGTCTCGGCATGGTTGGCGAGGGCGAGTTGGGAGCGACCTGTTCCGACTCCATGGCAGACTTGCCCGGTGAACGATCAGGTTGGCTTCAGCATCCACGCCACGAAGAAACTCCTCGACCGTGTGAAACAGCCAGTCGTCGACCCCGTCGAACCGGTGTCGGCGCTCGGGAACTGGTACGCCACTGCGGTGTTCTGGAAGCCCCAGGTCGCTTTGCTCGTCAACGAGCTCACCTTGCTCCCGGTGTTCATGCCCCTCGCACCAGCCACCACGCTGGTTCGGCGATTCCCTGACGAGCTGCGGCGCGTCCTCGAAGCCCATGGGATCAATCCGCGTTTCGTCGACGACGAAATCGGCTCGATGGGTGCCGGTCACTACGCCAAGACGGCCAGTCGAAGTCTGCTGGGCATCATGGTTGAGTTCACCGTCCTCGGCAACGTTCACCGTGAGAAGCGCGGCGCTTTGGTCGAACTCGTCGACCTTTCCGTGAGGTTGGCCCGGACCCCGATGAGCCCGCTCTACAAACGCAACGTCAGCCCGGACCACGAGCTGAAGGCGCTCGTCGAAGCGGCGATGCGCTGAGCCGACTCATCTGAGGACCTTGCCAGGATTCGTCGATATCGCGCACACCCCGCATTCGACCCCGTAGCCGCTTTGGCTTTACGAGGCGCGGGACCGGCGCCCGGCCCGCTCGGCGAAGTCGTCGAGCGCATCGAGAACCTCGGTGGAGGCCCACTTCCGGTTGCGGTAGTTGCCCGACACCTTGGCGAGGATTCCCTTGTCTTCGAGGTGCTCGATGGCGGTGTTGGCATTCGTCGCCGCTACTTCCAGCTCGCGTTGAACGAGCGGGGAGTCGACTACGGGTTGGGGGACGAGCAAGTCTGCGAGCCGGTGCGCGGAGGCTCCACGCCGCACGGTGATCCGCTCGTGCCATCCCGCCCGGATCGTGGCGAGGTCGGTGGCGAGCGTGCGACTGTTGTCGATCGCCCGGAACGATGCGTCAGCGATCAGCTCGACGATGGTCGTTGGCTCGCCTTCGCGGTACGCGGTGAGTGAGGCGAAGTAGGCATCGGTGTCCGTGAGCAGGCCCGCGGACACCGGCACCGTCACGGTTCGTGTGAGCCGCTTCGCGCGCAGCAATGAGTGGATGAGCGTCCGGCCGGTCCGACCGTTCCCATCGGGGAACGGGTGGATGGTCTCGAATTGGGCGTGAGCGATGGTCGCCTGCACGAGCGCCGGGATGTTGTCGCGGCGCATGAACGCGACGAGATCGGTTATCGCTTCGGGCACCCGTTCGTGGCGGGGCGGTACAAACATCGCATCGTGTGGCCCGTAGTTGCTGCCGCCGATCCAGACCTGCTCGTCGCGCCAGTGGCCGACCCACTCTGGATGTGACATCCCGATGAGCACCTGGTGCATGTCGAGGATCGCCTGCTCATTGAGGTTGCCGGCGAGGGCCAGAGCCGCCTGCATGGCGCGGGTGTTCGCCACGATGATGGCGGCGTTGTGTTTGGTGGGGTCACCCAGCTCGGCGAGCGCGATCGCCTTGGCGGAGGCGGTGAGGTTCTCGATCTTCGATGAGGCCGCCGACTCGGACCGCAGCAGGAGCGGCGCGTACGGAGCGATGTCAGCACCGAACTCGGCGTCGAATCGGGCGATCTCGGCAGAGGCTTCGTCGGCGAGGGCGAGGGTCTCGGTGCTCAGCTGTAGGTCGAGGCGGGCGATCAGCGGTGTGACGGCCGCCTGGTACGGCCCCGAGTGCGCGGCGCGCCGGCTGCGCGGGATGCGGACCTCGTCAGGAAGCGTCCAGGGCACTGATTCGTAGGCCAGTGCCGGCCACGCCGAAGACTTGCCATTGCGTGCCCGATCGACTTCTGTCATCAATGGGAGATCTTAGTAGCACTTATCTAGAAAATGCTACCCATTGTCCGAATTCGCTGCGCGAGTCGGCCATCAGACAGGCTCTGTAATGGCATTTAGTGAAAAACTACTACTACTACTGAGGCGTTGGGGCCCCATTCGAGGCTTCTCAATCCGAAGGCAGCCGAGATTACATCGGGCCGTATTTCTAGGTGTTTCGGTCTGAGTCGTGGCCGGTACCTGAGGCGCCCGCGGACATCTATGGTGCACTGGTACGGCTTGTTCTCACCCGGTGGTGACCCCCTTGCCCGGCCGCGTCGCGTTGCGCAACCCGGTCGCCACGCCCGACTCGATGAGGTCGTCGAGACCGTCGGTCAGTAGTTCAGTGTGGATCCAGAGGTCGTGATGATCGGCGAGCAGTGGCATCAACGCGGAGGGCACAGCGCCGATGCCGACCTCGATGGTGGCCCGATCCGGGATGCGTTCGGCGACGAGCGCTTCGGCGAGCCGGCGATCGAGATCCGAAATCGGGGCGGGGTCGACCTCGACGCGGGGTTCGTCGGACTCGCACCATTCTGCGACTTGGCTCCCGTGAACGTTGTTCTCCCCGAAGATACGGGGCAGGTTCGAGTTGACCTCGAGGAACAACGGGATCTTTCCCAGGAACCCGGCGGCGTAGTCAGCGTTGGTTCCCAGCGAAAAGAATCCGTGGCGGTCTGACGGTGCTGCCCGGCCCACCAGCAGCGAACATCGGGTCGTGCACCGCAGCAGCCGGGGCATGCCCGAGAAGTGAGACGGCACCGAATAGCAGCCGCCCTCGGCGTAGGCGGCACGCTCGATGGCGCTGAGGAAGTACGACACGTGTCGCAGTCGATCCCCGTGTGCCCGGTGGAGGTATCGGTGGGATACGCCGCAAGCGTTTGATGGCCTCGCATCCGTTCGATTCGTCCCTCCGCGGCGGCGATGTCGATGGCCTCGACCACCGCTCGGTGCCCCTCGCCGTTGGCGAGGGGCACCGATACATCAGCGCCGGGCGGGATCAGGTCGAGCACCGCTTCGGGTTCGGATATTTTGGCCGCGATGTGTTCCGAAATAGGACGCATTGGTGACCTCCGCCAGCGCACCCGTTAGCGATGGGACGCGGTTTCCGATTCGTCACGCGAGGTTCACCCGGCGGCAACCTGGGCATCCCCCGTTGGGTGGGCATCTGAATCAGCAGGAAGTCCACATCGCCACCGAGAACCCGGGCCGGGGCTTCCGGCGGGTACACGTCAATCGACCGCGTTCACGGATCGATGGGAGCGCACGCTGTGCCACGGACTGATTGATCGGACGATCATCTGGAGCGAATGCCAACTCCGCCCGCTCCTGGTGTCGGGCGCGACGAACACAGTGTTGCCGGCCTGGTTCGGGTAGAGCTTGAACTTGCCGGGTCGCTTGTCTGCGCGGCCGCCCAGGATGCGGCGATGCCAGTCGCGGAACACTTCGATGAACTCGTCAGCTGAAGCGGCGCGGCGGCGCATCTCGGCCTCGTCCGACACGAGCCCGTAGGTACCGAGCACGTCGTGCGAGTCTTCGGGGCGTGCTGCAGGAACTTCGCCCTCGAACACGATGCGTTCGGCCTCGTCGGGGGTGAACTCGGTTGCTTCGATGAAGTTGGAGAAGTAGGCATCCGAGAAGACGAGTGTCGCCCGGCGCGTTGCGTCTGCGGGTAGCGCCGGATGGGTTGTCATCACGTCGCGCAGGTGGTTGGCGAGCAGGTCGAAGCGGAGGACCCGCCCCTGGTCGAATGGGATGCCGGCGGCGCGGGCCCTCATCGCCGTGGACCCAGATGTTGAGTCCCGTGTGCCGAGTGCGGCGCCGACGATTTCGTTGAGCGTCTCGACGCGAGCAGGTGAGACCGAGAGGCTGTCGGCGAGTGCTTCGGCGTCGTCGCGGTAGGCACTGACGCGTTCGATGCCATCGACGGCACAGAGGTGGTCGATCCCGTCGGCGAACTCGGCCCGCGCCAAGGTTGCTGGGGTAAGTCGGTTCGCTTCCGGGTAGGCCAGGTGTTGTCGAGCAGTGCTGGAGGACGCGATGCAAGATGCACGCCGGCTCCCCTCGCGATGTCGCTTTCGATCGCCCCGGGCCAGCCGCATCAGCTCCCCCGGCTTACGCGGTCATGCAGGGTCGAGTCCGGCACGTCGTCGGCGAAGATAGTCGGGCTCTACACCCCCGTTCCTCCGGAACTATCCGATGAAACCACCAGATAAAAGATGCCCTCCGAAGAAAGTATCGAATAAGGACCCATCGAGCCGTTGCATGAGCGCTCTCGAACTCTGCGCTCCCTACTCGGTGGAGGAGCACCAGGTCGTCGTCGATCGGTAGGTGGGCGATCCACTTTCGGAGCGGGTCCGCCTTCCGTCTCACCAAGCCCAATCCGTCGAGGATCGCCAAATGGTTCACGTCGTTCGGGGAAGGGCTATCTGGAATGGATCCCGCTGGGCCTCAACGCCCGGCTCACCAGGTGTTTGCCACGTCGTGGAACGTGCCTCCACAAGATCGTCCTGCCGGCACCGCACCAGTACTGCGAGTACCTCGACTACGTCGTCATCGGGATCACAGGCGAGAATTTACGCCCGGGCCTACCGCACCCAGGGAGATCGCCGCCGGCGTCGGCCTTGACGTCGGGTGCACCAATGTCAAGGCCCGGAAGCTCGACGTGCGGCCGAAATTCGACCCGCAATCCGGGGGTAGG
This sequence comes from Actinomycetes bacterium, assembly GCA_031415655.1. GTDB lineage: Bacteria > Actinomycetota > Acidimicrobiia > Acidimicrobiales > Acidimicrobilacustridaceae > JAKOVR01. Next base: position 5,301 of record JANOSD010000013.1, read on the forward strand.
GCGAACGTGAAGGTCGAGGCGAATATCGATGACGTCGCCCCGCAATTCCCTCTCGAGCGTCGAATGATGCGGCTCGACACCGCTTGGCGGACCGGCGAAGCCGAGGTGCTCACCTATCACCCGGCCGAGATGGTCGGCACCAAGTTCCGCGCGCTCACGCAACGGAGCAAGGTACGTGACCTCAACGACGTCCAGCGCGCCGCTTCGGCGGTGCACTACCTCCACCACGAGGGCATCCGTTCGCACCAGTTCAAGGGCAGGCTGTTCGACCACCTCGCCGATCCGGGCTTCACCGATGATGTCAGCCGCTACCTCGATCGGGCATTGCTCGACATCGACCTCGCCGCGGCGGACTGCGCCGGGCCGACGACCGCCTGAAGGACTGGGAGAAGCGACAGAACGACGGGCTGGTTCAGTGCGCTGTCTGGATCGACGACAGCGGCAATCCTCGGAGACGCGTGAACCGCTTCGCTAAAGGCAAGGTGTGGCGTGCCCCGGCCACCGATGACCCGAGCCGTAGCCGGTCGTCACCCCTCAAGGTTCTCGAAGAAGGCGATATCGACCACCGGTTGCTCTGAAACGCCAATGCCATTTTGTCGGAGGAGCTCACACAGGCGGTCGCCGTCGATGAGATCAATCGGAGCGCCAGCACGATCTGCTTCCTCCTTGGACCCCTTGGTGAAGGTACCGGACGTGATGAAGATGCCCTGGTTCGCCCGCCCGGCGAGCGCTCCGCGGAACTCGCGGATTTTCTCTGGCCCGACGGGCCCTAGGTACTTCTTCGCTTGGAAGTAGATCGGGAAGGACAGCAAGCCGACTTGCAGAACGCCAGTGCCATCCACTCCGCCATCCCCGCTCGGAGGAGTAGCGCGTACATCAGCGCAGCCAGCGGCACGTACCAAAAGAACACATAGGCGCTCGAAGGCTGTGGGTGACATGCTCGTCACGACATCGAGCAGGTGACGTTTCCAGCCGTCGTCGTCGCTGACCGGACTGTCGCCGGTCTCTTCGGAGGGTGGGTCCGGTGTCCTTTCCGCCAGGCGCGTTGGTGAATTGGCGCGCCGCTCCGTCAGCACCCGCCGGTGCCGTTGATCCGCCTCCATCACATCGGCTTCACCGCGTTCGACGAACCGCCGACCCTCCACTGTGAGCACCCACACACCTCTGGTCGCGTTGTCGAGGGCGCCGATCGCCTTCAATGACGAGAGCGCGAAGGCGATCCGATGCAAGATCTTCGAACCTCGTGACGAGGCGGTCGCCGGATAATTCACCGCCAGCTGATCATCGGTTAGCGCAGCCCGTTCGATCACAGCCTGGACGATCTCCGCCTTCTTCCCGGAGCCGTGCAGATCATCCGCGATCGATTGAAGGCACGGCCAGAGCAACGTCTTGTAGGTAGGAAGTGAGGGCTCAGGCACATCAGACACTTCAGACACGACGCGAACCTACTGGCCGAACCTCCCGGAGGGTCGCGTGGGTCCATCGACCGACCCTCGTGTGCCCATCCATCTCGGGAGATGCCTCAGCGTCTCCCTCGTGTCGCCGTATCCGATGACGGTCATTAGGCATCGTGGCGAACGCCATGGGAACGATGGGATGGCTCGGATCGCCGGGGGCCTCTCGCCTTCGATGTCGCTGCCGCGCCGTTCGAGCGCATCGATCGGCGCCGCGATCTCGCCGGACCTCGCGGTGTTCCTCATCTGCGCGCAAGGCCTCGGCTTGAGTAACGAAACGTTTGCGCTTCTTTGCCTGGGGTCCGTGTTTGAGTGTGGCTGGTGACCACTCAATTGCGTTCGGGGAATAGCGCAGCAGCCGTTGTTCTAGCGGGGCGTTACTGCCGGCAGGTGAAGATCCCTGATCGTGGGGTCCCGTGGGCGAGCACGTCAAGCGTGGACGGTGTTGGTCGGTGTTCGTTCGGCGCGGATCCAGCCGTTCCAGCCCCGCTCTTGCAGGATCGATCGCAGCCGTGTGACGAGTGGGGACGCATTGTCGGCGCTTGTCTCGAGCAGGTCGAGGAACTGGTTGTCGAGCCCGAGATCGCCCGTCTCGCCGGCCTCGACTGCCCGAACCATCAGGTGCTCCATACAGTCGGCGAGTTCGACGAGGCGCGGGTCATCGACCGACCAGTCCAGCGCGCTACTCAGGAGCTGGTAGAGCCTGACCGCCACGGGGTCGTCGAGTTCGACGTGTTTGTCCGCGATAACCGAGTCGATCTGGTCGGGCACTTGGGCGACAATCATGATCCACGCGTTGCTCTCGAGCTCGATGTAGCGCTCGTCGATGCCAATGCTGCGCAACCGTTCGAGGTAGCCAACCACGCTGGGCGGGAGCGCCGGGTGGTCACCGGCGGCGAGCTGGGCCAGCCGCTGGCGGAGCCGCTGCAGCCGGCGGATTTCGGCGCGCAGGTCTTTGTCGATCTTCTCGATGCCGTCGGTAAACGCTTCGGGGCTGGCGTCGAGGAGTTCCTGGACCCGGGTGAGGGGCGCTCCGGCCGCGGCCAGGGTGTTGATTCGGATCAGCTGCACCACCGCCTCGGCGTCGTAGATCCGGTAGCCGGACTGGTTGCGCCCCGGCTCTGCTAGCAGCCCGATGTGGTGGTAGTGGCGTACCGCCCGCACCGTAACCCCGGCGTAAGCCGCAAGCTGACTGATGGTGAGCATGGCTTCAGCCTGTCTCACGGGAACCTCCGGCGGTAGACGGCCATGGCGGCGACGTAGGCCACGACGAGGATTGCAATGCACCATCCAAGCGCAATCCAGATGTCGTTGCCGAGGGGCTGCCCTGCGAACAGGGCGCGGATCGTGTCCACGATTGATGTCACGGGCTGGTGTTCGGCGATCCACCGCACGGGGCCGGGCATGCCCTGGGTGGGCACAAACGCCGAGCTGATGAACGGCAGGAAGATCAGCGGATAGGCGAACACCGCCGCTCCCTCGGCCGTCTTGGCGGACAGGCCAGGGATCACGGCCACCCAGGTGAGGGCCAGGGTGAACAGCAGCACAATGCCGGTCACGGTAAGCCATGCCAGGGGCCCGGCGCTCGAACGAAAACCCATGACGATCGCGACACCGACGACCACCGCGAGCGAGATCATGGTGGCGACCAACGACGTCAGCACGTGGGCCCACAGCAGGCCCGAGCGTGCGATTGGCATCGACTGGAAACGAGAGAAGATCCCGTCCTTCATATCGGTGAAGAGACGAATCGCGGTGTAGGAGATCCCCGACGCGATCGTGATGAGCAGGATCCCGGGGAGCATGTAGTCGATGTAGTTGACCGAGCCGGTTTGGATAGCGCTGCCGAAGACGTAGACGAACAACAGCATCATGGCGATCGGCGTGACCGCCGTCGTGATGATGGTGTCGATGCTGCGGGTGACGTGGCGCAGGGTCCGGCCGGTGAGCACGGCCGTGTCGTCGAAGAAGTGCGCGGTCATCATGATCTCTTTGTTGTTCGTGTGGCGTCATCGGTTTCGTGGCTGTTGCCGACGACGGCGAGGAAGATCTCCTCGAGGGTCGGCTGCTTCTCGACGTACTCGGCCTGGGAGGGTGGAAGGAGTTCGCGCAGATCGGCCAGTGTTCCGTTGGCGATGATCCGGCCATCGTGGAGGATCGCGATCCGGTCGGCGAGGTGCTCGGCCTCTTCGAGGTGCTGCGTCGTCAGCAGCACGGTCGTGCCACTCCCAGCGAGGCGCTTCACCGTCGCCCACACCTCGAGCCGCGCCTCGGGGTCCAGGCCAGTCGTGGGCTCATCGAGGAAGATCACCGGCGGTTCCCCGATGAGGCTCATCGCAATGTCGAGGCGGCGCCGCATTCCACCCGAGTACTCCGACACCCGGCGCTCGCTGGCGTCGGTGAGCGAGAATCGATCCAGCAGGCCATCCGCGATCACGCCCGGGTTGGCGAGATGACGCAGCCTGGCGATCAACACAAGGTTCTCGCGCCCGCTGAGGATCTCGTCGACTGCAGCAAACTGCCCCGTCAGACTGATGCACTCACGTACCTGTGCCGGTTGCGTGGCGACATCGAAGCCGTGGACCGTGATGGTTCCTGCGTCGGCCTTCAGCAGCGTCGCGAGGATGTTCACGATTGTCGTCTTTCCGGACCCGTTCGAGCCGAGCAGCGCGAAGACGCAGCCTCGCGACACTTCGAAGTCCACACCTCGCAAAACACCGAGTTCCCCGAACGACTTCTCGAGACCCTCCACACTGATCGCCAGAGTGGCGTTCGGTGCATCCGTCACGAGAGGCCCCCCGAATTCGATATCTGCAGGCCCGACTGAGGCTTGCCGCCACCGTGGCTGACGTCTTGTTCCCGAGATGTGGTCATTCGCATCCTTGGCGGAGAGTGGTCCCGGCCGGTCGCCGGGAAGCTGTTGCCCAGCATGAAGGGTTGACCTTGCGTCAAGGTCAAGCTCGCATGCGCGGCCGTGCCACGACCTTGGCGACTCGCTCAACCCCGTGTCCTGCGAGAGGGGCTCTTGCCGCCCACCCCGGCATCGGCGGTCGAAGGCGGTAGCCGGCAGCCACTCACGGGCAAGGAATCGGAACCTCAGCGCGCCCGGTTGAGACCGCGCCCGCCGTTAGGAGCGCTGCTCGCTAGCGCGCCCACAGCTCGGTGTCATCGAGGGCAGCGACGCGCTCGAAGATGGTTGTGAAGAAGATGGTCCCTGGGCGGAACGCGACGATCGATGACCCCGCCTCGCCGTGAGCGGCAAGCGAGCTTTTCATCGGTCGGGCGTCGTCGGTTGGGTTGGCCAGCACGCTGTTGACCGCGCCGCGGTACTCGCCCGAGAGACATAACTGTACGACGTCCGAGGTTCCGGCGAGGGCGTCGTTGAACAAGGGTCGTCGTGGGCAACGGTGATGCCGGACTCCACCGAGCGCGATCCGTCGAGGAGGACGTACAAGGTCGGATGGCCGACTCGACCGGCCCACTCGATGGCCACCCAACCGCAAGGGGCGCGGCCGGCGGGCTCAAGGCTAAGCCTTACAGACCTGGTCTGCTCCCATTAGGCAAGGACACAGCACCGAAGGCCCCCTTGCTGCTTGGCGGCGAGGACGAGGACGCCGCATGGCGGGATGTCCAGGGTGCATCCGGGGCGAACATGACTTCCCGGACACCCACGAAGACGCGTCGCTTGCTGCTCGGTCAGCGATGAACGAACGAGGTGCCCCATGATGCGCTCTTTGGCGTACCCGGATCGACGACAGAAATGGTCCCCTTCGAGCCAAGCGCCGACTGGTTCGATCGCTGCTGGATTCCCGACCTGCAGTTACGCAACGAGCCCAGCGAAGTTGGGCGGGAAGGCACGCGCGCTCATCTTCCAGTATTCGCGGCAGACGGCATTCATCGCGTCGTACGCGCCCCGACCTCGTCCTGGAAGACCTCGCCAGCGCCGTAGTCGGCGACGCCCAACGACTGCTGTCCGGGGGCCATCATGGCTGGGTAGGTCATGGGCTGTTGGTCTGTGATCCGGCGTGTGCGGCGAGCCAGGAGTCACCAGCGGCGAACTCCTGGTCGACTTGGCGCCGGGCATCGCCCCGTGCGAAGTCAGCGACCTTGCCGCCGATGATCGGGACTCTGATCTCGACCTCGACGTCGAGCCGGTAGTTCGTGCCTCCGTCACTCGGCTCGAGGGCAGCTTGGCCGGTGACGTCGATCGGGACGCCCACGGTTTCACCCGTCCAGTTCGCGCGGTATGTTCCGTCGCCGTTGTCCGTCCAGGTCTCGGTGGAGGTGACGGTGTTGGTGGGCGTGAAGATCCTGCGTGCGAACCTCGGTACGTCGAAGTCGACGAGGCGCTGGATTTTGATGCGGAACGTGTCGGCGTCGTGGTCGCATTCGAGAACTTCGATGTCGCGGTGGCCCATGCTGGCGAACTTTGCGGTGTGCGCGTCGGGGTTGGTGAACATTGCCCACACGGCTTCGTGTGGGGCGTTGAAGGTGTGCTCGGCGTGGTAGTTCATCGCGTGTCCGTTCGGGTTGACTGGCGAGCGGTCGATCGAGGCTCGGATCGGGTGTCGGGTTATGACGCTGCGGGGATGTGTTTGCGCGTCGCGGTCGACGTTTCGGTGGTGACGCCGGGCGCGGGGATGGGTGGGCGCAGGATGAAGGCTATCGGGATGAGCCAGAGACACCAGGCGACGTAGCCGGCGAAGTTGGTGATGCTCAGGGCGCAGAGGCCGAGGGGGATGGCGATGCCGGTGGCGATGAGCCCGGCTGATGCGTAGCCGAGATAGCTCATGCATCGAGGGGCGATGACCTGGGTGATGGCGATGACGACGAGGATGGTGAATGTCGCCGTGAGGGCGTAGCCGAGGGCCTTGCCGAGCCAGGTGTGCAGGAGTTCGAAGCGGTGCTGCGCGTCGGCGAGGTGTCCGGGGATCGGGGCGTTGTCGCTGATGTCGGGGATGAGGAGAACCCACCGGGACAAGCCGATGACCTGGACGGCGGCGGCGGCCACGCCGACCCCAGCGATCCACCGTCCGAGGCGGCCGCCGGCGAGGCACCTGAGGGGGCTGCCGACGTTGGCAAGCAGTGCGGGCCCAATTGCGAGTACGAGGAACCACGCGGAGATGGCGCCTTGGTTGGTCTGGAAGTGCGTGAGGATCTCGGCGGTGAGCTCTTTGCGGATCTTGGGGTAGTCAGAGATCGAGCGGAGAGCGGTGAAGCCGGCGATGGCCGGGGCGGCGGCGCCGGCCATGCCCGCAGCAGCGAGTCGTTGGCTGGTGCGCGTGGTAGGGGTCCGTCCTTTGGTTGGCTTTGATGGCTTGGGGCGGCTGATCAGGTGGAGCGAGTTGCGTCGCGGTGGGACGGCTTCGACGGCTTGTCGCGCTCGGCAGTGGATCGGTACCAGGCGAGGGTGGTGGCGAGCACGTCGTCGAGGGGTGTGCTGCGGTCCCCGAACGCGGCGCGGAACTTGGTGTCATCGACGACCCACCGGTCGGCGAACTGGTAAGGCGTGTGGAGGTCCCCGCTCATCGCCGGTTCGGTGCCGAGGGTGATGAGCCCAGTTGCGACGTCGGGGGCCTATGAGTAGCTGTGCAGGGTGTCGATGTCGCCCCTGACGTGGCGGTTCGTCCGCCGAGCGCGGTGGCGAAGACGGTCTCGCCCAGCGCTGAGCGGGTGGCCGGATTCCGTCGATGCTGATGTCCCCCGGACATTTGTCACGCCTGTCGTCATCGCGGCATTCGTTGAAACGCGAGAATCATCGCTCCCTGAGGGTCGAGCGCGGGCGCTCAAGACATGGCTAGGGCTTCGGTATGACCGCCCAGCTGTACCAGAGCATCTCGTGGCCGCTACTCGCGAGGTTGCGAAACGGTGTGGTGCCAAGGGCGGCCGGGAGACTGCCCGATTTGCGCACGATGTCTTGATGTAGTTCAACGATGCGACCACGCCGCCCCAGGTCGCGGTGTACGCGATCATCACCGACGAGGCCTGACCCTCACGCGGTCAAGGCTTGGCTTGCGGAGGCGGCTACCCGGATCCGCTCCGACCTATGTGTCGTCGCGCTCATCGAGGTCGCCCCTCGGTCCCAGACCTCGCTTGAGCTGATCGAGTCCAGTTACGCGGCGGACCTCAGCCTCCTGACGTGGCACGACGAGGAACGGTTGATACCGAGTGACCATTGCTTACGGCCAAGCGCATGTTCGTTCGGTCCCACGCCACAAAGCGGTGGCCACGACGACACCGATGTCGAGGCTTAGCTGATCGGACGAGCGTCGTCCGTGCCGGTCGGACGGAGTTTGCGTTTCGCTTCGATCATACCGTTGAGGGCGTCGGCGATCTCGTGGTCGCGGTCCTGGGTGGCGTGCTGGTAGATCAGTGCAGCCCGCGAAGTCGACTGGCTGAACCTCGCCATGCGCTCCTTGGTGCTCGCTCCGGTCATCGCCGCAAGCGTGTTTCCTGGGTGCCTCAGATCGTGCGGCTTCATGCCCTCGATGTCGAGCACGTTCATCGCTCGACCCCACGCGGTGTATCAGCTCGCCCGGCGCAGCGGTTGGCCATCGGACCTGCAGAACACGAGGCCCTTCTTGCCCGGAGCAGCGAACTCGGCGAGGTGAGCCTCCAGCTCGGGCTTGAGCATCGCCGGGATAGCCACCGTGCGCACACCGGCATCGGACTTCGGCGAGCCGAGGATACGGTCCCGTCCTTCAACTCCTGGTATCGCTCGACCACCTTGATGCGGCCGTGGAGCAGGTCGACCCGCTCGCGGGTCATTGCCAGCATCTCGCCGAGGCGCAGTCCGACGAACGCGCTGACGAGCACCATCGCCCGGAATCTCGGCTCGATCGTCTCGGCGATATCGAACACCTGCGGGATCGAAGCGATCGGCCGCTCCGGCACCTTCTTCTGCCCGGCACCCTTGATCATGCACGGGTTTCGCACGAGCAGCGCAGCTGCTCCTCCCAGGCCGAGAGCGGGGCCGAGGAACGGTGGTCCGGCCTCGATGCGGAGTGCAGACGTCAAGCCCGGCTCGCCCAGTCGGTCGGCCCAAGAGGTGTTCCCGCTGTCGCTTGATCGGCGCATCACCTGGTAAGTCGTCCGGCCCAGGCTCGCTGTCGAGCTCCTTGACGCGGCCCACCGGCGCATGCCGACGCGGGCCGGGGTCGAGATCCCGCCCGGTTGAGATGGGTGTCAGTCATGAGTTGCCAACCAGGCTGCGGCCATCGTGGGGAACGGATCCCGAAGCGCCGCTATCAGTTCTTCGGCCGTGACTCGTCGCTTCGTTCGCTTGGCGACGAGCGTTCTGATGACCACGTCTATGTCGTCGGGCATCAGGTCCCAGAGGGGGACGGCGAAGTCGTCGGCGCTCATCGCCACGGGGTCTATGTTCCCGGCCTTCGTTTCGGCGCGCAGCCTTCGGTCGTTGGTAACGACGACGGATGCTTCGCCGGCGAGCGCAGGGGCGATCACGTGGCGATCCTTCGGATTGATGGCGTCGGGAACGTCGGCGAACGAATCAGAGTCAACGACGTTGTCCTCGACTGCTCGGCGCATCTGGCCGACCCGCTGTCGCACGCTGACGGGGTCGAGGTGCGGGAAGTCGGCGATGAGATTTCGCTCGACCTCGATGATCACCTCCGTTTACACGACCGGTTCGTAGAGCCCGAGGTCGAACGCGGTCAGGAGGAAGTCGCAGCAGAGGATCGGGACGAGGACGTCGGCATCAAGAGCCGCAACGAGTCGCGGCATCAGTCGTACAGACCCAGCTCCTCGGCCTCCCGGGTCATCTCGTCCAGAGCCTTGCGGCGCTTCATCGCTGAGGCCTCCCGGTGGGCGAGAACGTCACCGAGGGCAAGGCGACGATGCGTTCCCACGAGACGAGCGGGAAGCTTGCCCGCCTCGACCAGGCGGATCACGGTCGGTCGCGACACGCCGAGCACAGCCGCTGCTTGCTCCGTCGTGAGGTCGTCGGGCGAGCGGAGCACCAGGGCACGCTCACCGTCGGCTGCTGCCTCGAGGAACTCGGCCAGAGCCTCGACCACCGGCTGGGGGAGGTCGAGCACGGTGCCGTCTTCGGTGGTGATGCGCGGGTGGCTCCCGAGTGCGTGCAGCACCTCGCGTGCCTGATCCCGGTCCTTCTCGGTGACGACGCTCATGCTGCCAGAGTACACCCAAACGAAATATTCGAACACTCGTTGCCGGATCGGGCGACCTGGCGCCTTGGCCTACGGCGCGAACGCGATCTGGGTCCAGCGCAGCTCGCTGACTGCATGGGGCTTCCCGAACCGCTCCACCTGCTCGTCGGTCGGCTGCTCTCGACCGACGAAGAGCACGCCTCGAGCGCTGTTGAATCTGACGACGGGGTGATCACGTCGCCAAGTTCCGTAGGCCACGTTCGAATCGGCAGGTTTGAGCGGAAGCCCTGCCGACCGAACCTGCCGACCGATCCGGGCCAGGATCGAAGGGGTCAATCTCGTCCAGCAACGTCTGGACCAGCACCTCTCCCGAAGACGGGTCGAACGCAGTCAGCTCCGCCGGACCCTTCCACTCGGGCTGGATCATCGCCACCACTGCGACACCGTTCCCGGTGAACCCGACTGCGCCGAACAGGTCGTGGTGCTGCCACTCGCCGGTAACTTCGCCGGAGCCGTTGAAGAACGTGAGCGTCCGTCGTCGCCAGCCGAACATGCGCAGGGCGGCTCCCTGGTTGGCGTGGCAGGCGATCGATATCAGCTCGCCCTTGATCTCGCGCAGCTGCCTGGACTTCGTCGGGGCGGCGAGGGGGACGAGCATCGGTTGGCCCTTCCGGTCCATCCAGACAGCGAGGTGTTCGGAGAGCCACGGGACGAAGTCGCTGCACGGGAACCCGATTTGGCCGAGGTCGGCGCTGCCGTCTGGACCGTGGAGAGTGCCGTGCCCACGCCTTGCACCCCCCATGCGCATCTCCATCGAGTTGGAGATCTCCAGGGTCCAGCGCTTGTTTGGTGAGGTCGACGTGAACTGTTGCCCGCCCGCAGAGTCCGGCGGCGAACCCTCACGCACGATGACCTCGAACCGCATAGGGGGAGTGTCCCACGAGCACAGCGCCCTAACCGCGTCCGACGACGTCATCGCCGCGACGAACTCTCACGCGAGATTCCTCGATCCCATCACAGAATTCTTAAGAGACAACGCCGCGTTCAACGGGCTTAGAAGCGCGTGGAACAGATGCGCCGAATCGGTGCGCCGCATCGCTGCCGATAGCAGCTACGGATCAACGTCGCCTTGGTTGGTCTGACCCGCTACACAGGCGCAATGGACAGTGACGAGCTACTCGCTATCGAGCTCACCACAGACGAGCGATTCGTCCTCCGCTGCGGGCTTGTGGAGTGGGGCGGTCCCTCTCACTGCACCGGGGAGATGGCCGTCGCGATGGGCTTTGGTGGGGTCGACGATCTCTTCAACCGGGGGGACCTGCTGGTTTCGGCGATCATGGCGGGTGATCCGCTCAACGCTGTCGATTGGTGCCGCGCTCTATTGGCGACCGAGATCTCGTTCATCAGCGATCTCGTGGGCTCCGGTCAGGACTGGATCTACACGACGGGGCTGTCGGATGAAACGACTTTGACAAGGCTCTGCCAGATCCAACGCAAGATGCCTCGGGCGGTCTACGCGGCGATCGGCAACGGCATCGGCACTCGCCCCGAACGTCCCGAAGCCGGCTGAGCACTCGCAACGTCGCGGACAAGCCAGCGACGTCGATGCAGCCAATCGGGAGAGTCACGCCAAGGTCACGGCGGCCGTTTTGGGCCGCCGAACGACGAAGGCCCAGGTGCCGGAAACCTCGGCTGAACTGGGCCTTCTCTATGGAGCGGGTAACGAGAATCGAGCTAGCGTTCTCAGCTTGGGAAGCTTCAGATATGTTGCGCGTAGATAGCCATCTACCTGGCACTACGTGACTGGCGGCTCGGTTCTGGAGCCTGGCGTGCAACCTACGTGCAACTATGACCGATCGTTGTTGCCGGGTGCCGCTCGACGCGCTTGGGTTTCGGTCGGCTCCTGGTCACTTCCCTCGTTGAAGCATGGGACCGGCCGAGTGATCGTTCCTACATGCTCGCCGCTCCGCCGTTGTCTCATGCCGGTCCCGCTGCTCGGATCACTCGCCGTGCCACTTCTGCGCCGGCCTCGGCCCGGATCTTGGTGCGGTGAGTTAGTCGATCGACAAGGTCGGGACGTCGGCGTCGCCGGTGAACCGCGGGAAGTCATTTAGGCGTTGAAGAAGATCTTGAGTATGTCGACATGCACGCCATCATGCTCGTCAACCCCAACTCGAAACCCTCATCGAAGACGGCTCCCTCACTCAGGGCTCACCACGAATGAGACGATTGCTGGTTGTCTACGACGACGGGTCGAACACCAGCGGGACGGCGAGGTGCGCCAGGCGTAGTTTTTCGGTGGTGGAGTCGTCGGCACAAAAGATCCGAACGAGCAAGGCGTGCAAATCGGGGCTCATGAGGGCGATGGCGTCGAGGCGTCGTTTTGTGGGCGGTGCCCAAAGTTGTCGAACGTCAAAGAACGTGCCGACCAGCTCCAACA
>JANOSD010000014.1:0-5298 GCA_031415655.1 Actinomycetes bacterium
CTCATTCAAGTGCGGCCACAACGCGCCGAGCTTCGCAGCGATCACTTCTTCGTCCGGCGTCACACGACCAGACTATCAACCCACCTTAAATGGAAACGTTATTTCGGAACGATTCCTAAGCGGCAACGACGGGCCAGGCAGTGTGTGCTTGCAGCGGGCTCGGCGGATCGCAGAAAGGGCTCACGACCAACACGTGGCGGCCAGGGCAGCGGCCGGCGGCACGAGGGCGGCGGCGCCGGTCAGTGGGAGCGAGAAGGCGCCGAAGTACACGAGCAATCGGCGGAATTGCGGCGTAAGCAGGCTCAGATCGTGAAAGGCGATCAGCGCGAGAAGGAAGGCGATCGAAAGGTCATGTACGAGTTCGGCGCCAGGTGGCTGTGGGCCGTGGTACGCCACGCTTCCCTGCCCGACGGCCATCAGGCACGCGGCGAAGACGAGCGACGTCGCTCGCCAGGTTCCGGACCGAACTGCCATCACAGTGACAACGACGCCGGCGATGACGAAGGGGAAGCTACTGATGGTGTTGGCCGGCTGTCCCATGACGTCGGCTCGGAATAGCTCGCAGTCCGATGCCCCGGGGCGCCAGGACTGTCGACGCCACGAGCAACATGCCGAGAGGTTCGCGCAACATGACGTCGTCACGGTGAGGAGTTGCCCCTACTTCTGGCTGGGGACGTCGCACATCAAGCACAGTTCAGCCTCGACGATCATCAACCCTGCTGATCAGAGGTGGACAATCTGCAGTGCCTTTCGTGAGTTGTCGTGGTCAACGCCCTCGCTGCCGACGAGCACGATCTCGCCTTTCCTGACGATCCCGTCGGACCTCGCCGTGTAGACGGGTGGCCTTTCGGTCGAGGTAGATCCGTCCGGGAAGCGCCACGACCGCTCGGCCGATGCGCCCGTTGACCGATCGGTGGAGCGAACCCTCGATCGCAGCGTCCTTCGTGCAACGCGGTGAGGATCGTGTCCCGATCGTCATGGACTCGAACCTTCGGGTGGGTCTGGCTGCTCACGGCGCCGTTTGCATGCACTGCAAAGGCGCGTTTGGCCGTCCGTTCAATTCACGCAGCATGAATCGGGCGAGGTCGAGTCCTTGGGCCTTGGCCGCGTGGGCTACGAATCGGCCCCGGCCGTCGGCGGAGCTGCTTGTGGGTCAGCCCAGCCGCCAAAGGTCCGCTAACCCACCGGAAGCCCCCTTGCCGCCGAACAGCCAAACCACGCCGTTCCCCTGGGCGACGGCCGCTGAATCGCGATCAGCCGGCGCGTCTGATGCTCCGATTCGCCATGCGCCATCGGAAAGGACCCAGGTATTTCCAGCCAGGCCTTGTGACCCCGTCCCGCCGACGACGTGGATCGAGCCGCCGACGCGGCCAGCGCGCGAGCGGACGCGGGCGGACGGGCCCTCGCCGGGCATGGCGCTCCAGCCAGCCGAGCCGAGGCGCCACGTGTCGCCAAGGTAAAGTTCGTCCTCTTTGCGGCCACCGAACAGGGTCAGGTCGCCCGAATCAGGATCGAACGCACACGAGTGCAGGCAGCGTGCGGCCGGACGGGGGCCTCCGGCAGGGGAGATATCGGACCATGCAGCGGTCGCAAGGTCGAATATCCAGGTGTCGTCGAAACGGACCGATGACGAGAACCCGTGCGTGATCATCATCCGACCCTCCCGGTCGAGCACCGCACAGGACCCGTATCTCGCCGCCGGGCCGCCGCCCTTGGCGAGTTGCGACCACGTGCCTGCAGCGGGATCGAAGGCCCAGACGTCGTCAAAGACCTCGCCGTTGCTCGCTTCGCCGAGGGCAATCACGAGGCGACTGCGTGGGCCATCCCACACGGCGACGTGTTCGTGGCGTGGCGGAGGCGCTGAGCCGTTCACCTGCATCTGTGCCCATCGAGTGCCGTCGAAGCGCCAGAGCTCGCCGACCGAGGCGCCTTGGACGAGGCCGCCGTGCAGCCACAGGGCTCCGTCGGGTGCGGCGGCGAGTGCGGCCGATGACCTGGGACCGGGTGCGGGCCCCTCGACGGTGACGCGCTGCCAACCCACGGGGGCCGTCGGAACGGGGGTGGTCGTGGGCAGCGACGGCGCAGGGGGGGCAGTTGCGGTGGGGGCGGTCGTGACGGACGCGGTCGCCGCCGTCAACGGGACGGCTGGTGCGCTGCTCGTCGGCGCTGCGCTTGGGCTGGATGTACCTTCGGAGCTGGTCGGTGATCCTGTCGTGCCACACGCGGTGAGGATCACCAGGGTGAGAGCACCGGCGGTCGACAGACAACGCGGCCGTTCCATCTTCGTTCGTGTCCGCATAGCGCCGGTCATACCGCCTTGGCCAGTGGAGCGGCGCCAAAGGGCGCCCCGAACTGCTCACGCCAGATCGCCACGGTCTTGTCCTTCGTCAGGTCCGCGCCTGCGGGTACGGCATGGGACGCGCTTCTGCGCTCGCCCTTCAGTTGGCTCCAGACCGACCTTCGTCGGGCGGACCGGCTGGCTGGTGGTGAGGAGGTGTTCGTCATGGGTGCTCCTTGCGTCGTGTAGCTGTGTCAACGATCGACCCTGATGAAGGGTTCCCTTCACCACCAGCGTTGCCGTCGCGGTCGCTCCGTCCTCCTTTCACGGACACGGCGATTCGGGTGCTTCGATGGGACACCGATGTGCCGGACCGGCTCGCCTGAGTCTGTGCGTGGACTCAAGCGGACACGGGTAATGGCCCGCTCGTCGATCTCAGCGGACGCAAGGCCAGTGGAATCACAGCCGCGCCCGCTACCACTGCAATTACGCCACCGACTATCCCGCCAGCAGCACGGATCATCCGAAGCGCGTCTATGTCAAGGAGGAGGTGCTGATACCTGGCATGGATTGCTGGTTCGGTTCGCTGTACGACGAGGACAACAACGACGACACCTTCGAGTTGCTTGCGGGCGTTTCGAAACCCGATCCTGACGGCCAGCGCGCAAGGCCTCAGTCAGCGAGGAGATCAAGGCGTCCGACAAGAAGCTGGAGTCATGGCGTTACGAGCCTCGCGGAGGTGTCTCTCGTTGGCTCGGGATCGCGGCGCGACCAGGAGGAATTCGCGCACTTCGCGCACTTCGCGCACTTCGCGCACTTCGCGCACTTCGCGCACTTCGCGCACTTCGCGCACTTCGCGCACTTCGCGCACTTCGAGTTCTTCGAGCACGAGGGCGTCGGCTGGGAACGCGCCCACCGTGTGCGGTGTACCGGAGAGGACGCCGCCGCCGCGTCAGCGCCCGACAGCGGCCCAGATCCGGCGGTCATGGTGTCGGCCGACCACTTCGTCAGTTCGCCGCGAGTGCGCGCAACCGCACTTCCCGTCAAGAAGGCCCAGGGCCTCACGCAGTGTGAGGTGGTCTGTTGGTCGCCGCGGGCAGTCGCTGGCAGTCTCTGGCATCGGCCGACAGACACTTCGCTGACCAGCCGCTGACAAGCGACACCAATCGGCGTTTTCGGCCAGCCCAAAACAGGCCCTGACCAGCACGTTTCTCCTGGTCAAACCGTGTCGAAGGGGGCCTTGTACTTTAACCCCACGGTCATTTCTGCCCCCGGAATACTCGGTGGCCGCCTGAGCCCAGGGAGGCCGCTCCAGTATTCGGGAACGACTCACCTACCTTCACACCCACCCCAAAGTGGGTGGTGGTCGCCGAGAAATCGATGGTTCCTACTCCGTCGCCTTCGGGTGTCCGACCGAGCAGTCGGTCATCCAGACGGTTCGGCGGGCATCGTCGATGCAGTACCAGATTCGGCCTGCGCTCGTGACCTCGAACTGCCACTGCTCGAGGTCGACGCCGTCTACGCTCCGAGTGCCGAGCGAGCCCTTGAGCGGGTGCTGGCGATCGTCGCGCTCCCGAGGATCGGTCGTGATCCGATCCCACGCGCGCCGCGCGTTGGCAGACGCTGCGGCGCAGACCTGGTCCCAGGCCTTCACCGCATCATTGGTCCCGAAGCGGAACTCCCACGCACCCGGTGCGGGCGGCGGGGCGACTCGCTCCTTACGCTTGGCCATGGCCGCTCAGCCGCCGGGGCGGGCCACGATGTCGCCGGCGGGACTGATCGGGCGACGAAGCCGGCGGGCCAACTTCGGATCTGCGTGGATCTCGGCGGTCGCGCGCCACTCGTCGACGAGCTGGGTGAGGGGGGCGAAGTTGTCGAGCTCGGCCGCAGCCACGACGGTTCGGGTGAACTCGTCGATGAAGCCGATCCGGTCGGCCTTCGGCAGGAACGAGGTCCAAGGAAACTCGTCGAGCAACGCCTCGCCCAACGCCGCTGGCGCGTGCTCCGCCAAGTTGCGCAACGCGCGGCCGACCAGTGCATACGCGTCCGCACGCTGATCGTCACGATCGGCCAAGGTCAGGCGAAGGGCCGGCGCGCCCCTTCGCCGCAACAGGACATCACCGTCGTCGAGATCCCGCATGACGGTCTTGGGCTCACGCAGCAGCTCGGAGAAGGGGTGCTCGATGACTCGCATCCGACCACGATATCTGAACTACTTCAGATTTCACGCAGTCGAGGCTCGGCGCCGAAGCGTCTTGCCAATGGCGAGCCCTTGCCGTTCGCCGACGCAGCCTCGTGCGGGACTACATGGCGGGCCCCGGGGCGATTCAGTGATGTCCGAAGCTAACCGGACACCGCCTACCCGGAACGTCCGAGGAGGCCCAGCAGCTGCTGCTGACTGGTCGCGTCGATTGAGGTCGGGACGGGCGCGGCGAAGAACGGCGGCTGGCGGAGCTGTTCGATGACGGGCGCCGCCTGTTTGAGCGCATAGTCGACGAGCTCGAGGTCGAGGCGATCATCGAGACCCCCGGTCCCAGCGAGGTCCCAAGTGTGAGCAAGCGTGTCGACGACATCGGGATTTCGATCAACACTAGGAAGAAGGGCCACGGGGCGGCCCGACGAGCTTCTACCCGCTCACAAACCCGAGAGGCCTCGACGCGAGAAACTACGCCGCCATCGTAGACACGTACCCGGTTCAACGGTTCAGGTTCGCTCAGTCGACGGGCGCAGGGCTACCCGGCCTTGGTCGCACAACCAGGCAGAGGTCGAATTCTGAGGACCGGCTTTATGGCGTGCGTCCCCTCACGGACGGAGGGTTTTCGCAGGCCACCATCTTCGGGGACCACCTATGCCGTATCCGGTATCGGCTTGCCAAATGTCGAATGCTGGAGCCATCGTGCGAACTGGGCGACAGTCCGCGGGGCTATCGCAGAGCGAACTGGCGCGTCGTTCCCACGTCTCCCAACCTTCGATCTCCCGAATCGAGGCCGGCGACCGCAGTCCCAGCATCGAACTCATCG
>JANOSD010000015.1:0-17377 GCA_031415655.1 Actinomycetes bacterium
AACCCCTTCGAAATCAGCAACGTAGATCAAACCCAACACACGGCCTACGCCGTGACCTACCCCGAGGGTCCGATCTACTGGCGGGTGACCCCCTACGACGGCAGCAACAACCTGCTCGCCGCCAGTCCGATTCGATTGGTCAACAAGGCCTCGCCAAAGGTGACGCTCAACACCCCAACCGCCGGGCAGACGATCGGCGGAGTCCCCTCCTTCACGTGGGCTGCGCAGGTGTATGCCAACGCCTATGAGGTGGAGGTCTACCGCAACAATCCTCCTGTCGTGCAGCAAGCCAACCTGGTGCTCTACGCAAACCCGAACACGAATGGGTTCATCCCGCAGTCGTTCCTCGCCCCGGGTACCTACGGGTGGCGCGTTCGCCGACGAGATGCGGGAAATCTGCCCGGACCGTGGTCGGGCGACACCGACGGCACCCTGCGTTACTTCACGTACACCGGGCTTTCCGCCACGCTCACGTCACCGGCGGATGGTGCGTCGATCGGTAGCAACACCAATCGACTCGTATGGACCACAGTTCCCACTGCGGCGCAGTATCGGGTGGAGATCAGCACATCAAGTACCTTCTCGACCCCGTTGGAATATGTGAACACCGTCATGACCGAGCACGCCCCAACCCTCAACTACCCCGAGGGCGTGTACTACTGGCGAATCGTCACCTTGGACAACGCCGGACAGACACTCGCCACGTCATCGCAACGGTCGTTCCTACGCGGACCTGTGCAACCAACACCCGTGTACTTCTATCCCCTAACCCCCGCCCGCATCCTCGATAGCCGGCCCGCTCCCGAACAGGTGGGTCCATTCAACACCCCGTGGTCGCCTGGGCAGACTCGAGATCGTTCGGTGACGAACCTCGGAGGTGTGCCTGCAAATGCCGAGGCGGTTTCGCTCAACGTTACCGTCACCGACGCGTCCGCTTCGTCCTTCCTGACCCTTTGGCCAGCGGGTCAAACAAAACCGACTGCGTCGAGCGTGAACTTCGCTAAGCTTCAGGTCGTCGCGAACGCGGTGACGGTAAAAGTCGGTGCCGCCGGCGCCATCAGCATCTTCAACAATTCCGGCACCGTGAACGTCCTCATCGATGTTGTGGGCTACTACGCCCCAGCCCCCGGTGATGGGCTTACGCCTTTGGCGCCCAAACGAATACTCGATTCCCGACCACCCCCGGAAACCGTTGGTCCCTTTAGCAGTCCTTGGAATGCGGGAACAACCCGACTCGTGACGGTCACCGGTGGCACCACGGGTGTTCCGGCGAACGCATCGGCGGTGATTCTCAACGTCACCGCGACCACTACCTCGGCGTCCTCGTTCTTGACGCTGTATCCCGCTGGAGTAGCCAGGCCCACCGCATCGTCGATCAACTGGCCGGCGAACCTCACAATTGCCAACTCCGTGACGGTGAAAGTCGGAACCGCCGGAGCCATCAACGTGTTCAACAATTCGGGCACGGTGAATGTGCTGATCGATGTGGTGGGCTATTTCTCCAGCGGATCGGGTGCGCCCTTCCGGCCGTTGACTCCCTTCCGCGTGCTTGATTCTCGGCCTCCCAACGAACAGGTCGGTCCCTACGGAACGCCATGGAACCCTGGTCAGTCAAGAGACGTACCCATCAGCGGCGGCAACCAAGTGCCGGCAAGCGCGACTGCGGTGCTCCTCAACGTGACCGCCACAAGCACGACGGCGGGATCCTTCCTTACCGTTTGGCCCACGGGCGAAGCAAAACCCACGGCATCGAGTGTGAACTGGGGAGCCGGTTCGACGATCGCCAACTCGGTCACTGCGAAGCTGGGAACGATTCCGCCTTCGCAGGGCAAGCTAGTGAGCATGTTCAACAACTCCGGCAACGTCAACGTCATCGCTGACGTGAACGGCTACTACGGCTGAGCCAGCCGCGAACGTACACGGAACTCCTCCGGTGCCCGCCCGAACGGCGGGCACCGGCGCGTGCACCCACAGCGCGAAGTAGGGTCGAAACCAATGCACGTGCCACTCACGATCCTCGACCACCTTCGACGCGCTGCCACGGTCTACGCCGACCGCGTTGCCGTCACCGACGAGCCTGATCAACCGGCGCCGCCGCTCCCGCCGCTCACCTACGGACGCCTCGCCACGCTCGCCACAGCGCAGGCCGCGCGTCTTGATGCCCTGGGAATCAGCCAAGGAAGCAGAGTCGCGATAGTTTCGCAAAACGCCGCACGGATGCTCACCGGCTTCTACGGCGTCAGTGGTTACGGCCGGGTGTATGTGCCGATCAATTTTCGCTTACAACCCGACGAAGTGCAGTACATCGTGGAGCACTCGGGGGCTTCAGTCCTCTTCATCGATCCCGAGCTCGAAGACACGCTCTCCGGCGTCACCTGCAAACACCGTTTCGTGCTCGGTGCCGACGATGCCGACCTGTACCTGCACGACGTCGAGCCGCAGCCGTGGGAACCCGACGAGGCAGCAACCGCAACCGTCAATTACACCAGCGGCACCACGGCCCGACCCAAAGGCGTGGAGCTCACCCACCGGAACCTCTGGCTCAACGCCGCCACCTTCGGCTGGCAAGCGAGCGTGAACGACCGCGACACCTACCTCCACACCCTCCCAATGTTTCATTGCAATGGCTGGGGTATGCCGTTCGCCACCACCGCGATGGGTGTACATCAAGTGGTATTGCGGAAGGTCGACGGTGAGGAGATTCTGCGGCGGGTGGCCGAACATGGCGTCACCCTGCTCTGTGGAGCGCCGGCGGTGGTATCTCTGGTGCTCGAAGCCGCCAGCACCTGGGACGGCCCCATCCCGGGAGCGGGCCGTACAAGAATTGTGGTGGCCGGCGCGCCGCCGCCGACCAAAACCATCGAACGGGTCGAGACGGAGCTGGGCTGGGAGTTCATTCAAATCTACGGACTCACCGAAACTTCGCCACTGCTCACGATGAATCGCAGCCGACAGGAATGGGACCACCTTTCGGCCAGTGAACGGGCGGCTAACCTGAGCAGGGCCGGCGCCCCCGCCCTCGGCGTCTCCCTCACCCTCGACCCCGAGGGTGAGGTACTCGCTCGCAGCAACGTCGTGCTCGAGGGCTATTGGGAGCAACCCGAAGCAACCGCTGATGCCCTCGCCGACGATTGGTTCCATACCGGCGACGGGGGAGTGATCGGGGAGGACGGCTACCTCACCATCTCCGACCGCAAGAAGGACGTCATCATCACCGGGGGGGAAAACGTCTCGTCGATCGAGGTAGAGGACCGCCTCTTCTCCCACCCCGCCGTGGCCGAGGTGGCGGTGATTGGCGTGCCCGACGACAAGTGGGGGGAAACGGTGAAGGCGCTCGTCGTTCTCGTCACTGGATCCCTTGCCATCGACGTGGACGAAGCCGACCTCATCGCGTGGTGTCGACAAGGGCTCGCCCACTACAAGTGCCCCACGTCGGTGGAGCTTCGTCCCGCCCTCGACCGTACCGCCACCGGCAAGCTACAGAAATACAAGCTCCGCGCCCCGTACTGGGCCGGCCGCGACAAACTCGTGAACTGACACACTGAGGAAAACGTATGAGCGACACCGCCACCCAATTCCGAACCTGCCCGCTCTGTGAGGCCACGTGCGGCCTCGAAGTCGAGTTCGATAGAGCGACGTCCACGATCACTCGTATCCGAGGCGATCGAGAGGATGTGTTCAGCCACGGATTCATCTGCCCGAAGGGTTCCACGCTCCGCCAACTCCACGAGGATCCCGATCGACTCCGCCTGCCGCAGATCCGCCAGGGGAACGAGTGGCGCGACGCGTCGTGGGACGACGCCTACGCCCTCATCGCCGAGCGGCTTCCTGCCCTGATGGAGGAGCACGGCCGCGATTCGGTCGCGCTCTATTTCGGGAACCCATCGGTACACAACTTCGCCAACACCATCTACGTGCGCCCACTCGTGATGGCAGTGGGAACGACAAACATCTATTCCGCCAGCACGGTCGACCAGATGCCTCGCCACGTGTCGAGCGGGTTGATGTTCGGTAACCCGCTGGCCATCGCCGTCCCCGACCTCGATCGCACCGACTACCTCCTGATGCTCGGTGCCAACCCGTGGGAGAGCAACGGCAGTCTGTGCACCGCACCGGACTTCCCCGGGAAGGTGGAAGCGATTCGGGCTCGGGGCGGCACCGTCGTGGTCGTCGACCCTCGCCGCACCCGTACCGCTAATCACGCCGACGAACACGTGCCGATACGCCCCGGGACCGACACCCATTTGTTGCTCGCCATGGCCAACGTGGTGATCAGCGAAGGTCTGGCTGATCTCGGGCCTGTCGCACGTCACACCAACGGACTCGACGTCGCTATCACCGCCATCTCGCCGTTTACGGCCGAAGCCGTCGCTCCCATCACCGGCATTCCGGTCGCCACGATTGAACGGCTCGCCCGGGCGTTCGCCGCTGCCCCTTCCGCCGTGGCGTACGGTCGCATCGGCACCCACACAGTCGAGTTCGGCACCCTGGCGTCGTGGGCCACCGATCTTCTCACCACGATCACGGGCAACCTTGATCGCCCCGGTGGGGCGATGTGGCCGTCCCCGGCCCATTCCGCTCAACGACCCGGTTCAGGCGGGGGTCGTGGGTTCGTGATGGGACGGCGAACCTCACGGGTGAAGGGCTATCCGGAGGTGCGTTCGGAGTTCCCGGTCGCCACGCTCGCCGACGAGATCCTCACCCCCGGTGAAGGGCAAGTGCGAGCACTGATCACCATCGGCGGCAATCCTGCCCGTTCCGCCCCCCACTCGGCCCGACTCGAGCAGGCGATGAGCACCCTCGACTTCATGGTGTCAATCGACCCGTTCCGCAATGAGACCACTCGCTTCGCCGACGTGATCCTCCCCCCGCCGTCGCATGTGGAACGAAGCCACTACGACCTCGCGTTCTACGGCCTGTCGGTGCGCAACATCGCCAATTACTCGCCTCCGCTCTTTCCGGCGAAGGGCCCGACCGAAGCTGACCTCGTGGCCAAGCTGGCGCTCATCGCCGGCGGGCAGCCCGCCGACGCCGACCCGCAGATCATCCATGATCTCGTGGTCGACAGTCTTCTGGAAGCGGCGATGAAGACTCCCGGTTCGCCGCTTGCCGAACGCGACCCGAAAGAACTTAAGCGCATGCTCGGCGGCCACGATCCTGCCGACCGGGCCCTCGACGTGATGCTCCGCACCGGGCGCCACGGTGATCTCTTTGGCGCCAACCCGGGTGGACTGTCCATCGAGAAGCTCGAACGCCATCCACACGGCATCGACTACGGGCCCCTCGAAAGCCAGTTGCCGTCGCTGCTCCGCACCCCGTCGGCCAAGGTGGAACTCGCCCCGAACGAAATCGTCGCCGACCTTACGCGCCTCGCCGCATCCCTCGACCGGTCGTGGCCCGAGATTGTCTTGGTGGGCCGCCGCCACGTGCGAAGCAACAACTCTTGGATGCACAATGTTGAGGTGTTGGTGAAAGGCAAGGAACGGTGCACCCTCACCGTGCACCCCGACACCGCGGCCGCCCACGGGCTGGTTGACGGAGGCCAGGCGACCGTCACTTCCAAGGTCGGCGCCGTGTGTGCCACGGTCGAAACCGACGACACCATCATGCCGGGGGTGGTGAGCCTGCCCCACGGTTGGGGCCACGACGCCGAGGGCGCAGTTCTGCAGGTGGCGGCGCTCCGTCCGGGAGTGAACAGCAACATTCTCACCGACCCCGAGGTCATCGATCCGCTCTCGGGCAACGCTGTACTGAACGGCATTCCCGTGGAACTCGCTCCCTCCTAAATCGTCACCGCAGGTCAGCGAAGCCGGCGGCAAGCCCATCGAGGGCATCCAAACGCCGAGAGCCATGACCCAACACGAAGTCGGGAACGATCACCTCGTCGACACCGAGAGCAGCCCAACCCGCCATCTGCTCGATGATCTCGGTCACGGTTCCGGCGAACGCGGGCCGTGGGGCCACCGCCTCAACCAACGATCGTGCTTTCACCGGATCGTTCGTCACCAATACGAGGGCCTGCGTGGATACGGCGATGGTTGCCGGATCGCGACCAATGCGTTCACAGGCTCGGGTGAGCGCTTCGAGCCGAGGAGCCAGGATCTCGGCATTGCTCCACATGTTCCACTCGTTGGCATGGCGCGCCGTGATCGCCAGCATTCGATCACCTTTCCCGCCGACCAAAAGGGGAAGGGGCGTCTGTTTCGGCTTCGGTTCACACACCGCGTTGCTGAGGTTGAACCACGGCGACGAGACGTTGGCGAACGGATCGTTGAGCAACTGCCGAAGCGCATCGCAGTAGGCGGCGAACCGACTGACCCGCTCCCCAACGTCGGGCAGCCCAATGCCGTACTGCTCATGTTCGTTCTGCTGCCAACCCGCCCCCACGCCCAGCACGAACCGGCCGTTGCACGTTTGATCGATTGTCGCGGCCCAGTTCGCGACCATCGCAGGGTGCCGGTACGTGGCCCCCAGAACCAGCGAGCCAAGGCGCACCCGATCGGTGCACCCAGCGAGGGCGCCGAGCGCCGCCGTCGCCTCGAACGTGGGTGTGTCAACCGCACCAAAACCGCCACCGTCGCCCATGAAATGGTCGGCGACGTAGACCCCGTCCCAACCGGCCCTTTCCACGTGCTGCACGACCGCCACGATCTCGGCCCACGGCTGTTGCAGGTTCGGCCAAAGTGAGAGACGCACAAACACGACCCTACCGGTACCGAACAGAACGCCCAGGACCGGTACCGTCGGTCCGTGAATCCTTTCCGATCTTCCGCCGGCCGTCGATGACCTACGTCGTTGGAGCGCTCGGATCTCATTTGGTGAAGCCGAAGGCCTTCGGAGGCCGGTCCGCCAAGAACGCCGGCCGGCGAGAACCGCGCGGTATGCGTCACGCCGTCGACCTCGATTCCGGCGATCCGGCTTGCGGCACGACCGTGTCGCTTCGGGTCTTCGACGACGAACCGTGGGCGCCGGAAGGTGACGTCTGCCCCACGTGCGAGTCTTTGGTGCCGTTCGACACCTGACCGACGGGCGATCACCGAACATCATGGCTCGGTGGCCCAGCCCGTATCGGAGGGGCGCCGTGGGGTAGAACGGGGAGGTGCCCGATGCGGGAAAGACCCACTACGAGCTGCTCGGCCTCGATGCCCGCGCCACCACCCTGCAGATCCGCGCTGCCTTTCGAGTGTTGGTAAAGACCGCCCATCCCGATGCCGGTGGAGATCCCACCGCCTTTCGGCGGCTAAAAGACGCCCATGATTGCCTGGCCAATCCGCTTCAACGCAAGGACTACGACCACGAACTCGGGCTGCGGGTAGCGGTCGCCCCAGTTGGGAGCAACCTTCGAGGGTGGACCGGTCCCGAAGGTAACTTCACTGGATCGGTGGAGTGGCCCTCCTACCTCCGTGACGTCGTCGACGCACCGTGGCGACCCGACCCTGGCGATGACCCAGCCTCTCCTCGCAGCGGCGATCCCCTCCGACCGTCCTACGGCCAGCCGTCGGCTCCGAGGCCACCAACCAGGGTGGCATGGCAGTGGGGTGGGGGAGACGACCACGTCGATCGTCAACCGGTTCCCGCCGGCCCCTTGGTCCTGCTCAGTGCCGATCGTGTGTTGGCAGCATGCGAGATCGTCGCCGGCCACGAGTTGTGGCGGGCCGATCTCGGGGCGGCCAGTTGTGGCGAGCCGGTAGTGCTCGATGAGACCGTCGTGGCCGTGTCCACCCGCGGGGAGTTGCAGGGTTTCGATCTCGGCCGGGGGCTCCTGCGATGGAGGACCAACTACTCCGGGCGCCCATCGCCCTTGGCCCACGCCGGCGGTCTCGTGGGCATGGCCATAGGCAGCCGACTCGCCGCCTTCGACGCGTCGACCGGGAACCAACGTTGGAGCACCCGTCTCAGTGGCGACGTCGTCGAACTCGTAGGCTGCGGCAACGTCTTTCTCGTCCGTACGGACCGATCGAGCCTCGAAGGCATCGACGCCGCCAAGGGACGCCACCGTTTCACTCTCCGGAACGTTCCCCCCTTTCTCGCACCTCCCACCCTTGCCGCCAACCTGGTCTGGGTCGTGAGCAAAGGGGCACGAATCGTGGGCCTCGACCCCGCCACCGGGCAGTCGGCGGCAACGCTGGCTCCCGGGTTCACCGTTTGCGGGCTCGCTGGCGGCGATGCCGGATCGCTGCTCTTCGCCACGGTCGCTGGCCCGGAAGAGGTGGTCGCAGTGACGTCGAACGGACAGTTCCGCTGGCGGTGCCCCCTCCCCGACGCGGCGCTCGGCCCGACCGCCGACGAACGGTACGTCTACGTCATCACCGGCAGGCAGCAGTTCCTCACCGTGGATCGAACCACGGGAGCACTATTGGCACATGCTCGCACCGACGTTCGGCCCGTCACCGATCCCGTGGCCGTGCCGGGCCGGCTTCTGGTTCGCGACGCGAGCGGAACCGTTTGGGCGCTGTCACCCGAAAACGGGCAAGAGCCAGGCTGACCACCGGGCTCAGGCAATAGCCTGCCGCGGTGACGACGCGCCGGACCTCTCCCTCCATCGCTATTCTCGGCACCGGTTTCGCAGGGTTGTGTGTGGGCATACAGCTCCTTCGAGCCGGCATCACCTCGTTCACGATCTTCGAAAAGGCCAGCGGGCCGGGCGGCACGTGGCGCGACAACACCTATCCCGGTGCAGCATGCGATATCCCCTCGCACTTTTATTCGTTCAGCTTCGACCGAAGGGCCGATTGGAGTCGGGCCTACGCCCGACAGCCCGAGATTCTTGCCTACCTCGAAGAATGCGTGGAGACATACGGCCTCACGCCCTACATCAGGTACAACACGGAGGCCACGGCCCTTCGATTCGATGATGAACGAAACGCATGGCGCCTCACCACGGCCGGCGGCGAGCAAATCACTGCCGATATCGTGGTCAGCGGACTCGGGCAACTCAATCGCCCGGCGTATCCCGAGATCGACGGTCTCGACACATTCGCGGGGCCGGCCTTTCACTCTGCTCGATGGGAACACGACATCGAGCTCACTGGGAAACGAGTGGGCGTAGTCGGCACGGGCGCATCCGCCGTGCAGTTCATCCCTCCCGTTGCTCGCCAGGCGAGTCATCTCACCGTGTTCCAGCGCACCCCGAACTGGGTGATCCCCAAGCAGGATCGGGCCTTTTCCGAACGCACCAAGAATCGTTTTCGACGCCATCCCAGCCTGGAGCGCTTGGTTCGATGGCTGCTCTACGGCCTGCTCGAGATCAACTTCAACACCATGCGAAGGCGATCGAAGGTTGGCGCGGCAATGGAAGCGGCGGCACGCTCGCAACTCAAAGCGCAAGTGACAGATCCGGACCTGCGTTCGAAGCTCACCCCGGACTTTCCGGTGGGATGCAAACGAGTGCTGATCGCCAGCGACTTCTTCCCGGTGCTGGCGCAACCGAGCACGACGGTGTGCACCGAAACGATTGCTGAGGTGAACCCCGCCGGTGTGCGTACCATCGACGGCGAGCAACACGACCTCGATGTGCTGATCTTCGGCACGGGATTCACGTCCACCGAGTTCCTCGCCCCAATGCAGGTAACCGGTCGCGACGGCGTCGATCTCAACGATGCATGGCGCGACGGCGCTGAAGCGTTCCTTGGCATCACGGTCGCAGGCTTTCCGAATTTGTTCTTGCTTTACGGGCCGAACACCAACCTTGGGCACAACTCCATCGTGTTCATGATCGAAGCGCAAACTCGTTACCTCCTTCATTGCCTCGCGCAGATGCAAGACAAGGACCTGCAGTGGATCGAGGTGCGCGCCGATGCCATGAGCGAATTCAACACCGCCATCCAGAAGGCGGTCGACGGAACGGTCTGGGGCACCTCATGCACGAGCTGGTACAAGAACGCCGCCGGCAAGGTCACCAACAACTGGCCTCGTCACACCTACCGCTACTGGTGGCTCACCCGCCGAGCCAATTTGTCGGTTTTTCACACCGGACGTGCGGACGGGGCAGCTCAAGCAAAAGGTGCCGACACCACCGGCCCAGGATCGGCGTTGGCGGAACACTCGAACCGATAAGTGCCCGTGCCCAGCCGGGACGGGTTCCAGCAGCGAACGACGTAACGGCTACCCCAAGGACTACCGCCGTCGAGGCAGGTGGTTGACCCGGAGCAGCCACCCCTGGTCGTCCACCCGAAAACGTCACGTCCCCGAGCCGGCACCCGCCCATTCGGTGTGTGTTCTTCCAGCGCAACGATCGGTTCGTGCCACGCCAACTCGCCCGGGGCCGGTCCGTTCAGGTCCACCTCCCAGTGACCGTCGTCCGCGGTCGTCGGGTCGATGTAAACCGGGTGGGTGGTGAACCGCCATCGTGCTACCGGCGTCAGGGATCCGAGCGCCGGTCGACTGCTCAACTCGATGCGCCATCTCACCCGTGAGGTAGGCCCAGAGGTCGGCGTTGAGGTCATGCGAAAATTGCGAAATATCGGTGCCGTGCACCGAGAAGATCACATGGGCGCTCAGCGGCGTGGTGCCCGTCTCGGTATCGCGGGTGAGTCGGTCGACGCGCACGAGGTGAAGCTCGGGATTCACCGCCGCAAAACACATCTCTGATGCCGGTGGCCAGCACGGCCGGGGCGCGTGTTTCGACTGCCTCAAGAACCCCAGACGCGATTTGATCCACCAAGAACTGGGTGCAATCGGGATCGAAGCCCGACCGGTTCGAGGCGAATCGGGTGTAGAAGTCGCGGCCGAGGAACTGCCCTAGGCCGGCGCGTGTGTGGTAACACCGAGTAGCCGGCTTTTGGCGTGCCAGGAGGCGGCGTGATGTCGACTTGGGCGGCGCCGGCGAGCAGCGAAGGTACGTAGGGAAGCTCCGTGGTGCCGACCCGAGGCGGGTTCACGACGAATCGGGCTGAATGTGAAGAGCTGGCGATCACCTCGTGCAACGGCGAGCGGTGCCCGCCGGGCTCTTGCAGACTCACGGCTGCGTTCTCCCGTCCGTGAGGGTGGACTTCGACGGAGAATCGCTGGGGGTTGCGGAACGCACGAAGAAGGCATAACCTGAAGATTCTTCAGGTTATGCCAACGGAGGATTGACGTGAGCAAGAAACACCCGTACGAGGATCGATTCGGCAAGATTTCGGCGATGCCGGCCACTGGGAGGCCCCGCGAGGAAATCCTCGACGAGCTCCGGTGGATGGGCCAAGAAGAGGACAAGGCCTGGAACACCGGTAAATGCTCCGGCACGATGTATTGCGGCGACATGGAGCACTACGAGTTTCTCAACGGCGCCTTCGCCCCGTTTGCCCACGTAAATGTGCTCCAGCGCGACATCTGTCCCAGTGCCACGAAATTCGAGAGCGAGATCATCGCGATGACGCTTGATCTCTTCCACGGCTCAGCCGTTCCCGAAGGCACGGCGTGCGGGTCGATCACGGCGGGCGGTACCGACAGCATCGTCACGGCCATGCTCGCGTATCGCGACCACGCCAAAGCAGAACGCGGCATCACCGACCCCAACGTGATCCTGCCCGAGACGGCCCACCCCGCCTTCGACAAAGCCTGTCACCTCTTCGGCATACGTCCGATCAAGGCCCCGATCGACCCCATCAGCACGTTGGTCGACCTCGACTTCGTCGCTGCCAACATCGACGACAACACCATCGCCTTGGTCGGTTCCGCCGGAAACTA
The DNA here is from genome assembly GCA_031415655.1 of Actinomycetes bacterium. Taxonomy (GTDB): domain Bacteria; phylum Actinomycetota; class Acidimicrobiia; order Acidimicrobiales; family Acidimicrobilacustridaceae; genus JAKOVR01. Next base: position 11,671 of record JANOSD010000015.1, read on the forward strand.
TCCCTACGGCACGATCGACCCGATCGAGGCACTGTCCGATCTCGCCGTGCAACGCGGTATCGGCCTGCACGTCGACGGTTGTCTCGGCGGTTTCATCCTGCCATGGGGCCAGCAGCTTGGCTACGACATTCCTGTTTTCGACTTCCGGCTTCCCGGCGTCACTTCGATCTCCGCCGACACCCACAAGTACGGCTACGGACTCAAGGGCACGTCGGTGTTGTCGTATCGCACCAAGAATCTGCGTAGCTACCAGTACTTCACCTCCACCGAATGGACCGGAGGCAAATACCTTTCTCCGGGTTTGGCCGGTAGTCGGTCGGGAGGACTTATCGCCGCAACCTGGGCGTCGATGGTAAGCCTCGGCTCCGAGGGCTACCTGAAATACGCCAAGGCCATCTTCGAGACCGCCTACGCCATGCAGGACGCCGTGATCAGCCACCCCGAGCTCCACCTCTTGGGCAAGCCCACGTGGTGCTTTTCGTTCGCCTCCGACGCCTTCGATATCTATCACGTGAACGACTCGATGAAGCAGAAGGGGTGGCGCTTCAACGGACAGCAGTACCCCAACGCAATCCACATGTGCGTCACCCGCCCGCAAACGCTTCCGGGCGTGCTCGAAGAGTTCATTGCCGACCTCGCCGAAGGCGTGGCCTATGCCAAGGCTCCGCCCACGGAGAAACCGTTCTCGGGCGCGATCTATGGAGGGGTCCCCGGGGGCCCCACACCCGAGGCCGACGCCTTCGTTCGCGAAATGATGGTGAGCATGCTCGACAATATGCAGGATCTCCCTCCGGTCCCCGCCTGACCCATGGCCGCCGAGCTCGGCCGCCGCCGGCATCCCCAGCAGGAACGCAGTCGCCTGAAAGTGGGCTTGATTCTCGACGCCGCCGAGGAACTTCTCGTGGACTCGGGCTACCAGTCCCTTACCACGACGGCAGTTTCCGAAAGATCCGGTGTGGCGGTGGGGTCGCTCTACCAGTATTTCCACGCCATCGACGACATCGTCGACGCAATGATGGCGCGTTGCGCCGAACGGTTCGCCGATCGCCTCGAAAGCGACCTCGTCGGGGCCGTCTTCGCCCGCAAGCGCGACGCTGCCAACGCCGCACTCGACAGCTTCGTTGCGTTCTATCGGGACGACCGCGTGCTCCGGGTGCTGCGCACGGCCCGACCGCTTGGTTCGGTGGTGGGTTTCGGACCATCGGCCGATCGGATCATGGGCGTGGTGGCCGACGCCCTCGTCGGCCAGGGGCTCGCATCGGAACTCGACGAACACTTTGCCCTCGAAGTCGAGGTGCACTGGGCAACGGCAGAGGCGCTGGTACTCCTGGCGTTCCGCCGTGATGCCGACGGCGATCCGGTCATCCTCGCCCACCTCCGACGCCTCTTCGACCTTGACGTCGAGCCCTCCTGACCCAAGCGGGAAACTCAGGCCCGAACGGCCCGAGCGGCCGCTCGGTTTCTCCCATCCCGAGTCCGGGAGATAGAACGGCTCATGCCTTCCGCAGAAGAGTTGACCGAACGAGCGAGCGCGGGGGCCGACGGCGTCCCGGTAGGAGACTTTCTCCTCGACACTGCCGTCACGAAAGACCCCACGCACCCAGGCCGGTTCCTGGCCGACCTTTCCGAGGCGTGGCGGGTGTTCTATGCCTTCGGCGGCTGCACCATGGCGGTGGCTTTGCGAGCCGCCGAGGCCGCGGTCGCCCGACCGGACTTCACCCCCCAGGTTGCCACCGCCTTGTTTGTGGCGCCGGTGAAATGCGGACCGTTGGTGGTCGACACCGAAGTGCTGCGCAACGGCCGATCCGCCGCGCAAGTAGCGGCAAAGCTGCGATCAGGAGGTTCACCGGAGGGGCAGTCCGATCTGCAGCTGACCGCCGTCTTTGGCGCCCCCCACCAGTCGCGCATCAACTTCATCGACGCACAGTGGCCCGAGGATGCCCTTGACCTCGCCGACGCGGTGATTCCCCCAGAGAGCGACGATGACACCAACCCGTTCTCCCGAATCAACTACCACGCCCAAACCGATTTCCGGATGGCGTCGAACGGCTTCAACTTCCACGACCCTTCCACGTGGGAACCCGGTCCGGCGCGATCGCTCACGTGGCACCGGCTACGCAATGAGCCTCGTTGGGCCGACGGTACGTTCGACCCGATCTCGCTGTGTGCGCCCGCCGACATCCTCGGTCCGGCTATCTTCGCCAAACTCGGTCCGATGAGCCCGGAGAACCCACCGTTTCTCGTGCTTTCGCTCGAGATCACACTGCATTTCGTGGCGCCGGCCACGAGTGGCTGGATCATGCAACACACCCGTGTGCCGTTTGCCGCGAACGGCTACGCCGACGCCGTCGTGGAACTGTGGGACGAACACCACAACCTGGTGGCGCTGGCCACCCAGCGCGGTCATGTGCGCCCGGTCACGTTTGATCGGTCCACCCCTGATGGCACTGCATGATCGCGCACACTGATGGCGCAATCTGATGGGGTTGCCTGAAGCCCACGACGAGGAGGAACCGGCACCGAGCGGAAAGCAGTCGTTCATGCAGAACGTGCTGACCCGGTCCCCGAAGCTGGCCGCCGTGGCGTCGATAAATTGCCTGGTGCTCGCCATCGTCACCTACGCATGGGGCGTCGCCAGCAGTATCGAGTTCATCCGCGGCCTCGTGACCGACGAGGCATGGCGCGACAGCACACCCATCGTTGCGCTGCTCGCCGGCGTCGACCTACTCCTCATCGGCACCACCCTTTTGATCGTGGCCCTTGGACTGTGGGAGTTGTTCGTAGCCGAAGTTGCCTTTCCGGCCTGGCTAGTCATCAATGATTTTGGCGACCTCAAAGTGAAGGTCAGTGAGTCGCTGGTGCTGGTCCTGGTGGTGAAGTTCCTCGAGAAATTTGTGGGCAAGACCCCACCGCTCGACCTGCTCTACATCGCGGGAGCAGTTGCACTGGTATGCGGGGTACTTATCGCCTACAGCACCGTCCGTCCCCCTCGTCACTGATCGTACGGTCAGTAGCCTCTCGCTGGCCCAACGAGAAGGTCGACCGTCGCTACGCTCCCATGCATGCAAACGGTTTCCCGTCGAACATTCACGCAAGGCGCCGCGATCGGTGTCGGGCTCGGCCTGGGCCTTGTAGGTGCGGGCGCCACGTCCGCTTTTGGCGCGCTGGCCCAGACCAATGCCGGAGGAGTTTCGGCCTTGCCCGCCGATCCGTTCACGCTTGGTGTGGCCAGTGGCGACCCGCTCCCCACGTCGGTGATCCTTTGGACACGCCTCGCCCCCGATCCGATCAACAACGGCGGCATGCCACCTGGTGACGTGTCGGTCGATTGGGAACTGGCCACCGACGACTCGTTCAGCCAAATCATCGCCTCGGGCACGGTCATCGCCGCTGCCGCGCACGCCCACTGCGTGCACGTCGACGCCGCAGGCCTCACGCCGGACACCTGGTTCGCCTATCGATTTCGAGTCGACGGTTACACCAGTCCGGTCGGGCGCACCCGTACCACCCCCCCGACCAGCGCCGATGTCCCGTCTGTCCGTTTTGGATTTGGGTCGTGCCAGTCGTACACCGGCGGCTATTACGCAGCGCACCGCCATCTGGCCGCCGAGAACCTCGACATCATGTTCTGGCTGGGCGACTACATCTATGAGAGCGGCGGCTCCGGGGTGCGGGCCCACAACGGCGGTGAATGCATCACGCTCGCCGACTACCGCAACCGGTATGGCCTCTACAAAAGCGATAGTGATCTGCAGGCCTCGCACCAGGCCCGGCCCTGGGTGGTCATCTGGGACGATCACGAGACCGACAACGACTACGCCGACGACAACCACGATGGCGGTGACCCCGTCGATGTGTTCCTGCTCCGACGAGCCGCCGCCTACCAGGCATGGTGGGAGCACCAGCCCGTTCGTTTGCCGCCACCGGTTGGTCCCGATCTCACGATCTACCGCTCGCTGACGTGGGGATCGCTGGCATCGTTTTTCGCCCTGGACGGCCGCCAATACCGCTCCGATCAAGTATGCGGTGAGGCGCTCGTCTCCTCCTGTGACGACCAGCTCCTCCCGGAGCGTTCCATGTTGGGGGCGACCCAGGAGGCGTGGTTGTTCGAGGGGCTTCGCAGCTCCCGCTCCCGATGGAACGTTTTGGCCAACCAGACCGTGTTCGCCCCGTTGCCCTTCGGCGACAACTACAACCAGGATCAGTGGGACGGCTATCCCGTGGCTCGGCAACGGGTGATCGATGTATTCGCCGAACCGTCGGTGCAGAACCCACTGGTGATCACCGGCGACATCCACGCCGCCGGTATTGCCGACATCCACCTCGTTCCGGAGGACGCCACGAGCCCCAAGGTGGCTACGGAGTTCGTCGGCACCTCCATCTCGTCCCGGTTCAACGACCAACTGGCGCCGGTCGTCGAAGCACTCGCCCGCGAGTTGCCGTGGTCTCGGTACGTGAATGCGCACAACCAGGGCTACACCGTGGTGGAACTCGACCGTGCCCATGCCCGTGCCGAGTACCGGGTGGTCGCCGACGCCGCCGATCCAGCGGCCGCCGTCGTCACCGACACCACCTTCGATGTTGTGGCCGTCACCAAATCCGTGCCCGCCATCATCCCCGTCGTGACGCCCGCATTCACGGGCTGACCGGCATCAAACGAATCCCGTTCCGCTGATATGTCTATAATCGTCCCGAAAGGCCCACGGCGCGCCGTGGTACTGCTCTCCGGTGGGCTCGATTCCGCCACCGTGCTCGCCATCGCCCAGGTCGAAGGGTTCGAGGTGCACGCCCTGAGCTTCCACTACGGGCAACGCCACGCCGTAGAGCTTGATGCTGCTCGCGTGGTCGCCGCAGCTTCGGGGGTCACTGATCATCGAATCGCCCATATCGACCTCAGGATCTTTGGGGGTTCCGCTCTCACGGCCGACGTCGACGTTCCCAAACACGACGACGTCGAGGATCTCGATCCCCACGAGATCCCCATCACCTACGTGCCGGCACGAAACACCGTGTTCCTCTCCTACGCCGTGGCGTTCGCCGAGGTGATCGACGCCACCCACATCTTCGTGGGGGTGAACGCCGTCGACTACTCCGGCTACCCCGATTGCCGGCCCGAGTACCTCAGCTCCTTCGAGGCCATGGCCAACCTCGCCACCCGGACGGGGGTCGAAGGCGTTCGACTCACGATTGCCGCACCCCTAATCGATCTCTCGAAAGCCGAAATCATCACCCGGGGAGCAGCGCTCGGCGTGGACTACGCCACTACCGTGAGTTGTTACGACCCCGTCGTGGCCGCCGATGGCCCACTGGCCTGCGGCCGTTGCGACTCCTGCCTTCTACGCGCTCGGGGCTTTGCCGACGCTGGCATGAACGACCCCACGACCTACGCCTGACGCCACCCGTCTGGAGCGGTCACGGCTCCGGCGCGTAGCGTTCGGCATGCCCCGTGACCGCACGGGCCTACCGGAGGACCGTGATGCGCAACCCCAAGGATTTCTTCCGCCCGCTCGCCGTCGGCGCACCCATGCCGCTACGGGAGATCCCTGTCCGTCCGTCGCGGATGATCCACTTCTTCAACGCTGCCAACGAGAAGATGGTGGCCAAGCTCCCGACCATGATCGAGCAATGCGACGTGCTGCTCGGCAACCTCGAAGACGCCGTGCAAGCCGACCAGAAAGAGGCCGCTCGCGCCGGCCTCGTGAAGGTT
>JANOSD010000016.1:0-94701 GCA_031415655.1 Actinomycetes bacterium
CCTACGGTGATTGACATGAGCAAACCCACCACCCCATTCACCACCCCATCCAACGTCCCCGCGAAGAGGGATCTCGTATGAATCGAACACCAGTCAATCCGTGGCCGTGGTCCCTGAACTTCGGGTACAACCAAGCCGAAATACTCGAGGGAACCAACCGGCAACTGGTGTGCGCCGGGCAGACCTCTGTTGACGCCGACGGCAATCCGCAGCACCTCGACGACATGCGCAAACAGATCATGCTCGCCCTCGACAACCTTGAGGCGGTACTGAGTGGGGCCGACATGGGCCTCGCCAACGTCACACGCCTCGGCGTCTACACCACAGATGTTGACGAAGCCATGAAACACTTTGATGTGTTCGGCGCCCGATTCGGTCCGGCCGGTGTCGCCCCTCCGATGACCCTGCTCGGTATCACCCGGCTGGCCATTCCGGGTCTCATGTTCGAGATCGAGGCCACTGCCGCCGACTGACCGCATCGCCCGCGTACCAACACCCCGCGCCCCAGAACGAGGCGGGCGAGTCCGTGCGGCTGGCGAGTCCGTGCGGCCACCGCCGCGGTCGAGAACCTTTGGCCATGGCCACCGCGGAGTCAGCGATGCCGGCAACACCGAGGTCCACCCGAAAGACATCGTCGGGACTTCGGACTCCCCCACCAATGAAGAAAGCGCATCAACCAGTGACAAAACACGCCGAATCGGGTGAACCTCAGTTCCCGCTTGGGGTGTGTCCCGAAAACGCCCCGAAACGCGGATTCCGAGCCACGGTTCGGGCTCGTTCAAGCACGCAGCCTCGAAAGCCCCCTCGTGCGGGGCGGTGAGCCAGAGGAGGCCGCGAGATTCGACGCTGTCCGGAGGTCGACGAATGGTTGCGGGGACACGCTCTTACACGACCTGCGTCTCTCGACCGTTCGGCGTGCCACCAGTCTCGCCCGCAGCTTCCATGGCATCGTGGAGGCGACAAGCGATGTCGCCACCGATGACGAACACGATCCAGAAGGCCACACAATCGCCTGGGAGCGGCAGCAGATTGCCGCCCTCCTCGACGCAACGAGAAGCTCGCTCGCCGAAATCGATGCCGCCGAACAACGTGTCCAGCAAGGATGGTATGGAATCTGCATGACCTGCGGTCTCACGATCGCCCCCGAAAGATTGGCAGCACTGCCGGCCACGCCGTGCTGCATTGACTGCGCCCGGTGACCTCGTCGGTGATTGACAAACAACCAGTTCCGCTACGAGCGTGCGCCCGTAACCATTCGTTGCGGCAGTCCCGTCAGGACGGCGCCTCAGAGTTGGCCGCAGGAAGGGGCAGACAGGTGGGGCCATCACCGACCGAGCCGGCAATTCGATGGAGCACGGCGGAAAACGGTGCCAACATCACCTCGTCGTCCAGCCCGCCGGCGCTTTCAACGACGCTTACACCGGCGCTTAGACCGGTGAACGTGGCATCGACGATAAGGCTGTACGCCGGGTCGGGAGCGGTGGGCCACAGCAGGGTGACGGCCGGACTTCGTTCGAGATTGGCGCGGGTGCGCCGGCCCACGCCGGTGACGAGCGCGGTGCCCTCGGCCCGTACCAACGCCGAAACAACATGCGCCGAACCATCGTCATTGACCGTGACCAAGTAGGCGGTAGTGCCGTAGTCCAGTAGCTGCGGGGCGAGGGTCGAGAGGTCGACGGGCTGACTCATGGCCGACGAGCGTAGGACCGGCCAGTTCGGCCGGTGACCTGGCGTGCTCGGCAGTAAACTCGCTTTCACCGCCAGTACGGAAACTGGGCATTGTGAATAGGGCTCTTCCTCGTAATCAGAGCGGCATTCATGTGTTTTCACTAGTCTGTGGGCGTGACGGACTACACCCCTACGCAGGTGGCTGAGTTGTTGGGCGTGAGCTCCGACACGGTCCGCCGATGGTGCGACGAGGGTCGGCTGAAGTCCAACCGCTCCGGTGGCGGCCATCGCGCTATCGCCGGCAAAGAACTCGCCCGCTATCTGCTTGAACAAGACCCCGCCTACCAACCTGCTTCGCTGTTCAACCAGTCCGCTCGCAATCGCCTCACCGGCATCATCACGCGGGTGCAACGCGACAAGCTCACCGCCGTGGTGGAGATCCATGCGCCACCGCATCGGATCGTGTCGATGATGACCCGTGAAGCTGCCGACGAGCTTGGACTGCAGGTAGGGGACCTCGCTTCGGCTGTCGTGAAGAGCACCAACGTGGTGGTCGAGGTGCAAACGTCGCCGCGAGGCGCACGTTCGAGCGCATGAGCCGAGCCGGGATTCGAGTCTCGCCGCGTGACCACCCGGCGGGCCACGGTCTCCCTCGGGTGCGGATGCTGCTGCTGCTACTGCTGGTAACGGTGGCGTGGCTCACCGCCTGCACGTCCACAGCATCATCTGGCACCGGCCGCTCGTCCGATCCACCCGGCCGCACTTCCGATCCGCTCAGTGGGGGTTCGACCGGCAGCGGTGCGCTCACCGGTGCGCTCACCGGATCAATCACCGTATCGGCGGCGTCGTCGCTGACGGCCCCGATCACCAAGATCGCGGCTGATTTCCGCGCCGCCAACCCAGGCATCGTCGATGTGGCGCTGAACTTCGAGTCGTCGAGCACCCTGGTAAAGCAGATCCAGGAAGGGGCACCGGTCGACGTCTTCGCGTCGGCCGACGACATCAACATGGCCAAGCTGGCCAACACCGAGCAACTCGTCGGTGCCCCCGTCTCCTTCGCCCGAAACCGGCTCACGATCGTGGTGAAGAAAGGCAACCCGGAAAAGCTCGTGAGCCTCGCCGACCTCGGCCGAGCCGGGGTGGTTTCGCTGTGCGGGGAGGAGGTGCCGTGTGGTCGTTACGCCGAGCAGATGCTCGCGGCGGCGGGAGTGGAGATCCCGACAAATCGCATCACACGGGGCCAGAATGCCAAAGCCACACTGCGCGCCGTGGCGGAAGGCGACGCCGATGCCGGGATCGTCTATGTCACCGACGTCACCGACGTTTCCGGCGACCTCGTGGAGTCGGTGGTGATCGCCGATGCGCAGAACGTGGTCGGCTCGTACCCGATTGCGGTGGTTCGAGGGACCGGCAACCAAGCCGCCGCCGAGGCCTTCGTGGCGTTCGTGCGGAGCCCGTCCGCCCAGGCGACGTTGACCAGCGCCCGCTTCTTGGCCCCGGCCTGACTGCTGATCTCCATGCCCGAGCCTCACGAAACGTTTGGTCCGGCGGACGTATCGACGCCGCGGGGGTTCGGTGGTGCCCGTGGTCAACGGCGGCCGCCGCTGTTGGTGACGGCGATCGCGGCCATGGCCGTGCTGTTCTTTGCGCTGCCGCTGGCGGGGCTCGTTCGGCGAGCGTCGTGGTCCACGCTTGCGTCGGATCTCGCCACCCCCGAAGCAACGTCGGCGCTCCGGCTGTCACTGGTGTGTTCGCTTTCGGCCACGGTGCTCGCCGTGCTATTCGGGCTGCCGCTGGCGTGGACGCTGGCCCGAACGTCGTTTCCCGGGAAGGCATTCGTGCGCGCTCTCGTGCTCCTGCCGCTGGTTTTGCCGCCGGTGGTGGGCGGTGTTGCGCTCCTCGCGGCGTTCAGCAGGAAGGGTTTCGTGGGCGGGTGGTTGTTCGACATCACCGCGCCGGGGGGCGCGCTGAGCTGGCTCCCCGGCGATGGCGTGCAGTTCACCTTCTCTCCCGCCGGCGTGGTACTGGCGGAGACATTCGTGGCACTGCCGTTCTTCGTGATCACCGTAGAGGCGGCACTGCGATCGATGGACATCCGATTCGAAGCGGTAGCAGCCACCCTCGGGGCGGGCCGATGGTTCACATTCCGTCAGGTGACCGTGCGGTTGATTGGACCGTCGGTGGTGGCGGGAGCAGTGTTGGCCTGGGCCCGTGCCCTCGGTGAGTTCGGCGCCACCATTACCTTCGCCGGCAACATCGAAGGACGCACCGAAACACTCCCGTTGGCCGTCTACCTCCTGCTCGACAGTCGCCCCGACACCGCCGTGGCATTGAGTCTCGTCCTGCTCGGCATCTCCCTCACCGTTCTGGTGGCGCTGCGCGACCGATGGTTGGAACGCGGATGACCCTTCACGCCCACCTGAAGATCCGTCGGGGCGAGTTTGCGCTCGATGTCGCTATCGAGGCGGCACCCGGTGAGGTGGTTGCGCTCCTTGGTCCGAACGGTTCGGGCAAGACCACCGCCCTGCATGCCCTCGCCGGTTTGGTTCCCCTGGACGGAGGTGCGATCTCGCTTGATGGCGAGCTGCTCGACGATCCCGTGCAGGGCACGTTCGTGCACCCGCATCAGCGAGCCGTGTCGCTGGTGTTCCAGGAGTACCTGCTCTTCCCGCACCTCAGCGCGCTCGACAACGTGGCGTTTGGCTTGCGGGCGCGGGGAATGGGTCGGGCGGAGGCGCAGCGACAGGCGACGGCGATGCTCGATCGATTTGGTTTGGCCGACAAGGCGCGCGCCAAGCCATCCCACCTTTCGGGGGGTCAGGCGCAACGAGTGGCGATCGCCCGTGCGCTCGCTACTGAGCCGTCACTGCTCCTGCTCGACGAACCGCTGGCCGCCCTCGACGCCACCACGCGAGCCACGGTCCGGCGCGACCTTCGTGCTCACCTCGCGGCGTTCGGCGGCGTTGCGGTGGTGGTCACCCACGATGCCCTCGATGCCCTCGCCCTTGCCTCGCGAGTGGTGGTGCTCGACGGCGGTTCGGTCACCCAGGATGGGCCGATCGCTGAGCTCGCCGCTCGACCTCGCTCTCGGTACGTGGCCGACCTGGTGGGCCTCAATCTGCTCCACGGCCACGCCACTGGTTTCACGGTCACGGTGGCCTCGTCGGGCGAACGGATCACCGTGGCCGACCGAGTCGACGGCGACGTGTATGTCCTCATCGCTCCCCGGTCGGTGGCGCTCCATACCAGCGAGCCCGACGGCAGCCCGCGCAATCGCTGGCCGGCGATGATCGCTGGTTTCGACCTCCTTGGCGATCGCGTGCGGGTACGGGTTGACGGTCCCGTTCCGCTCGTGGCTGAGATCACCGCGGCGGCGTTCACCACCCTCGCCCTCCATGAGGGTCAGTCGGTATGGGTGGCGGTGAAGGCCACCGAAATCACCACCTACCCAAGGTGAGGTGGGTCGCGGCGGCAACTCGGCGATCGGCCGCTCCCCGTCGGCCCGAATGCTCTTGGGCGGTAGGTTCAGGGCATGGATCACGCCATTCCTTCGTCGACGATGCATCAGCTCAAGATCACTCTTCTCGGAACCAAGCCGGCGGTATGGCGGCGAGTGCTGGTCCCATCGTCGATCAGCCTGGCTCATCTTCACGTGGTGATCCAGGGGGCGTTTGGGTGGTCGAACGACCACCTCCATGCCTTCGATATCGATGGCTACCACTTTCATGATGACGCCGAGGACGACTTCTTCCCAGGTGACGGCGGCTTCGGCCTTACGAGCCCGTTCGGGCACCCGGGTGGGGTAGCTGACTCTGGGTCTGATCCTCGTTTCGGGGGTGCTCCCCGCGAAGCCGATGTCTCCCTGAGAGAGGTTGCCGGGGTCACCGGTCGGTTCCACTACACCTATGATTTTGGCGACGATTGGCGGCACCTCGTGGTGGTCGAGGACATCGTCCCAAACGATCGCAGCGCTGGTGCTGGGCGGTGTATCGCCGGGCGTCGTGCCTGCCCGCCGGAGGACTGCGGCGGTACCTGGGGCTACCGCGAACTGGTCGAGATTCTGGCGAACCCGGACGATCCCGAATACGCGGAACGACTGGAGTGGTGCGGCCCGCTCGACCCCGCGTATTTCGACCTTCACGAGGCGAACGCCATGATCGCGAACTACCTCTCGATGGCCCCGCCAACGAGAGCCGACGTACGGCCGCTGACTGCTCCAGAGCCGTTTGCCGGTGGCCTGTCGGGTGGCCTGTCGGGTGGCCTGTCGGGCCTCGACGACTTGCTCGGCCTGTTCGGCCCCGGCCAGAGCGGGGATACCCCAGACTCGCCGATCTTTCGAACGCTGATGCAACATTTGACCGCCGAAGACTTGGCGGGGATCCTCGCCCGCCGCCCGGCCCTCCTGCTTCCGAACCCTCCGCGCACCCTCACCGAGTTGGGGGTGCGGGTGTCGCGTGCAGAAGACCTGGACCACCTTCTGCTCACCCTTGATCCGACGATTCTGACCGCCATGCAGATCGTCCTGCTCGCCGCGGACCGGCCCGGCACCGATGACCCCGAACTGGGGATTGCCACGCCGGATTCGCTAGACGCGTTGTTGGCCCCCATGTTCCCACGGGATGCCCTCCAGGTGGCGGTGACCGAGCTGGTAAATCTCGGTCTCGTGTTTCGGACTCCCGACGGCGGGTTGGTACCGGTGCCGCTGGCGGAGGTGATGGGCGCCCCGCTTGGCCTCGGCCCCCTCGCTGCCGATCTTGTCGATGTTTTTCCGGGTCCGGCGCTGTGGACAATGGTCACGGCAATCACCCGCTTATTGCACGACACCGTGGGTTTGCTGCCCCCAACACCGTCAATCAGCGGTTGGCCGACCGAGCAGGAATCCGACGCTCTCGAACGGTGGCTTGGCGCGTTTTACCAAAACTCCGAAGCCATCCTTGTGCTGCTCCAACGAGCACCTGTTGATGCACAAGAGCTGCTGGCCGCCGTGCTGTTCGATCAACCGACCTTCGATTGCCCGGCCGAACACCTCGCTGCCGCCGTCCTGCACCCGTGCTCGGTGGGCTGGCCCGACAACCTTCGTCACCCCGAACGCGGCGAGTTCGGCGCACCGCTCGGGCACCCCCCAACAGGCTTGGAGTGGGTGATCCAACACGGACTCATGTTGGAAGCAGACTGGAACTACGTTGTTGTGCCTCGAGAGGTCGGCCTCGCTGCTCGCGGCGGCATCACTGAGCTTGAAGGGCTGGGCGGGTTTGGTGCGGGCCCGCGGTCGTTGCTCGATGCCGCGACGGCATCGCCACATTCCGATTTGTCCCGTGAAGTAAGCACCGTAGGTGCCGCCGCACGTGACGCTGTTGGCACCGAAGCCGGACGCACCCTTCGGGGGCAACTGACCGACCTTCTCCGCCGATGGACGACGGCCCCCCCAGCGCTGCTCAAGGGAGGTGGCGTGGGGAAACGTGTACTGAAGGCTGCGGCCGATGATTTGCGCATCTCGCTCGAACGCGCCTACTTCCTCGTGGCGCTGGCCTCGGCGGCCGGCCTGATCGAGCCGGGAACGAAGGGTGCCGGGGCGTCGGGTGCTCGCGCAGTGGGTGCGGGAAGACCGACCCACTTTGTGGTGACGGCGGCGGCAATCGTTTGGAGGGAGTCCGAACCATCCTTGCAGTGGTCCTATCTCCTGGCCGCATGGTTGCACGCGCCGGGCCGATGCACCCCGTTGGATCCTGCCAAGCCCGTGTTCACCCCGGACGAGTCCGATCCTCATGCCGAGCCACGTCGGCTTGCCGTGCTGTCCGGGTTCGCTGAACAGGAGCTGGCCGTTGCTGCCGGCGACGAGACCACCTCCCCCCCATTCAGTCTGGGCGAGGTCGATGCTTTCCCTTCGGGATCCGATTCGGCGGTGGTGGCCTGGCTGGTGTTTCGATTCCCCGCGCTTACCGACGACGATCACCGGCTCGACGATGAAGACGGCGCACTCGCCGAGCTGCTGGCCGCGGCGCCGGTTCCCGGTGAGCCCGGCCACGACCCCGAGGTTTTTACCAAGCTCGCCGCCCGAGCTGCCGTGTTGTTCGTCGCCAACGTTGGCTCGTCATTTCAGGGGATCCTTACCGAGTTGCAGTGGCTGGGGATCGCGGTCGATCAGCGCCTGACCACCGCCGGACACGCCGTTTTCGGCCGGCTCTCCGACGCCGCCCAGGGCACATTGGCCTTCCGTGACGTTGCCGAGCTCGTTCACCCTGCGTTGGTTGGATTGGGCGACGACGGGGAGACCTCGTTCACCGTGCAGGCCGATGGCACTGTCACGTCCTTCGGACCGCTGCGGCACGATCTTGCTCGCGTGCTGGAGTGGTTCACCGACCGAGAGAGCGAGCCGTCCAGCTTGGGCCTGGTCGTTCGGCTCACCGACCACTCCCTGGCGCGGGGCTTCGACCGGGGGTTGACCGCCTCGACGATCCTGACCTTTCTCGACGAGCACACCGATACCCCCTTGCCGTCGGGGGTCCGGTACACGATCGAGGATGCCCAGCGGCGATACGGCCAGGTGTCGGTACGGGGGGCTCTGACGGTGTTGGTGGCGACCGACCCGGCGGTGCTGGCCGACGCCGCGTCGCATCGATTGTTACGTGCCGCGGCGATCGAGGTGGTCGCACCGACGGTGGCGGTGAGCGCAATGCCCGCCGATCAGCTCCATGGGCTGCTGCGGTCAGCGGGAGTGCTGTCGGTTGAGTCCGGCGAGCCAGGCGAGTCCGGTCAGTTGAGGGTCGGACGGAGCCCCGACACCGCCATCGATCACGGCCTCGGCGGCGAGCTGCCCCCCCGCGGCGAATTTCCGGTCGACGGCGGGCTACCGCCCATCTTGCCCCGATCGCCGTGGAACCCGCTCCAGGTGGTGACCCGAGCGCAGCACGCCTTGGCCAATGCCGGCCACCGTGGCACCTACACGGACCAGTTGACCGGACTGGCGAGCCAACTTCTCCTCACACCGTGAGCGACTCATTGTTGAGGTGAAGCTTGGCCGGCAGGAGGTGGCCGGCAGGAGGTGGCCGGCAGGAGATGGCGGCGTGAACGGGGCACCAATCCTGGGACCTTCGGTGGATTTTCTTCCGAAACCGCGAGGGTGGCATCGCCGGGCTCCGGCTAGGATCAGCCCGACAAAACATCCCATCCGTGCAGTGCGCACGCTTCAAAGGAAAATATCGTGACTTTCAACCTCACCATGACCGAGGCCGAATTCGAAAGCTGGCTGGCCTCCAACCCCATCGAAGACGAGCTTCGCGAGGCCTACATCCGCCTCGAAGCCAAGCGGGCCAACCTCTGGACCTCCGGCCACATCGACAGCTTCCGGCGTGACCGCCACGAGCTCGACGGCGAGTTCATCGAACGGCTGGTAAAGGTCAAGTTCGCCCTTGCCACCACCTGGGTCGAGACCGGCCAGTTCGTTCGCTTCGGCGAGCGCCAGCCCCTGCCCGTCTGATCCAAGTTTCGCCATTTCGCCCAGCTCCACGGTCGTCATGGCGAAACATCCCAACAATTCTGCAAACCGCCCGGGCTTTGGCCCGGGCGGTTTGACGTGTACCCCGTCGACGGTTGACGATCCCGTGGGCCGTTGCGGTCAGCGGTCGGAGACCACGAAGACGAGCGTCGAGCGATCGGAGTTGGTGCTATCGCCGACACCGAAGGCTTTTCGCCTCAGCAAACGAGGGTGCCGTTGGCAAGGGGGCTGTACCGCGGTTGGTGCCAGCATCAATGCCGGGTGCCGTGCTGACGCCAAGGAGTGGGGCCCGGAAGGTAGTGCTGACGGCCCAGCAGGTGAATGGCGTACTACTTCACGCTCGGCCCGTAACACGTCCGCGCCGTTGCCTCCGCTGGGAACACCGCTGTGGTGTCGCTGCCGCGGGCACAGTTGCGGTGTTGGGCGCGGTGCTCGACGACCCCCGGCAGTCGATTGGTGTGAACAACAACCTGATCAGGGTCGTCTACCGGGTTCAACATCACCCCGGGGCACGGAGTTGTTTGCCTTGCGTCCGTTTCGGTTCACCCTGACGTCGGATACGGGTGTTCGAGATCCGTTGTTTGTGTTTCGCAGTGTTGTCGTTCGGCGGCGGCCGCGACGAGTTCGCCGAATCACCGTGGAGCAGTCCTTCAAGGAGCGTGATATTTGCCAACAAATTTCGACCTATGCCAACAACAACGCGATTTGTTCCGCGTTGTCACGCGTCTTGGGACGCTTGCGTCAGGGGCATTACGGCATCCAAGTCGTCCAGGTCCGTGTCGTTGATCGTGAGGCGGGCCGCAGCGATGTTGGAGACGAGGTGGGTGACCCGGGTGGTGCCTGGCAGGGGGATGACTGTCTGGCCTGACTGGTGGCCACGGTTGTGCACCCACGCCAACGCCATCTGACTGGGCGTTGCCCCGTAGCGCGGGGCGATTCTTGCGAGGACGTGCGCGACCGCACCCTGCGGTGGTTGCATGAACGTTCCATGACCGAGCGGTGAGTGCGCTACCAACACGATCTTGAGCTCGGCGAGGACCGGCATCATCGCTTCGACCGCCCGTTGGGCTACCGACCACTCTTGTTGTACCGCAGCGATTGGGTGCACGGCGTGGGCGCGACGAACATCATCAACGGTGACGTTCGATAGGCCCAGTGCTCGTATCTTCCCGGCCCGGCGAAGGTCGGCCATCGCGCCAATTGTGTCCTCGATCGGAGTCTGCTCACTGCGGTGGTGCAAGTAGTAAAGATCGACAGTGTCGACGTTGAGCCGGCGCAAGGTCCCTTCGATCGCCGCACGCACCGTTGCTGGGTCAGCGCGAACAGTCCAGTCGTCGAAGCGACCCGACGGCCCCCAGTAGACGCCGAACTTGCTGCACAGCGTCACCTGGTCGCGATGTGCGGCAACGGCTCGACCGACCAATTCCTCGTTCCCATACATTTCGGCCGTGTCCAGCAGCGTCACGCCGGCGTCGACAGCTGCTCGCACGAGAAGGCCGGGGTCGCGGTCTTCGTCACCCCAACCATCCTCAGTGAGACGCATGAGACCCAGCCCCTGGATCGGAACGCTCTCGCCTGTCCAGAGTTTCGTGTCGTCCATGCAACTGACCCTAGAGGCGATAGGGCACTTGCGGCGGCTGCGGATGGTCTTGCGGTCAGAGTCCCGGCTGGCGGAGCGAACTAGCGCGGTTCCCCATTCGCCAAGTTCGTCAAGCATCGCGGTCGGTTCAGACGAGCGGCTACGGCGTGGCGTGACGGTCGTGAAGTTGTCGAAGTCGTCGGCCAAGGTGAGCGCCACCGCTTGCCTCACGTCGGCGATCTTGAGTTCACCCATGACCAGTCGGAGTTGTTTGGCGGCAGGGATTCCGCCCTCGACGCCGTAGCTGACGACGCTGGCGGCCTTGTTGTTCCATTCGGCCAACACAATGCTGCTGTGGCCTCATCAGAGCGCAATGCGGCAGTACGTGATCGATACCCTTGACCAGTCGCGGGCCACCGTTGCGCCCGACGCTGCCTTACAGCGGAACCTAAGCCTGGCGCAGGGCGTCGACACTGCGGTACACGGTCCGACCCGACACACCGGTCCGACCCAACACACCGGTCCGACCCGACACACTGATCGACCCGACACACGGTCCGACCCGACACACTGATCGGCCCGGCCAACTCGGCAGCGGTGGTGCATTCGGCGTGTTCCGCGCCACTTCAGATCTCGCCGCGGGCGCGTCGGGACGGTCCGCTGGCCATTCCCCCAACCCGGCGGTTCACCGATCGTTGTCGGTGCCGGCCGAAGTTCCCCGACCCCTACAGTCGTTGGCGCACCGCCGATCGCTCCCCGCCAGGAATGCCATGACCCTTGTTGATTGCCCCGAACTCCGCCTGCTCTTTGGCCGTCGCAGCGTGGCCAGCCTGAGTGAACCCGCTCCCGCCCCCGATCAGCTCGATGTATTGCTTCGGGCCGCGGCCACCGTTCCCGACCACGGGAGTCTTCGACCGTGGCGCCTGATTGTGATCCAGGGCGAGGCACGGGAACGTTTCGCCGATGCGTTGGCCGATTCGGCCACGGGTCTCATGCCAGATCTGCCTCCCGAAACCCGAGATCGGGTGCGGGCCAAAGCGTTCGTAGCCCCGATGCAGATCGCCATCGTGGCCTCACCCATCGTGGGTGCGAAGATCGAGGAGTGGGAGCAGGTGGCCACCGCCTCGTGCGCCGGGTTCGCCATCGTGCTCGCCGCCCATGCGCTCGGTTTCGGTGCAATGTGGAAGAGCGTGCCGTTCACCCGCGGGACGGGCCTCACCAATATTCTTGGCTTGGCCGACCACGAACAGTTGCTCGGCTGGGTGAACGTCGGCACCACATCCAGCACGCTGAATCCCCGTCCCCCTGCGGACTCTGCGACGTTCACCACCCACTTGTCCGCCTGAACGCCCGTCCACCGGAACACCGGAACATTGCTGCTGGCGGGACACAACCTGTGGGCACGGACATCGTTGGACGCAGCGCTCCTGCCCAATCGACTTGGACGGAGCCGGGAAATCGAGGCGATGACCGTGACGGTGGTGAAGGCGCGCTGCGGTTCGAGCAGGTGGTCAGTCAGTGCAGGCAATCAGCGCAGCTGGCGAGCTCGTGTCTTCGTACCGGGGGGCGACGTTGGTGATTGATGGACGACCGTTTCGGGGTGAAGAAGCTCGGCGATCAGTTCTACGCCGTCGATGAGGCGGGGACCGGGGCGCGACGAGTAGCTGTTGGCGTCGACGGCGAAGACACGACGCACGTGGGCGAGTTCGGGGCGAGCCAAGAGTGGGCCAGCTTGGGCAACGGCGTGGTCTACGTCGAAGCCGCACGGCATGAACAGCACGACGTCTGCCTCGGCGGCGCCAATCTCGTCCCAGGTCAATGGCCTCGAACGACCGCCCCTTTTCGCGAGCACCGGCACGCCGCCTGCGGCATCAATCATGTCGGGCACCCAGTGGCCGGCGTTGAACGGAGGATCCGCCCACTCGATCACCAACACGCGTGGGCGAGCCCGCCCGGCCACACGATCTTCCACCGCATCGAGGCGGCGGTGAAGCGCCGCCATCGCCGAGTCGGCCTGCGTTGTCGCACCGATGGCCCGTCCCACTGTTCCCAAACAGTTGATGACCTCATTGAGGCGGTGGGGGTCGAGTGACACCACGTCGGCCTGACATCCGAGCACGTTCAGCGCATCGTCCACCGCCCCGCTCGGCACGGCGCACACCCGGCAAAGGTCCTGCGTGAGGATCACGTCGGGATCGATCGAGCGGATGCGTTCCGTGTCGAGGGTGTAGATCGATTCGCCGGCGGCGATGAGGGCGGCGACTTCAGCGTCGATGGCTTCAGGAGTGGACTCCTCCGTCGAGGTGAGCGCGGTGCCGGACACCTGTGGGAGGGCCCGGGCGGCCAGAGGAAAGTCGCACTCGAAGGTCACCCCGCAGAGTGATTCCTCGCGACCGAGTAGATACACCATCTCGGTGGCGGCGGGCAGCAACGACACGATCTTCATGCTCGTGAGTCTTCTTCACGTCGGAGCGGATCGTGCATCCGAGGTGGGTACCCCGTACCCAAACGCCACGTGGGGAGGTTCGCCCACCGAATCGGCACGGGAACCTCCCCAAGGAGCGGGTGTTGCGTAACGCGGTGGTCACGCGGCCAGCGCCCCCGAACAGATGACGGGTGGACGCCGAGCGAGGGCTACGGCGCGGGTGGTGGCGGTGGTGGCGGCACGATGACCGGGGCGCTGAAGAACCCGACCACGTCGGCGATCACCTGCACGTTGCCGCTTTGGTTGCGGATCGACACCTTGCCAGCGGCGCCGACCTTCACCATCACGAGGTTGGGGATGGTCTGGCCGGCGACCCAGTTGAGGTTGGACACCTCGGGCTGGGTTTGCCCAGCTGGCCACAGGCGCAGGTTGCCGGCGTCGGTTCCACCGGTGACCGTCACGTTGAGCACAACGACCATCGCATCAGCAGGCACGCCGCCGACGTCGGTAACGATGAGGTCACGGGTCTGGGCGGGGGTGAACGGGTCGGCCAAGCCAACATCGTCGCGAGTGTCAAGGATGCGCTGGGGTTGAAGGCCGGCGAACAGGTCGCCGGAGGAGCCGTAGTAACCGACCACGTCGGCGATCACCTGCACGTTGCCGCTTTGGTTGCGGATCGACACCTTGCCGTCGGTTCCAACCTTGGCGATCACCATGTTGGGGATGGTCTGGCCGGCGACCCAGTTGAGGTTCGAGACGTTGGGCTGCGATTGACCGGCCGGCCACACCCGGAGGTTGGAGGCATCAGTACCGCCGGTGACGGTGACGTTCATCGCCACCGCGGTGGCGCCCACGGGCACGCCTCCGACGCCGATGACGGAGAGGTCACGGGTCTGGGCGGGGGCGAACGGGTCGGCCAAGCCAACATCGTCGCGAGTGTCGAGCACGCGGGCAGGCTGCACGCCGTTGTACATCGAGCCGGTCGGGCCGTAGTAGCCCACGACGTCGGCGATGACCGCAACGTTGCCGCTTTGGTTGCGAATCGACACCTTGCCGTCGGTCCCGAGTCGCACCTTCACCAGGTTCGCAATGGTTTCGCCGGCACCGACGTTGAGGTTGGAAACCTCAGGCTGGGGTTGTCCGGCGGGCCACACGCGGAGATTGGATGTTTCCGTGCCGCTGGTGGCGGTGACGTTGAGCACGACCGACGTCGCATTCGCCGGCACGCCGCCGAAGTTCGTGACGGTGAGGTCGCGGGTTTGGTCGGCACCGAATGGCCCGGCCAGGCCGACACTGTCGCGGGTGTCGAGGATCCGGCTGGGTTGCAGGCCGGTGTAGGAGCCGAACACGGCTCCGCTCACGGTGCGGGCCAGGCCACCAGCGACGACGGTGGTGCTGCCGACCGGGGCGGTGCCGGGGAACTCGGCGTTGGGGATCCAGTGCATCTTCTCGCCCGAGGCGTACTCCTGGTCGACAATGAAACCTTCGGTGCCGAGCGTGCCGTTGTAGGTGGTTTGCGCATCGGGTGACGGCGTGGTGATGGTGAAGACGAAGAACTGCGCGCTGTCCGCGGCGGTGACGGGCGCAACGACCTGAGGACCAGTCCAGTGGATGACCGTGTTCCCGTCTTCTTCGTGCACGTGGCAATCCCAGCCACTCACGAGGTCGCCCGGCTGATTGGTGTTGCTGGTGGTCTCGTTCTTGACGCTCTTGCGCGTGGGACCGCATTGCGCGTTGGTGAACCCCTCGGGAACGATCGCTTCGACACTCACATTCGTATCGTCGCTGCCGTTGAATTGTTCGGTCTGTTCAAACGGCACCCGGAGGTACACGGTGTTGGTGGTGCCCGCGGCGTACGGCGGGGCAGCACCGGCGAGACCGGTTCCACCGAGCACGTTGGGCGCGAAGCCGAATGTCGCGGACGACGAGAAGCTGGCGTGAGCGAGCGCGGGAAGGGCGGTGGCTCCGATACCGACGGCGACCGCGCCGGCGCCGGCGAGCAGGCGGATCGCTCGACGGCGACCTCGTGAGGGTGTGGGTTCGATCGACAAGACGACTCTCCGGAGGTGATCAGCGCGGCCATCCCTCGCGGATGGCACCAGGGAGGTGGTCGCTGTCCGAGTCGATCTGGTTCCCGGGATTCAGGAATTGGGCTCGGGTGGTGATGCGGGGGAATCTGGCGGTGACGTAGAGGGGCCGCGGTCCGTTGGTTCGATGATCCCGGTTGCGTATTCCGTTCCGCCCGGTCCATCGTCCGGGTTGCGGCCGGCCACGAACACCGTGGCTCCGAGGAGGGCGAGGGCAGCGCCCGCGCCCAAGCCGATGGGTAACCACGGGAGGCCCCCCGATCGGGTGCCACCATCGGTGATCACCACGGGAGCGGGAATGCTGGAGGTGGGTCCGCCCGTGCCGCTGCCGACGGTGGTCGATGAACTGATGGGCGCCGACGTGTCGGCGTAGGGAGATTCGGTGGAGGTCGATCCGCCAGTGCCATCCGGCACGGAAGAACCGGGCGGGGGGCTTGTGGTGCCCGGTGCCGCCAACGGGCCGGGCGTCGTCGTGCTGGTGGGTTGGCTGGTGGTGGGCGTGATGGGCGGCGGCGACGTGGGCGTCGGCGACGTGGGGGGTGGCGACGTGGGGGGTGGCGACGTGGGAGGGATCGTCGGGGGAGGGATCGTCGGGGGAGGACCGCTCACTTCCTGTTGGTGCAGGTAGTCGGCCGCCGGGTTCTCCGACAGGAAGGTCATCGTCCATGACCCGGTGACCGGGAAGGTGATGGTGGTCTCGTAGTAGCCGTCGGTGCCGGTGTAGGTGAGGGGTGTAGCAGGGAGGGCGGCGCCCTCGGGGCCGATCCCCTTCACCGTGACGGTGGCACCACGGGTGACGGGATCGGTGTCGTTGGCGTAGATCAGCCGCACACGAAAGTCCACCCGTAGCGGCCCGTTCTGGTTGCCGTGCTGAAACTGGAAGATCCCGATCGGTCCATGGGCGTGGGCGGGTGAGCTGGCGAACCACACCATCAACGCACCAGCAGTGATGGCAACGAGTAGCCGGCCGAAACGAATCCGGCCCGGCCTGCGTGTGCCGGCACGGCCCCCTGCCATGACCGCGGCCAAGACCGCGGACGGATTGGTCATCCCGTGAACGCCGGCGACACCACCGGAATGGCAGTCGTGGTGGGAGCGACAGCGCTCGTGGGAGAAACAGAGGGAGAAACCGATGTCGTGGACGTGGTGACCACCGATGACGATGTGGTGGTCGTGGGCGCCCGTTCGGCGAACGCCGCGCCCACGGCGCCGTCGGGGAAGGCCGAGTTGGCGAACCTCACGTAGTACGTGTCGGAGCTATCGTGTATCGCTTCGAGTTGCTCCATCGTGGCGGTCATACAGCCGTCGACCGTAGGGAGCGTGATGAGCACCGAGTCGTTTTGGCGGAGTTGGATCTCGGCGGTGGTGCTCGGGACGAGACCAGTCACCGCGGTGTAGTCGATGCAGAGCTGGTTCGAATCCTCGATGTCGAAGTCGAGCACCGCATTGAGGGTGCCGTCGGGATCGCCGCCCCCACCGGGCAGGTCAGCGGCGCTGGCGGCCAGATCAAAGTACGCGTGGTGGGCCATCGCCGGGCCGGCCGCGACCACCAACAACACGCTGGCCCCGGTCAGGGCGAGGGTCAGTAAGGCAATGATTCGGGTGCGCATGGCGTCCTCCAAGAATGATTTTCCAGGTGGGTAGTCGTTTGCCGGGGACGTTGAGTTCCCGGGTATTCGGCACGTTTTCGGCGCTCGACCACCCCCGATTTCGCGTGCCACTATCACGGGGTCCCGGCCGTCGGCTTGGGAGAGACGAGGCTCATGATGCGACGACGTGACGTCACGCGTGCCCTGCTGGCAGGGTTGGTTTCAACGATCGGAGTGGTGGCGGGAGCGGGGATCGCCGGTGCCCACATTTCGATCGATCCCACAACGGCCGAGCAGGGCACCGTTGCCGTTCTTCGGTTCCGGGTGCCGAACGAACGCACCGATGCCGACACGGTGAAGGTGCGGGTACAGCTCCCGCCTGAAGTCCCGTTGGCGTATGTGGCGCCCCGTGAGGTGCCGGGATGGACCATCACCTTGGAGAAGGCGACCCCCGCCGGCTCGTCGGTCGCTCGCGTGTCGGTGATCACGTGGGAAGGAGGAACGATCGCCCCGGAGCGTTACCAGGATTTCGACGTGGCACTGGGCCCGTTGCCGACCACCACCGCCACCGCTACCGTCGCCTTCAACACCTTGGCCTTTCCGGCCATCCAGACCTACAGCGACGGGCAGAACGTGGACTGGATCGAACGGGTCGACGCCGGCACCCCAAAGACGGACCTCGAGCATCCCGCTCCGGTACTTCTGCTGGTGGCCCCCGGTTCGGGTGATGCCGGCGGTTCGGGGCCGGCACTCGATGAACACGGCGATCCCCTTGCGGGACCGGGAGCGGGAGCGGGGTCGACCTCGAAACCGTTGGTCGGCGCCACCCCCGCCAGTGCCGCTTCCCCCGTGGCAACAGCCGGTTCCGATACGTCGGCTCTGGCCGGTGCGGCCTTGGGGGCGAGCATCGTCGCGATGATCGCAGCCTGTGCCGCGCTGGCGCTCGCACTGCGTTCCCGCAAGCCCTGACCGGTCTTCGAAAACGAACGGCGGGGGCGCACAGCCGGCGAATCGACGGCCGTACGCCCCCACAGGAATGTTGGTGATGGCCTCCGCTACGGGGCGAAGGTGGTGAGTGTCTCGATCTCGTGGGCCGGGTTCACGGCGCCACTGCCGGGGTACACGTACACGCCGTAGTCGCCAGTAGCGGCGGCGCTGGTACCGATGGTGAGCGTGGCTTTCCACCGGCCGTAGGCGTCGATCGTGACGAACGATGGGTTCGTGCCGGCGGGGTCAATCAGTGCGCGCGTCGCGGCGGGAACCGCCCACTTCTGACTGGTGATGGGACGATTGGCGCTCGGTGCACCGGTGGATGGCTGCCACGGATCGGTGAACTTGCCGAAGGTGGCGTACACGCCGGCGGGCTGACCCGAAAACGGCGGACGGGTGCCGATGTTGCCGGCGGGGTCGAAGCCCTTGCCCCACACCGTGATGACGTCGCCGACACGAAGGTCAGTGGTTTGCGAGACGGTGACCGTCGGCTGGTTGATGAAGACGGGTGCCCACTCGGGCTTGAACCGAACCGAGTAGGGGTCGAGGGCCACGGGGTTGGGGTAGAACGCATCCCAGCCGATGAGTGTCATCGCGGCGGGAATGCCGGTCATGGGTGCGTCGGAGATCGTGACGAAACCATCAGCGTCGGGGGTGAAATCCTCGCCCGAGAGGTCGACCGTGGCGAACGCCGTGTTGGGCGCGGCGACCAGGTTCTGGAGTGCCGGGGGGGAGCCAGCGGACGGTCGGTAGTTGAGGTCGGCGTAGAGCGTTCCGGTGTCCCCGGCGATGTCCAGTCGAGGGTTCCAGAAGCTGGTGTCGAGCAGGTAGCCGCCGCCAAACGCATGACCCTTGGTGTGGACGCCGCCCTTGAGTTGCACACTGCCGGTTTCGGTTGCGACGTCAAACGTGGACCAGTCGAAATCCCACTGGAAAGGGCCCTTGCCGCTGCCGGGGCCGTCGAGCCAGGTGGCGCCCGGTTCGGTGGCGATGGAGCCGCCGGCGATGGGCGAGGTGATGTAGTTCCGGTAGCTCTGCCGGAGGCCCCAGGTTCCCCAACAACCAGTGGATACCGCCATCAGGGTGGCGAGGGCAAGGCCTCGGATGAGCCACCGCTGGCGGCTCCTCGGGTGCGCTGTCTGCATGTGTTCTCCTCAATAGGTCGCCACAATGTATGACGTTAGGTGTACCTATCATACTGTGGCAACTCACCTTCTTGTCAATGTCTCGTGAGCACCCGAACCGATCAGAGGAAGTAGCCGACGACGTCCACCAGCAGCCCGGCCGCTCCGCTGTTGTTGAACACGCTGATGGTGCCGATGGGGCTCGTGCCCGTGTCGCTCAGCGCCGTGACGGCCTGGTTGGCTCGCACGTCGCCCATGGCCAGATTGAGATTGGAGGCGATGGGCATCGTTGTGTCACCCGACCATGCCGTGATGTGCGTGTCGGCGGAAGGAGCCACACCGGTGAGGTTGGACATCACCGCGCCGGCATCGGCCGGGATCGGACCTCGAGTGAGATCGACGACTCGTTGCGACCCCGCGGCCCAGGGACCCATGGTGGTTCCCAAGCCGTCGCGGGAGTCCACGAGGCGGGTCGGTGTCACCGGCGTAAACCGCTGGCCGGTCGCGCCGAAGTAACCAACGAGGTCGGCGATCACGTGGACGGAACCGCTGTTGTTGAAGATCGACACGTCGCCGGTGGCGCCGAGTTTGGCCATCACGAGGTTGGCCGACGCCGGGCCGGGTGACAGGTTGAGGTTCGATGCTTCCGGCTGGGCTTCTCCTGCCGGCCATACCGTGAGATGGGTTGCCACCGATGCGCTCGCACCGGTGAGGTTCAGTACCACGCTTGACGCATCGGCCGGTACCGGCGAGTTGCCTCCGGCCACCACGATCGTGCGGGCTTGTCCGGCGGTCCACGGGCCGAGCGTCGTTCCGGTACCGTCTCGGGAGTCGATCAGGCGGGTGGGGGTGAGCCCGTTGAACCGTCCGGGCAGGGAGTCGTCGACCTCGAAATAACCCACGGCATCGGCGATCACGTTGATGTTCCCCACGTTGTTGAAGATCGAAACGGCGCCGTTCGTGCCCACCTTCACCGTCACGAGGTTGGGCCGCACGCTCCCGGCTGGAAGGTTCAGGCTCGAGGCCACCGGCATCGTCTGACCGGCCGGCCACACCGTGAGGTGGGTGGTCGCGCTCGGGAGCACACCGGTAATGTTGAGCACCACGGCCAACGCGTCCGAAGGAATGCCCGTGGTGCCACCGGCCACGGTCACCTCCCGTTGCTGCGCGGCGGACCACGGGCTGGCCTCCGTGCCGGTTCCGTCACGAGAATCCACGAGCCGTGTGGGCGTGGTCCCCACGAACGAACCGTTGGCGGGGGCACCTGGTGCGTCGGTGGTGAGCAGGGTGAACGACACCGGGTCGAGGGGTGTGCCCGCGGGGTAGAAGTCCGACATGGCCGGTGCCCCCGCCGCGGTGATCACCGTGGGTACGGACGACCAGCGGGCGCCGCCGTCGACGGGTGTGGCAGTGATCCCGGTGAGATCGAGGGTCGCCAGTTCGAGGTCGTCCCAAGTCTCGACGGGCTCGCCAACGGGGGAGCTGGTCAAGTCGACCACCAACGTGCCCGTGGTGCCATTCACGGTGACGCGCGGTTCCGTCAGCTCGAGGTTCAGGGCGCCGCTATGTCCGGTGAAGTTCACGGTCCCGGCGAAGCCGCCGGAGGCATGGGAGAGGTCGGTGAGGGAGCCCAAACTGTTGCTCGGGAAATGAAAGGTGCCGTTGGTGTTGATCGACGTGCCATCGGTGACCGTGATAGCGCCCCTGGCGATAGGCCCGGTGACGTAGGAACGGAACGAGGCTCGCAGTCCCCAGTCGAGCGCTCCGCCGATCACTGCGAGTGGTGGAACGGATGCCGCGAATCCGGCGGCCTCACCGGCCGACGGGCGGGCTGACGGGCGGGCGAGGGAGATCGGTCCGGTGTCGGGTGCGGCAGAGATGAACGCAGCGATCGGCTCGATGGGATCGATGGGCTGCGCCATTCCCGCCGACGCGGGGGTGAGCGCGCCGGCGCTGCCGGCGGCGACGAACAGCGCGACCAACAACGCGACGGGGGCGCCACGATGTCGACGGACGGGCGTGCGCCCGGTCACTCGAACCGGCGCGGCGGCCCGTCCCCTGTGCGACTGCGTGGTCAGGGTTCGGTCGGTCGCGGGTTGGATGTCCGCGGTTCGGCTGGAGGTGGAGCGGGTCATGGGGTGGGTCACGGGGTGGGTCATGGGGCGGGTCATGGGGCGGGTCACGGGGTGGTGCCTCCGGGGGTCGGGTAGACGGATGGAAGAGAGTCGGGTGTCGTGGGCTTGGGTGTCGTGGGCTTGGGTGTCGTGGCGGGCTTGGGTGTCGTGACGCCGTTGACATCGCGGGAAGGAGCCATCCACCGGCGCGGGAGAATCAACAACTCGCGGCCGTGTGGGTGGGGCAGCACATCGACCGGGTGCTGATACACATCGCTCAAGAGTTCGCTCGTGAGCACCTCGCTCGGTGGTCCCGTCGCGGCAATACGACCGGCATGCAGCACCACGATCCGATCGGCGTAGGCGGCGGCCAAGCCGAGGTCGTGGAGCACGGCAACGACGGCAGCGCCCATTTTGTCGGCCTGGTGCCGAGCCACGCCGAGCACGAGCTCCTGATGGCGGATGTCAAGGGCAGCGGTGGGCTCGTCGAGGAGGAGTACCGGGGCTTGCTGGGCCAGCACTCGAGCCAACGCCACACGCGCCTTCTCGCCGCCGGAAAGCGTGGGAAAGGTGCGGTCGGCCAGCGTGGTGATGTCGGCCTGTTCCATCGCCCGGAGAATCACGTTGGCATCGTCGGACCGGTGGGGCGTGCGGGCCCATGGCGCTCGTCCCATGGCCACGATCTCTTGCACGGTGAACGGGAAGCTCACCGTCACCTGTTGCGGCAGCACGGCGCGGCGGCGGGCGGCGTCGCCCGCGTTCCAGGAGCGGATCGGGGCGCCGAAGAGTGTGACCTCGCCGCGGTCGGGGTGCAGGTCGCCAGCGAGCACGCTGAGGAGCGTGGATTTGCCGGCGCCGTTGGGCCCGACCACGGCAATGACCTCGCCGGTGCGCACGTCGAGATCGATGTCGGCGAGCAGATGACGTGCGCTTCGCACCACCCCCACGTTCCGAGCCTGCACGACTGGCTCGGTGGGCGGGTTCTCGAGCCGGTCGACCATCGGCATGTTGGCCGAGGTCGCCGTCATGCCCAACCGCCTTGTTTGGCACGAGTGCGGCGCAGGAGCCAGAAGAAGACCGGGCTGCCGATGAGCGAGGTGAGCACCCCGAGTGGTATCTCTGCGGGAGCGGCGATGGTGCGAGCGAACAAGTCGCCCACCACCAGGATCGCCGCGCCGCCAAGCGCCGATGCGGGGATGAGCAGTCGGTGGCCCGGCCCGGCGGCCATGCGCACGAGGTGGGGAACCACCAGTCCGATGAAAAGCAGGATTCCCGAGACGCTCACCGCCGATGCCGTGAGCACCGCCACCGCAATGAGCATGGTCATGCGGAGGCGTTCAACGTCGACACCGAGGTGTCGAGCAGGCGCTTCACCGAGCGCCAGTAGGTCAAGCTTGTGGCTCTGCGACCACACCAAACCGATGCCCACCACGGCGATCGGCGCCACCACGGCCACCTTCGGCCACGTGGCTTGGGCCACGCTCCCAAGTGTCCAGAACGTGATGGAGCGAAGTTGGGCGTCGGTGGAGATGTAGGAAAGCAGGCCAATGGAGGCGCCCGTCATGGCGTTCACGGCAACCCCGGTGAGGATGAGGGTGACCACTTCGGTGCGACCGTTCTGGCGGGCGGCGAGGTACACGGCGATCACGGTGAGGAGGCCACCGACGAACGCCGCCGCGGCCAGGCTCCATGTTCCAGCGATGGTGATGCCGAACACGATCGAGAGCACGGCTCCGAGGGCGGCGCCCGATGACACCCCGACGATTCCGGGCTCGGCCAGTGGGTTGGCAAAGGTGCCCTGCATCGCCGCGCCAGCACAACCCAATGCGCCGCCCACCACGGCGGCGAGCATCACGCGGGGGAGTCGGATCTCCCACAACACGTTGTCATTGAAAGGGTCGGGTGCGGTGCCGAGGGCGAGACCGAGCCGCCGACTGATCGAGCCAACCACCTCCTCGGGGGCGATCGGGACGGCGCCACGACCGGCGGCAATGACGATGGCGAGTCCGAGCAGGAAGGTCAGCCCGAGCAATACGCCGGCGGATCGTGAAACGTTACGGGGCACGGTCGGGGTACAGCTCGTCGATGAGTGACCGCAGTGATTGCGGCGTGCGGGCACCGAAGCTGAACAGCAGTCCGTCCTCCTGGGTAACCACCCGGCGGTTCTTTCCGGCGGGGGTCTGGGCGATGCCGGGAATGTCCACGAGGCCCTCGATGCCGCCCACGGATGCGAGCCCCGTCGTCGTCATGAGGATGATGTCGGGTGCCGCCTGGGCCAGCGCCTCACTGGTGATCGGGGTGAACGACCGGGTGAGACCTAACGCTGTTCCGGCGTCGATGCCGCCTGCGGCGGCGATCATGGAGTCCACCCCCGAGCCCTTGCCGGCGATGAGGTAGACACCAGCCTGTCCACGCATGTAGAGGAACGCCACCTTGGGGGGATCTGCGGCGGAGGGGACCGTGCGCTGCACGTCGACGAGTTTGCGTTCGGTGGTAGTGGCGAGATCGTTGCCGGCGGCCTCGCGTCCCAACGTGGTGGCGATGGATCGGATTCTCGGACTGATGTCGTCGATGGTCTTGGGAGTAGGCACCACGAGCACCTCGACGCCGGCCGACCGGATGGCGTCGAGGGCTTCGGGCGGCCCGTCGTCGGACTGGGCGAGCACCAAGGTGGGCCGCAACGACAGCACGGCCTCGGGTGAGACCTCGTGGCCCTTCGTCACGAGAGGGAGGCTGGCTGCCTCCGGGAAGGTGGCCGATTCGTCACGACCGATGACCCGATCGCCGAGGCCGAGGGCGAACACCACCTCGCTGATGTTGCCGCGCAGGGGAAGGATTCGTTGGACCCGCCGGTCGGCGTCTGTCGCGGGCTGGCTACCGCTGCCCGACGATGTCGACGCACCACCGAGCACCGGTGCTGCGCCGTCGGATCCGCTCGAGCCGGCGGGGGCGCAACCGAGGAGGAGGAAGGCACCGACAAGCAGGGGAATCAGAACGTGGGCGAGCGACCGGACTGTTGTGGGCCGGCCTGTTGTGGGCCGGCCTGGTGCGTTGCGTTTCATGCCGGCACCTCGCCTGTTGCGGTGCGCGGCCCGGGTGATGACGGCCCAGGTGATGACGGCCCGGGAGCGGGCAAGCCCGACTCCGACGTCGGCACGCCCGCCGGGCCGTCAGCCGCCAGCGTTGTTCGACGACGGACGACGACGATGCCCGCCGCAGCGATGGCGACAAGGAAGGCCAACACCACGAGTGAGAGGCGGGACCCACTGTCGCGTGACGACGTCCGTTCGCTTGCGGCGACGCCGGCGACGGAGGCGTTTTCATCCCCCGGTGCCGGGCCATCGGGCACCGACGAAATGCCACCGTTTCCGCCTACAGCCGCGACGGTGGCGTTGGAGGATCCGGTGGAGGCATCGTCGTCGATCGTGGTGCCAGGGTTGGTCCCCATTCCCGTGCCGGATGCGAACGAGACCGGGAGCACCACGTCTTGCGACCGATCCGATGGCCGGAGGAGGTCGTTGCGCACGATTAATCCGCAGGCAACGACTCGGCAATCCGTTCGGGCGTCGATCTCGGGAGCCACGAAAAGTGTGGTGGAGAACGACCCACCGGGACCGAGCGGCTGTGACGCGCCGCCCGCACCGGGAACCACCGGGTCGGCCGGTGCGGCGAAACGTGCCGCCACCTTGGCGGGGCCGGCAGTGATGGCCGAGGCCGCACACAACGTGGGCGCGGTCCCCACGGGCGGCACGAGACACAGCGCCACCTTCACGCTCTTGGTTCCGTCGAAACCGGATCCCGAAACCACGATCGGCTCGCCGGCCGGATCGACGCTGGCGGCCTTGGCAGAGCGCAACGTCCGGACGCCGTCGGAGGCGGACAGACCGTCAGCGGCCACCGCCGTGCGCGGCGCGGGCAACGCCACGTCGATCGGGCGCACGGTGGTGGTGGAGTTGTCGGCGCCCGACCTGGCAGTGGTCGGGGTAGTGACCTGTCCGGGGTACGTGGTGGGAGGGCTGGTCGGCGGTGGAGCTGTGGTGGGAGGGCTCGTGGTGGGCGGTGTGGTGGGGGTCCCGGGAGGGGCGAACCCGACCGGAAGAATGAGGTCCTGCGATCGGTCGGTGGTGCGGATGTGGTCGTTGCGAGTCACCACCGCACACACCACCACCCGACAGTCGGTGGTGGCGTTGAGCACCGGGTCGAGATCGAAGGTGGCCTGGAACGTGCCGCCGGGTCCGTAGGGCGTGGCGACGCCTTCGCCGTAGGACGGGGGGTTCGACGAGACCCAGGTGGACGTGGAACCGTCACCGCTCGAACCGCCGCCACACGGCGTTGGCAGCTGGTTGTACGCGGGCGCTACACAGAACGCGACGTAGATGCCTTTGTTGGTGGCATAGCCCGAACCGGTGACCGTCACTGATTCGCCCAGCGTGCTCAACCCTCTGGCGTTGCTCAACCGAAGGGTGCGGGTCCCATCGGTAACGGACCGCCCATCGGCGCTGATCGTGGTGATCGGTGCGTCTGTGGCATCTGCGGCCCGGGCCGGGGATGGCGCCGCCAAAGCCAAAACGAGGGAGGCTGCGACGGCGCCGATTGCCAAGGTATCAAGACTCATGCTAGTTATCTACCCTAGGATTCGATAGAAAGCAAACCTAACAACGCTGCGATGCAGCCGAAGGAGCACTCGTGCCGGTCGTCCAGCGACTCCCCGCCCCCCCATCCAATGATCCCAACGCCACGACGGCTATTGAGTTTTCCGACCGCCTGAGAGAAGC
Organism: Actinomycetes bacterium; assembly: GCA_031415655.1. Classification (GTDB taxonomy): domain Bacteria; phylum Actinomycetota; class Acidimicrobiia; order Acidimicrobiales; family Acidimicrobilacustridaceae; genus JAKOVR01. The sequence continues at coordinate 25,847 of JANOSD010000016.1, forward strand.
GTCGTGGGGCGCGCACCAGGGGGCCGAGTCGTCGCCGGCGATGAAGGGATTGTTCGACGGCTCGTTGCCGGTCAAGCGTTACGCCCTCCTGGTGTTGCAGTACCGGGCGATCTACACCGAGCTCGAAGCCGCAACGGCCGGGTTGGCAAACGATCCGGCGCTCAAGGTGTTCGTCTTTCCTGAACTCACCCGTCTGGCCGCACTCGACGCTGACCTCGCAGCCCTGATTGGCGAGGACGACGGGCCCGAACTTTCGGTGCTGCCCGCCACTGAGGCTTACCTCGCAAGGCTCCGAGCGGTACGAGCCGAGTGGCCGGCCGGGGTAGTAGCCCATCAGTACGTCCGGTCGATGGGTGATCTTTCCGGGGGACAGATGATCGGTCGGGTGGTGCGCCGAGTATTCGACCTCGATGCCGACTCGGGTGCGGGCACGGCGTTCTACCGGTTCGACGACATCGAGGACGCTGCCGCCTGGAAGGATGCCTACCGGGCATTGCTCAACGGTGCCCCGTGGGACCCGGAGGAGCAGGACCGTTTTATTGCCGAGGTGCTCGAGGCGTATCGCCTCAACACCGCGCTCTTGGCTGAGTTGCCGGCCGACTGACTGCCAGCGGACTGACTGCCAGCGGACTGACTAACCGGCCGTCTAGCTCACCAGCCCTGTCCCCAGCCCCGACCCTCCCCGACCCTGTCTCCCGACCCTGTCCCCCCGAAACGTCCGAGGCTTCCGCACCAATGACCGATGATCCGTTCCCCGACAATCCGTTCGACGGCAATGTGATCGTCGCCGTCACGCGGCATATGAACGACGACCACCCTGAGGATTCCCTGGCCATCTGCCAGGCCCTCGGGGGGGTGCCAGCGGCCACGGCCGCCCGGCTCTCGCACATTGATGGCGGGGGCTTCGATTTTGAGGCCACGGTGAACGGTGAACAAGTTCCGGTGCGGGTGCGCTCCGGGTTGCGAATGACCGCACGGGCCGACATCCGAATGGAGGTGGTGCGGCTCTACGACGAAGCTCTCGCTGTGCTCGGCCGCCCACCCCGGTCCACCGACGGGGATCACTGACGGGAATCACTGACTCCCCTTCCTATCTGGTCCCTGGCCAGAACCCCGTCGTGACGCGCGTTGGAGCGTGAGCAGCATTTCGTAGCGCAGACCGTACCGGTGAGGACAGGGAGGTGAGCCCTCACCGGTACGACCCGCATCATCCCTTCGGCGCGCCCTGACGCCGAAGAGGGTGGGTGGCGGACCGGTTGGTCCGCCAGACCTGGGCCAAGCGTCTCATTGGGCCGGCCCCGTCAGACCAATGCCGAGACGGAATCGACGAGTTCTCGGGCGGTCACACGGGCGAGCACCTGGTGCAGCAGTTCAATGGCGCAATCAATGTCGGGCCCCGCCATGTCGCAGGCGAGTTCGGTGTGAAGGAGGGTGATCTGGGTGCCGCTGTCGCCACGGATGCCCAGGCCCCACATGCCATCAGGTGGCTCGAGCCCACCGACCAGATCCTCAAGTTCTTCGTGGCAGACGTCGGGGTTGAGCGTGGTGGCAAAGGCGCACAGGAAACGGTCACCCAGGGGCACGGCATAGATCCCTCCTCGGTAGGTGCGGCCAAGCACGGGAACACCGATGTCCACCGCCGGATTGGCATCGGCGGAAAGGTGGAGGAACCGAACCTCTTCGCCGGCTTGGCGTTGCCGGTGCGCCTTCGCGATCGCCGTGCGAAAGCCGCAGGGCGAAACCACCATCGGGCTCGTTGGCATATCGTCCCACGTGACATCACAAAGGGTGCGACCGCCGAGCCGGACACGCCCGCGCAGGCCGGGAAGTGCGTGCACAAGTGTTGCGGCCACACGAAGTGCAGCAAAGGCGTTGTCGTCCACGGTCGGACCTACGCCGCCACGAGATTCGGATCGCCAGGCGTCCAGCCGCACGCCGTGAGCCCCCCGGATTGCAACGCCAGCACGATGCGCAGGGTTTCCGCAGGGTCTCTTCCCACGTCGAGGTCGTTGACGCTCACATGCCGAATGGTCCCTTCGGGGTCCACGACGAAGGTGGCCCGCAGTGGCACGCCACTGTCGCGATGGAGCACACCGAGCGCGGTGGTCAACTCCCGTTTGAGGTCGGAGAGCAGTGGAAAGCGCACGTTGGCCAACAACGGATTGACCTCAAGCCAGGCTTGGTGCACGTACTCGCTGTCGAGGCTCAGGCCGAGCAGGCTGACGCCAGCATCGGTGAAGGCCTGGTGGTGATCGGCGTAGCCGGAGATTTCGGTGGGACACACGAAGGTGAAGTCCTTTGGCCAGCACACCAACACCGTCCAGAGGCCAGCGCACTGGAGCGACGACACCTCCACGAACTCGATGGCGCCATCGTTGTTTCGTTGGGCAGCGGTCAGGGCAAAGGACGGGAACGGGTCACGGACGGTCAGCATAGATATGTAGCCTCCTGAAGAAGATTCGATAGGTATGCCTAACACACATGGAGAGCGTAACGCAAGCCTCGATCGGTGAGCATTCCTCCAACACGGCACCGGTGATGAGCAGCCCATATGCTCTCCGTAGTACTCGCCTGTCACCGTGACCCACGTCACAGTGCCAGTGGGAGGAGCACTCGATGGTTCAAAGGGGGACCGACGTGCGAGTTCTCGTCGTAGAAGACGATCAAGCATTGGCCGATGTGATCGCTCGCGGCCTCCGGCAAGATGCCCTGGCCGTCGACCTCGCCATCGACGGTGCCGAAGCGGTCGACAAAACAGCGATTACCGCCTACGACGTGGTGGTGCTCGACCGCGATCTCCCGGTGCTGCACGGCGACGACGTCTGTCGGGAGCTCACCCGGAGGGGTGCCGGCGAACGCATCTTGATGCTCACCGCGTCGGGCACCCTCGACGATCGTGTCGCTGGCCTCAGCCTCGGCGCCGACGACTACCTCGCCAAGCCGTTCGCCATGAAAGAACTTGTGGCTCGGGTGCGGGCGCTTGGTCGTCGGGTCACGGCTGTCGTTCCGCCCACGCTCACGTTCATCGACCTGGTCGTTGATGTGCCGAGCCGGCAGGTGGAGCGGGCCGGGAAGGCGATTACCCTCACCCGCAAGGAGTTCGGGGTCCTCGAGGTGCTGATGTCCGCGAACGGACGGGTGGTGAGCGCCGAGGAACTCCTTGAGAAGGTGTGGGACGAGAACACCGATCCCTTCACGAACGCCATCCGCATTGCGGTCATGACCCTCCGCCGCAAACTTGGTGAACCGGCTGTCATCGACACCGTGGTTGGCGTTGGTTACCGAATCGCCACCCCGGCCACAGAGGAACTGGCCTCCACGTGAGATTCCGCCCCACCATTCGGCTCCGGCTCACTGCGTTCTACACGGCGATGTTTCTGATGCTCGGCGCAATGGTGCTCGCCGTTGCCTATCTCCAGGTGAAGGGCAGCCTCGAGAGCGATCAGGAGGGCAACTCGCTCCGACGGGCATCGGAGCAATACGGCTACACCGAGGAGCAGATCCGAGCCTTCAATACGCTCCAGCTGCCGCCCCCCGCCCAGCCGGGTCCCCGGGAGGCCAGCAACGTTGGTGAAGTGATTACCGGCGTGCAGGCCGACATCACCGATGATGCGCTCCACGAGTTGCTTGTCGGTTCCGGCATCGCACTGGGGGTGATGCTGGTGGCCGCCACCTTGGTGGGATGGTTGGCGGCCGGTCGGGTGCTTCGTCCTGTCGGCCGGCTCACGTCCCGAGCCCGAGATCTCTCCGAGGAGAATCTCAACGAGCGACTGGCCATGGAAGGCCCGAGGGACGAATTGAAGGAACTGGCCGACACGCTCGACGGCATGTTGTCTCGACTTGAGGTGGCATTCGACGCGCAACGCAATCTGGCGGCCCACGTCTCCCACGAGCTCCGTACCCCGATCTCGATCATCCGGGCCGAGACCGACCTCGTTCTCGATCAGTCGGATGTTTCGGCGCGCGAGCGGGTGATGGCCGAAACGGTCCGTGCTGCCGCCGACCGCACGGAAGCACTGCTTGACAGCTTGTTGGCGTTGGCCCGAAGTGAGAGCACGATGAATGACCGTGAGCCGATCGACCTGGCCGATGTCACCGGTGATGTGGTTGGCGAATCGGTCGACCGAGCCGATGCGGCGCGGGTGGAGATCGATCTCTCGCTCGATACTGCGGTGATCCTCGCCGACCATTTCCTGGTGCAACGACTCGTTGGCAACCTCGTCGACAACGCCATCAAACACAACCGTCCTGGCGGCTGGCTGCATATTTTTGTGCATGCCGACGCTGCCACCGACGAAGCAGTCCTTCTCGTCGAGAACAGCGGCGACCGTTTCTCCCCCGAGCAGATCGAAGAGATCACCAAGCCGTTCCATCGGATCGATGGTCGGCGTCCGGGTTACGGCCTGGGAACCACGGTGGTGCAATCGGTGGTGCGGTCCCACGGCGGTACGTTCGTCGTGGCCGCCCGCCCGGAAGGCGGCCTGCGGGCCACCGTGCGTCTGCCGCTCGCCCCCGCGTCGGGCCACGATGCCGGGGTGGGTAGGACGGCTACGTCCGCCGCCTCCGCTACTCCGCCGACGGCATCTTCAACGGCCTCAGCGGCCTCCACGGGCGCCGTCGATGACCACCGACGAGCATCCCGAAGGTCCATTTCTGCTCGCTGAGCGCGTGATTTCGCTTCGCCGTGAACCGCCGATTGCGGGTCCCGGTTCGAAGCCGGCCGGAACGGGTAGCAGTACGTGTCGACGAATGGTTGCTGGCTGGCGATCGACAACCCCACGCCGACGACTGCGGTACGCCACGATGGGGGAATGCGAGTGTTCTCCGATCTCCGTCTTGCCCCGTTCGATGACGTTGCCTCCGCTCGAAACGTTCCTTCGACGTGCCGGGTGCCTCGTGGTGCGTTGTTTGCCGGGTTTGGGGTGGCGGTGTTTCTCGTCGGTGCTTGCAGTGGGGGGAGTGGGCCGTCTTCCCCCACCACCGCCGTTTCGACCACCGGTGGGTCGACGTCGATCACCACGGCGGGACCTGGCCCCTCGGGGTCGCCCGCCCCCACGGGGACCGGTGGGCCGACGGGGACTGGCGGGCGGACGGCAACACTGCGCATCCTCGTGAGCAATGACGACGGAATCGGTGCGCCAGGTATCGACGCATTGGCGGTAGGCCTCCGCGCGTTGCCGGCCACCGAAGTGGTGATCGTGGCGCCCGCCACGAATCAGAGTGGCGTGGGCGAGCAGCGATCGGTGGTGCCACCGGCCACGTCGGCCGGCACCACAAAGAGTGGCGTGCCCGGTACGGCCGTGGCCGGCACGCCGGCTGACGCAGTGACATGGGCGCTTGATGGGGGGATGCCGACTCGTCCCCACGTCGTGATATCCGGCGTGAACCTCGGTCAGAACGTGGGGCCGGCGATCGCGCTGTCGGGCACGGTTGGCGCCGCCCGCACTGCTGCGAAGGCCGGCATCCCTGGCTTGGCGGTCAGTCAAGGGCTCGGTCAACGCCTCGAGGACCCTCTCGACTACGGCGTCGCCGTCCGGCTCGCGGTGGAATGGGTGGACGAGCACCGGGCGGCGCTTTTGGGCCGGCCAACCACTGGCCCTGGCTTCACAGACCCTGGCTTCACAAACCCAGGCTCCACAGACCCGGCCACGGTCGACAACCTCAACGTTCCCACCTGCCGAGGAGGGGAGCCGCGAGGCCGTAAAGCGGTACCGGCGGCCGTCGACACCACCAACGGTGGGTTGCTCGACCCGGCGGAGTGCGACACCGCCGTCACCGCGCCGGTCGACGACATCCAGGCCCTCAACAACGGGTGGATCACTCTCACGGACGTGGGTGCCGGGCCACCCGCTCCTGCTCCCTCGCGTTGAGGTGGGCGGTGGCCGGAGGGTCGTGTATGGCACAGTCTGCGAACCGTTCCTGCCGTCGGCATGATCCCCGTCCTTCACCACGGCCGCCGTGCTCCGGGCCAGGGGGACTCAGCGCCAGGGGGACTCGGGGGACTCATTTCCGCAACTGGTCGACCCGGCGGGGGCCACCCAAGAGTTCCGGTGCTGGCGTGCGATCCTTCCCCAAACCGCAATCGAGAGCGGTCTCCGCGGTCAGGTGGTTCACACCAGCCCGGGAGCTCACCGATGTCCACCCTCACTCTTGCCCGCCGAACCCGTGCCGATCGTGGCATGGACCGAACACTGCTCCGGGCGTCGTCGACGGCTGCGCTCGACGCCGACCTCCGTCGGTTCGGGGCCAATCGCCACCTGGAGGCGGACGACGTGGGTGTCACTACGAGAATTGGTCGACCGTGGCCCAATCACCGCCCCGCTGCCACAAACGCAACGACAGATTCCGCTCTCCGCCTCCTAGGTGAGATTGCGGCGGCGTCGGGATGACGAAACGTGCCTGACGGTCGGGTGGTCCATGAGCTTCTGCGCGGCATACCACTGACCACGGCTTGTCTTCATCGGGCGGTGGGAGCCGAAGGAGCTGAGCTGCTACACCAAGCCGGCTTCGTCATCGCCATCGGCGATTGGTGGCGACTGGCGTTTTGGATCGCCTCGGTCAATGGGGCGCTTTTCATAGCGCCCCACGGCATACCGGTGACGGCGTTGCGCAACGTCGTCACCGGGCCGGATGCCTTCGTAACGCGGGTCGCCCCCTGGCAATGCTGCCGGGTTGAAGCCTGAGAGGCTGTCGGTGAAGTCCGCCCAGATCAGCGGGCGTTCTGGCGCCCGCCAGGCAAGGACGCAGGACGAAGGCCCCCCTGTAATCGGGCGTCGAGGACGAGGACGCCGCATGGCGGGATGTCCAGGACGGCCCTGAGCGGGCATGACTTTGCCGACAGCCTCTGAGGGGTGCGGACCTGTCGCCGTTCCACACACGCCTCCGGTCTCTTGGTGTCACGAAGTCCTCCGTCGTGTTGCGAAGCCTGACGCTCCTGGCACCGGTTCGTCGTTGCGATGCTCGGAACCATGGCGCAGGATTCGTTTCCCGAAGGCGACCGCCCGTTCTCGTCGTGACCCCGCGCCGTCGGTCCTCTGGTCCGTCGGTCCTCAGGTCGGACCGCGTGCCTCACGACAGCCGCGAAGTACGGTTCCCGACGTGCTGCCGGCCCTGATCGTCCTTGCCGTTGTGGCCGTCCTCGCCACTGGCTGGGCGCTCATGCTCCGTCGAGCCGGGGGTCTGATCAAGGCCGAGCTGGCGAAGACGAGCGACGATCTCAACGCGACGACGGTCACGTTGACGTCCGCGGAGGCGAAGGTGGCAACGCTCGAAAATGAGTGTGCCGCTGCCGCCACACGCGCCCAGGCCGCCGATCTGCGGGCTCGATCGGAGCAACAGCGGGCCGCCGAAGCCGAAACGAGGGCGAAGGAGGAGTGGGATCGAGCTGCTGCTGCCGATACCCGCGCCTCGGCGGAACGGCAGCGGGCGGAGGACGAGCGGGCTCGGGCCGAAGAGGAGCGAGAGGTGGCGACGGCAGAGCGGCGGACGGCCGAAGGTGAGCGGGAGCGGGCGGCCATCGCCGAGGCCGCTTCCGTCGATGCTGCTGCCCGAGCCAACGTGGCTGAGCAGGAACTGCTTGCGGTGAGGAGCACGCTCGACCCCGAAGGCCTTTGGGTGTTCGAGCGGCGGCGTTTGTGTCGTTTGTGGCGAGACTGGGTGAGCGTCCACCTCGATGCCACGTGCCCCATGCCGATCCGCCCCTCGATGGAGGCGGCCCGTGCTGCCGTCGACATCTTGGCGTCAGCCAGCCGGGAGGAGTGCGGCGTCCCGATCGACGTGGGTTGGGCCATTCCGCTCGATGCGCCGATCTCGATCGAGGGAGTATTGGTGCTCCTTCGTGCGGTCGAGGAACTCGTCACCACCGCCCGGCGCACCAATGGCGGCGAGCTCACGATCACCCGCTCCGGCGACGACCTACACCTTGCTCTCGTCGCCGATCCGGGGCAGGTGCTGCCAACCGATTTGGCTTCCTCCACGGCGGCGCTCGGTTGGCAAGTGACCGTCAATGGCAACACCATGAAGGTGCGACTGCCCGCGGTACTCGCACCCCGCCCAACCGCCGCTCAACCATTCTGACGCCCGCCCGCCCCGCTGGACCGGGGGCGATCGCGGGCCGGATCGGTTGGGCAGGAGCGTCGTTAGATGCGCGGTTCCTGCCCACACGATGCGCCGACGGGCGGTTGCGGTGCCCGTTCGCCGGGACGGTTGGGTAGGAGCGTCGTTGGATGCACGGTTCCTGCCCACACGATGCGCCGACGGGGGCGATCGGGCGGTCGATGTGCCCACCCCGATCGCCGGGTCGGTTGGGCAGGAGCGTCGTTGGATGCGCGGTTCCTGCCCACACGATGCGCCGACGGGCGGTTGCGGTGCCCGCTCGCCGGGACGGTTGGGTAGGAGCGTCGTTGGATGCGCGGTTCCTGCCCACACGATGCGCCGACGGGCGATGCGCCGACGGCGCCGGCGATTGCGGGGCGGCACGGGCGGCGCCGCGTGGATCACGGCACGGCATCGTGATTCCCACCTACGGTGGGGCATGGCCGATCCGGAGCTGCGTCGAGAGCTACGTGAGGCCATCGTGGGCGCGCCTCTCTACACCATTTCCGACCTGATGGCAGTCACCGGCACGGACCGTGAGTTCGCCGATGAGTTGTGGCTCTCGTTGGGCTTCCCTCTGCTTGTCGACGCGAACGCGGTGGAGTATTCAGAAGAGGACGCCGAGGCGCTTCGCAGTCTGAATGGGATGATCGAGCTCGAACTGGCCGAACGCGACAAGTTGCTGGCCATGACGCGGGTCATGGGTCAGTCGATGAGCCGGGTGGCGACCGCCCAGGTGCAACTTTTCGCCGATGAACTGGTCGCGATGGTGAACCACGATGATGCGGGGCTCGTCGACGATGACCTGCGCGCCTCGATCATTGAATTGATGGTTCCGGGCGTTGAACGGTTCGTGGCCTACTGCTACCGCCGCCACCTCAGCGCTGCGCTCGACCGGGAGATCGAGAAAACCGACGACCAAGGTTTTGGCGTCATTGGGTTTGTGGACTTGGTCGACTTCACTCGCACCACTCGCAAGCTTGATGACGGCGAGTTGGCCGACCTCGTAGGCCGGTTCGAGCGCCACGTCTACGAGACGATCACCAACTCCGGGGCCCGCCTTCGCAAGCTGCTGGGCGACGGCGTGATGTTCGATGCGCCCGATGCCACCCACGCCGCGACCGCCGCGCTGGCCCTCGTGATGCGTTGCGCTGAAGACCCGCGCTTGGCCGGTGCTCGCGGCGGCTTGGCGATCGGCCCGATACTCGAGATGGAAGGCGACATCTACGGCGAGACGGTAAACCGGGCCAGCCGGCTTGCTGGTCTCGCCTATCCCAACACGGTGGTGGCCGACCGTTCGGTGGGCGAGTCGGTACAAGGCGTCGCCGGTCTTTCGGTGCGTCCGCTGGGGCTCCGTCCCGTCAAGGGCCTCGGGCGGGTCGATGTCGTGGTCATCCGCCCCGCCCTCGTATGAATCCCCGCCCTCGTGTGAATCCCGGCTCGTGAAGCCAGGTCTGCACCTGCGACTACCGATCGGCCGCACGGGGCGCCGGTGGAAGCGACGGCCGTCCGGCGTAACACTGGGCTACCTCCATCCACGCCTGCGCGTTGTCGCCGATCACTCGGAGATTGGTGTCGGCGACATTGACCCGTTGGGTGACCACACGGCAGAAGTCGAACGCCGATCCCTCCACCCGATCGGGGGCGTCGACCTCGCCATGTGACCATGCGAGCCCGGAGGGCAACGTGAGGTCGATGCGGACCGGAGCGCTCGACACCTCCGCTCCCCGAATCGTGAAGCTCCAACCCCGAGTGATGGCGCCGAGGTGGCAGACATGGGCGAGTCGGTCGGTGTTCGACGGGGGGACACCCAGCGCGGCGGAGATGTCGAGGCTATGGGCCCAGGTTTCCATGAGTCGGGCGGTGACAAAGGACGGCACGCTCATCGATGGCCCGAACCATGGCAAACGATGGCCGGGAGGAAGGTCGAGAAGTGCCCTCCGGAGCTGCGCAGCCGTGTCGACCCACCGAGCAAGCACGACCGACGGTGTGTTGGCGGCGGGATCGTTGCGCCCATCAGATGTGATCCGGCGGAGCAGGTCGGTGGATGTGGACCCGAACGAGTCGGGATCGGTGGCGGCCAATACGCCGGCGGCGTCGGACCCAGTGAGGTGCACGACCTGGTCGGTTATGGACCACCGCGCTGCGGCCGATGGTGCGGCCCATGCGGTGTCGGGCAGGTTGGTGAGCAACTGCCCGAGGTGTGCGGTCTCGGCGGCGAGGTCGTCGAGGGGATCCGAGGGAATGGTGTGGAGTTCGGGCACAGGTAGATCCTGGGGATAGGGCTGGGTTGGGGGAGTACGATCCGAGTCGTCATGGTCGCACTTGAAGCAGTTCCCGCCCCGATCCCCGTCGACGGGTTGTCGAACTCTTCGACGCTTGATCCCTCGAATCCCCCGGCCCTGCCGGTGTTTACGAAACCGCTTGATCAACTCCAGACTCCCCACGATGAGGTTCGTTTGATCGACCTCGGTTGTGGGGCGGGGCGTTCGTTGGTCAGCGCCGCCCGTCGATTCGGCGTTCCTGGCGTGGGCATCGATCTTGATGCTCGCAAGGTGCGTAAGGCCCGCAAAGCGGGAAACGATGCGATGGTCGGCGACATCACCTTGCTCGATCCCGACGAGTTCGCCGGCGTGCACTACGTCAACCTCGACAACGTGCTCGAACACCTCCCCTCGCTCGATGTGGTGGAGCAGGTTCTGGCCGGCGCGGTCACGTTGGCCGATCGGCTCGTTTGCATCCGTCATCCGTCCTTTGAGGACGAGGACTACCTTGCCTCCCTCGGTGTGAAGCAGTACTGGACCGACTGGCCCGGAGAGCACACCGCAAAGGTTCGTGTGCACGAGTTCGTGGCGATGGCCAACCGCTTGGGCGTCTATCAGATGCTGGTGCAGCCGGTGGGCCTGTCCCCCGACACCGACGACCCCACAGTCCTTCCGCTGAGCGCCCCGAGCGGCCAACGGCGCATCGGTGAGCGGGCGGGTGCGGTCAGCGTCTACGACCCCGAGCGGCACGGCCCCAAACCCGACGTCACCTTTGCCCGCCCGGTGTACTTCGCCTTCGACATCGTGCTGGTTGTAGGAGCCGGCTCGGTGGAGTTGCGCTACCGCGACGACCCCGAGGCAACGAGCCAACGCCCCTTCGTCACTTGGCGCGCTCCCGGCGCTGGCCCCGCCATCACCGCTCCCTGAGTTCTGGGTTTTGCCGGGAGGAGGGCGGGGTGCCACGACTCCGTCCGGCTTGGCGCAGGAACTCTGAGAAACGCCGTGACGAACGGCACACCAAACGATTGCCGCATAAGGTGGTGATGTTCACGCGTTGGCAGGACGTGGTTCACCTGGGCCCAATAATTTGGACCCCTATCGATCCATCGAGCGGAGCAAAACATGAACCGGCGAAACTTCCTCCAGACAACCTTCGGCATCGGCATCGCAACTGCCTCCGGCGGTATCCTCACCGCTTGTCAGGCGATCACTGCCGACTACGGAGCGCTGCTCGCTGCCAACGCCGACGGTCTGATGCTGCCGGCCGGGTTCACCAGCCGCATCGTGGCTACCACGGGCGTTGCCGTGACCGGCACCGCCTATACGTGGCATGGCGCCCCGGACGGTGGCGCGGTGTTTCCCACTGCCGGCGGCGGATGGATCTATACCTCCAACAGCGAGGTCAGCGGTGGCGGTGGCGGTTGCGGTGCGATTGAGTTCGACAGCGTGGGCGCCATCATCGGGGCTCGGAGCATTCTCTCTGGCACGTCGAGCAACTGTGCCGGCGGCCCCACGCCATGGGGCACATGGTTGAGTTGCGAAGAGACCGACACCGGGCAGGTTTGGGAGTGCGACCCAACAGGCGCCACGGGTGCTTTGGCTCGTCCAGCCCTCGGCGTGTTCAAGCACGAGGCGGCCGCAGTTGATCCGGTGAACGAGCACATCTACCTCACCGAAGACAAGAGCAACGGTGGGCTCTACCGATTCGTTCCCACCGCCTACCCCAGTCTTACGGCGGGAACGCTGGAGGTGCTCACCGAAGTGTCGGGCACCCTTGGTTGGGCAACTGTCCCCGACCCCGACGGCAGTCCCACCGCAACCCGCTCCCAGGTCCCCACGATGAAACAGTTCAATGGCGGCGAGGGTTGTTGGTACCGGCTTGGGGTGCTCGTCTTCACCACCAAAGGCGACAACCGAGTGTGGGGCTACAACATTGCCGCCAACACCCTCACAATCATGTACGACGACAACACCTCACCCACGCCGGTCCTCACGGGGGTCGACAACGTCACGATCTCGCCGAAGACGCCCCACATTTTCGTGGCCGAAGACGGCGGCAACATGGAGATTGTGGCGGTCGATGTGAGTGGCCAGACCGCCTATCCCTTCGTTCGGATCACCGGACGTGCTGGCTCTGAGGTCACCGGCCCGGCGTTCACGGCGGACGGGTCGCGCATGTACTTCTCCTCCCAGCGCACCCCAGGCGAGACCTTCGAAGTCACCGGCCCCTTCAAGTAGCCCCCCCTCCCCTTTTGGTTTTTGGTAGGGGAGACGCATCAAAATTGATGCGTCTCCCCTACCAAAACGGGGGTTTGGGGGCGATCGGGAAGGTCGACCTCACGGTCGAGGGTCGAGAAGCTGCGCGCACCAGGTGACGCCGTCGTCGATGGTGCTGGTGGCCCACGTGGGGAAGGGCATCGAGAACGTGCCGGATTCGATCATGGCGCAGATGTGACCGACCCGATCCTCGGCGACCACGGTGACGGCCCCCGCAATCGGAGCTTCGGAGAGCAACGCCCGTTCGGCCAGCCATTGCGAGATGTGTTGCTGGGCTTCGGGCAGGCCCTGCTGGTAGTCGAACACGATGCCCATCCGTTGGCGGCGGGCGAAGAGGGTGTCGAGTTCGGCGGTGATTTCTTGGGCGGCCGTGAGGTCCACCGTGGCATCGACCATCACCACCGCGACCGGCCAACGAGTGGTGTCGACAACGTCGGACATGACCAGAGGTTACTGCCGGCGGGGCACCGTCCGCCCGGGGGGGTATGCCTGCTCACCCGGGTCGGGGGGCTGGCCGTCGTCGTCGGGCCGCAGCGCCGGATGGTCGGTACGATCGGCGTCATGGCGAAGGACCGCGAAACGCCCGCTCATGCTCCTCGCACCCTTTCCGATGGAACCATCGTCCGGTTGCTCAAGCCCGGCGAGGGCGCCACGGTGGGGACGGCGATCCGTGTGGCGTACGGCGACACCTACGACGCCCCGTGGGTGTACGACGCCGACGAGGTGGACCGGCGTCTCTCGTCCGGCGCGCTGGTGTCGTGCGTGGCGACGGAGCCGGACGGATCGCTGCTGTGCCACGGCGCGCTGACGCGGTCCACCTTGGATGCCCCGGTGGCGGAGAGCGGCCAGGCGGCCACGCTTCCGGCGGCTCGAGGCCGTCATCTTTTCACCGAGGTGAAACGTTTCCTCGCGGAGTGGGCCACGGCGGAAGGGCTCTTCGGGCTCTTCTCGGAGGCCACGGCCGCCCATCCCTTCAGCCAGAAAGCCAACCTCGATCTTGGCGCGCACGAGACCGGCTTTCTCCCCGGTTGGATCCCGTCGACCGTGGCCAACGACGCAGCCGCGCCGACGGCCGAGTCGACGGAGAAGGACCGTGCTCCCGTCGGACGACAATCGGCGGCGATCTTCTACCTGCGCACGAACCGGGCGCATGAACGCCCACTGTTTGTGCCGGCGCGCCACCGTGAGGAGGTGGCGCGCATCGTCGACGTGGCCGACATGCGTGGGACGGTGATTCATGACGAGCCGGCCGGTTCCCTCCTTGGGTCGTCCGTGGTGGAGGTGCTCGAACGCGACGATCACAACCTTGCCGTACTTACCGTCCACCAAGCAGGCGCCGACCTCGGTGCCGTCGTCACATCGGAGCGGGACTCGCAGTTCGGAACCGGACGTGACGCGGTGTTCCTCGACCTGCCGATGGAACATCCCACGAGTGGCGCCGCCGGCGACCTGCTCGACGAACTTGGGTTTTCGTTTGCTGGCCTCTTCCCCAATCTCGATGTGGCGGGCGACATGCTCCGGTTGGTGGCGTTCCGAGACTCGACCATCGTCACCCACGAATCCGCCACGGCGTCGGATCACGGTCGCCAACTGCTCGACTATGTGCTCGCCGATCTCGCTCGGCAGTCATGACATGAGATACGACAACGGGCGCGAGCTCACTCGGCCGTGACCATCAGTTCTGTCGAGCGCTGGAAGATGCGTCGTTACTACTTGCTGCCCCTGCTGGGCTTGGCGGGGCTCTTTGGGCTCGGCGTCGTAACCAGGACGGCGCCATTCGTTCTCGCTTCGCTGCCGTTGGCGCTTTTGCTTGGATGGTGGGTCCTGTCGTTGGAGGCGGTGGCTCGTGTTTCGGGTAGGGAGGCGTTGGCTGTCATCGAGCGCACGACCAGCGTCTTTGACCTACGGGAGTTCAGCTGGGTGCACGTGCAGTCCGACCCCGCCAGTGGCCGCTTTCGAACGATGTACCCGGTCCCTGATCACCAGTCCGAACGGGCAATCGTCTTTGGCCCAGGAGGCATTGGTGGGTTTGTCACCATTAGGGATTGCCGAGGCCAGCTTGTTTGGCCTGCAGGCCGATTGTGGAAGCCGCATTCGCGTTTTCCGCTTACTGCGCCGAGGTTCCCATTCGGCCGGGACGGTTTGTAGCGCTGATGGTCGACTCCCAATACACCGATCCACGTCTCGTCGAGCTGTATGACACGCTCAATCCTGCGGGGCCGGATACCGACTTCTATCTGTCGCTGTTGGGTTCCGCCCCGATCGCCGTTGCTGATCTCGGTTGCGGGACCGGGTTGTTGGCCCGTCGCATCGCCGGCTTCGGGCACACGGTGATCGGATTGGATCCGGCGCCGGCCATGCTGGCAATCGCTCGTCGAAACGATCCGGACGGTCACGTGAAGTGGATCGAAGGCGACGCTCGGGAACGGTGGCAGCACCCGTGGGTGGACCTGGCGATTCTTTCGGGCCATGCATTCCAGGTGTTCCTCGACGACCACGATGTCGGGGCCGTGCTCACCGCGGCAGCGTCCGCCCTTTCGCCCTTGGGAACGTTGGCGTTCGAGACGCGCAACCCCGAGCGGCGAAGCTGGGAGCGCTGGACGCCGGAGTGGTCTACGCGTCGAGTCACGGTGGCGGGGATGGGCGAGGTCCAGGTGTCCCATCAGCTCCTTGAGGTCGCGGAGGAACGGGATCACACCCTCGTGCAATTCGAAACCTCCCACATGTTTCCGGGTGATTCGATGCCGGTGGTCGGCGTCAGCACGCTTCGTTTCACCTCCGCCGATGTGCTTGAAGCACTCCTTCGGGCGGCCGGATTCACCGACGTCGTGATGTACGGCGATTGGGACCGTTCGCCGCTCTCGACATCGTCACCGGAGATCATCGTGGTGGCCCGCAGAGGGCGGGGCGACGCCGACGAGCGTGCAGTTCTACGGCGATCGCTCGGCGGTGTGGGTGGGTCTGCGCCTGGCGGGTCGGAGGTAGCTTGGGCGCGTGCAACCCGCCACTGAACACCCCGGCGGTGTCGGACGATAGGGGTGTTGGGTTCGCCGCAATTCCCCGTGGCTCGGATGCAAGGCGTCGACATGAGTGAACTGGCCGACCTGGGTCTGCGCGCTTCCGTCGGCGGTCCTCGGTCTTGCCGCGTCCACGAGGCGGCGTGGCGTACGTCCTTTGCGGGCTCCGAAACAGTGAATCGGAACACCCGCATCGCCGCGTCATGGGCCGTGTTTCCCTGCGACGCACCGAATCGATTGCCGTGGGTTGGGCGCAAATCGTCGGAGACGTGTCCCCCGCCGCGGGAGGCCAGGAGAGATGATCAAACCGTCGAGGTACGCACCGATCGAAGGAGCCCGAATGCTCGAAATGCGCGAAGTATGTGAGCGATGCGACACGCCGCTGGGGTTGGACGATGGCGCACGAATCTGCTCCTTCGAATGCACCTTCTGTCCCCCGTGCGCCACCGCGCTGGAAGCCGTGTGTCCGAACTGCGGGGGCGAGCTGGTGGGCCGACCGAGACGAGTTGCGGCGGGCTGACCGAGCCGTTGTGTCCAAGCCGCCCTGACCAAGCCGCCCTGACCAAGCCGCCGTGACCAAGCCGTTCTTTCCGGCTCACCCCGACCAAAGCAACCCAGTCCGCCTCGCGGCGGCGAAATCTACCCGCTGCCCGCCCGCCCCTCCGTCCCTCCGACGCACCGCTACCAGTAGTTGGGTGCCTGCGCGGTGATCGTGATGTCGTGCGGGTGGCTCTCGCGATAGGCGGCGTCGGTGATGCGGATGAACTGGCCGCGGTCCTGCAGTTCGGCGATGGTGGGTGTGCCGCAGTAGCCCATGGCCGCTCGAAGGCCGCCCACGAGTTGGTACACCACGTTGCCCACGGGGCCCTTGTAGAGCACCCGTCCTTCGATGCCTTCGGGCACGAGTTTGTCGGTTTGGGTGACATCGCCCTGGAAGTAGCGATCCTTCGAGAACGATCGGGCCTTCATCGCTCCCATTGAGCCCATGCCTCGGTACTCCTTGTAGGCCTCGCCTTGGAACAGCACCACCTCGCCGGGAGACTCGTCGACGCCGGCGAGCAGGCTGCCGAGCATCACGCAATCAGCGCCGGCGGCGATGGCTTTCGGGATATCGCCGGACAGCCGGATCCCACCGTCAGCGATCACGGTGCGTCCGCGGCGGGCAGCCGCCTGGGCGCAGTCGTAGATGGCGGTGAGTTGCGGTACGCCGACGCCGGCGACCACTCGTGTGGTGCAGATCGATCCTGGCCCGATGCCTACCTTCACGCCGTCGACCCCCGCCTCGATGAGCGCCTCGACGGCCTCGGCCGTGGCGATGTTGCCGCCGATCACCTCGATGTCGAAGGCACCTTTCACGGCCTTGACCACGTCGAGCACACCACGGGAGTGACCGTGGGCGGTATCGACTACGAGGAGATCGACACCGGCGGCCACGAGCGCTTCGGCCCGTTCGAGTGCGTCCGGGCCAGTGCCGACGGCGGCCGCCACCATGAGCCGTCCCTCTTCGTCCTGGGTGGCGTTCGGATAGTCGGTCTGCTTCTTGATGTCCTTGACAGTGATGAGCCCGTGAAGCCGGCCGGCGTCGTCGACGATCGGGAGTTTCTCGATTCGGTGATGCCAGAGGATGTCGCGGGCCTGCTCGAGCGTGGTACCGATCTTCGCCGTCACCAGCGGCGCCGCCCGCATGACGTTGGTGACGAGCTGTTCGGTGTCCTCCACGAAACGCAGATCGCGGTTGGTGAGGATGCCGACCAGCTGGCCCGATGGGTCGGTGATCGGGATACCGGACACCCGGTAGTGGGCCATGAGCTCAAGCGCCTCGCTCACCTTTGCGGTGGGAGGCAGCGTGATGGGATCGGTGATCATGCCGCTCTGTGAGCGTTTGACCCGGTCCACCTGGGCGACCTGGTCTTCGATGGCGAGGTTGCGATGGATGACGCCGATTCCGCCGAGCCGGGCGATGGCAATGGCGAGCGGGGCTTCGGTGACGGTGTCCATTGCCGCTGCCACGACGGGGATGCTCAGGGTGATGCGTTCGGTGAGGCGGGTGGAGGTGTCGACTTCGGACGGCAGTACGTTGCTCTCGGCCGGGATGAGCAGGACATCGTCGAAGGTGAGGCCTTCACGGGCGAACTTCGTGGTGAGGTCGCGGGGAGCGGCGGGGCTCCCGAACGGGTCTGCCATCGAGCCATCCACGTTCGTCATACCAAGAGCCTACCGGCGCACCCAACTGCCGGGACTACCCACCACTCTGGGTTTTTGGTAGGGGAGACGCATCAGAACTGATGCGTCTCCCCTACCAAAACGCGGGGTTAGGCGGTGAGGAGGTCGGTGAGGTCGTCGACGAGGTCGGCGAAGCGGGGGTCGTGTTTGGTGAGCCGCCCTCGGGTGGGGCCGAAGTCCACCTCGATCTCCTCGGCGATCCGACCCGGCCGCGACGCCATCACGTAGATCCGGTCCGACAGGTACACCGCCTCCTCCACGTCGTGCGTGACCATGAGAATCGTGGCGCCGGTGCGCTGCCAGACCGTGAGGAGGAAGTCCTGCATCTGTCGTTTGGTGAGGGCGTCGAGCGCACCGAACGGCTCGTCGAGAAGCAACAAGTCCGGTTCCGGTGCGAGGGCCCGTGCGATGGCTACCCGCTGGCGCATGCCGCCGGAGAGCTCACGTGGGAGCGCGCCGGCGAGCTCGGCGCGTCGAGCGATATGAAGCCGAGCAATTCTTCCACCCGGTCGGCGCGTCGGGCCTTCGACCACCGGCCAGCTCGAGGCCGAACCCGATATTGCGGGCCACACTGGCCCACGGGAACAACGAATAGCCCTGGAAGACCATGCCGCGGTCGGGTCCCGGTCCCACCACTCGGTCGCCCTCCACACGAACGACGCCGGAGGTGGGCTCTTCCAAGCCACCGATGATCGACAGGAGGGTGGACTTCCCGCAGCCCGACGCGCCGAGCAGACACACCAGTTCGCCGTCATGCAAATGGATGTCGACCCCGTCGAGGGCCACCACCTCGCCCCTACGGCTCCTGAACACTTTGCCCACGCCTTCCGCCAACAACTTCGGGGCGGGACGGTCGTGTCCATCGGTCGGCCTCGTTGCGGCGCCGGCCAGGACGGTGCCGGTCAGGGCGGTACTGGTCAGGACGGTACTGGTCAGGACGGTGCCGGTGAGAAGGCCGCCGGTCGAAGCAGTATCGGGCGCAGCAGTATCGGTCATGATCGGGCCCAAGGAGCGGAGAGGTTTCGCAGGCCGCGCAACGCAAGGTCGCTCACCAGCCCGATGAATCCGAACACGATGAGCAGGGCGAACATCGTGTCGACGGCCCGAAAAGGTTGAGCACGCACGATCTGGAAGGCCAAACCCTCCTGCGCCGCCAGCAACTCCGCCACTACCAGCATGAGCCAGGCGGCGGCCTTGCTCGAGTTCACCGGGGCCGGACCCACGCTGACGTTCGACGAACCGGCGGTCGTGGCGATCGGCGGGACGGCAATGGCGGCCACGGTCGACGGTCGGCCGATCCCACCGAGGACACCGGTGGCGGTGCCGGCCGGAGCGACGGTGCAGATCGGCCCCACCAAAGGACCCGGTCTGCGCGCCGCATTCGGCATTCGGGGCGGGCTCGACGTCCCCACCTACTTGGGTAGCCGGTCGACGTTCACGTTAGGGCAGTTCGGCGGGCACGAGGGCCGGGCGTTGCGGGCCGGCGATGTGATCCCGATCGGGAAAGACGTGGCCGGAGCAGCGGGGCCATTGCCGCCGGGGATGGCGTCGCGCCTCACGGATCGATGGGAGATCGGCGTGCTGGTCGGGCCCCACACTGCCCCCGAGTTCCGCACCGGGATTGCGGTGATGCACGCGGAGCAGCCCCGGTTTGGGTGGGGTGGTATCGAGCGCGAAGAGGCGGTAACACGTTTCAGTGTGGGCGGGGCGGACGAACGCAGCGCCGAGGTCGGTGAGTTGATGATTGAGCGGTTGACCGGCGAGATGGGCACCGACCACGAACAACTCGATCGGCTGAGTTGGGGCATCTGCCATACCCCATCTTGCCCGCCCGAAACCCGGGTCACACCAGGGTGACGGTGCCGGTGGGGAGGTGGAGTTCGATGGTGGCGCCGTCGGGGATGTGGGCGGTGGCGCCGGCGCAGCCGATCACCGCCGGCAAACCGAGCTCGCGGGCGATCACGGCGGCGTGCGACAGCGGGCCTCCGTCTTCGGTGACGACGGCCCCGGCCAACGCCAGGATCTGGTTCCATGCCGGGCAGGTTCCCGCCGTGACGATCACGTCGCCGGGTTCGAAACGTTGCAGTGCCTCGATCGGATCCCGGGTGACGCGGGCGATGCCCACGAAGCTCTCGGCATTGCCAACCGCAGTCGACAAACCCACGCCGCGGAGCTGAACCGAACCCGAACCGCCGGCGTTGTACCCGGGAGTGCCAGGATTCACCGTTGCTCCGGCCTCCAGACTGCGCAGTCCGAGCAAGGCGCCAGCGAGGGTTCGCATGGCCGGGGGTAGGGCGTGCAGCGGGAGTTGCTGCGGTGGGCCGAGCGACGACGGCGCCGGTTCATAGGAAAGCCGGTGTCGTTCCGCCAGCCGTGCCGCCGCCTCATCGGCCGTCGGCGTTGCAGCGGACCTCGACTGGTGGGTTGACCTGGCCGTCGGCTCAGACGCCGGACTGTTGGCTCCCGCGCTGAGCAGACCAACCAGTTCCGTGACGCGCAACTCGACGGCATGTTCGGCGTCGTGCAGCAGACCACGCGCCACCAGCCGGCGACCCGCTTCGAGCATGGCGCGACGAAGGAGTCCGGCTGGCCACGCCGCCGTCAGCAAACCGTTGGCGTCTCGGACCCCGTACGTGGTCCGAGCGTCGGAGAGCAGGCGATCGAACTCGGCCTGATCGTCCTCCGGAACCTGGGATCGGATGGCGTGCTCGACCGCAAGATCCGGTTCGGGCGCGGGGCGTTTCGTACGATGACCTTCCCGTCGCACGAGCCGGTCCGGAAGCTCACGAACGCAACGGCCGTCGAAGTCGTAACCTGTCACCAGGCACCATTCCGGCAACGATTCGTCTCCGCGGGATGCCGTCGACCACCCGGCGAGCAGTCCCGCCACTGCCACGGGGTCGAGACCCCAGTCGAGCGACCGAACGAGCAGCATGCTGGTGGGTACGAGGTCGCAGCCGTGGAGGGCGAAGTGGGCGCGGTAGCCGTCGCCAACCGTGGTGCGCGCCATCTGGAGGTGTTCGATCAGCGCGGGGTCGTCAAGCACACCGGGATCGATTGTTTGTAGGGCTTCGTTACGGGCGCGCCATTGAGGTTCGCCGGTGTCGAACCACACCCTTGCTTCGTCGTTCCAGGGACGCTCCTCGATGGCGCGGGCGGCCGCGCGCGCTCGCCGTCGGAAGACCGGCACCAACGAGATCGCCACCTTCAAGGCAAAGGCAGGAGGAACGGCGTTCGTCGGCTTGCCCAGCAACGGAGCGGTGGTGATGTAGACCCGCCCGTTCACGAAGCCCGGCAGCAAGGATCGAACGGGCAACCCGTAACGCTCGCACCAGACCGCTCCGCCGTTGGTCATCCCATCCGTCAGCAGATCGTGGAGTTCCGGGGTGACGGCGCGGGGGAAGTGGTCGTGCAACCCGTGCCAGTCGCCTTTGCCGGGCGGATCCCAGGTGAGTGTCATGACGACGGCTCCTTTCGGGAGCGGGTTTGGGCCTTGGTGCTTCGGAGCAGCACCCCGATCGCCCAGCTGCACCACTCGGCGGAGTCGTCGATCGATTCGCCCGCCTTGTCGTGGAGTTCGAGCAATGCGGTGGAGGAGGTGAGGACGTCGACGATGCCGAGTAGCCGGCGGCCCTCTTCGCTAGACGGATCAACGCCCTCGGCGGCGAGGTAGCTGACCATGACGGCATGGCGAGTTTCCCACCGTCTCCGGCGCAGGTCGCGGCCAACCGGAGAGGTGAATTGGTTGCGGACCAAGGGGAGTTGGGCGGCCAGCTCTCGCCACGCCGCGCGCAGTGACGGGCCCACCTCGCCGAAATTGCGCGGCAGTACCGCGGCGGAGGCGGACAGCACGCTCCCCGCCGCGGCGTCGAGCAGTAGCTCCTTGGTGGGGAAGTAGCGGTAGACCGTGGCGACGCCGACGTTGGCCCGTTTCGCCACGGCCGGCACCGAGACGGCCGCGGGGTGTTCGTTGGCGACGAGGTCCGAAATGGCCCGCACGATTCGGGCGCGGGTGGCCTGGCGTTGCTCGTCCCGAAGCCCGGCTTCGGTCGGCTCGGATCGATCGGTCAGTCCATTCGGCTCGATCATGATAGGAAACCTCTCATCATGAGAGGAACCATATCACGAGAGTCCGGGAGTCGAGCTTTGGAGGAGGATTTTGTGGCGTTTCGCGACAAAATCCTCCCCCAAAGTCTCTACACAGCGGTGGAGCGGTAACGTCCACCCTCGATCGAGGAGCCAACCTTTGCCTGACAATTCCGAGACCGAGTCCGAGTCTGAGTCCGAGTCTGACGAGTCTGAGACCGAGTCCCCCGTGCCGGAGCGAACCGTGCCAGCGCCGCCATCGCCGGCTGTCCGTACGCACTCGATCGATCGGGTGCTCGTGGTCACGATCGATCGGCCCGAGGTGCGCAATGCCGTCGATCGTCCGACGGCCGATGCGTTGCACGATGCCTTCCTCGCCTTTGATGGCGACGACGACCTCGATGTGGCGATCCTCACCGGAGCAGCCGGCACGTTCTGCGCCGGCGCCGACCTCAAGGGGGTGGCCGAAGGGCGGGGCAACCGTGTCGTCGCCGACCCAGAGATGCCAGGCCCGATGGGCCCCACTCGTTTGCACCTGTCCAAGCCGGTGATCGCGGCGATCGAGGGTCACGCCGTGGCCGGCGGACTGGAGTTGGCGGTGTGGTGCGATCTTCGCGTCGCCGCCACGGATGCCGTGCTCGGCGTGTACTGCCGTCGTTGGGGCGTGCCGCTGATCGACGGGGGCACGATCCGGCTGCCCCGCCTGATCGGGCAGTCGCACGCCATGGATCTCATCCTCACGGGGAGGGGCGTGTCGGGCGAAGAAGCACTGCGGATGGGGCTGGTGAACCGGCTGGCCGAACCGGGCTCAGCGCTTGACGACGCGGTTGAGCTTGCCACCGCGATCACGAAGTTCCCGCAGACGTGCCTCCGCAACGACCGCCGATCAACGATCGAGCAATGGTCGATGCCACTCGATGCCGCGCTGCATCACGAGACGGTGATCGGGCTACGCACCATTTCGAGCGGTGAGACGCTGGCCGGCGCAGCGCGGTTCCGTGACGGCAAGGGCCGTGGTGGATCGTTCGCCGACCTGTGATTCGTTCGCCCACGTGGGAGCTTCGAGTCGTCGAGATTCGTCGTTTGGTCCGCTCCCGCCGACCGCCTCTCCAGCGCGTCACGCCGCAAGGACTGCCATGAAGATCAACCTCCACAGCCTCTTCGTCCCCGACCAAGCCAAAGCGCTGGCGTTTTACACTGAGGTCCTCGGGTTCGTGAAGAAGACCGACATCCCGATGGGTGACGTGAGCTGGATCACGGTGGTATCACCCGGATGAACCCCAGGGCACCGAACTCGTGCTCGAACCCGACAATCACCCGTCGGTGCGGCCGTTCAAAGCGGCGTTGGTGAAAGACGGCATCCCCTTCACCTCGTTCGCCGTCGAGAATGTGCAGGACGAGTTCGAGCGACTCTCGGCCCTCGGGGTGGTCTTCACGCAGGAGCCGTTGGTGATGGGCCCGGTGACGGTGGCCGTGTTCGACGACACCTGCGGCAACCTCATCCAGATCGCCGCCACCGCCGACGAACCCTGACCGGCCGAGTCTTTACCGAGACGGAAAAGTCCTTTGTGGGCCGAGAAATCATCCGGGTCCCTGGTATGGGTAAACACCAAACATTCAGACTCTTTGCCTGCAAACCGCGAATCGAACCGCCCACGATGCCCCAATCCGAGCGCCACCTGTCGGTCGACGATTGCGCCCGGCACCGCAGCTATCGCGTTGCTCTCGCCGTTCGGAGAACGAGGCCCGAGCCAACGAGATCATGGGTGCGGCCGACCGCAGGGTGCGTTTCGCCGTGGTGCCGACCGATCGCTGGTGGCCATCGGCCTCCGAGTCGTCGTCCCCGAAGCCATCGCCACGGCATTCCTGTCGCCGGGTCTGGGTGCGCTACCGGAAGACCCGGCGAAGACAACACTCAGTAGCGGGCGGGGTAACGTCCGATCGTCATGACTGGCCCGTGGCCCCTCATCGGGCGTGACCAAGAACTGGCGGCCGCAGCAGACGCTCTGGCACGCCGTCATGTCGTGGTGCTCCTCGGCGAAGCCGGCGTCGGAAAGACCCGCATCGCCACCGCGGTGGCCGAGCTGGGAACTGGCCGGTCCCGGACCGTGCGCCGCGTCGTCGGCCGAATCGCTACCCGGGACCTACCGCTGGCGGCGATCGGTGAGTTCATCGGTGCCGCCGCGCCGCACCTCGCAGCGTCGGCCCTCATGGAGACGGTGCTCCAGACGGTGCCAGGTCGCGCAAGGCCCCTGCTCTTCGTCGATGATGCTCAATGGCTGGACTCGGGGAGCGCGGGCATTCTCCAGCAGGTCATCGAGGCCGACCGACTCGACGTCGTCATCACCGTCCGCACCGGTGAGGCTGTCGCGGCGTCGGCATCGGTATCGGCGCTGTGGACCGACCCGACCACCCCTCGTATCGTCGTCTCGCCGCTCTCCGACCGCGCAACTACCCAACTGATCAACGAGGTGCTCGGCGGGCCGGTCGAAGCCCGAACGCTGCTCCAACTGACGAGGATCTCTCGGGGCAACGCGTTGTTCCTGCGGGAGTTGGTCGACGGTGCCCTGGCCGGTGGTGCGCTCTGGTGCGAGAACGGGCTCTGGCGTTTCATTTCGCCGCTGGTCCACACGCCTGTCCTGGAGCAGCTGATCCTGTCTCGTTACGCCCCGCTCGACGCGGCCGGCCGGGAAGCTATCGAACTGGTCGCCATCGCCGGCGGTGTGCCCGTCCGCTTGCTCGAGACGCTGGCCCCGCCCGCGGTTCTTGAGGAACTGGAACGCAAGGCGATGTTGACGGCCGCCGGCGGCGGCGACAGCCCGCTCACCGTCGAGCTGGCCCACCCGCTCCATGGGGAAATCATCAGGAATCGGATGCCGGCGCTCACCAAGCTCCGGCTGTCGCGGCTCCTCGCTGACGCCGCCACCGCGGTGCCCGGAGCTATGGTCGATGAACTCCAGGTCGTGGTCTGGGAGCGCGACGGAGGAGGGCAACCGGACCTCGCCCGGCTGATTCGTGCCGCCCGCTCCGCGCTCGTCCGGAACGACACGGGCCTGGCGGGTTCGCTGGCTATCACCGCCGTGAAGGCAGCACCTACCTTCGAGGCGGCCTCCCTCGCCGCCTGGTGCCTGGCCGAACAGGGTGATCATGCCGGTGCACTCGACATAGCGCAGCGCACGTTGGACCAGTTGGACGACCCCTCGGAACGTGCCGGCCTCGTCCTGCGGATCGCCGAGGAGCGCTACTGGGGTGAGGGCCTCGACGGCGACACTGACGGCCACCAGACCCTCGCCGACGCAACCAACACCTTCCCGCCAGGGCCCTGGCTCGACCTTTTCCGGGCCCAGACCTTCGTTTTCGCCATGCTCGACGGCGCCATTGGGGATGCGCTGCCCGGTGCACTGGCGCTGGTCGACCATCCCGACCAGCGGGTGGCATCCGTGGCCGCGTTGGCAGCAGAGTTCGCGCTGTCGTTCAGCGACAGGGGAAGCGAGGCGATTGAACTCGCCGGTCATGCCTACGCGGCGACAAGGGACGCTCCGTACGCCGGCGACCCCAACGTTCACGTATTGGGTCAGGTGCTGGCCATGGCCGTCGACGGCCAGTACCTGATGGCCGAGGAGATGATCGCCCTCGTGCACGAGGTCGCCGTCAGCCGCCCGGGCCGCCAAGCCCAGGCCTGGGCCGCCGTCGTCCGGGCGTTCGTGGCCTTGCGTCGGGGCCGCCTCGATTCGGCGTTGCGTCTTGCCCTCGAAGCCGAGATGCTCTGGCTCGACCAGGGTCTGCCTCGACTGGCCCGCTGGGCGGGAGCGGCGGCGGTGCAGTCGCTCGCTGAACAGGGTCGCGTCCACGAGGCACGCGAGGTCGAAGCCCGCATGGCGTTGTATCCCGCCGAGAAGTTCCGCCTCTTCGAGCCACTGCTCCATCGCGCCAGCGCCTTCACGGCGGCGGTGGAAGGGCGAACCACGATCGCCGTTGCCGAGTTGACCAGCATCGCCGAGCAGTGCCTGAGGAAGGGCTCCTACGCCTTCGCCATGATCGTGATCCACGACCTCACCCGAATCGGCGAAGGAGCGCACGCAGCACGTCTCGTTGGCCGTGTACCTCCCGGCGGCACCGCTACCGAGGCCACACGAGCGCATGTGCTCGCCGCCGCAGCGGCCGATCCTGCCGCGATGGCTGAGGCGGCCGAAGCCCTGGCGGTGATCGGGGCGGACCTCGCGGCGGCCGAGGCCTTCGCGCAGGCCGCCGAGCTCTGGCGCCGCCACAAGTCCCCAAAGGCCGCTACGCGTTGTGCCGCTCGTTCCGCCGACCTTCAGGCCCAGTGCGAGCGTGCACGCACTCCTGGCCTGCTCGGCTCGGAGAAGGCGATGGGCTTGTCGAAGCGCGAGATAGAGGTCGCCCGGCTCGCGCAGTCAGGAGCGTCCAACCGTGAGATCGCCGAGGAACTGAACATCTCGGAGCGAACGGTCGAGAACCACCTCTACCGAGCCTTCTCAAAGTTTGGTGTGACCTCTCGTGCCGACCTGTCGAGCGTCCTCGGTCCACGGATCCATCCGGAGACCGAATAAAACCTCGTTCTCCACAATGAGTAGCGCCCACTCACGACGCCACGACCAGCACGTGGTTGAGTCAAGTCATGGCCGACATCGACCTGGTGCTCGACCGGCTCCGCAACGATCTTGCGTTCCGACTGCTCCTGGAGACTGAACCGGGCCAAGCCCTTGCCGGCCTATCGCTCAGCCCCGCTCATCTTCGCCAACTCGAACGCGAACTTCACGGTGACGACGTGGTGGGTTTTACGTCGGCCTCGAAGGCCGATCCCTACTTCAGTCAACCCGACTGACCAAGCCCCTGCTCACCGCGTCGTCGTCGCCATCGATGGGGAGGACCGGTACTTCGAGGTCTCGGCCGAGGCGGTGTTCGGAGCGGAGTACTACGACGCGACGCGCCCCGCAGCTCCTCCGGTTTCCGAGCATGCCGACGAGTTCGACTGCGAACAGTAAAAGGCAATCCCTACAACGGCGGTCGTCAGTCCTTCAGGAACTCATTGGTGAGCGATTGGGCCTTGGCTTCGGTCGTGCCTTGAAAGATCTGGACGTAGAGACAGCGATCGCCCTTCTTCGAGATCGTGTCGATCAGTACTGTCGGGTCGCTGCCGCTGGGTCGGGCCATCGCAGAGTCACCGACCGCCGCCAGCGGCTTGCGTTTGGCGATCGGGTCGGACTCGAGGCCCTTCCAGTCATCACACTTCAGAAACTCGGCTTGCACCACTCCGATGGTGTCGCCTTGGTAGGTGCACCCCGGCAACGTGTTCCCGACACGGAAACGGCCGGATTCGGTGAGCACCTTGGCCGACTTCACCGGGGTCCCGAGCAATGTCGAAACCTTGTCCGCCGGCACCGTGAGGCACAGGTCAGTGGACGTACTCGCTGCCCCGCCGGCGCTCGGAGCGCCGCTCGTCGACGAACCGGCGGCATTCGTCGCGGTTGGGGTCGACGAGGATGAGCAGCCGGACATCGCGAGGCTCAGTCCGGCAAGGGGGACGACGATACAGAGGGCGTTGTGCTTCATGGTTCTCAGGAAAGCATCATCGAAGAACGGCGCCAAGAGTGTCGGGTACTCATGGCGACGAGCGCCTCTACTCAGTGCCGGCCACGATCCTTTTCCCCAGCGCCGCTTGTCGCCCGGAGGAATCGAATGAGCCGACCGTAGGTGTTCGAGATCTGCGTCGATGAGCTCGCACAGGTGACGCCTGAGGTGCGCTTCGAGCTCATCACCCTGATGCGCGCCGGTGATCTCAGCGCCGCCGAGTTTCGCCTTGAGCCCACCGGCCGCAGCCCGAGACACTTCACCGTTGGGTTCGAGGATCGAGAGGTTGGTGTTAAAGCGTTCCAGCGCTCTGAGCATCAAGGCTGGGTCAACCGACGTATGAGTGGTGGAAAGAACGAGGGTGACCCCGCTGGATGACATCAACCTCAACCTCGTAGCTGATCTCAACGCCGAAGATGACGACGGCCAAGTCCACTTCTCGATCCTCAAGGGACCGGTCGCCAAGAACCGACATCCACTCGGGCATGCGGTGGCCTGAGGGTCACGAACCTGCGGATACCGCTGCCTACCGTTCGGGCGGTGCTGGACGCCGTGCCACGGCGCGAGCTGACCGGCGCTCGGTCCGCGAACAGACGCTGCCCGACGAGACCTTTCCCCGGGGTCGCAGTCGCGCCCAGTCATCTTGTCGTGGACGCCACCCGACGGGCCACTGCGGCGCAGCGTTGGGCTCGCTCGACAGCCTTGGTGGCGGTTGCTATTGCGATGTCGTCGGGGTCGTACTCGGCCTTGGTCTTGAGGGGCAGGAGACGGCGAAGCTCGCGCTCAACCTCGGCACCGTCGGGTCCTGCCTGGCGAAGCAGGACGAGCACCTGGTCGTGGTCCTCGCCGGCGGCTCGCTGGCCGAGGCGTGCGCCACACACGGCATCGGCCGAGTTGATACCAGCATGGATGGCGAGGCTCGTGGCTGCGATGTTGCGGCGTAGTTCGAGGCTGCTGGCGGCGGCGTCGGCGAACTCTCCGGCCTTGGCGGCGTAGGAGCGGACCTGTGCGGCCGACACGGGCTTGGTGCGATGGGTCCTAGACACGGTGAATGTTTTGCAGGCTCTCGATACCCAACCCGTGGACAACGCGACCGTCGCGTCGGATCTCGTTCCATAGCTCGGCGCGGCCGGACAGGCGGGCTGCGGCCTCGTCGGCGCTCACCTCAAGCACCTCGACGCGGTTGCCCGTGATGCGTCGGATGTCGGTACGCCACTGTTCGATCGAGGTGGACCACTGGTCGTCGTCGTTGTGGAGTTCGTCCGGTCGGATAACCACCACGTCGATGTCGCTTTCGGCATGGGCTTCACGCCGGGCGAAGGAGCCGAAGACGATGACGCTCACCGGCGGGAGAGGGAGGGAGCGAGCCAAACGGCCGATCTCGCCGAGCACGGTGTCGGTCGATCGGGCGAGGTCCAGGATGGCGCGGGTAGCGACGTGTTCGGTTACCAAACGGAACAGCGAGGAGGGGGGTACCTCGCGACGTTCGACGACACCCAACTCGACCAAACCGGGCAGGATACGCGATACGTGGGCCTGGCTCACCCCGGATAGTTGAGCGATGGTCCGTAGGTTCAACTCCGCGGTGGTCTCGGCCAGAACGGCGAGTACTCGCCCCTGGGCACCGGGGATTATTCCTTCGATCGGTCGCACGAAGTCCACCGGGAAAGACTAGCCGGGTTACCCACATTGAGGGAAGGGTTGTTCCATATATGTGGGCAATCCGGACGCACGGAGGGACCGCCGTGACCCGACCCGGCGTTCGCACAGATCCGCCCCTGTCATGCCCCGCGTTTTGTCCACCCCGCTCCTCGGAATGGAGAACTGCCGACGTCGGGGGGACGCACAAGGCTCGAACCGGACCGTCTTCCCCGAGCGGCCTGACAGTGTTGAATCCGAGCGCCTTCAACGAGGCACTGGCACCGGCCTCAAGGGGCTGCGGCACCGGTCAGTCAGGTGCGCTGAGGTGCCGGGTGTCCGCCGAGCCTGCGACTTGCGTCAAGTACGCCGACTCGGCTCGCCGCCTGTGGGCGATGCTCTCTTTCGCCGGCAACCCGAGTTGCGGGTTACCCGGCGAACCGGGGCGACGTTACGACGGCCCGGCGCGGGAGGTCTTCACATGCCACCCCGGGTATACCGGAACTGACGGGACCGACCGGGCCGTCGAGCCCGTGCGGGTCGGTGGTGTCTTGGTTGTACACCGCCTGCGCGTCCTCCTGGAACTGGAAGTCCGTGCAGTTGAGGTCGACGAACGGCGCGGTTGTTGAGGTGGTTATCGTCGGTGGCGCGGTGCCGCCTGTGGTGGTGCTCGTGGTGAGTGGCACCAGTACGAGCTGGCCGCGCAACGCCCCACCCGAGAACAAGTCGGTGCGCACCAGCAAGTAGAAGTCCATCGGATTGGCCTCAATGGCCGACACCGTGGCACTGTCGCTCGTGGCGCACGAGCTGAGAACGTTGTTCGTGAACGAGACGACCGGGGTGCCGTTTTGGGAGCTGCCGGCGGCGCCGGCGTGAATAGTGACACCCTCGACCGGCAGGTCGTTTGGAGGGATGTTGTTCGTGGTCACGTTGACACAGATCTCGAACGTGGAGTCATCGATCGTGAAGGTCGCGGAACCCGTGTAGCCGTTGCCGGCAGACGGCACCACGTTCGTGCCCGCGAGGCTCGAGGTGTAGTTGTTCACCGCCGCGCTGGCAGCGCCGGCGGCGATGACCCCACCGATCAAAACGTTCCCCGCAAGTACTGCGGCAACGATGCCCACTGGCTTCTTCACGAACTACCCCCTGGTAAACGACTCCTGACCCTAAGGCAGCCGTTCTTTGTTGCCGGCTCTCGTGGAACCACCCCTTGCCGGACAGCAACAAACGGGCGGCATGGGCAGCCCTCGTCCTATTCATCGACCTCAACGGAGGGAACTGGGACCCAGACCCGCCCGACGTCGATGACGCTGAGGCAGCGATGCTCTCTGTTGCCTCGGGCGCTGTTGATGAGACTTGGCTCGCGGATTGGCTCCGCCGTCGTGTGATCTTCGTTTCGCAGTGAGGCCGACGCTCGGGTGGGGTGATCGTTGACTCATCGCGAAAGGCCATTTCTCGATGCGAGAGCAACCTGAAATCCGACAACGCGCGCGAACGTCGCTCTTGGGGCAATGGCGGTTCGCGCTGAGGCGTTGCGCTAAGTTCCTGTCTTGCGAGCTGCCTCGCCAGACCTCTTCCTCGGCGCCCGCGCTACCGAGCTTGGGAGGCAAAGGGTGCCCTGAGCGCTCGGCAACGGTCACCTTCGTTCACGTGCACGTGTGCACCGTCGGCGAGCGCGGGACGCAACGATGTGCACGCACCACAGAAGGCAAACCATGACCACACACGCATCGTTCAAACGGCGCATTCGCGCTCGAATGGAGAAGACCGGTGAGCGTTACGGTGCCGCCCGGCGAACACTGCTCGAACCGGCCTCGGCGCAACGCAGTCGAGTTTGGGTGTCCGAGCCCGAACACAGCGACAAGGCAATCCTGGCGGCAACGGGCCGGGGGTGAGACGCTTGGTGCGATCTAATCGATGCCTGGCCCGGAAAGGCGGAGGGCCACACGGCGATCGCTGCCCACGTGAACAACACCTACCCGATCGACGGTTGGTGGTCGCAGGGCGTCACCGTGGGCTACGAGCGGATCACCGGTCGACGTCTTCCCTTTCAGCGTGACGACGGCACGTTCACGGCGGGCCGGTCCCGCACCATCGCCGTCGACGCCGTGGCTCTGCGCGCCATGTTGTTGAGCGAGGCCGATCGCGAAGACCGCTTCCCCGGATCAAAGGTGACCCTGCGATCGAAGCCGACATCGAACGCGCTTCGGCTCGGCATTGACAATGGGATTGACAGTGGGGTGGTACTCATCGAGATCACGCCACAAGCCAGCGGCAACGTGAAGGTGTCAGTCGCCCATGCGAAGTTGGCCTCGCTCGACGAGGTGGATGCGTGGAAGCACTACTGGGGCGAGTGGCTCGAGGGCTGATCCCCGAGGGCTGATCCCCGAGGGCTGATCGGCGAGGGCTGATCCACGACGGCTGATCGCCGAGCACAAGGTTGCTACGGTTCGGCCATGGACTCCCCGATCTTGTTGTGCACCGATGGTTCCGAGCTTTCGATCGCCGCGTTGGCGGCAGGAATCGAACTCCTCGCCCCGGGCGCCGCCAAGGTGGTGGTGACCGTGATGGACACCCCCGACATGTCGTTGCTCACCGGCAGCGGATTCGCCGGCGGTGTGGTGACGCCCGAGGAGTACGACGAATCAGTGGCGTTGGCCCGCACCGATGCGCAGAACATTGTGGAGGAGGTTCGAGCCGCGCTCGGCCTGCCGGACGTGCCCACCGAGGTTCTCACCGGCGAAGCCGGGTCGGCGATTTGTCAGTACGCCGAACAGGTGGGGGCCAAGGGCATCGTGCTCGGCTCTCGGGGTCGGGGCGGTCTGCGACGGGCGGTGCTGGGTTCCGTGTCGGACCACGTGGTCCGCAACGCGCCGTGCCCCGTCGTGGTTACCGGGCACGAGGGTCTCACTGAAGACGGCTGAACGAGTGCGGGTTCGCGCGGGCGAGGCCTACCGAAGGGTTCCCATTCACACGTCGTTCACCGGCGTAAAAGTGGGAACTCGTTCTCGTCCCGCCGGCCGCCTAACTGCGGTACCGTAAATGGCATGGGGAATCGAAGAGAGACGTCAAAGGCCACGGACACCTTTCGGGCAACGGATGGTCGTCGCACCAGACGGCGAGCGACCCTGCTCGCCGGTGCGGCGGTGATGTTCGTGGCTGGCCCGGCGTGTCAGTTGCCGGCGCTCACACTGCAGGTGAACTCCCAACTCGATCGCTCCGACGCCAATCCCGGAAACGGGATCTGCGAGGCCACCACCGGCCTGGCCGACTGCACACTCCGAGCGGCGATCGACGAAGCAAACGCGACGGTCGGAGCGGTACAGATAAGCGTCGCCGCTGGTACCTACGTGCTCACCAAAGCGGGCGCCGATGACACCAACGGCAACGGCGACCTCGATATCACCGGCCAGGTCTCGCTGGTCTCGCAGGGAGCAGTGGTGATCGATGGTGGCGGGTTGGATCGCACCTTCGACGTCTCCGGCCAGCTCACGGCGATCATCGTGACGGTGCAAGGCGGCGCGGCGATTGGCGACGGCGGGGGACTCCGTGTTCGGGGTACCGGTTCGGCCACGCTGATCGGGGTGACCGTTCGCAACAACACCGCCACGGCCGATGGCGGCGGGATCGCCGTTACCGGCGGATCGCTCACCGTGCTCGACAGCACTGTCAGCGGAAACGTCGCCGGCGGGGCGGGCGGCGGCATCTCGGTTTCGCCAGGCGCATCGTCGGCCGTGACCAACAGCACCATCAGCAGCAATACCGCCGACCCCGCCGCGCTCGCCGGTGCCATGTCAAGCACCGGGGGTTCGCCGCAAGCCGCCGGAACCCCAGCCGGCACCGTCGCCCCCGCGGTCGTCACTGTCGACCCCATCCCCCCCGTCGCCGACCTCCCCGTGGCCGGCGACGAGATCCGAACGCCGGTGATCGTGGAGCTGCGACTGCCGAACACCGCCGCCGCCACACTCGATGGGCTCGACGGCAGTGCCGCCGCACCGGCAACGCCAGGCGTCGACTCGGCCGACATCGCCGCTCGGGAATCCGCGGTGGCTGTTGCCACCGAACCCGTGATCGAGCAGCTTGAAACTCGCCGCGATGTGGTGATCAACCGCACCTATTCGCTCCTGCCAATGGTGGCGCTGTCCGCCAACGACGCCACCATCGCCGAGATTCGCCAGAACCCCGCCGTGGTGTCGGTGCAACCCGATCTGCTCGCCGCCCCCACGTTGGCGCAGAGCCTGTCGCGCATCAACGCCGACGATGTGCACGCCGCCGGGAATAACGGCACCGGCACGGCGATCGCGGTGCTCGACACCGGCGTCGACCCGGACGAGCCAATGACCGCCGGCAAGGTGGTGGCCGAAGCCTGTTTCGCCCGAGGCGTGGATGGTTCGCTCAACGGCACCGGCGACTGCCCGAACGGCGCCGATTCGCAGACGGGTCTCGGCAGTGGCGTGCACTGTCCCTGGTTCACCGGCGGATCGAGCTGCTGGCACGGTACCCACGTGGCGAGCACTGCCGCAGGATCGACCCGGCTCATCGGCGGTGTCCCCCACGAAGGGGTCGGTTCCGGCGCCGGCATCGTGGCGGTGAATGTGTTCTCGCACTTTTTTGGTGAACAGACGTGTGGCACAGGCCGCACCGAATGTGTGCTTTCCTACACGTCCGACCAGCTCGCCGGGCTCAACTGGGTGCTGGCCCAAGCGGCGTCGATCGACATCAGCGCGGTCAACATGAGCCTCGGTGGCGGCACCAACAGCGTGCACTGCGACTCAGATAGTCGTAAGTCAGCGATCGACCTGCTCCGCACGGCCGGCGTGCTCACGGTGATCGCGTCGGGCAACAACGGATCCAAAACCGGCGTTGGTGCACCTTCGTGCATCTCCACTGCCCTCGCCGTGGGTGCCACCGACGACATCGTCGACGCCGTCGCCGGGTTCTCGCAGAGCGCGGCGATTCTCGATGTATTGGCGCCAGGGGTGAACATCGCTGCGGAGTTCCCCACCCTGCCCGGTGATCCCACCGACTACACCACCACAGCAAACGGCACCTCGATGGCCACCCCCCACGTGGCCGGCGCCGTCGGTGTGCTCTCGGCCGCAGACCCAGCCGCGACCGTGGATCAGATAGAGGCAGCGTTGATCACCACCGGCGTGCTCGTGGCCGACACCAACGGCATCAGCAAACCCCGCATCGACCTCGCCGCCGCTCGTCGACGCATCGCCGACGTGACGGGTAACGGCGTCGGCGGCGGCGTTCACGTCGCCGGAGCCATGTCGGTTCGGTTGTCCACCATCGCCGGCAACATGGCCTGGTCCGGTGGTGGGGTTCACGCCGCGGCTGCAGGTTCGGTGACGGTCGATGGCTCGGTGGTCGCCGACCACGGGTTCGCCGTGAACTGCCAGGCCCAAGTGGGCGCGACGATTGTGAGTGCCGGCTTCAACGTGGCGTCCGATGCGACCTGTTTCAGTGGTGGCACCGACCTCAGCGCAACAGACCCGTTGCTTGGCCTGCTCGCCGCGAACGGCGGCCCCACCGAGACTCGTCTTCCCGGGGGTGGCTCGGTCGTTCGCAACCGCATCCCCGTGGGCACGGTCGCCCTTTGCGATGGGGCGGTCACCACTGACCAGCGACTGTCGACCCGCCCGGTGGGCGGGGCCTGCGACGTTGGAGCGGTGGAGTCGTAGTTCGGCCCGAACGGGAGTCGGGCCTGGTGCGCGTGCGCTCAGAGATCCATGAGGCCGAGGGCGGCAAACGCCGTTTCCTTGGCCCAGCGATAGTCCGGTTTGCCCGACGGTGAGCGCACGGTGGCGTCGACGAATACAACGGCGCGGGGAACCTTGTAGCCGGCGAGGTGTTCCCGGCAATGTTCCTGCAATGCCGCCACCGACGGGGCCGGGTTGGCCGGGTGGGTATCGCGGGTATCGCGGGCATCGTGGGCATCGTCGGGACGCAACTCCACGACGGCGGTGACCTGTGAACCTAACCGTTCGTTGGGAGTGCCCACCACCGTGGCATCGAACACGGCGGGATGGCGTTTGAGTGCCTTCTCCACCTCCTCGGGGAAGACTTTTTCTCCGCCGGAGTTGATCGACACCGAGCCTCGCCCGTACACCACGATCGAACGGTCGGCGTCAATCGAGGCGAGGTCTCCGGGAACGGCGTACCGAACTCCGTTGATCACCGGGAAGGTGGCTGCCGTCTTTGCCTCGTCCTTGTGGTAGCCGAGGGGGATGTGTCCGCTGGTGGCCAGCATGCCGGTGCGGCCATCGCCAGGCGTGCACAACGTGCCGTCGTCGGCGATCACCACGTTGCTGCGGTCCATCTCGAACCGGGGAGCACCGTCGGCCCCGGTGCCGATGAGCCGACCTTGACCGCCGGTTTCCGACGCGCCGAAACCATCGTGCACGAAGGTGGTGGGCAGCACGGCGGCGAGCGCATCTTTCACTGACGGCGACAAGATGGCGCCACCCGATCCGTAGATCAAGAGTTTCGAGAGGTCGTAGGTGCCCGGGGCGGCCGCTTCCAGCAGGTCGACGATGGGGCGGGCATACGCATCACCGATCGTCATCATCAAACCCACTCGCTCCTCGTCGGCCACCTGTAGAGCAAACGCCGGATCGAAACGTAGGTCGCGGATCAGAACGGCGTAGGTGCCGGAAAGAATGGCGGAGAACGCCAGCCACCAGCCACCGCCGTGCATGAGCGGGCATAACGTGAGGGTGCCTGGAACCGGCGAACCCTTCTCGGCGCGAGCTACCACATCCTGGAGATCGGCGACCGCAGTGATCCCGAGGATTTTGTTTCCGCTGCCTCCCACGGCGGACAGGTAGATGTCCTCGTGGCGCCACATCACGCCCTTTGGCATGCCGGTCGTGCCGCCGGTCCATACGCCGTAGAGGTCGTCGCCCGACCGTTCGTCCGCGCTCGGACGATTGGACGGTTGCGAGGCCAGCAGTTCTTCGTAGCGGGCATCGGCCACGATCACCGCACACGGCCAGGCCAACGTGGCGGTGGCGCGACCGGCACGATCCTCGAGATCGGGCTCGGTGATGACGGCCTTCAGATCGGCGTTGTCGAAGAGATAGGCGAGCTCCTCATCCATGTATCGAAAGTTCACGTTCACGGGGACCGCCCGCAGCTTGAAGGCCGCCAGCGTGGCCTCGATGTATTCGTTGCCGTCGTAGAGATGGCAGCCGACATGGTCGCCGGGTCCGATCCCCATGGCGGCGAACGTGTGAGCGAGCTGGTTTACTCGGGCATCAAGCTCGGCGAAGGTAAAGCGGCGTTCGGCGCCACCCGATGGGTCGGCGGTGCGGACGACCAGCGCCATGTTGTTGGGGACGGTGTCGACCACCGTCTCGAAGATGTCGGCAAAGTTCAAGCCCATGGGACCCCCTTGGTCGTGGTGCGCGGAGCATAGAGGCACACCGGTTCTGTGTCGTGCTCGCCCCTTCGTAGCTGCTCGCCAGGTTTTAGTAGGGGAGACGCATCACTTTTGAAGCGTCTCCCCTACCAAAAACCCGTCGCGGGGGCGGGATGGTCTGGCCCGGGGAACATCGTGCCGCCGTCGGCCATCCACTCCCAGGGCCACGGTTCCGGTGCTGACCCGTTCTGCGCGGCCCAGCCCGGATGATTGAACCCGTACCGCCAGGCGTTGCCCTCGAGTCACCCGTAGGTGATGGACTCGAAGCCGAGCCCGCCGGTTTCGTCTCGGAGGTCTTCGGCTTTGGCCCATCCGTGGATCGATGTGCCCGGAACGGCGGCGAAGTGACAAAGATCAAACGAGCACCAGTAGTCGCGGGCATCCTGCTGACCGATCAACGTTCGGTAACACTCGGTGGCGCTCACGGAGACACCTTCGGCCGCGGCATCCCGCACCATTGCCGAGTAGTAGGCAGCGGCGCGCCAGTAGATCGAGCACGAGGAGGTGACGGTTACCAGTTGCGACGGAGTCAACTCACCATTTCTGGCACCGCCAATAGCGGTCGGACGGTTATCGGGATGGATCGCCGGGTAACACCCGACGGCGACGAGGATCACTGCCACCGAGACCCCAAAACCCATGAGCCGCGCCCGCGCCGACCCGCGTTTCGGGCGCAACATGGTGTGGCTATCGGCAGTTTTGGTCGCCGAGCTTTCGCGGGACGAGACCTCGAAATCGTCGGGTTCGGTTCGCCAGTCCATGACTCGTAGTCGTTCACGCGCCAGGGCGACCGCACCGTCACCCGTCCGGCTCGCCTCGGAAGGCGCGATGACGACCGATCGGGACGCCGACACTCCGCCGACCCCGGCGTATCGTCTCGGGATTGATTGAGCCGGCGGAAACGGAGCCCGCGGTTCACCCCTATGTTGTGGGTGTGGCGGAATCGCCCGGACCCCATCTCGCCTTCTGCGCCGGGGCGTTCATGCACTGCACCCAGAAACGGAGTTTCCAAAGATGACTCATCCCGGCATCGAACTCATCAACACGTTTATGCGGGCGGTCGAGCCCACCGAGGAAACGATCGAGGAACGACGGGCGGGGATGGTTGCGGTTACCGCCGGCCTGGTTGTGCCCACGGAGCTCGTGATTTCGGAGGCGATGGTTGGGGATCGTCCGGCGGAGTGGCTCACCCCCGTGGGGAAACAACCGCCCGGGGTGGTGCTCTACCTCCACGGCGGCGCCTACTGCCTCGGCGGAATCGAAACGCATCGATCCTTGGCCGGCCGCCTGGCGGTCGCCGCACAACTTTCGGTATGCGTGATCGACTACCGACTGGCGCCCGAACACCCCTTTCCGGCTGCGCTCGACGATGCCCTTGCGGCGTTTCGCGATCTCGTGGCCCAGGGCATCCGCCCCGACCGCATCGCGATCGCCGGCGACTCGGCCGGTGGCGGCCTCACCCTCGCCACCCTCGTGGCGCTCCGAGATGCGGGCGCCGATCTTCCCGCCGCAGGCGTCGCGCTTTCGCCCTGGACCGACCTCACCCAGACCGCCGATTCTTACGTTCGCTGTGCCGACGTCGACCCCGTCATCGATCGCGACCGCCTCCAAGTCATGGCCGATGCCTATCTCGGCGGTGCCTCGCCGACATCGCCGCTCGCCAGCCCGCTGTTCGCCGACCTCGCCGGACTGCCGCCGCTGCTCGTCGAAGTCGGGGAGGCCGAGTGTTTGCTCGATGACGCCGTCGTCTTCGCCGAACGGGCCCGCGCTGTCGGAGTCGACGTCACACTGAACCGGTATCCGGAGCTCATCCACGTGTTCCAAGCCTTTCCGCCGGAGCTGATTCCTGAGGGCGACGTAAGCCTTCGGGGTATTGGCGCGTTCATCAACGATCGATTCGGCTGACCGCCCCGATTTCGCGCCGACCGTCCAAGCCGCAAACGTCCCCGTCCACGCCAGGAGGAAAACATGCAGGATTTCACCAACAAGGTTGCCGTCGTGACCGGGGCGGGGAGCGGCATCGGCCGTGCCCTCGCGGTTCGGTTCGCGGCCGAGGGAATGCGAGTAGCGCTCGGCGATATTGATCCGGCCGGCATGGTGGGCACGGTGGCCGAGATCAACGCGGCCACGTCGGGAGCGGTCACGCTTTGCGTCAATCTCGATGTGCGCCACGCCGCTGATCAACTCGCGTTCGCCGACGAGGTCTTTGCGGCGTTCGGACAAGTCGACGTCCTGTGCAACAACGCCGGAGTGTTCGTGGGCGGCTACCTCTGGGATCGACCGGTGGAGGAACTGGCGTTGGTGATCGACGTGAACGTCTGGGGGATGTTGCACGGTATCCAAGCCTTCGTTCCCCGGATGATCGCCCAGGGCACCGAGGGGCACGTGGTGAACACGGCATCAGTCGCCGGACTCTTCGGTTCCCCGTTCGCCGGGCCCTACAACGTGTCGAAGTTCGCCGCCTTCGCTGTGGCGGAGTCGTTGGCCGACGACCTCCTCGCCTCGGGTTCCAAGCTGCGCGCCTCGGTGTTGTGCCCGGGAGCCATCAACACCAACATCGCCAAGGACGCCCAGGATCGACCTGCCCGGGAGGGCGTGGCCGAGCGGGCCGACCAGCAGTTGGTCACCGACTTTCTGGTTGATCTGGTCGACCGGGGAAAGGCCCCGGAACACGTAGCCGATTGCGTCATTGATGCCATCCGGGCGGAGCGGTTCCTGATCCTGACGCACGAAGAACATGCAGATTTCATCCTGGCCCGGGCGCAGGAACTCGCCGGTCGTCAACTCCCTACGTTGCCCAACTACTCCTGATCGACGAGGCCAACCACGTGAGCTACCGAATCATCCAGTGGGCGACCGGCGCTCAGGGTGTGGAGTCCATTCGGGCCATCCTCGACCGTCCCGACCTCGACCTTGTCGGCGCGTGGGTGCACAGTGAGGAGAAGGACGGCATGGACGTGGGGGTGCTCGCGGGCCGCCCGCCCGCCGGTGTGCTCGCTACTCGCGACGTGGAAACGTTGCTGGCGTTGGAGGCCGATTGTGTGGCCTACATGCCGCGGCTGACATCGATCGACGAGGTGTGCACGATCTTGGCGAGCGGGTGCAACATCGTGACAACAGCGTTCCTCTTCTATCCCAAGGCGTTGGCCCCGGCGGACCTCGAGCGCCTGTTGGCGGCGTGCGCGGCGGGGGGTTCGTCGATCCACGGCACGGGTCTCAATCCCGGCAACCTGAGTGGCGTCTTGCCGTTGGCGTTATCAGGGATGAGCCGCCGCATCGATCGGGTGACGCTGCAGGAACGGGCCGACTGGTCGTTTTACGAAAGCACCAACATCACGTTCGAGAACATGCGGTTCGGCCGACCGGCAGTCGAGGTCAACGAAGAGGACAGCGACTTCTTGCGATTCAACAGCGGCCTGTTCAAGGAAGAAGTCGAACTCGTGGCCGACGCCTTGGGCGCGGGAATCGACGAGATCACCACCGACATCGATCTGGTGCTCGCCGAACGTGATCACGACATCTTCGGCATCACCCTCGCGGCCGGCACCGTGGCCGGACAACGGTGGCATTGGCAAGGCAAACGGGCGGGGCGCACGATGGTGGAGATCGACGCGCTGTGGACGGTGGGTGGTGAGTATCCGGCACACTGGCCGAAGCCGGCCGATGGGTGGACGCTCACGATCGAGGGCGAGCCGTCGATGCGGGCACACTTCCTCACGCTGGCGAGTTACGAGCGCAATGTGCCGATCACCGAACACGTGCGGGCGGCCAGCATCGCGACGGCCATGCAAGCAATCAATGCCATTCCCGCGGTGTGCGAGGCGGCGCCGGGCATCCAGACCATGGCCGACCTGCCGCTGATCCGCAGCGGCTTCGGTTTTGGGTCCGGGTCCGGGTCTGGGTCGGCTCGGGTTTGACCTCGAGGTACTGGTCGCGGGATTAGTGGCAGTATAAATGTCACTTGTGTAGGTTGGGTCTTCTCAGACATCGTCGGAAGGTCTACCCATGGCACCCAATTCCAACCTCACGATCCGTTATGGCCAGATCGATCCGGTCTACGAGCAGGTACTGCGCACGACAAGCCCAGAGGATGACGGTCCCGTCTGGATGATCAACCTGATGAAGTACCGCGAGCAGGCGGACTACGCCGACGGTCGGGAAACTACGCTCACCGGTCAGCAGGCCGACGACACGTATGCGCCGTTCGCGGAGCTGGCGGCGATCGGTGCGGAGATCGTGTTCGCCGCCGTGGTCGAAACGCAGTTGCTCGGCGACACGCCGAAGTGGGATCGAGTAGCGGTGGTGAAGTACCCATCGCGCCGGGCATTCATCGCCATGCAGGACACCGAGGAGTTTCAGGCCAAACATGTGCACAAGGACGCCGGGATGGAGCAGACGATCGTCATCGGCGCCCAACCGATGGCGATGCCCGCGATGCCCCTCGACGCGCCCGACTGGGCCGACGTCCCCCACCCGCCCACCGTCGACGATCCTTCGGTGGTGGTGCTCCACCTGCTCCGCTATCACGACGGCATGGCCGACACCGAGATGGTGAGCTACCAGACCGCCGCTGGCACGGTGGCCGTTCCGCACGGTGTTCGCCTTGCCGGTTGGTTCACCGCCGAGGGCACGATCGTGGGCGACGGTCGATCCTGGGACCAGGTGCGCTTCAACGCCTTCCCGAGCCGTGATGCATTCATGGCGGTGGTGTTCGACCCCGACCGTCTGGCCGCCCAGAAAGAACATCGTGAAACGGCGATTGCCGACACCTACACCATGATCCTGCGACCCATCATCGATACGTTGGCGCAGTCGTTGGCCCCGTCGTCGGCCTGACGTTGTTGTCGGCCTGAGATCGTCCGCCGGGCCCGCACCAAGTATTCGAAGCTCTACCGGCGCCGGGCCAGCGGCCAGGTGGGTGACGACGCCAGCCGGGCACGCGCCCACGGCGTGCACGCCCGCACCGCCGTGAAGGCCGAGGCGTTCGAGGAGGTGCTGGCGAGGATGGCGAGACGCGTGGCCAAAGTGGCGAAGGCCATCGCCGATGCTCTCAAGGCGGAGCGCATCGCTGCCGCGCGTGGGGAGGTGGTCGCTGCGCCCAAATCGACGGCCAAGCGGGCACCAAAGACCACCAAGGTCCCAGCGGGGACGGCGAAGGCGAAGGCCCCGAGCCGCACGCCGGCGAGCGAGCGCAAGAACGCGTCCACCCGCGCCGCTGGCCGCCGAACCGAAGCCGCGAAGGGCCGCCGCTGACGATCGCGTGCATCCCCCCCCGACGGTTCGGTAGTCCCGCCGCGTCAGCGGATCGGCAACCTCCAGATGTTGTTGTTTTCGCCTTGGCGGATGAGGACACCTTCTGAATCGTCTCCCGGGAACCAGCCCAGTGTCGGTGTGGGAGCTCGCGGTCCGTGCCGACCGGTTCCCAAGTAGGCGCGAGTCGGCGTTGTCGCCCCTGGGGCGATCCCGATGACACCGACGTTCACGTCACCGAAAAGTGGCTTCTCGAAGGCGTCGTAGGCCTCGAACCAGGTACCGCCCGGCCCGCCGAAGGCGAATATGGAAACGGGAATCCGAAACCCGAGAAGAGTCTTGAACCAGTCAGGATCGAACTCCACGCGTGCCCGCACGAAGCCCGTTCTGGCATCGACTTCGTGTACCCCGTCCACTTCGTTTTCCCCGTTTGCCCGGTATTTGTCTGATGCTTGTACGGTCCAAACCGTGTCGGCAGTCCAATTGCTCCGTGACGGGGCGCGGGCGGACCAGGTGTAGGGAACGACCTGATCGTCTTCGGCGCGTGTGTTGCGAAAACTGGCGAGTCCGCAGGCCCACGAGATCCAAGGTCCCTCGAGACGGTGAGCCGTAGACGGCCCGCAGGCGGATGGAGGCCGCGTCGTTTCCCCCGACTCAAGGTCCAAGCGGTTGAACACTCCTGGGGCGACCTCGAAGACCACCCGGCGCGGCTCGGTATAGGCGAACTCGGTAACGCCCGGCTGGAGCTTCCACGCGGGACCTTCCTGCCCGGTTGAAACGTTGAAGGCTCGTATTGCACACTCACCGCGGTACCTCTGAACTGCGGGCCGGCAAACTTGGATGACCGTCCGTTCTCCAGCACTGGTTGCGACGGAGATGAAACAGTCGGACGCGAGGGCGATCGGCTCGAAGCGGGCCGGCTGGATTCGATATCTGTACAGGCCTGACAGTGAGGTGGCGTAGCCGTCGGGATTCATGTCCGAAAGACCGACGTCGATGGTCATTGAATCTGGAGGGACCCCTATCGGCAGCACGATCACCGGTGGAGTAGCGACCGGCTCCCCGCCGGGTACGAAGTGCTCGGCCCCGTGGACCTCCGACGCCGGCGCGGCCCCGGGGGTGAGCGAGCACGGAGGCTCGGCCCGTTCAGTCACGGTTGGTTGGGCTCTTGGCGTCACCGGGGTAAGGCCGTTCGCCGTTTCGCGTGGGTCCACCTGTGGCGGTGCCGATGAGGTGGGCAGGAGCGTTCTGGTCGTGGCGTCGGTACCTGCGTTGGGCGACGGGTTCGGTTCGCGTGCGCACCCGGTTCCCACTAGCAGGGCTGTGGCGGCGATGGCCCACACGGCTCGACAGCGACTGGTGTCGAGCCGTGCAACGGCCGACGAAATACAGAGGGTCGTCGCCGCGAAAGCGCCGGGCCGGACGACTCGGCTCGATGCTTGGTGGTCGACCACGAGCGCTCTTTGGGTACGCGGTCAGGAACGGCGGGCGAAGTACTTGGCGTAGCCGTCAGCGAGCGCCCGGAGGTCGGGGTCGGCAGCAAACATCGGTTCGAACTTCTCCTGGGCGGCCGCCCGTTTGGCCGGGAAGTACTCGGTGGGCCAGTAGCCCTCATGGGGCCGATAGCTCTTGAGCACATTGCGGGCGACGGTGGCCTTGTGTACTTCGTCGACACCGTCGGCGATGCCCATCGTGGGGGCGGCGGCATACATCGCTTGCAGCGGCGTGAGGTTGGTGGTGCCGAGTGAGCCGAGGATGTGCAGCGCATTGAACGACACCTCGCGGAGCACCTTGGCCATCGTGTACTTCACGGCCGCGATGTCGGTGCGGGTCTCTTGGGTGCTGGTGTTGTCGATCTTCCACGCCGTCTCGAGCACGAATAGCCGAAGCATTTGGATCGACGCGTAGGACTCGGCGATCTTCTCCTGCACCATCTGATGTTCGCCGATGATCTTGCCGTGCGACTCGCGGCTGAGGGCCCGCTCGCACATCATGTCGAAGGCCAGCTTGCATTGGGCGATCGTGCGCATGGCGTGGTGGATACGACCTCCGCCGAGCCGGCGTTGAGCGAGGATCTTGGCGCCGTCCTCCGGGCCGAGCAGGTGGTCGAGTGGGATGCGCACATCGTTGTAGATGATGTGGTTGTGGTTGCGCGGCTCGGGTTGGATCTCCACCCC
The DNA here is from genome assembly GCA_031415655.1 of Actinomycetes bacterium. Taxonomy (GTDB): domain Bacteria; phylum Actinomycetota; class Acidimicrobiia; order Acidimicrobiales; family Acidimicrobilacustridaceae; genus JAKOVR01. Next base: position 69,891 of record JANOSD010000016.1, read on the forward strand.
CGGCGTGGTGCGGGGCACCACGAACATGCCGTTGGTGCACATCACAAAAAGGATGTCGGCGACGCGTCCGGCGCTGGTGAACCACTTCTCGCCGCTGATCACCCACTCGTCACCGTCCCGCACGGCATGGGTGCGAAAGAGGTTCGGATCAGAGCCACCCTGTGGCTCGGTCATGGAGTACGCCGACCACATCTCTTGGTTGAGCATCGGCGTGAGCCAGCGCTCCTTCTGTTCGTCGGTGCCGTAGGCGGCGAGCATTTCCATGTTGCCGGTGTCGGGGGCGGCGGCGCCGAACATCTGCGGTGCTGACGGGTAACGACCGAGGATCTCGTTGAGCAGTCCGAGCTTGAGCTGTCCGTACCCCGGTCCGCCCAACTCTTCGTCGAGGAAGATGGCCCACAAACCCTGGGCCTTGACCTGATCCTGCAGACCCTTCACCAGGGTTTTGATCTTGGGGTCACGGGAGCGAACGGCATACGGGAACACGTACTCGAGCGGTTCCACCTCGTCGCGGCAGAACTGTTCGACCCAGTCGAGCTTCTCCTGGAACTCCGGGTCGGTTGAAAAATCCCAAGCCATCAGTTTTCCCCTGTGGTCGTCGGTCGTGAGGTTTGCCAAGGTCGGCAGATGATCCGCAGCCTATGGCCCGGCGGCTTGGGGAGCTGCGCTCGTCAATGAGGATCGGTGGTGATCGTCGGACGAGCCGGATAGCTATTCGTTCCGGCGTGCGCATGTGCTTCCGTGGCGAAGGTCCCACCATGCCCGGGATTAGGCGAGCCGATCGTGAAGAACGGCACGCAGTCCATATCGAGACGTTCCTGACGGAGGAAGACCTAAGGCCAATGATTCTCTATGCGGCGGGTGCAACCGAGTCGCGGGCCATCCATGTCGAACGTGGTTGGCGTCGAACCCGGGGTCAACCTGACCGAGGGTTTGGTGTTCGAAGGCGTTCGTTCGTTATGGCGCGTGACGATCTCGCCACTGTCCGAGATCAGTTACAAGCTGGTGTGCGGACAGTGCGGCGGAGTGAGCCGATGCACGTCCCCCACCACGGTCCCGAGCGCGCAGCTCGCGCGCCAGCGCCGCGATCTCGGTGCGTTCGTCGCTGAGCAATGACCGGTCGAACCGACTTCAGTTCGAGGCGCTAACGGGATCGAGGCTCGCAGACGAAAGCAGGTGTTTGTCGGGCGAGCAGCCCGACTCCGCCCGCTTGGAACCTGTCGCCGTCGGCGGGATTCGGTGGGGGCGACGGATTGTGCGACCGCCAACCGGAACGGACCGACCCCCGGCAACATCCGCATTCGGGACGAATGGATCGATGACCAACGACCCGAGACAGCAGTCCCTTTGCCTCCGGAGACGACCATGCGGGGGGATGGTCAGGGGAGGTTCGGCGAGGGCCTCGCCGGGACACGGGAGAGCGCGAGGGAGGAGTCCGGGCGGCTGTCTGACGAGGTAGGGTTGATGTATGACGATGATGAGCTTTCGGGTCGACGATGCTGAGGCGGTTGAAGCGCAGCGATGGGCCGAGCGGCTCGGCGTCGACAAGTCCGAGTTGCTGCGCGAGGCACTCCATCGCCACTTGGTCCGGCTCGCCTCAGAACTCGACGCCGACAAATGGGCGGACGCGCCGCACACCAGCGAAGAGCTTTCCCTCGGCCAGATCGCTCACTGGGGGCCAGCGGAAGCCTGGTTGGATTGGGTCAATGCGCCGGGGTGACGTGTGGTTCGCGGCCACGCCGGGGGGAGATCGCCCGGTTCTGGTGCTGACGCGCGACCCAGTCGCCGATCGCATCGGGGCGGTTGTGGTCGCAGCAATCACGAGAACCGAGCGTGGACTGGTGTCGGAGTTGGTCCTGACCGCCGAGACCGACGGGTTGCCGAGCGACTGCGTCGTGAACTTCGACAACATCCACACGATTCGGCGTGAAGACTTTCGCCGTTTCGTCGGGTCGCTCACGCCACGGCGTCACGCGGAGATGTGCCGCCGGCTGCGTGACGCATTGGGGTGCTGACGTAGGCAATCGTCTCGATGTCCTGGAGAGTTGCTGCGACCCTCGGGGCGCGGTCGAAGCGTGCGAGCGATCGACGAGAGACGTGGCCCCGAGCGCAAGCGCGGCCACCGTGACCGATCCATCCGGTGTGATGGGCGCGGCACCGCCCCAGCCGAGCGGCCGGGGCGGTGCCCTTACGCCGGTGTGCCGGTGTGCCGGTGTGCCGGTGTGCCGTTGGGCACGAGGTGCCGGCGCGACGCTGCGTCTAGCAGCCGACGGTCGGCAGGTGGTTGGGAACATCGGTGTTCGATGCCCGCACGGTGAAGGTCCGCTCGGTGCTTCCATAGCGGTAGGTCATCGACGTGATCGTGGACACCGTTACCCGGCTGATGTGCGGGCAGGTGATCGCGAGCGGGCTGGCGTTTTTCGCGGTGGCCGAGAAGTTGTACACGCTGTCCTCGAAGGCCGTGGTGGACTGCGCCGCCGCGCCGGTCTTGCAGCGGGCGGGAAGGGTGACCGTCTTCGAGGTGTCGGAGGGCGATGAAGGGGTGGCCGACACCCCGTCGTTGCTGATGGTGATGTCGGCGGAGCGACCGCCCGAGATGGTGGCGGTGAAGCTCGCCGTCTCGCAGATCTTCACCCGGTTCGTGCCCGAGAAGGTGCCGCGGTGGAGCACTCGGGAGGGAACGCCCACCTTCACCCGCTGAAAGAATTGATCACGGGTGCTGCGATCTCGGGTGCACCACCGCACCTTGCCGCTCACCGAGGCGGTCATCGACTTGCCATCTTGGGATCGGGTCTCGGACACCGACACGTTGCCGTCCTCTTGCTGGTGGTACCCGTCGCCACACTCGTTGGCGGCGCTGGCGGGTGTCGCCGTGCCGGTGAGAAGCCCGCCGCTCAGGATGCCGGCGGTGAGGACGGGGAGCATGATCTTTCGCACGGTGGTCATAGGAAGTTCCTTTCGTTTCGGCCCCGCGATGAGGCCCACGAGAACCTTCTGCTCTTTCGGGCGGCCGGACTGTCCGCTCCGTCACGATCCATGTGTGCGCGCCGATACAGAGCGGTGATTGCGTGTTGACGACCGACACGGTCGGCATCATCGGCAGGGGTGGTCGCTCAGTGGCCGACGCCCACCACGATGCCGTCGGCATTCGTGACGAGATGGCCGTTGCTGTTGTCGATCAGCACGAGCCGGTTGTCCCACGGATCGGCCACGACGGCGCAGAGTCCGATGGCGATGGGGAACGGATCGACGATGACCCGGCCGCCTGCAGCCACGAATCGTTCGACGGCGAGCCCGACCGCGTCGACGGTGAGGTCGGTTTCCGGTTCGGGGCGTTCGGTTTGCAGCACCAGTTCCGCCTCACCATTCGACAAGCGCAGCCCCGCTGCCGTTGGCGACCGCCAGATGAGCTGGTGCCCCAAGCGTTGATAGAACTCGAGGGCTTGCTCCAGGTCGGTCACCGGCAGTGACAAACAGTCGACCTTGCGGAACAGCGGTGCGTCCTCCATCACCCCAGGCTACGACGGGCGCTCGCAGACCGAGGGCGCGGCGCTCCTGTCGGGGTGAGGCAAGGTTCGCCGCAGGCCGCAGTCTTCCGCCGGATGATCTCGATGCCAGGTTTGAGAAGGTGCGCGGGTCGGGGGCCGAGGTGCTGCAGGAGCCGGGTGCCCCCGCCCTCAGCCGCACGCGATTGCGCGTTCCGTGATCCGTCCGGCAACCTCGTAGGCATCGCGCAGGCCTGACGGGCCGAAGCTGGTCCCACCGAGCCGTTGAGGCCGGGAGGCCCGGCTCCGGCATCACCACCCCCTTGGAGACACGATGAGCACGACGAGAAGCGCAGCCAAGTCCCCCGTCAAGAAGGCGGCAAAGAGCGCTGCTGCGAAGGCGGTCAACGTCACCACCTCGGTCACCACCGCCACCGAATTGTCCGGGCTTCACGTGGCCGACCGCCACGATCTGATCCGCGTGCAGGGCGCACGTGTGAACAATCTCAAAGACGTCAACGTCGAGATTCCGAAACGCCGGCTGACCGTGTTCACCGGAGTCTCCGGGTCGGGGAAAAGTTCGCTGGTGTTCGGCACGATCGCCGCGGAGTCCCAGCGGATGATCAACGAGACCTACAGCACCTTCTTGCAGGGCTTCATGCCCACGCTGGCTCGGCCCGACGTGGATGTCCTGAGCGGCCTGACGACGGCGATCATCGTGGATCAGGAGCGCATGGGGGCGAACCCGCGCTCGACGGTGGGTACCGCCACCGACGCCAACGCGATGTTGCGGATCTTGTTCAGTCGGCTCGGCCAGCCCTACGTCGGCTCGCCACAAGCGTTCTCGTTCAACGTGCCGTCGATCAGCGGGGCCGGCGCGGTCACCATCGAAAAGGCTGGCCGCACCACGAAAGAGAAGCGGAGCTTCAGCATTCTCGGCGGGATGTGTTCTCGGTGCGAGGGCATGGGCAAGGTGAACGACATCGATCTCACGCAGCTCTACGACGGCACCAAGTCACTCAACGAAGGAGCCCTCACGATTCCCGGCTACAGCATGGAAGGTTGGTACGGGCGAATCTTCCGAGGCTGTGGCTACTTCGACCCCGACAAACCAATCAACAAGTTCAACAAGAAGGAGCTCGGCGATCTCCTCCATCGCGAACCGACCAAGATCAAGATCGAGGGGATCAACCTCACGTACTCGGGCCTGATCCCGTCGATCCAGAAGTCGTTCCTGTCCAAAGACGTCGATGCCATGCAGCCGCACATCCGGGCGTTCGTGGAGCGTGCGGTCACGTTCACCACGTGTCCCGAATGCAAAGGCACACGGCTCAGCGAGCCGGCTCGGTCGTCCAAGATCGCGGGGATCAACATCGCCGACGCGTGCGCAATGCAGATCAGCGATCTCGCGGTCTGGGTGAGCGGGCTCGCCGAGCCGACGGTTGCGCCTCTGCTGGCGAATCTGCGCCACACCCTCGACTCGTTCGTGGAGATCGGCCTCGGCTACCTCAGCCTCGACCGGCCCTCGGGCACCCTGTCGGGCGGTGAGGCCCAGCGCACCAAGATGATCCGGCATCTGGGCTCATCGCTCACCGATGTCACCTACGTGTTCGATGAACCCACCATCGGCCTTCACCCCCACGACATCGAGCGCATGAACGAACTGCTGCTGCAGCTGCGCGACAAGGGCAACACCGTGCTGGTGGTGGAGCACAAACCCGAAGCAATCGCCATCGCCGACCACGTCGTCGACCTTGGCCCCGGTGCCGGTACCGGCGGTGGCACCATCTGTTTCGAGGGAACCGTGGAAGAACTGCGGGCCAGCGACACCGTCACGGGGCGTCACCTCGATGATCGAGCGTCGCTCAAGCCGACGGTGCGGATTGCTTCCGAGTCGTTGGAGATCCGTGGGGCCTCCACCCACAACTTGCATAATGTGGACGTCGACATACCCCTCGGCGTGCTCGTGGTGATCACCGGTGTTGCCGGCTCCGGCAAGAGTTCACTTATCCACGGCTCGGTCGCGTCTGGCGAAGGAGTCATTTCGGTCGACCAAGGAGCAATTCGAGGATCACGCCGAAGCAATCCCGCCACGTACACCGGGCTGCTGGAACCGATCCGCAAGGCGTTTGCGAAAGCCAATGACGTGAAGCCCGCCTTGTTCAGCGCCAACAGCGAAGGGGCATGCCCCAACTGCAACGGCGCCGGCGTGATCTACACCGAACTCGGGATCATGGACACCGTCGCCACCACCTGCGAGGTGTGCGAAGGCAAACGGTTCGACGCTTCCGTGCTCGACTACCACTTCGGCGGTCGTGACATCAGCGAAGTGCTCGCCATGTCGGTCACCGAGGCCGAGCTGTTCTTCAGCGACGGCGAGGCGGCAACACCCGCGGCGCACAAGATCCTCGAGCGGCTCGTCGACGTCGGGCTCGGCTACATCACGCTCGGCCAGCCCCTCACCACGCTCTCCGGCGGCGAGCGTCAACGGCTCAAGCTCGCCACGCAGATGGCGGGCAAGGGCGATCTCTACGTACTCGACGAGCCGACTACCGGCCTCCATCTGGCCGACGTTGATCAGCTGCTCGGCATGCTCGACCGGCTCGTCGACTCGGGAAAATCCGTCATCGTCATCGAGCACCACCAAGCGGTGATGTCCCACGCCGACTGGATCATCGACATCGGCCCCGGTGCCGGTCACGACGGCGGACGAATCGTCTTCGAGGGCACCCCGGCCGACCTTGTGGCCGCTCGGTCAACGCTCACCGGCGAGCACCTCGCCGCCTACGTCGGTACCTGAGCCCGTTGGGTTGGACGGCGACCTGACCTGGAACGTCCGTAGGGCTTCCCACGGCTGAACGCTGGACGACGAATCCGCACCTCAAGTGGAGCCGCTCGATCGACGGGAGCCTGCCCCGGAGGTCGCGGGATCTGGGTGCTAAGCATCGGTGGTGCTTGCTGCGCTGCTGCTTCCTCCCGACGTCGAACATGTTCGGACGACCCCAGCGTTCACGTGCGACACCGTTCCGGCCGGCCTGCTGAAGGCGCACCGCGTCGCGCCTGGCGTTTGGGGGCGGCTTCGAGTTCTGGAGGGCACCGTGACGTTCGTGCTCGAAGCCTCGGGTGAGCGCCGCACAATGACCGCGGGGGAGACACAAGTGATCGAACCCGACGTCGCTCATCATGTCGAGCTGGGGCAAGGATCTTCATTCGTCGTCGAGTTCCACAAGAGCCGGACCGCGGAAGTACAGCCTCGGTAGCGAGGGTCATCAAGCGGGTCCTGTGTTTCCGAAAGGCCGCGTCGGGCGGTCGATGCCGCGCCATCGACCCACGCTTTGTCAACACGAGATCAGTCCCACCCGGCCATCGCCATCGGGAGGCGCGTCCTCGATCGAAACGGTCGCGCGCGGGGTGACAGTGGTTGGTCAGTTGGCGGTTGCCGTTTGAGGGGTCATGATCATCTCGTAGTCGATGGGATCGCCGGGCTGGCGGGTAAGACTTAGGGTCCAGGGATGAAGTCATGGAAGCGCGAGGCCTTGAGCATCGTCGTCGGCCTTGTCGCCGTTGTGATCGCGACGATGGTCACCATGACGGTGATGGCTTTCGTCGACGATCTGCCGCCCGCCGGTCCGGAATGCACTTACAAGGACCCCGGAGGCTACGGCTCGGGGGGTACCGGCTACGAAGAGATCAGTTGGTCGCTCCTGCCGATTCGCGCCTGTGTCAAAGATTCGAAGAAGTTCGTTGGAGATCGAGGGTTGTGGACTGTCTTGATCGCTGGGGCGGTCGGTGTTCTGGCCGCCGGTACTGCAGCATCGCTGACCGACCGCCACCTCAAGCGAACGAAGCCATGATCAAGTGCGTTGGTGGAGTAGTCAGGCCCCATCGTGGCCAGCGGTAGGCGACACCTCGAGCGCGGTATTCGGGGACACCATGGGTCGAGGTGGGACGCTCCTATGGCAGCGCCCGCCAGTGCGGCGCCAGCTTCGTATGACCCGGTATTCACCCAGATGGCACCCTGAGGGTGCCGAGAGCCCGTCCGAGCCTGTGACCTGCGTCGACGCGTTTGCGGCATGCTCAGGCTCGCGACGACGACCACGGTCAGCGTTCAGAACCAGCCTTGCGGGCGGCGGTCCTGAGCACCCGGTAAGGGCCGAAGTGTGCGCGTCCGTGTGGCCCCGACCGACGCGGCAGCACCGCTCGCTCCAGCCGGCCTTAGCGTGGTGATGGACCGCGGAGCCAGGCAGTGTTGCGACCGTCCGCCCTCACCTTCTGGGGAGACGGCGCCTCATCAATACTCGGCTCGTCGCGATGAAGACGGAAGAGTGTCGGGAGTCGAGCCAGGCCGCTTGCGAGGGCCCAGCCGCCTCAGGATTGGATCATGAAGTCCGCCCAACCGGTGAACCTCATTTTCGCTGATCGTGGCGTGCTTTCGCGGGTCGGGTGTTCGAACTCTCAGACTCTCGGACTCGTGCTCAAAACGGGCCAGCCGTCGCGGTTGGACGCGGCTCGCGGCGGAGGTGGAACCTTCACTGAGTTGAGAACGCCCGCCGGATGGTGGACCGATTCGGTGGATTCAAGTGTTGGGGCGGGTGGTGTGTGCGATGTAGGCGGCGGGTGATGTTCCGAGGTGGCGCCGGAAGTCTCGGGTGAGGTGGGCTTGGTCGGCGTAGCCCAGTTCGGCGGCCACCGTTGCCCATCCGCTCCAACCGCCATGGACGTCAGCGGCGATGCGGGCTGCTTCGACCGCTTCGATGATGCGCCATCGTCGGATGACGAATGATGGGCTGACCCCGACGTGGTAGTCGAACAGCCGTTGCAGCGTTCGGACACTGACGCCGGCGACGGCCGCGAGTTGTTCTACTCGGCGAACGGTCCGGTCGTGTTCGGCGACCGATGCTACCTCGGTGACCTCTCGGGCTTCGGCGATGAGAACGGGGTCTCGGAGCGCCACGACCTCGCTCAACTGTTGGCGGAGGCAGTCAATTCGTTGCTCGGCGGAGTGTTCGGCGCGGACTCGACTGGTGAGACGTTTGCCGTCGAGGCCGGGCAGGGCACCGTCGAGGCTCAACTCGGTGTCGACGATTGTTTTTGCGGGAGCGTCGAGGAGAACTCCGAGTCCTCCCACAGAGGTTCGCGCCGCAACGGTCCACCCGGTCGAGGTGAGGCGGCGGTGGCTCACCTCGGTGATGACGCCGTAGACGCGTCCTTCGGCGGGATCGAGCGTGACTCCGGCATCGTTGAGCGTGCCGACGCTGATATTGCCCGCCGGGTGGTTGAGTATCTGCTGGTCATGGACTCGATCGTCTGGAAGTTGCCATTCAACGGACCAGAACATCTCGATCAGACCGCCCAAAGTATCGCCGGGTGGACAACGAACGAAGTCGACGTACCGCATCATCTCGACGGGGTCGACAATCCCGCGGGTGTCCTCGGGGATCGGGTTCACCACACGCAGATTAGTTGTCGAACCGATGACGTGATTGTTCAAGACGGAGCGCCCCAACAGGCGTATGTTCGTTGACATGAACGACTCCAGCGACGAACTCCCGATCTTTCCGACGTCAGCGCCCGCGGTGTTTTGCGACCCCGACGCCACGCGTGACCTCTTCACGGACGTCCTGGAGCGATTGGCCGCCATCGCCGACGTCGCTGACAACCAGCTGGGCTTACCTACGCCGTGCACAGGGTTCACGGTTGGCGAACTTCGCAACCATGCCCTCGGCTGGCTCGAGTTCTTCGCCGCGGCATTGTCCGACCCGCGTGCCGAAAACGTTCGGCCCGATCCCGGGGCATTCGCTCTCGAGGAAGGTACTGCCGCAAGCGGGATCGTACGCGACGCGCTCGCAGGTATACGAACGGCGATCGCCGACAACGCCGCTGGCGAGTTGGTCATCATGTCAGCGTCGCAAATGGCCGGCGATGCGGTCTTGGGCATGGCACTCGGCGAGTACATCATCCACGGCTGGGACATCGCCACCGCCACCGGCCAGCCCTACTCGGCACCAGATGCCGCTGTCGGCCAAGCACACGAGTTCCTCAAGGGCATGGTTGCTCCGGAGTATCGCGGCCCCGACTCGGGATTCTTCGATGCCGAGGTCCCAGTTCCGCACGGTGCATCACCGCTCGACCGGCTTCTTTGCTTCGCAGGCCGCGATCCGCAGTGGAGCGCCTCGTGACCTGCGGACTACTCGGCGCGCCCCAGCCACGCCCCTGACCGTCTGGCACACCAGCGGCCCGTGGCTTGCGACCCGCTGAATCGGTGCGGCCAACCTCGAAGCGCCACTAGGTCGTCGTTTTCGAAGCCGTTGAACGACCCGCTCGTAACCGGCGATAACGGGCGGAGTGCAGCAGTGTCGACTACGCCGCGCGCTGGAAGGTGAGAAATGCCTGTGGTGTCGTCTCGTGCGCTAATTCAGCCACGCGCCAGACTCGGGACTGCACGACGAAGCCGGCCCGCTCCATGCTCTGCACGACGTCATCGCTGTTGTGCCGGTACCAGGTCAGTGTTGTCGACGAACCGTATGCGTTCTCGCGCTGGACTTCCTCGTTGTGCCCTGCCTGAAATCCGAGGAGCACCCGGCCATAAGGAGCAAGAACGCGAGCCAGCTCGTTCCAGATATCAAGGAGTGCGGAGGGCGGAGTGTGAATGATCGAGTACCACAGGACGGCCGCGGCCAGGGAACCATTGTCGATTGGCACCGCCGTCATCGGCGCGACACCGAAGTTCAAGTGGGGGTGGGCCGAACGCGCGGCGGAGATCATTTCGGGCGATAGGTCGAGACCTTGCACATCGAGCCCCCGCTCGTGCAGGTATTGCGTGATGCGCCCGACTCCACAGCCGATGTCCAGGACAACTGCATGCGAGACGGCGACAAGATCCTCAGCGAACGCGTTCAGGGTCGCCCGATCGATCGGCCGTTCGAACGCAGGTGTGACAGTCGTGCCGACTGTGGATGCATAGTGAGCAGCGGAGAAGTCGTAGGCCTTGCGGGTCGAGGCGATGTACTCGGGAGTGGCCATGCCCAAGTATTGCCGGACCGCGTTCGCTGATCGCCTTCATTCGTGGACGTTTAGGTCTGCCGGAGCCGGACTCGTTGGGTCGGGTCAGGGCGCACATTTCGTTCATGGGCGCCGACAACCCCGTCCCGCTCGGTAGCCGGCGAAGTGGTGCTGACCGAACGACTCCTTCCCCGCACGGAACGCGACCACGGACTGTGGCGAGTTGGCCATCAGTGGGCAGTCGCCGGTGGCCGTGAGCGGGCAGATTCTGGTGGCCGCCCACATGCGGGAGCGTCACAGAACGCTGGGATGGCGAGGCCGGCATCGGCTCACGTGCAGGTGGTGCGAGCTTGAAGTGCGGTCGGCCCGGGTGAGGGTGATGGTGCCGGATACCGGATCGGTTTCCCGACCTGAAATGACCCAGTGGCGCCTATCAGTGCTGGGTAACCGGGCAATCGTTCCAGTGCGGTGGGTGGTCGCCATCTGACGGGCAGCGCCCGCAATACCGTGTTCAGCCGCCAAGCACACTGGAGCCAGATTTGTTTAAACCCGGTATTCGCTAAGAGGGCATCCGACACGGAAGGCTGTGCCCGTCCCGCCGACGGGGAGATGCCCAGCTTGGAGGTCCTGGAATCTGGACAGGGACGGGGCGGATAAGCCCGCCACCCGACGATCACAGGGATGCGACAGCGCCCGCGTCGACGCAGGTCAGGACGCCGATCCAATATTCGGCACCTTCACCCCCCAAGTGGGCCCAAATCGATCGTCGTTCTCAGTTCACGTCACGTCCTCGTGCCGCACGGGACCACGGGGCGATCGCGTGCTGTTCCGCCATCCATTCGAGCCGTGCCAGTTGCTCGTCGGGGATGGCGGCATCTTCTCCGCGCGGACCGACGTTGATCAGAAAGTTGCCGCCCTTCGCCTTCGTGTCAGTGAGCGCACCGATCAGTTCGTCGCGGCTCAGGTAGTCGTCGTCGGTGGAAGTGCGGTTGTAGGCGAAGCTGAGGTCGAGGCCGCGGGTCATCTCCCAGGGACCGTCCAAACCGTTCGGGAGGTCCGCGTACTCGGGTGTGCGGAACTGAGAGAAGGGAACCGGCGGCGGGATCATCCCCTTCTTCCCTACCTGGCTCCGGATGAGTCTCTCCAGGCCCGCCCGAAGGCCTGGGATCTTGAGCAGTTTCGTCATGTCGAACGCGGGGAGCCACCGATCGTTGACGCAACCATCGGGAACGACATCGAAGTAGTGCTCGAGCAGGGAGTAGATCTCCTGGGTTCTTGCGGGCCAACAGATGTCGTTCCAGAGGACCGATGGTTGATAGCGGTCGATCAGCTCTCGGACATGCGCTGCGGCATAGGCCGGGTAGCCGCGGAAGGGCACCGCCTCGATGGATGAGACGAAGTCGCCCATGGGCCGCTCGTTGAACGTCCAGTCGTACCCGCCGGAGTAGTAGAGGCCGAACCGCATACCAGCGGCCCGCACGGCGTCGGCCAGCTCGCCTACGAGGTCTCGTTCGGAGTGCAGCCCTGGGGAGTTGGGGTTCTCGACGTCGGTCGGCCACAGGCAGTAGCCGTCGTGATGCTTGGCCACCATGACGACGTAGCCTGCGCCCGTCCTCGCGAAGGCGGCCGCCCAGCTCTCGGGGTCCCACGACTCGAGACCCTTCGTGAAGGCCTGTCGGAAATCGGCGTAGGGGGCGTCGCCATAGTGCTCGCGGTGGTATCGCCCGACGCTGCTCTGCGGGAACCGCATCGAGTTCCCGTACCACTCGGCGTAGGGCGTCTCCGACTGCACATCGGTGATTCCTGCAGCGACGGTCTCCTCGATCGACGCCGTGGGCGCGTATCCGGGCACGGAGTAGAGCCCCCAGTGGATGAAGATGCCGAGGCCGGCGTCGGACCACCACTGCGGTGGTCGCCGGTTGCGCTGCACCAGCGCCGGCGGCATCTTCGTCACGGACTCGACGGCTCGGAGGGAACGGCTCTTGGTCATCTGGAATCTCCGGAATCGTTGTCTGCGGATCTCGGCTCGCGTCGATCCGGTGGGCGAGTCTTCACGGGGCCACGCATTCGTTGGACAAGCGCCCGAGGCCCTCGATGGTCGAGGTCAACGTCGTCCCTACCTTCAGGTAACGAGGCGGGTCGCACCCGAACCCGACCCCCTCGGGGGTGCCGGTGAAGATGAGGTCGCCGACCCGCAATTCCACGTAGGTCGACAGGTGTGCGACCAGAGCCGGCAGGTCGAACACCATGTGGCACGTTCGAGAGTCCTGGAGGGTCTCGGGCGCACCACCGTCCCGACTGCTCGTGCAGGAGATGGCCAGGTCCTCGGGGTGCACCAACTCGTCGAGCGAGGTGATCCACGGTCCGATCGGTGCGAAGTTGCGGGCGCTCTTGGCCAGCGAGAACTGCGGTGGCAGGGTAGCCATCTGCAAGGCGCGTTCGGAGATGTCTTGTCCGATGCAGAAGCCCGCGATGTGGTCCCAGGCGCGCTCGGCCGCGATGTTGCGTCCGGCGGTGCCGACGACCGCCACCAGCTCGACCTCCCAGTCGACGGTGTCGGTGATGATCGGGATCTTGGCGGCCGGGCCGGCGAGCGAACTGGCGAACTTGGTGAACACCATCGGTGTGGTCGGCACGGCGATGCCCGTCTCGTCCCCGTGGCTGGCGTAGTTGACGCCGATGGCGAAGATCTGGGGCGGGCAGGTGAGCGGCGGCCCGAGTCGTGAGAGGTCGGCCAGGAGCGCACCGGTCGACAGGTCCGCGTTGAGGTCGAGGTCCGTTCCGTCGAACCAGCTCGCAACGTCGGTGAGGTGCCCGATGACGTCGTCGACGGACGGTCCGAACCGTCCTGCGGAAGCCGTGGCGAGATCGACGCCACCCCGGTCGGTGACGAGGTGCGCTCGGTCATCGATGTTTGCGAGTCTCATCGGGTCCGTCCTCCGCGACGTTGGGGTCTGGTGCTGGTCATGGCATGTGGAAGACGGTGGGGAGCTCGGTCCAGAACGTTCCGGTCGGCCGATCGGGATCAGGCCGTTGGAGTTGGCCGACGATGTCCCACCATTCGCGCATGCGAGGTGCTTGTGCGAGCGCTTTCATACGATCGTCGAACTCGTCGTTGGGCCCGTGGTACTCGAAGTACCCGAAGAGCTGATCGCCGTGGTGGAAGATCGAGTAGTTGGCGATGCCCGCCGTGTGCAGGGCATCGGTGATCTCCGGCCAGATGTCGTCGTGCCGCGCGATGTACTCGTCGATCCGGTCGGCATCGATGCCGATGACCTGTCCAAACCGCTTCACGGTGTGTCCAAGCGGTAGGTCTGCGACGCCGTCGCACCGAACACGGCGGCTCGCTCGGCTTCCGACAGCTGTGATGTCGATGCATCAGCTGCTTCGAGGACCTGCGCGAACGAACCGGCGAGCTGACAGACCGGCCAGTCTGATCCGAACATCAGGCGACCGGGCCCGAACGTCGCCAGGGCCACCTCGACGTACGGGTCCAGGTCGCGAGCGGTCCAGGCGTCCCACGACGCTTCGGTGACGAGACCCGACAGCTTGGCAACGACGTTCGGTGGCGACGCCATTGCCGCCAGGTCCGTTGCCCATGGTTCGATGGCTCCTGCGGCGATGGAGGGCTTGGAGAGGTGATCGAGGACGAACCGGAGCTGCGGGAGGCGATGGGCGACCTCGACGGCCGCCGTCAGTTGCGCCGGGACGGTCAGCAGTTCGTAGACCAGGTCGCGATGGGCGACTTCGGCCAGACCGGCCATGACCTGCGGTTGGCACAACCACCGATCATCCGGTTCCGCCTGCACTTGGTGCCTGACTCCGCGGAGGTACGTGCCTCCCGGGCCCTCGAGCAGTTCGTCGAGCCGGTCGCCGACGTCGGGGGCGAGCAGGTCCACCCACCCGACGACGCCGCCGATGAACTCCGACGACGCCGCAGTGGCTAACAGAAGCGGCGTTTCGGCTGCGTCCGGGACCGTTTGCACCAGGACGCTTCGCTCGACGTAGGGGCCGGCGGCCGCGGTGTAGTCGTCGATCGAGAACGAACGGTCGATCGCCGACCGAGGTCGATCGATCCATGGCTGAGGAGTGACCTGGAGATCCCAGAGGTGATGGTGTGCGTCAACCCGCATCGGAACGCACCAGTCCTTCTTCGGCGAGCTCGATCCAGAGGTCCTCGGGCACCGCGACCTGCGCGTGGGCAAGGTTCTCGTGCAACTCCTCGACGCTTCGCGCCCCCAGCAGCACACTCGTCACCGCCGGGTGCCGAGCGACGAACGCCAGCGCGGCGGCGGGCAACGACACGCCGTGGCGGTGACACACCGCGCTGATGTCGCCAACCCGCCGAACGATCTCCGGGTCTGCCGGCTGGTAGTCGTACATGGCGCACGTGTCGGGGTCCGCCAGAATCCCCGAGTTGAACACCCCACCGGCCACGATGGAAACCCCTCCGTCGAGGGCCACGGGAAACAGCTCGTCGGCCCCGGACTGATCGAGCAGCGTGTAGCGACCGGCCAGCAACACCACGTCGATGTCGGTCCCACGCACGAAACGGATCGGGACCTCCAACTGGTTCATCCCGACGCCGATCGCGCCGACGACGCCCTCGTCGCGCAGACGGTGCAGCACCGGATACGTCTCATCGATCGCCTGGTCGGCGAAGTCATCCGGATCATGGATGAAGAGGACGTCGACGTGATCAGTTCCCAGCCGGTACAAGCTCGCCTCAATCGACCGCAAGGTCGAGTCGCGATCGAACGCGAAGACGACGTCAGCATTCGGGGCATCAGCGAAGATCCCCCGGTCGGCCTCGCCTGTAACGCGCGGTACCACGAGACGTCCAACCTTGGTGGAGATCACCAACGAGTCACGTTCGTGCCCATGCAACGCCGCGCCCAGTCGAAGCTCCGCCACCCCGTGTCCGTACTGCGGTGCGGTGTCGAAGTACCGGATCCCAAGCTCGACCGCCGCATCCACCAGGCGGCAGGCGGCGGCATCGGAGACCGAGTCGTACAGACCCCCGAGTGCGGCCGTCCCGAGCGAGATCGGTCCGACGTCGACGCACGAGCGTCCGAGGCGGGTCATCGGGACTCCAACTCACGGTCCAGCGCGTCGGTGGAACGAGCCGACCGTCGCAGCCATCGGGCAACGGCATCGACGTGCAGCGCGGCCGCCGCGGAAGCGAGGACGGCATCGCCAGCAGCGAGCTGCTCGTAGATGGCCTCGTGCTCGCGGATCGACTGCTCGAGTTCGGCTGCCCCGTGGCGACTCCGGACCAGACGCCCGCGCTTGGTCCGAGCGGCGAGCCCGGCGCTCAGGGTCCGTAGTGCGGCATTTCCCGTGGCCTGCACGATGAGGTCGTGGAACTGCTCGTCGAGCCTGACGAACCGCTCCCCGTCTCGCTCCACCCGGAGCTCGTCGAGCACGCATCGGATCGCGCTCAGCTGATCGCCGGTCATCCGACCAGCGGCGATCGATGCCGCTCCAGCGTCCAGAAGACGTCGAATCTCGAAGATCTCGTCGATGGTCGACTCCGTCGCCACTCGTCCGACGAGGTTCAGCCCACCGAGCAGCGTCGTGCCATCGAGGGCAGTGACGTAGGTGCCGTCTCCGACTCGCACGTCGAGGACACCGAGATAGGACAGGACCCGCACTGCTTCGCGCAGCGAGCTTCGCGATACCCCGAGGCTCGCTGCGAGCTTCGCCTCGGGCGGAAGGCATTCCCGCGGTCCCAGCTGGCCGCTCGCGATCAGGTCGACCACGGCATCGATGACTCGTTCCACCGCTGATCCCGCGGCCACGTCGGCCGGGCCCGGATCTGCACCCATCGGTGTTTCGTGTGGCGGGACCATGACTCGACCCTAGCTCAAATCATCTGACCTTTAGGCCCCCGGGGGAAGAAGCGGGCCCCTTGGGACCCGCCAAATATAACCTAGACTTGCCAGCCGGCCCGACGTTCAACTAGAAAAGCTCCGATGTCTTACCGCAACCGGGTCGATGTGTATGAGGTCTTCGACGTTCGATTCCCGACCTCGACGACGCTTCTGGGCTCGGATGCGATGAACCCTGACCCCGACTACTCGGCTGCCTACCTCCGCATGGCGACCTCTGACGGAGATGTCGGCAACGGGCTCGTCTTCACGATCGGCCGAGGCAACGATGTGCAGTGCGCCGCCATCGAGGCGCTGCGGCCGCTACTGGTCGACTTCGACGTCGACCGCCTTGAATGCGACCCCGGTTCGCTGGCTCGACACCTGCTCGCCGACAGTCAGTTTCGTTGGCTCGGACCCGAGAAGGGCGTCATGCACATGGCGATCGGAGCGGTGGTGAACGCCGGTTGGGACCTTCTGGCCCGGCGAGCGAACCTGCCGCTGTGGAAGCTCCTGGCGACCATGCCGGCCGCGGCCCTGTTGACCAGTGTTGACTTCCGCTACATCTCCGATGCGCTCACCTACGACGAGGCACTCGACATCCTCACGGCGCGGCTGGACGGCCGAGACGACCGGATCGACGAGCTCGACCGCGTCGGGTACCCCGCGTACACCACCGCACCCGGCTGGCTCGGCTACTCCGACGAGCTCCTCGTCCAGTTGGCCACCGAGGCGGTGGCCGATGGATTCCGTCAGATCAAGCTCAAGGTCGGCAGCAATCTCAACGACGACGTCCGACGGGTGCGACGGGCACGCCTCGCCGTCGGACCAGACATCGGGATCGCGCTCGATGCCAACCAACGTTGGGGCGTTGCCGAGGCCATTGCCTGGACCAATGCGCTCAGCGACTTCGACGTCGCGTGGATCGAGGAACCGACGAGTCCCGACGATCTCGTCGGTCACGCGGCCATCGCCCGTGGCGTGGCACCGATCGCCGTCGCCACCGGCGAGCACTGCCACAACCCGATCATGTTCAAGCAGCTCCTCCAACTCGAAGGAGCTGACGTGATACAGATCGATGCCACCCGTGTCGGCGGTGTCGGAGAGCTCATCGCAACGCTGCTCCTAGCCGAGAAGTTCGGCAAGCGGGTCTGCCCCCACGCCGGCGGAGTTGGACTCTGCGAGATGGTGCAGCACCTCTCGTTCTTCGACTACGCGGCCGTCTCGGCCTCGATGGACGGACGAATGATCGAGTGGGTCGATAGCCTCCACGACAACTTCTTGGCCCCCGCTTCGGTGGTGAACGGCCGATACCTCGCTCCGGTCCACGCCGGCTTCAGTACCGAGATGCACGGGTCGTCCATTGCCGACTACCTCTACTCTGCGGCCACAACCAGCGGTACGGGCGCTCGATCGGTGGCCACGCCGTGAGCGCAGGCGAGTTCGCCGGGCGCGTCGCCGTCATCACCGGCGGCGCTTCGGGTATCGGCGCCGCGACGGCAGGCGAGTTGCAGGCGCGTGGTGCCCACGTGGCCGTGCTCGACCTTCGGCCCAGCGATGACCGCTCGTTGTTCGCGGTCACGTGCGACGTCGGTGACGACGCCTCGGTCGAGCAGGCCATCAGGACCTGCGTCGAGCGCTTCGGCCAACTCGACGTCGTCGTGAACAACGCGGGCATCGGGGCGCAAGGCACCGTCGCCACCAACTCCAGCGCCGAGTGGATGCAGGTGCTGAACGTCAACCTGTTGGGGATGGTCCGGGTGGCACGAGCCGGGCTCCCCCACCTCCTCGCCTCAGACCGCGGCGCGATCGTCAACGTCGGCTCCATCGCCGGCTGGGCGGGCCTCCCCCAACGAGCGCTGTACAGCGCGTCGAAAGGTGCCGTCCATGCGCTCACGCTGGCCATGGCCGCCGATCACGTTCGAGATGGGGTACGGGTCAACGCCGTCGCGCCCGGCACCGCCGATACCCCCTGGGTCGGTCGTCTCCTCGATACGGCCGAAGACCCCCAAGCCGAGCGAGCGGCACTCGCCGCCCGACAACCCATCGGCCGCCTCGTATCCGCCGACGAGATCGCCCACGCCATCTGCTATCTCGCCAGCCCGCTCTCAGGGTCGACCACAGGGACGATCCTCGGCGTCGACGGCGGCATGGCCGGGCTGCGACTTCGTCCACCGTCGCGATGAGCCCGACCATCACACCCAAGCCGGAGCCGTAGACAATGTTGGAATCACTCAGGTCGCTCGTCCAGCTACGCGAGTTCGAGCACGACCGCGTGGAGCGAGCACTCCAACGTTGCGGCAACATCGCCGACGTCCGCAAGATGGCCCAGCGCAAACTGCCAGGCGGCGTCTTCGACTACATCGACGGAGGCGCCGAGGACGAGATATCCCTTCGCCGGAACGGCTCCGCCTTCGCCGACCTCGCGCTGCACCCGACGGTCCTACGCGACGTCAGCAACGTGGACCTAACCACAACGCTGCTCGGGACCACCAGGCCATCACCGATCGTGCTCGCGCCGACCGGTTTCACCCGGATCGCCCACCCCGACGGCGAGCTCGCCGTCGCTCGTGCGGCAGCGAAGCACGGCATGGCCTATGCGCTGTCCACCTTGGGGACCCGCAGCATCGAAGACGTCGCGGCCGCGGCGTCGAGTCCGTTGTGGCTCCAGGTGTACGTCTGGAAGGACCGTGCGATGGTGGCCGACATGATCCTTCGGGCCGAGGCCGCCGGGTACGAAGCCCTGGTCGTCACCGTCGACACCGCCGTCCTCGGACGCCGCGAACGCGACGTCCGTCGCGGGTTCACGCTCCCACCCCGAATCGGCCCATCAACGCTCATAGATGGGGCCCGCCATCCACGCTGGACCATCGATCTCCTACGCAACGAACCCATCACCTTCGCCAATGTCGCAGGCAAGGAAGGAATCGACGGCACCACGGCCATCTCACTCAGCGACTACATCAACGAACAGTTCGACCAGGCCCTCAGCTGGGACAGCCTCAACTGGATCCGGGAAGTGTCGAACCTCAAGATCATCCTCAAGGGAATACAACGCGTCGACGACGCCACGCGCGCCGCGGCCGAGGGAATCGACGCGATAGCACTCTCCAACCACGGCGGACGCCAAATCGACGGCACGCTGGCTCCCATCGAACTCCTACCCGACGTCATCGACGCGGTAGGCGGCGACATCGACGTGATCTGCGACGGCGGCATCCGCCGAGGAAGCGACATCATCAAAGCCTGTGCGCTCGGAGCCGACGCCGTGATGCTAGGTCGGCCCTACCTCTACGGATTGGGCGCCGGCGGCCAACGCGGCGTGGAGTGGGTTCTCGACCACCTGACCGAAGGGATGCAGCGAACGATGGCGCTCTGCGGCCGGCGGACCATCGACGAGCTAACCAACGACCTCGTGGTCAGACACTCCTCTGAGACGCGTCCCTTCCATGCAACCGGTCCCGGGTCCGCATCGGGTCCCCCGCCCATGACGCCCGCATCGTGGCAATCGCGATCGACGGCGTCACGGCCTCCCCGCGACGCGACGGCAGCACAGTCGGTACGCAGCGATCGGGAGCACGTATGAACGTCGTGGGGTGGGCGAAGGCCGAGATCGAGATCGCACCCGAAGGTCGAGCCATGAACGGCTACGGCATGTGGAACCATCGAGCCCGGGGCCGTCAGACGCCGCTCTACGCGCGAGCGTTCCACCTGACCGACCCCAAGGGTGCGACGGCGATCGTGTGCTGCATCGACATGGCGATGATCAACCACTCCATGCGCGCCGGCGTGTGTGAACGGCTGAACTCGGAGCTCGGCGACGACTTCGCCGAGGAAACGTTCCTGTACACCGCTACCCACACCCACTCGTCCCCTGGTGGTTGCGGATATGAGGCGCTGTACAACGTGGTCACTCCCGGGTTCGTGCCCCGACACCTCGAGGCGGTCATCGACGCCACGGTCACCGCCATCCTCGCCGCCCGCGACGCCGCAGCCCCCACCGAACTGGGACTCGCCCGAGGCGAGTTCGGCCCCGACGTCAAGGTGGCGTGGAACCGGTCACTGCGAGCGCACAACCGCAACCCCGAGGTGACACCACGGCCCTCGACACAGACGCACCTGGCCCTCAACCGGCAGATGGACGTCATCACCGCCCGTCGCGATGGCGACCTGGCCGCGATGGTCAGCCTGTTCGGGGTCCACGCCACCTGCATCGGAAATACCCTCGACCGCCACGACGGTGACAACAAGGGGTACGCGTCGGCCGAGGCCGAGAAGCGGATGGCGGAGGACGTGCCCGACGGACCCGACCCGGTGGCGATCTTCGCTCAGGCCACGGCGGGAGACGTGTCGCCGCATTTCCACGGCGAGGGCGAGTGGGCTCGCCGAAAGGCGATCACCGGCGAGGCCGAGTACGCGTACGCCAAGCGCAACGGAGAGGTTCAGAGCGAACTTGCGCTCGCCGCGGCCGCGTCCGGTGAAGCATCGAAGCTCGACGGAGACATCGACGGCGTCCTCATTTACGTGGACTTCACAAATCAGCGGGCCGACCCGCGATTCGCCGATGGTCACACCGACGCCTGGACGAGCGAGCCGTGCCTTGGCGTGGCGTTCTTCGAGGGAACCCGGGTCGACGGCCGGGGCATGCCCCACGCAGCCGGCGTATTGGCAACCGGCATCGCCCGAGCCCTTCGGTGGTGGCGAATGCGACGCTTGGACTCGATGCCGATCACGGGCGCGGCCTATTTTCGTCGCCTCTATGCGGCCCAGGGTCCGAAGGACATCCTCATGGAGGCCGGGCGCAAGACGCTGTTGGGTCAACCGATCGCCCAGGTACGGCTGCCCGATGTGGTCGACCCGTCGGTCAAGGAGCTCAAGCGTCTGGCCCGATCGGGCGCCATCGAGCGGAGCCCGCTGGTGCCCACCGTGCTGCCGCTCCAGATCGTGCGGATCGGGTCTCTCGCTGTCGTTTGCTGCCCCGGCGAGTTCACCACCATCGCCGGCCGACGGTTGGTTGACACCGTCGCCGACGTGCTGGGCCCAAGCGGGATCGACGACGTGCTGATCTGCACCTACAGCAACGACTACATGGGATACGTGACCACCCATGAGGAATACCAGGAGCAGGCCTACGAGGGCGGCAACACCATCTTCGGGCAGTGGACACTGGCCGTCTTTCAAACCCAGTTCGAGGAGTTGGCTTCCCAGCTGGCCCTGGCACCGCCGGATCGCACACACGACCGAAACACCCGCCCCGAACCGGTGCCAGCCGACGAGCTGGCCTCACGCACCAACCTGCCAGTTCGGTAGTGAGCCATCCCGGGTTTGGCGCAGTGCGGGTCAAACCCGGGGGGACTCAGATGGCATACAAGTCGCCCCGATGAGGGGTCCAACCAAGGAGTAGACGAATGAGCGAACCGAAGATCACGTTGATCGGAGCGGGCGGGCTGTCGTTCGGGCCGACGATGGTGAACGACGTGATTCACACACCCGCCCTCCGGGGAGCGCGACTGGTATTGCACGACGTGAACGAGGAACGCTTGCTCCGGGCCTACCGGTTCGCCAGCAAGCTCAATGCCGCCAATCACTCACCGGTGATCATCGGCTACTCCACCGATCCCGGGGAGGCGCTCGATGGGGCTCAATTTTGCCTGAGCAGCGCCGAGTTCGGCCGCTTCCCGTATTGGCGGCAGGACTACGAAATTCCTCGGCGCTACGGTGCCACGCAAGTCAACGGTGAGAACGGTGGGCCGGGGGCGGTGTTCCATTCGTTGCGCAGTATCACCAATACCCTGAGCATTTGCGCCGACATCGAGAAGTACTGCCCGGACGCGTTCCTCCTGAACCTTTCCAATCCGATGAGCCGGGTGACGCTGGCCATCAACCGGGGCACCAAGGTGCGCAATGTCGGCATGTGCCACGAGATGCCGATCGGCGTGATTCGTATCGGACGGATGCTCCGTGTTCCGCCGTCAAAGATTCACGCCAAAGCATCAGGCATCAATCACTTCACGTTCTTCACCGAGATGGTCGACACCCGCACCGACACCGACCTCCTCCCCCGGGTGAAGGCGCTGTTCGCCAAACGGTTCTTCGACGATCGGCCCACCATCACGCGACTCGCTGCCCTCTCGGAGCAACGCCCGGTCCTTGGGCTGCTCGTCGATCAGCTCTACCAGCTCTACTCACCGTTGGTGGCCCACATGGTGCGTACCTATGACGTGGTCCCATGTTCGGTCGACAGCCACATCGGCGAGTACCTCCCGTTCGCCCACGAGATCGGTCACCAGCCGGCCCACGTCGACCAGTTCGCCCGAATCGACAAAGTGTTCGAGCGGGTCACCTCCTGGGTCGCCGACACCAAGTTCCCGGTCCCCGTGCATCGATTGGGTCACAGCCTTGAAGAGATCATCCCGATCGTGTCGGCGATGTTCACCGGTGAGCGACGAAGGGTGATGGCGGTCAACGTGCCGAACCGGGGGTACCTCCCCAACGTGGCCGAGGGGGCGATCGTGGAGGTGGGCGCTGAAGTCGACGGTGACGGTATCCACCCCGAGATGATGCCGCCGGTAGCCGAACCAATCGCCTCCCACATCGCCACCCAGGTGCCGTTACAGGACCTGATCGTGGAAGCCGCGCTCACCCGAAACCGCGACCTTGCGTTACAAGCAGTGATCGACGACCCGGCATCACCCGCCGACCCCGTCGCCTGTCGAGCAATGTTCGACGAACTCGCCGCCCTGCAGGCCGAGCACCTTCCCTTCTGATCAGAGTTGACCCATCGCCGGGCGGCGTCGGCGTGCCCTAAAGGGGCCCTTTACGGGCCGATCGAGCACGAAACCAACGCGGAGTTCCGCGGTCGCTGGGCTCCTGCTCGCGGGAACCACCTTCGAACCAGGCACGAGCAACGTCATCTACATGTCGACGCAGGTGTTCGGATACGACGACCACGGCGTCATCCTGCAGTACTTCGATACCGCCGCAGCGTTCGATTCCGCGGAGAAATCCTGAATCTCGGCCCAAGCGGGATCGACGACGTGCTGATCTGCACCTACAGCAACGACTACATGGGATACGTGACCACCCATGAGGAATACCAGGAGCAGGCCTACGAGGGAGGTCACACCATCTTCGGGCAGTGGCACTGGCCGTCTTTCAAACCCAGTTCGAGGAGTTGGCTCGCCAGCTGACCCTGGCACCGCCAGACCGCACACACGACCAAACACCCACCCCGAACCGGTGCCGGCCGACGAGCTGGCCTCACGCGCCAACCTGCCAGTTCGGTAGCGGCCCGACCTGACCACAGCTGCAGACGTGTCAAGGGTTTTAAGACCACTGGCTTGCTTCTGCAGTTTTGATTTTGGCGTTGCGGTTGGGGACGTTGATCCAGGCATCCTGGGGTAGTTCGAGCGGGACGGGTTTGCGGTTCAAGCGTTCGGGGTTCGCAGTGAAGGCCCCGATGAGGGTGGCGGCCCGGTCGGCTTCGATGCGCTCGGCGTCGCCGTAGTGAACTCAGGCCGGTGTGAGCAGCGATATGCCGGAGTGGTAGTGGTGCTCCAGGGGTGGGGTCCGGAGTGAGACTTGATTCGCCCTGGCCTTTTCGGGCGCTTCGGATCTCAGCGGGGAGTGACCAAGTCGAGTCGGTCCCAGTTGCGGCGCGAAGGAAGACGTGAACACCCGCCGGCGGACTACCTGAACACACCACCCAGGCGGTGGGACTACTTGACCTTCTCTGCACAGGAGTCGTAGCCGCGCATGATCGAGGAGATCCGGATCCTCAGTACGGTCTGTGGTCGCCATCTCACGGGCAGCACCCGCAATACCGTGTTCAACGACAAGCAAACAGGGGTCAGCTTCGCATAAACCCGGTATTCGCTAAGAGGGCACCCTGAGGGTGCCGAGAGCTCGTCCGGGCTGTGACCTGCGACGACTCGTTTGCGGCACGTTCAGGGCGTCCGGCCTCAGCGAGCCTTTGCGGGAGCTCGACTTTGAACTGTGCAACGTCCTGGTCCACATGGGCGACTCGGGCAACGAGTTCGCACGGCGTCGGAGCAGGGGGCGGGCGGTTAACCCGCAGGGCGATCAGAATGCCCGAAGTGGCAGCCGTTGTCCAGCGACCTATCGGCAGTTCGGGCGTTCCGACCCGCCGCAGGTCGGCTCCGCCGCGATCGACGAACTGAAGCTTGTTCAGCGGTTCGGAAAGGGACACTCGGAGATCGCGGGACACGCTGAACGTGTCACGCGTATGGGGCGTCCTGGCCCACTACGTCCCGCGCCAGCCGCGACCAGAGATCGGTGCACAGGGCGAGGGATTCGATGTCGATGCGTTCATCGTTCCCGTGGAAGCGCGAGCCGAGAGCGAGTCGATCGATTTTGGGGCTGAAGAGCCCCGCGCCGTAGACGACGGTGCCCTTTTCCCGAAAGTACCGACCGTCGGTCCCTCCCGTCATCAAG
>JANOSD010000017.1:0-62511 GCA_031415655.1 Actinomycetes bacterium
GACCATCACCACCGCCACCACCTGCGGTGCGACACTGCGCCGGCCTCGCGGCTCGAACACGTCCTCGAACAGTGAATCGGGGAACAGGCGGTGCCCATCGCGATGCAACAACGTAAACACCGACCCGGCGGGCAGCCGATCACCGACCACCCCCGCCGAACCAACCCACAAATCCGCTTGTTTCGGAGTCACACCCATGGTCATACAAGCATTATAAACCATCTACACACAGAACGCGAGCCCTAATCCGAGAAAAACACCAGCCACCTAGATGGCGAGGATGGTGGCAGGCGCATCTCCGGAGGCAGTGGTCACCAACGCCGGGGTATTGTCGGGACCGACGGCGCGGCGAACAAAGGCCAGCGCCACCCAACCGGCTCCGGCGGGCTGGGGTGCAACCGACGTGAGCACGCCGACGGCGCCAAGGTCGGCTACCCGAAGTTCATTGCCGACCTCCACGTTTGGTGGTCCCTCAAGGACGACGCGGCGGAGATGGCGTGGCACGTTGCCCCCACGAGAGTCGACTCGGGCGACCAGTTCCTGTCCGGTGTAACAGCCCTTCGTGAAGCTGACTGACGCGTCGATCAACCACGGTCCGAGCTCGGCGGGAATGACTTCCGGAGTGACTTCGTTTCCCATTGCGGGTACTCCGCAGCAAAGGCGCAACGCTTCGAGTACCGCCGAGGGCACGGCGGTGACGCCCGGCGGCAAGGTAATCGGGCTATGCGCCAGGATGTCGCGGCCGCCCATGGCCCCGCCGTTCCATGTCGGCCAGGTGGCGGCGGCATCGAGAAACACTTCGTCCGGAGGATCCCAGGACGAGATGGCCGAGAGGGCTTCTTCCGTTCCGCGGAGACACCAACCGTGGAGGCCATCCCCCGGTACCACGGTGAAGGTGGCGTCGGTGCGAAGGAGGAAACGCCGAAGCCGAGCCAGCAACGGCTCTCCAGATCCTGCGTCAATGTCGAGAAGAAACCGGTCTTCGGCCTCTCTCGTGATGCGGAACCACGCTGCCGTCTTGCCCTGGGGTTGCAGCACCAGCGTGGTGCGGGAGGTATCGATCGACATGGAGGCGACGTCCTGGGAGAGCTGTCCCTGCAGGAAGGCGACCACGTCTGTCCCCTCCGCGGCAATCACGTCTCGCTGCAGCGGTGCCGCAATCAGTAGCGACGAATCGTTGGAGTGGAACTCGTCGGGCCATGGAGAAGGCGGTGTGGTCGGGTCGGTGTTCATGCGGGCAGTATGCACGTCTGCCGGCTGGACCGCATCACCCCGCCCGCGGTGTCGGCGTGGTGATCACCGACCGTGGAAACGAATTCGTTCGGCGGCCATGCGCCGTTCGGCGGTCATGCGTCTTGCCGCCGGAACCGCGGCGAGCAATGCCATCGCTTTGTTGTGGCATTCGAGATCTTCGTGTTCAGGAACGCTGTCGGCTACCACGCCGGCACCTGCCTGCACCGAGGCCTGCCCGTCCGGGCCCACCACCAAGGTGCGAATGGCAATCGCCGTGTCGATGTTGCCGGAGAAATCGAGGTAGCCGACGACGCCGGCGTAGGGGCCTCGCCGCACCGGTTCGAGGTCGTCGATGATTTCCATTGCCCGCACCTTCGGTGCGCCCGACACCGTGCCTGCCGGCAGGGTGGCCCGCAAGACGTCGATCGGAGAACGGCCCGGGGCCAACTGACCGGAAACCTGGGACGTGAGGTGCATCACGTGGCTGTAACGCTCGAGCACCATCGTCTCATCGAGCTTTTCGGTGCCGAAGGTAACCACACGACCGACGTCGTTGCGGGCCAAGTCGATGAGCATGACGTGTTCGGCGACTTCTTTAGGATGCTCACGGAGTTCGGCACCGAGCCGTCGGTCTTCCTCTTCGGTGCGACCGCGGCGTCGGGTGCCGGCGATTGGCCGGGAAATCACGGTCCCATCGGTGAGTTTCACCAGTGGTTCCGGCGACGAACCAACGAGCACCACCTCGGCAGTGCGCACGAAGTACATGTACGGGCTCGGATTCACTTGCCGGAGCACGCGGTAAAAGTCGAAGGGATCGGCTTGCAATCCGTCAACAAGGTCGAAACGTTGACTCAAAACCACCTGGAAGATATCGCCGGCCAGGATGTGTTCTTTGGCGGCAGCGACGGCAGCGCAGTAGCTCGACGAACCCGTCGGTGACGTGAACGCGGGAAGGTCCTCCGTGGGGTTCGGAGGAGACACCAATGGCTCATCGAGGGCTGACGCGCCGTCGGCGGCCAACTGACCGAGGCGGGTGATGGCTTCGTCGTAGACGTGGTCGAGGGCATCATCGTCGCTGGTGCCGAACACGTAGGCGTTGGCAATCAGGGTGACCCGCTGGCGGAAATGATCGAACGCCGCCACTTCGCCGGCCACGCTCAGCACAGCATCGGGGTAGCCCCGGTCATCGGTCGGGGCGTCGGGCAGGTGCTCGACCTCTCGGACAAAGTCGTAGCCGAGGTACCCCACGACACCGCCATGGAGGGGAGGTAGGTCCGGAAGGTCTGGGGATCGGTAAACCGAAAGGAGATCGTCGAGGGCACAAAGAATGCCGGCGTCGACACGAATGCTGAGGGGAAGCGCACCCCCAGAGATTTCGATCCGACCGTCTCGTGAGGTGAGGGTTGCGGCGGCCCGGCGCCCGACGAACGACCATCGACTCCAACGTTCGCCGTGCTCAACTGACTCGAGCAGGAATCCCGGTTCATCGTTTCGGCACAGGCGGGCGAATGCCGCGACAGGGGTGACGAGGTCGGCGACGAGCTCCCGCCATACCGGCACCACGCTGTGCCGGCGCGCCAGTTCCCGAAACTCCACACGGGTGGGGCGAACGTCCCCCGGGGAAGTCAAGGGACGGACGCCGGTGGCGGGCCGGCACCCTCCGCTGACTCGGGGCCAAAGGCGCGAAAGAAACACGAGTATTCACCGGTATGACAGGCACCGGCACCTTCCTGCTCGACGACGAACAACAACGTGTCGCCATCGCAGTCGTAGTAGGCCTCGCGCACGAACTGCCGGTCGCCTGAAGTGTCTCCCTTGCGCCAGAGCTCCTGCCGAGATCGGCTCCAAAACACGGTTCGGCCTTCGGCAAATGTGCGCTCCAGCGACACCCGATTCATCCAGGCCATCATCAATACCCGCCCGGAGCCGACCTCTTGCACGATCGCAGGGACGAGGCCGGACTCGTTGAAGGCGACGAGATCGAGTTGAGCGGGCGAGGCGTTGATAGCGGTGGCGTTCGGCATGACACGGAAATCCTACGCGGAGCTTCGTCGAGGGCGAAACCACAAAGCGTTAGAGGTAGAGGCCGGTGCCACCCTCTTCGAGCCGTTTCGCTGCGACGGCGTGTATGTCGCGCTCACGGAGAATGATGAAGTCCTCGCCGCGTACCTCGACTTCATAACGATCCTCCGGGTTGAACAACACTTGGTCGCCAATCTCCATCGCTCGGACGTTCGGTCCGACCGCGACAACCTCCGCCCACGCCAGACGTTTGCTCATCTGGGCGGTGGCGGGGATCAAGATCCCGCCCGAGGAGCGCCGGTCGCCTTCTCCACCGGCCAAACGCACAAGGACGCGGTCATTGAGCATCTTGATCGGGAGCTTGTCGGGATCGGTCACCCTGCGAAGGTACCGTCTATCCCCGTGACTACCCACTTCGAACCCACCTCGATCCGTATCCGGACAACCGACGACGTAACGCTCGAGGCCGAGATTGTGGTACCGGCGAAGCCCACGGCGGCCGTGTTCTTGGCTCATCCCCATCCGCAGCACGGCGGCACGATGACGTCATTGGTAATCAGCGAACTTTTTCGTGTGCTGCCGACGCTCGGCGTGGCCGCCCTTCGGGCAAACTTTCGCGGAGTGGGTGCGTCGGAAGGTGCCCACGGACATGGGGTCGCAGAACAACTCGACGTACTGGCTGGGCTCGACACCCTCGAACGTGCCGTTCCTGGAGTCACGACGGTGCTCGCCGGCTGGAGCTTTGGGGCCGACGTCAGCCTGGCCGTCACCGATTCTCGTGTGCACGGTTGGTTTGCCATCGCCCCGCCGCTGCGAATCCTACCGCTCGAGGAATTTCGGGCATCCGACGATTCCCGGCCAAAGGTGCTCACGATTCCCCAGCATGATGAATACAACCCACCCGATCGAGCGCGCCGGCTCACCGCAGGTTGGACCAATACGAGTATCGAGGTGATCGCCGGAGCGGATCACTTCCTCGCCGGAAACACCGACCGCCTGATCACGCTGCTCAACGAATTTCTGCAGGCAATCCCCCGTTGACCGGCTACCAAGCTGATCAAGCAGGGAAGGCGTGTAACGGCTTACTCACGCAGAGCGGGCTTTCGCCGTGTCAGCCGGGAGAGTCTCGCTGCGTTTGGTGGCGTAGGAGTCGACGTAGTCCTGCCCGGAGAGTTCACGTATCTCGAACATCAGCTCGTCGGTGAGCTCACGCAGCAGAAGGTGATCGTCGGCCCGGCCCTGGTAACGCGTGACGGTGATCGGCCGCCCGAAGGTAATGCGGGCAAAGGAGAAAAGCTTGGGGAACTTGGCGTCGGGAGGTTGCATCTCTGCGGTTCCTTCGAGCCCTACTGGCACGATCGGGCAGCCGGTGCGGAGGGCAAGTCTGGCCGCCCCGGTGTGGCCCTTGTACAGCTTCCCTGTTCGTGAACGGGTTCCCTCGGGATAGATCCCGAAGAGCTCGCCTCGTTCAAGCACCCCGGCGGAAGCATCAAGCGCCGCCTTCGACGAGTCGCCGCCGGAGCGGCTGATGGGGATCATGCCCATTGCTGGGAAAAGCACACGGGTCTTCCATGAATCCATGTACTCCGCTTTCCCGACATAGGTGATTCGGCGGGCGAGGGCCGATGGCACGATGAACGAATCGAGCACGGACACGTGATTGGGGCAGATTAGTGCTCCCCCTGTGGGCGGCACATTTTCGATTCCCCGTACTTCGATGCGAAAGGCAAAGCTGAAGATCGGTCGGAGGACCGCCTTGGCTACCTCGTGAAGTTGTCCGGCATCCCGGTCGGCCATGCGTCCCCCTTGCGCTGCGGCACAGGTTACAGCCCCACGCCGAGTAGACGTGCCGCCTCTCGCACCGAGCCACCGGCGTAGGCCACTTCGTCGAGAATGGCAAGGGCCCCGGGGGTGTCGAGGTCGAGGTCGAGGGCGGCGCGCACGGCGGAAAGCGCCTCCATGGACGTTGGGGTGCCGGCCGGAGATGCTGCTTGCCACCGTTCGAGTCGTTGCGCCGCGGTGGGCATCACGGCATCGGTCCACTCCCAAGAGTCGCGATAATGATGGGCGAGCAGGGCCAAACGAATGGCTCTGGTGTCGTAGGTCTTGCGCAACTCGCTCACGAATACGAGGTTGCCAAGGCTCTTGGACATCTTCTCTCCATCCATACGAACCATGGCCTGGTGCATCCAGTGCCGTACAAACGGCTCGCCCGTGGCCGCCTCCGACTGTGCCGACTCGCACTCATGGTGCGGGAAGATGAGATCTGCGCCCCCACCGTGGAGGTCGATCGTGGAGTCAAGTTCGCGCAGCGCTAACGCGGAACACTCGATGTGCCAACCCGGCCGCCCTGGGCCCCAGAGCGATTCCCACGACGGTTCATCCGCGAGGGATGGCTGCCACAAAACGAAATCAAGCGGGTCGTCCTTGTTCGGATCGTCGACATTGCCGCCACGTTCGGCCGCGATGGCGAGCATTTCGTCCCGCGAGAGATGACTGATCTCTCCGAACCGGTCCCACGTGGAGACGTCGAAGTACACGGCGCCGCCGCGTTCATATGCATGCCCCCGTTCGATCACCATGCCGATGAACCCCCGAATGTCGGCAATCGCCGACGTGGCACGCGGCTCACTCCAGCACTCGACGATGTTCAGCGCCTCCATGTCGGCGTCGAACCGTGCGGTTTCGGCGGCCGCCAAGTCGAGGTAGTGCACGCCAAGCTCGCGGGCCTTTCGCAGCAAGTCATCGTCGACGTCGGTGACGTTTCGAACGCACCTCGTGTCGTGGCCACGATCTCGCAGGCGACGCTGAAGCACGTCGTAGGCGAGATAGGTCGCCGCATGTCCGATGTGGGTGGCGTCGTAGGGGGTAATGCCACACGTATACAGCAGCACTGTTGGGCGCGGAGTGAATGGCACCACCTCCCGTTGGGCGGTGCAGTACAGCTCCATTGGCTGGTCGGCCGCTTGCGGAGTCGATTCCACGGGCGGACGTCGGAGATCGGAGGTTGACACCGCCGCAGGCTATCGGCGCGCCACCCCGGTCCGGTGCGATCAGTTGTGCGTGAGACCGGAAAATCGCACGGCGACGCGCGTTTTGTAGCGCACGTTGAGCTGGAGCAACACCGCCGCAAACGCCTCGATCGGCGCGGCGTTGGAAAGCTGGCCGGCATCGAGGGGATTCATATCGGGGATGCGTTTTACGATTTCGATCGTGGCTTCGGTGGCGCTCTTGTGATCGGAACAGATCAGGACATCGGAATCGACGGGTTCGTTCAGGTTGCCGAGCTCCTTGGCGGGAACGTGATGAAAGGCCGCGGACACCAGGGACTTTGGCACCGCGGCTTGTACGCTCGCCGCGACGGAACCACGAGGCGGCACCAACGGCTGGAACTCGTTTCCGACCTTGGCGAGCGCATTGGCCATCGAGATGACGACCTTCCCCTGGAGCTGGCGACTCACCGAGGCCGCAGTGACGCCGGCGGCGTCCCACGGGGTGGCGATCACGACGATGTCTGCGTTGGCCGCGCCTTCGTTGTCCGCGGCCTCGATCGGCAGGTTCATACCGTCCCATCGCTCAAGCAGGGAGTCGCGTACCTCCATAGCCTTGTACTTCGAACGGGAGCCGACGACGACGTCGAACCCCACGGAGGAAAGCCGAGCGGCAAGGCCGCTGCCGGCAGGTCCGGTGGCACCGAGAATTCCAATCTGCATGGCCGCACCCTAAACCACACGATACGCCGCATGTCCAATGGCGAATGGGTCCACGACCTGACGCTGCCTCAGGCGGCTATGCCATCGGCGGCTGCGCCACCGTTTGATGGCATGCTGCCCGCATCGGTCGTCGGATGGGGCTACCCTGCATGAGCAGTGGAGCATGTAAACGACTCGTCGCTGTCCAACACCTTCCCTGCCGTCGGGCAGGAGTGCGGTCATTCCCCCGCGCTGGCCGGGGCCGCCGAGGTGGTCGGGCTGGTGCGTCGACTCGCCGACGCCCAGGGCCGAGACGACCTCGCCAGCCAACTCGATCGCATTCGCGCCGGCCTGGGAATGCAACCGGTGCGGGTGGTGTTCGTTGGCGGTCCGCAACAAGGGAAGAGCAGCGTCATCAATGCGCTTGTGGGCGCGCCGGTTTGTCCCGTTGGTGTGGGTGTTGCCACCGCAGCGCCGATCGAACTGCACGCCGACTCGATCTACCGGGCGACGCTGGTAGCCGAAGGTGCCAACGCCTCGCCTCCGAGCCGGCGCGAGGTTGCGTTTGCCGAGGCCCACACGCTGGCAACCGAGGCGGTAAACCACGGCAATCACTGGCGCCTTCGGGCGGTGGTTCTCGGGGTGCCCTCGGCTACCTTGCACCGCGGGTTGTGCCTGGTCGATACCCCACCCGTCACGGCGCTGTGGAAGCCAGAGACACTGCGGCTCGTGCGCACGATGGGGGCCGCCGCCGCCGTGGTGTTGGTCTCGAGCGCGAGCGCCGAACTGACGTCGGGTGAAATCGACCTCCTCCGCGTCGCCCATGGGCTTTGCCAGAAGATTTTCGTGGTGGTCAACGGAACGAACGCCTTCCCGCAATGGGCGTCGGTCGTGGAACGCAACCAACTGCTCCTTGAGCGGTCCGGAATCTCCGCCACGGTCGTGCCCGTAGACGCCGCCCCCTACTGGAGCACCGAAGGTGGCCTCCCCCCCGGCCCCGATCCCGGCATCGCCACACTGCTGCACCTGCTCGATGACACTGTGGTGCTTGAGGACGAACAGGCACGCATCAGCCGCGCGCTCACCGAGAGTTTCTGGGCCGCCGATCGATTGCGCATGCGTTTGCTGGCCGAGCGATCCTTGATCGGCGACGATGCTGCCCTCACCAACACGGTCGGACGGCTTCGCATCGCCGCAGGCCAGGCCCACGAACTATGCGGCGCCGATGCAGGGTGGTCCCGGTCATTGTCGAGCGGGATTCGACAACTCCGCCGCGACATCACCTCCGACCTCGATGTGCAGCTCGCCCATCTTCGGGCCGATGTGCATTCCCAGCTCGAGCACCCGGCGCCTGACCCCGCCGCTGTGCAGGCATGGTTGCACGACCGCATGGCCCACGCCGTCGTCCGGTACCAACGGGTGAGAAAGCTCAGCCTTCGAGCGTTCTGCGACCGCATCGCCCAACAGTTCCGCGAGGAGTGGGGGGAGATCGTGGCGGCGCTCGACATTTCACCTGAAGCGCACGCCCTCCTCTACCCACGCCTCGATCGACCACACCTCACCGGGCCCAGCTCCCTTACCGCCGTAGCGTTGCCAACCGCCCCCGGGATTGCCTCGGCCGACCTGCGTGACCTCTGTGACAGCTGGCTTCGGGCCACCGACGCCTACCTGCGAGACGACACTGTGGAAGTGCTTGTCGACGTCGAACACTCGCTCGACCTCCGGTGCCGATATCGGGCCGGCGAGCTCCATCGATCGCTCGTCGAGGTGCTCACGTCGCTCACCGTCCTGCGTGGCGTTGGGCCCGATGCGGTCGAGCAACGACAGGTGGCCCTGGCTTCGGATCTCGCCCAACTCACGACCTTCGCGTGGTGTATGCCCGGTGAAGGCGCAGATGACCTCCGTGTGAACGACAAACAGTTTACCGTCGACCTCCGACAACACGATTCCTGACGGATTCTGGTGGCCACTGACCTCGAACTGATTCGATCGGCACTTCCTGGCTATGACGTGGGCGAGGAGATCGGCCGGGGCGGGTGGGGCATCGTGCTCCTGGCGACGCACCGTGACCTGGGCCGAAAGGTCGCCATAAAACAACTTCCGGCCGGTATAGGCGCGGACCAAACGATGGGCGATCGGTTCCGAGCCGAGGCTCGGGTCGTTGCGTCACTCGATCATCCACACATCGTTCCGGTATTCGACTTTGTCGATCAGGATGGCGTGTGCCTCATCGTCATGGAACACATGGGAGGAGGAACGCTCTGGGACCGTTTCCGCAGTGACGGCCTGACCACCGATCACTCGTGCGCCCTCATGCTCGCCGCCGCCTCGGCGCTCGATTATGCCCATCGCCACGACGTTCTCCATCGCGATGTCAAGCCAGAGAACTTCCTGTTCAACACGGCCGGGACGATCAAACTGGCCGACTTCGGCATCGCCAAACTGGTCAACAGTGGAAGGTCCTCGTTTACCTTGGCGGGGCAGGTCGTGGGCACACCTGCCTACATGGCTCCCGAACAGGCCACGGGTGGTGACCTCACGCCGAGCACCGATGTGTATGCGTGTGGGGCGATGCTCTACGAGCTACTCACCGGGGACCTGCCCTTTCCGGAGACCGGCGAGATTCTGAGCCAACTCTTCCAGCGGATTTCCCGGAACCCAACACCCATCGCCCAGGTTCGACCGGATCTTCCGTGGGATATCGGCGAGGTGGTGATGCGGTCCCTGCGAACTGATCCGTCCCAGCGTTACTCGTCCGCGCACGATTTTGGGGTCGCCCTGGCCCAGGCCGCAACCCGGTCGTTCGGATCTGGGTGGCTGCTGCGATCGGGTATCACCGTCTTTGGCGCGCCGGACTTCGTCGCCGTCACTGAGCAACCGGCCGACGTAAACGCCGTTCGTGCCACGGATCCGAACCGCATGCGCCCCTCCGCCACGCACACCCGGCTGAGCGAGATTTTGGGTGGCCATCCCGGCGCCGGTGGATCCCCTGCCTCACCGGCTCCCCCGTCGTGGCCGCCACCGGTTGCTGGACGCATCACGCTCGACACTCCCGGACCAGCACCGGCACCGGGCGGAGTCGTCGCACCGGTCGCTCCGGTCGCACTGGTCGCGCCAGCTGCACGGGAACGGTCGAAAGCGATATATCTCCTCCTTGCTGCCAGCCTGATTGTGGTGGTCGGCGGAGGTCTCGGGGCGGCCCTGATTTCTCGCCGCTCCAGCTCCACCGCCAATCCGCCTGCTCGGACCGGCCCCTCAAACCTGTCGCCGACCACGATCGGGTCGGCATCAACCGTGGCCGGGGCGCCCCGTGATCGAAGCGGGAGTCCGCGACTCGATGCGGTTGAGCCGGCCACCACTCGGGGCACGTTCGCAGTGCGTTGGTCCGGGAGCGCTCTTGGCGCTACCACTGTCGTCGACGTCTACGAGGCCGACGGCGATGTCGTGCGGACCCAGCGACTCCTTGCCGGCGACGGCCCGACGGCCTTCGCCCTCGCCGACCCACAGGCTGGTGCGTGTGTCGTGCTCACGACCGTCACCTCCGGAAAGGCGATTCACTCCGATCCCGAGTGCGTGAACGGCGGAACGGTGGCGTTGCTCCGGCCGGATGTGATTGCCGAGTAGGGGTATGAGGTAGGGCCGCGTCGAGGCATGCTCCTCGCGCTCGGGTAACCCCGAACCTCCCTTCCGGGTCGTATCCCGCATGCCCCTCCTCGATGGAAAACGGATCCTTGTCACCGGTGTGCTCACCGACGTCTCGCTGGCTTGGGGGGTCGCCAAGTTGGCGCAGGAAGAAGGGGCGGAGGTGATCCTCACCACCGTCGGTTCGATGATGAAACACACGGTTCGAGCCGCCAAGAAGCTGCCCATTGAGCCGGCAGTTCTTGAGCTCGATATAAGCGATCCCGCCCAAATCGGCCCGGTTCGAGACGAGCTGGCATCACGATGGGGTCGCGTGGATGGAGCGCTCCACGCCATCGGATTCGCTCCACCTATCTGCCTGGGGGGCACCTTCATGGATGCCCAATGGGAAGATGTTGGGGTGGCCGTCAACATTTCGGCTTATTCGCTCAAGGCGTTGGCCGACATCGTCGCCCCGCTCATGACAGAAGGCGGTTCCATCGTCGGTCTCGACTTTGACGCTTCCGTGAGTTGGCCGGCGTACGACTGGATGGGCGTGGCGAAGGCCGCCTTCGAGTCGACCAGCCGGTATCTGGCTCGTTACCTGGGTCCCGAGCAGATCCGGGTAAACCTCGTATCTGCCGGTCCCATCAAAACCGTTGCGGCCCGTTCGATTCCCGGTTTCCATCAGTTTGAGGACGTTTGGCACGATCGTGCGCCCTTGGGGTGGAACGTAAAGGACTCACGGGCGGTAGCCCAAGCCGCAGTGGTGTTGCTGAGTGACTGGTTCCCCATGACCACCGGCGAAATCGTGCATGTCGATGGCGGATATCACGCTATGGGCGCCTGAGCGGCAGGTTCCGGCCAGGCCCTACGGTTGCCCGTAACGGGGGTTGGCAATCGTCAGTTTGGTCCGGACCAGACCGCGAAGCTCCGGACCGAGCGCAGACAGTCGACTGTCGAACGTTCCGTCCCGAATCGCCTGGGCGAGGGCACGCGATGATTCGACCTGCAGGCGGGCGAGTCGATCACGATGGTCGGTTGCGGCGGATTGCCCGGCACGCAGTTCTCGTTCCACCATTCCCAAGGCATTGATCGCTACACGTGTGTGAAACCGCACACGGCCGGTCACGGCATCGAGCACATCGGTTTCGAGGAACTCCCGCACGGCTTCGATCAGCTCACCCGCATTGGGCCGATCGTGCATGTCGGAAACCTCGTTTTCGGTGGCGGCCTCGGCCCCGGGATCCGATGGTTTTAGGTGATTTTCAGCGATCGGAACGTCAAGTAGGTCGAGCAGATCGTGCTCTGTTTCGCACACCCGTCGGCCTAGTACCGCCAACTCCACCGATCGGGACGCTCCGGTCAGGTGCGTTCTGGCCTGCAAGATGCAGATCGCCCCCCATCGCACCGTTGCCAGGATCATCCACCAATGGAGGTCGGCCTCTTGGACCTCGGCGCCGCCTGCTTTCATGTACGCATCGAGCAGTTCGGGGATAGTTCCGAATCCCCCAACAGGATCCGCGCCACCGAATCGCCATGCCGGCGCGCACAACCAGCCAAGATCTTCGAGCGGATCTCCCTGGTGGGCGAGCTCCCAATCGAGCACCGCCCGAAGGCCGTCCTCTCCCACCATCAGGTTCCCGAGCCGGAAGTCACCGTGCACGATCGACAGGGGTCGGTTGGCGGGCCGGTTGGCAGCGAGCCAGCGCAGTGCGAGCTCGAAGACCGGTTGCGGATCGTCGAGCACATCGAGCAGCGACCGAACCATGGCGAGGGGATCCTCGGTGCGTAGGTGCGGGGCCTCCCCCACGGGCACCTGATGGATCCGCGCCAACGCCGCACCGCATTGACCCGTAAGAAGCCGCCGAGCGTCCTGCAAAGACGGATCCCCGAGGATGCGTTTCGGGAGGGTCTCCCCGGCGATGAAAACGAGGAAGAGGGCCGCACTGCCGGCAACAAGCGGATCATCGGTGGCGGCGATCACCCGTGCAACCGGGACACCGTGGGCGGATGCCACCCGAAGCAACGTGGCCTCGGCCTCCATGCTGAATGTGGCGCTCAACGCTCCCGCCCGTACCCGCTGCATGATGAGCGGCGAAGCGTTATGGAGGTCGAGTTGAAAGGTCTCCCGCGAGGCGCCCCCGGACAACCGTCGAATTTCCGTAGGAGGATGGCCGCCGACCGTACCGGAGGCGTTGCTTTCGAGAAATGATGCGATCGAAGTGATGTCGGTCTCAGCCACGTTGCTGCTCCTCGTCGTCGGTTTCGTCGAGGATTTCGCCCACCAGTTCTTCGAGAAGGTCCTCGAGTGTGAGAATCCCGACCACGGTGTCGTCGGCGCCAAGCACGACGGCTACATGCACCCGCGCCGAACGCATGCGCATGAGCACCGATTCGAGGGGCAGCTCGACGTCTACTTTTAGGAGCTGGCGCACCAGACGTGGCGGCAGTGAAAACTCGCGCTGTTCCTCGGGAATGAAGAGCAGATCTTTGCTATGCACGAAGCCGAGGTAGTTGTCGATGCCGCCAGCGCCCGTGACAAGAACTCGAGAATGACCTCGGTCGACGACGAGGTGTTCGATGGCAGCCACGGTGTCGGTAGCCGGCACCCACGCGACGGACGCTCGAGGAACCATCACCGAACCGGCTCGACGTCCTCCGAAGTCCAACACACCGGTGAGCAGTTCGTGGGCAAAGTCCTCGATCACGCCTTCGTCGTGGCTCTCGGCCAGCATCACGGCAAACTCTTCGGCGGTGCGGGCTTCCGCCAATTCGTCGCGAGGCTCCACGCCGAATGCCCGTCGCGTGATGATCGCCGCCATCGTGTTCAGCAGGCGGATCACCGGTGAGAACCCCCGTAGGTACACCCGATTTGTGCCGTTTAGTCGCACAAGGGTGTTCTCCGGATCGGCGAGGGCAATGCCTTTCGGGACCATCTCGCCGATCACCAAGTGGAGGAATACCACGATCCCCAAGCCAACAATAAACGCCAGGGTGTCGCGGACCGCGTCGGAAGCGATCACCGGCCCGAGCAGCGAATCGATTCCCGCAACGATTGCCGGTTTCGCCACAAAACCCAACGCCAGCGAAGCCATCGTGATCCCCAACTGCGCTCCGGCGAGCTGCAGCGTGAGATCGGCGGCGGCGTCGAGCGCTCCGGTCGCTCGACGATTTCCATCATCGGCGAGCGCCTGGAGTTTCGAACGCCGAGAACCGACGAGCGCGAACTCCACGGCGACGAAGAAACCGTTCGCGACCAAGAGCAAGGTGGTAGCAACGATCGCTCCCATGCTCATGCCGTGGCCTCCGGCGGAGCCGCAGCGGCGCCGGTGGTGGGGTCGTTGATTGAGTCCGCCGCTCGGCGCCGAACATCGACCTCCACGATCCGCCGCCGGTCCATAGCGGTTACGACGAGTACCCATTCCTTGAACTCGACCTGCTCCCCTACCACTGGCACGTGCCCGAGCTGATCGAGCAAGAATCCGGCGAGCGTCTCATAGTCGCCATCCGGCATGGAAAACCCGGTTGCATCCTCCACCTCATCGGCGTGGAGGGAAGCGGGAACCGAGGAGTCGAGCCGCAATGAATCGACGTCAAACGCTGGGGTCAGCGCGTCGTACTCGTCGTCGATCTCGCCTACGATCTCCTCAAGTAGGTCTTCGAGCGTGACGATTCCGGCGGTACCGCCGTGTTCGTCGACCACCACCACGAGGTGGTTCCGTGAGGCCTGCATATCGTGCAGCAGCGGCTGGAGGGCTCGGGTTTCGGGAACGATGTCCGCCTCGACCATGATCGATCGGACGGAGGTGGTGCGTCGCACCGCGGGCGCCAGGGTGTGCACGGACTTCACGTGCACGACGCCGATCACGTCGTCGATATCGGCGCGGAACACCGGGAACCGACTGTGGCCTGTTTGGGCGGCCAACGTGACCAACTGCTCGACCGTGGCGTCCGCCGCGATCGCATGAAGTCTCACCCTTGGAATGAGCACGTCGGCTGCGCATTTTTCGGTAAACCGGATCGATCGGGTGAGCAAGCGTGAGGCCGAGTTGGCGATCGTCCCTTCGGTGGCGGAGGTCTTGATGAGGACGGCAAGTTCGGACAGTGTTC
Source organism: Actinomycetes bacterium (assembly GCA_031415655.1). Classification (GTDB taxonomy): domain Bacteria; phylum Actinomycetota; class Acidimicrobiia; order Acidimicrobiales; family Acidimicrobilacustridaceae; genus JAKOVR01. Next base: position 14,682 of record JANOSD010000017.1, read on the forward strand.
GAACCGCCTCCAACTCCTCCTTGGGTTCAATCCCGAGCTTTCGGACCACCACATTGGCGGCACCATTGAGCATTCGGATCAACGGTCCAAATACGATCCCATAGATCCGGAGGAACGGCGCAAGCAGGAGAGCGGCCCGTTCCGGTGCAGCAATCGCCAGCGACTTAGGTACCAGTTCGCCGAGCACCATCTCCAGCACGGTGGCGATGAGGAGGGCGATTCCCACGCTCACTGCCCGCTGCGCGCTCTCACCCAATGGTTGGAGTGCGGGTTCAATAAGGTGGGCAATGGAGGGTTCGGCTATGAAACCCAACAACAGACTGGCGACGGTGATCCCGAACTGAGCTCCCGAAAGGTGGAAGGACGCATGGTGCAGTAACTCACGCGCTTGGGCGGCCCGGCGGTCACCGGCAGCGGCGAGGGCATCAAGGCGACCTCGGTCAACCGCGACGAGCGCGAACTCTGCCGCGACAAACAGGGCTGTTGCGGCAATGAGGAGAGCGAAGGCGAGGAACCCCAGCGCGGTGTTGATGATGAAGGCTCCTGGTCGGCGGACCTATGAGGTGGATCGTATCCGTGGTATGCGCCGCGACTGGACCACGGCACGATCGCGGTGAGTGGCCGTCGTACCGCTCTGTCAGACGGCGGGCACGCCCAGAATGCTCACGGCATCGATCTCGGCCCAGCCGGCACCGGTGACGCTCTGGTCGACCGTGATCGTCACGCTGTTCACCGGATGGTTCAACGCCAAACCGTCACGAAAGCCCTGCACGGGACAACTTTCGGACTTTTCCGGTACCCCTTCGTACACGGTGGTGCGATCGCCATCCGGACCGAGCAGTTGGATACGGCTGACCTGGCCGGGGTTAAACGTCTGGTACACATCGACTCGGCTCACCCACAATGATTCATCAAAGGTGACCGTGAGCGTGGCCACTTCGGATCGCGAAAGGCTCGCCCATGCGTGGGTGTCGTCACGGCACTCAGGGTCAACGTTGGGTGGTCCGAGGGCCGCAGTTGCGTTCCAACTGTCACCGGCATCCGGACCGTAATTCGAAGTTGCGGTGGCGCCGGTGGCCCACAACAACACCGACTCTTGCGGACCCGTTGGCGATGACAACGGGGGGTCGGACGGCGCTGTCGCAGATGCGGCGCTGGGGGATGCAGGGGTGGCAGGGCTGGACGCCACAGAACGACCTTCGAGTTTTGCAACCTTCCCGCCACCGAGATTTGTCCCGGCCGCGACGGGGATCGATGAACCTCCACCCGAAGGTGGGAGTAACACCGTGGCATTTGTGCCACTCGGTAGAACTGCAGTGACGGACCCAGCAGCTTGTGGTTTGGTGGCGGCGCAACCCACCACGGTTCCGCTCGGGAAGATGCCAACCACGAAAATCCCAACCGCGACCCGTTGCACCAAGATGCCCGACATAGCCATGGCGGGGACGGTAGCAGCGCACTCCCCTGCGCACCGTGGCCGATACACCGTCCTGCCCGCCGTTCGTGACCGCCGACCAACGGGATCTATGGTCGGGTTGTGCCTCCCTCCGAGATCCTTGCGGCATGTCTGGTGGTCGCACTCGGCGCAGCGATTCAGGGAGCGGTGGGGTTTGGAGTAAATTTGTTCGCAGCGCCGGTCTTGGTGTTGATCAACGTGCACTTTGTGCCCGGCCCCATGATCCTTGCCGCACTGGTGTTGAACGTGCTCATTGTTCGTCGGGAACCGAGCGACGGTCAGTGGGAAACGATCCGATGGCCGCTGATCGGCATGCTGCCCGGGGCAGTCGCCGGCGGGGTCCTCTTGCGGGTGCTCGATAACCATCGCAACACGTTGGCGCTCCTCTTCGGCACGCTGATCCTCCTGGCTGTTGTGTTGTCGGTCTCGGGCCTTCACCCTGCCACCACCCGTCGAGCCTTCACCACGGCCGGAGTCGTGTCGGGATTTATGGGTACCGCGGTGGGTATCGGCGGACCTCCGATGGCGCTCATGTACCAAAACCGTGAGGGTTCCGACCTCCGAGGCATACTTGCCCGGTTTTTTGGATTGAGTTCGCTGGTCTCGCTTTGTGTGTTGGCGGCGGCGGGGCTGTTCTCCTGGACCGATGTCGGCATCGCCGTGTTCCTGCTGCCGGGAATTGTTGCCGGGTACCTTTGTTCTGGGGCGTTGGCGGCACGGGTAGACGGAAATCACGTTCGTATTGCGGTGTTGACCCTGTCCGCCGCATCGGCCTTGGTGACGATCGCGAAAGCGCTGCACGTTCTTCCTGGCTCGTGAGCCGCTGTCGCCGATGACCCGTCCTCCTGGCCACCAACCTGTGCTCGCCCTTCGGCGGGTGAGCTTGCGGTACCGTTTCGGCGATCCGCTTGTCCTCAATGATCTCGACTGGGAGGTGAAGGCTGGCGAACGATGGGTCGTGCTCGGGCCCAATGGGTGCGGAAAGTCCTCGTTGGCGCAGATTGCCACGCTTCGGCAGCATCCCAGTTCCGGGGAGGTTTCGGTTTTCGGCCAACGTCTCGGAACCTTTGATGTGCGTTCCGTGCGTCCAGACATAGGTTTTTCCGGGGCCAGCGTCGCGGTCGCGCTGCGCGCCGCCCTCTCCGTTTCGGAGGTCGTCATGACCGCCCGGCACGGCGCGCTTGAACCCTGGTGGCATACCTACGACCGCATTGACGTCGATGCGAGCAACGACGCCTTGGCGTTGGTGGGGTGCGCCCATCTGGCGACACGTATGGTCGGTTCGCTGTCCTCCGGCGAGCGGCAACGTGTGTTGCTGGCTCGCGCGCTCGTGAATCGTCCCCGGCTTCTGGTCCTCGATGAGCCTGGCGCAGGCCTCGATTTCGGCGGACGGGAAGACGTGGTCGAAGCGCTCGATCTGCTGGTTCGAGAGCCAGCGGCTCCGCCGATCGTATTGGTCACCCATCATCTGGAGGAGGTTCCTTCCTCGTTTACCCACGCTTTGCTCCTCATGGGCGGCCGGGTGGTGGCCGCCGGGCCGATCCGGGAGGTGCTTACCTCGGCTTCCCTCAGCGCATTGTTCGACCGGAACGTGGTGGTGGAACACCACGCGGGCCGTTGGTCAGCTCGTGCGGGACTCCGCCAACCGCTCCGCTAAGCGGACCCGGCTCGGCTCGATTTGGTCCCGAAGCATGCGTTCGAGTGTGGCGGCCCCGAACGATCCTCCGTAGTGGAGCAGCATCGTGAGATGCGACGTATCCGTCGATGCTCCCGTTGATACCCGAGCATCGAGTACCCATGCCGAGTGTTCCCGGCCGTCGGTCTCTTGCCGTTCGAATCGCACTTGGTGGGGTGGCTCGCAGACAGTGCGAACCATACGAAGGCGTTTGGACCGCGCGAGCGGCCCGAACTGCCCGCGAAGGTCGATGACCCAGGTGTCGTCGTCATCGGGGTTGGGAATCGCTCGCGGGACAATGGTGAGCCAACTCGGATACCTTGCCAGATCGGCTACCTCATGGAACAACCTTGCGGGGGAAACTGGCATCTCGATTGTGGTGGTGAAGTCCATAGAGTTCGTCGCAAATCGGAGATGATGGAACGTCGAAACGTGTCGACGGTTCAGCCACCCCATACCCTATCGGGTGGGCCATCAGGCCCTTCCCGCCGGTCGACCTCAACGAACTCCCAGGGCATGCCGACAGGAAAGGAAAACACACGCAATTGGCGGAGGCCACATGGGACTCTTTCGCCGTCGAGTCGAATCGACGGACGACCAGAGCGCAGCGATCGAAGCGGAGGTGAGTGTCCTCCGCCAGATGCTCCTGCACTATCCATCGGGTGCTCGGCCGACGTTCGGTTCGCCCACACGGTGCCCGTCCTGCGGTGATTTCGGCTTGGTCAATCGTTTGGACACGAACCAGGGGGCGGCGTTCAACGAGTGTTTCTCGTGTGGTGCCCAGTGGGTGGTCACCCGCAGGGCAATGCGGGCGTTGAAGGAGGAGCTCGAGACCACGGGCGGGGTCACCGTGCATGATTCGATGCGGGCCGGCGGCGCGCTGCTCAGCATGCCATCGATCACCGGAACGTCGGCCTTGTCGCTTCCTACCTCGGCAACAGACGATTTCCTGCTTCCTGCGAGCGCGGCCGACTGGCTTTCGGAACCCGCTCGGGAAGCGGTCTCCGACGAGGTGATCCCCCGCCGACGAGACGAGCCAGTGTCGCCGCTCAAAAGTTCCGCCGGCCGTCGGCTCGACGTGTTGTTGGTGGAGGACAGCGAGCTCGATGCGGAACTGATTCGGGCCATTTTGGCGCCAGTGGTACCGAGTGAGATGTCCCTCTATCACGCCAGCTCCAGCAGGGAAGGCAAGACGCTCTTTGCCCACCGAACCATCGATCTGGTGTTGCTCGATCTGGGTCTCCCCGACTCGAACGGCCTCGACACGCTGAAGGCATGGCGTCACACCGGGCTCCCGATCGCTGTGGTCACCGGCGACGATGACCTCACCCTGGCATCGGCGGTGAGAAGGGCCGGGGCCGCCGAATTCGTTCCCAAGCGGCGTCTCGCCCATCTTGTTGACGGCGGCGCAAAAGGCACGGATGAGCTGGCCGACATCATACGGCGCGCCGCACTCACCCGCCGACCGACCTGAGCATCACCCCACGCCGAGCATCACCCGACGCCGAGCATCACCGTGAGTACGCCGAAGCCGTTGATGGTCATGTGGGCGACTACCCCAGCACCGCACCGGCTGGTGTACCGGCGCAAGATTCCGAGCACGAGCCCAAACGAGGTGATGTGCAGAATGAGGAATGGCGCCGCCCACCCCTCGGCTACCTGGAAATGCAGCAGACCGAAAAGCATGGTCGTCAACGTCAGCGCCCACCGCGATCCAAGCCGACGGTCGATTGCGGCAAACGCGAGACCTCGAAAGAAGAGTTCCTCCACGAACGGCGCTCCAACCACGACACCGAGGGCGAGCACCACGAACGTCGGTCGGCTGTCCCGCCACGCGTCGGTGAGGAACGACCCATTGGATACGGCGGCGACCCCGAGCCGTTCTTGGGTGAGGGCGACGGCGAATCCGGCGAGCAGTGCGACGGTGCCGCCGGCGATTCCTGCCATCAGGTCCTTTCGCCAGTCCCACCAATAGGCGAAGTCCTCGCGCAGGGTTCCCAGGCCTCGCCATCGCGAGGTGAGTACGGACCAGCCGCCAAGACTCAACCACGTGGCGAACATTCCCGCAACAACGAGCGGGGCTGCATTGGGGTCTGCCGCCGCGGTGCCGCCGGTTCCCATCATCAAAAGGAGGACGGGGAGAGAGAATGCCACCGAGAGCAGGACCATGAGCAACAACCCATACCCGATGTCGCCACACCCCCATCTCATTGTCCGCGACTCCGGTCGGGTCTCACGAATCCACCCGGACGCGCGATTGGGTGCTCCATCGCCGCTCTCCGGAGGCGAGATGATGACGGTCGAATCAACGTTCGGCACGGGCGGGCTCCTGAGCGTCGGGCGTGAGTGTTGCCTGGGGTATCCCCGCGCAGACCGAGTCATTACCGGACGTGGCCCTTTGCTCCGTATCCTCGCCTGATGCAGCGCGCACTTTTCAACGAAGAACATGATCTGTTTCGGGATAGCTGGCGGCGATTCGTCGAGAAGGAAATCGTTCCCCACCATGATCAGTGGCAACAGGACGGCATCGTGCCCCGAGCGTTGTTCCTTGCCGCCGGAGCGAATGGGTTTCTGGGCATGGCCGTTCCGGAACACCTCGGCGGTGGTGGCGTGACGGACTTCCGCTACAACGTGGTGATCTCCGAGGAGTTGCAACGAGCAGGCGTGGCGGGCAGTGGGCTCGGTCTGACCCTCCAGAACGACATCTGCCTCCCGTACTTTCAGCACCTCACCAACGACGAACAAAAGGCGAGGTGGCTGCCAGGCATCTGCTCGGGCGAGATGATCACGGCGGTGGCGATGACCGAACCTGGCGTCGGTTCCGACCTGGCCGGCATGAAGACGACGGCCTTGCGAGACGGCGACACCTACGTCGTCAACGGGTCCAAGACCTTTATCACGAACGGCATCAATGCCGACCTCGTGATCACGGCGGTGAAGACCGACCCGGCGCTCCGACACAAGGGCATGAGCCTCCTCGTGATCGAACGCGGCATGGAGGGATTCGAGCGAGGACGGAATCTCGAGAAGCTCGGACTCCACGCCCAGGACACCGCCGAACTGTTCTTCGCCGACGTGCGGGTGCCCGCCGCCAACTTGTTGGGCGAGACCGAGGGCCAGGGGTTCCTCAACCTCGTCGCCAACTTGCCTCAGGAACGGTTGTCGATCGCCGTGGCGGGGGTCGCCGCCGCCCGACAGGCGTTGGAATGGACTCTCTCGTATTGCCGGGACCGGGAGGCGTTCGGGCAGCCGATCGGATCGTTTCAGAATTCGCGGTTTTGGCTTGCGGAGATGGCCACGGAAGTCACGATTGCCGAGACGTTCATTGACCAGTGTGTTCTTGCCCTCAACGCGGGCACCCTCACTTCGGAGGAGGCGGCGATGGCGAAGTGGTGGTGTACCGAGCTCCAAGTACGCGTCGTCGATCGTGGCGTGCAGCTACACGGCGGGTACGGATACATGACCGAGTATCCGATCGCACGTGCCTACGTGGATGCCCGCATCCAAACGATCTACGGGGGAACGACCGAGATCATGAAGGAGATCATCGGTCGTTCCCTCGGAGTCTGACCGTCGGGGACCGGTTTAGCGGCGAAGCAGGTCCTTGGCGATATGGGTGATCTGGATCTCGTCGGTACCCGCGTAGATCTGCAGCACCTTGGCGTCGCGCGCCAGTTGCTCCACCTTGAACTCGGCCATGTAGCCGTTGCCTCCAAACAACTGCACCGCTTCCATTGCGACTTCCGATGCAGCCCGTGCCGAGTACAGCTTCATGGCCGAGGCCTCGGCCAGCGAGAGTCCGACTCCGGCGGTGCCCATCTCGATGTAGCGGAACACCAGGTTCTGCACGTTGAGCCGGTGGACCTCCATCAGCGCCAACTTCTGCTGAATGAGCTGGAACTCGCCGATCGGCTGACCGAACTGCACCCGGTTCTTGGCGTAGTCGATGCTGCGCTCGAGGCACTGCTCAATGATTCCCAGTGCCATGGCGGCCACGCCCGAACGCTCCATCGAGAAGGTGTCCTTTGCCCCGGCACGACCCCCCGAAGGGAGGTCCTCGGTCTCCCCGATCAAACGATCGATACCCACACGAACGTCGTCGAGGAAGAGTTCGCCGGTGGGAGAGCTGTGTAGCCCCATCTTTCGCAGTGGCTTGCTCTGCACCAGCCCCGGCATGCCGGAGTCGAGTACGAAGGAGAGAATCTTGCGTTCTGCGGGCGGGTTTCCCTCGTCGAGTTTGCAGATGAACACGATCGTGTCGGCGAACGGACCATTGGTGATGAAGGTCTTCGAGCCGTTCAACACGTACTCGTCGCCATCCCTGCGGGCGGTGGCCTTCATGGAGCCAAAGGCATCGGACCCGGAGTTCGGTTCGGTGATCGCCCACGCGCCGATCTTGTCCATGGTGAGAAGGTCCGGTACCCAACGCTCCTTCTGACGGATCGTGCCCTTGCTGGAGATCGAGGCGGCGGTAAGGCCCATCGACACGCCCATGGCCGTGACCATTCCCGGCGAATAGCGGCACAACTCAATGATCGGGATCATGGTGAACGACGGATCCATCCCACCATCGCGTTCCTTCTTCGCTGGCGGCTCCTCGCCGCGTTCCTTGGCGTCGATCACGGCCTGCTCGGCTTCGATCCGCTTCTTGAAGCCTTCCCGGGCCATGGCATCCATACCGAAAGTGGAGAACAATTTTCGGAGCACCTCGTACGGAGGCAAATCCCCATGTTCGAGATCGTCGTGAATCGGGACAATCTCCTTTTCGATGAACTGACGGACCGCATCGCGGAGCATCTTTTGTTCGTCGGACCAGTCGTACATGGTTCCCCCTTGGGATTGTGATCGAACACTCGACTCGGACGTCACTTGCTACTTGACTCGAAAGTCAACAAGGTCAATGTAGTCGGCGTTCCCGTGTTGCACCTAGCTCAGCGCCGTCGCGCGACCTGACCATTTACGCTCCCGTCGGTACACTCTGGCCCCTTCCTCCCCGCCCAAGGAACGCCAACCCGCGTGGCCATCACCAACGTCGAACAACCGAGTGCTGCCATCGCGACGCCGGAGGATCGCGCTGCTGTTATCAACGCTACCGGAGCTGCCCGGCCCGCCACCGGGTACCTCCCGTACTTTCCCGCCCTCGATGGCATCCGTGCCGTGGCCGTGGTTGCGGTGCTGCTGTTTCACGGAGGTTTCGATTGGGCCGTCGGCGGGTACCTCGGCGTCTCCACGTTCTTCACCTTGAGCGGCTTCCTCATTACGTCGCTACTCCTGGCCGAACGGAGTGTCACGGGAACGATTGCGTTGCGGGCCTTTTGGCTCCGACGGTTCCGACGATTGCTTCCGGCGTCGTTGGTGGCTTTGGCGCTGGTGCTGGCGTTCGGCGCATTCGCCGCATCCGACCTGCAACGCACCAATCTGCAGGGAGACGTGGTTGCCGCCCTTGCCTACGTGGCGAACTGGCGGTTCGTTCTCGCCGGACAGGGATACAACGCCATCTTCTCTGGTGGGTCGCCCGTTCAGCACTTCTGGAGCTTGGCGATCGAGGAGCAGTTCTACTTCGCCTATCCGCTCATGGCCTGGGTGTTGCTTCGCAAACTTGGGTTCTCCGATGGTCGTTTTGCCGCTGTGCTAGGCGCACTTACGGCGGTTTCGGTTTCCCTGCCGTTTCTCGTGTCGTTCGAAGCCGAGCGCATTTACTACGGCACGGACACCAGGGCGGCGGAACTCCTCGTGGGAGGTTTGCTCGCCGTGGCGCTCAATCAACGCTCGGTCACGGAACGGCTCGCCGCGTCGCGCACCACACAAGTGGCTGCCGCGACCGGCGGAGCGATCGCCTTGTTCGTGTGTATACATCTATGGAGGGTGGCTGGCGACGACGGCGATCCGACGAGTCTGCTCTACCGCGGCGGGCTGTTCGCCTACTCGCTCCTTTCGGTCCTCGTCGTGCTCGCCGCCCTCCTCCCTATCGGCCCGGTGCGAGGCCTTCTTGCCTTACCCGTCCCGCGTTGGATCGGCCAGGTGAGCTACGGCGTGTATGTCTACCACTGGCCAATATTTCTCTGGGTCGACGCCAAACTCGATACCTGGGGCCAGCCAGAGCGTTTCGCCGTCAAGGTTGCGCTCACGTTCGCCCTCGCCGCCGCGTCATCGACGCTGATCGAGCGTCCGATTCGCCGTGGTCGTCGACTCGCCGGCATCCCCTCGTTCGCCCTCGCCCCAGTGCTGATCACCACGCTCATTGCCGGCGCCGTCCATGTGACGCTCACCGCTCCCGTCCCCGAGAACGACTTTGAAGCACAACAACGTCAACTCCAAGCCGCGCTTGAGGCTCGAGCAGCCACATTGCCACCACCAACCACGGTGCTGGGCGAGCCTCCTCGTGCCCGGATTGCAACCTTTGGCGATTCCACGGCTCTCAAGACCGGTTTCGGGCTCAATAGCTACTACATAAAGTCCGATACCGCGGACTTCGTGTCGGGGTTTACGCCCCTCGGCTGCTCCATCATGCGGGGCAACAAACGCAGAACCAGCGACGGGGTGGCGTCGAACCAGGAGGGCTGCGATCAGTGGCAGACCACCTGGAAACGTGAACTGGATCGGTACCAACCCACTGTCGCCCTGATCCAAGTGGGGCCATGGGAGGTAGCTGATCAGCGCATCCCCAGCGACGATACGTGGCGAGCGCTCGGCGATCCTTACGTCGACGAGATCATGCTCACCAACATGTTGGGAGTCACCGACATGTTCGCCGCCGCGGGGGCTGCTGCCGTGTGGCTCACCCTTCCCACCATCGGGCCTGATCTCACGACTCCGAAGCGGTATCCTGAACAAGGGCAGAGCGCGGTCCGAGATCACGGGAGTAGTGCCGAACCAAAACGAAAGGACCGGTTCAACGAGTTGCTCCAGGAACTTCACCGCCTGCGCCCCGATAAGGCAATCATCATCGACGTCGGGGGCTGGTTGGAGAAAAGCGGTGCCGATCGCCGACTACGGCCTGATGGAGTGCATTTCGGGACCGAACAAGCAGAAGAGGTATCGGAAAAGTTTCTCGGCCCGGCAATCGTCGAGGCCCATGAAACCCGTTGGCGAGAAGCCCAGAAGCGGGGCCCCAGCGGCACGACGCCCCTCCAGGCCGGGACGGCCCCTCGGGTTCTCTGGGTCGGCGACTCCGCAGGTCTGAGCCTTGCCCTCGGTATGGGGAGCTACGTCACCGACACCGGCACCTTCGATAGCTATTCGATTGCCGAGATCGGTTGTGGCGTTGGTCGGGGTGGCCTCCGCATCCGACCCAGCGGCAAGTCGGAACCGGTTTGCGAGGACTGGGCCCCCACAAAATATCCCAATGGACTCACGAAGGCCCGACCCGATCTCGTCGTGATGGCCAACGCGGTGTGGGACATCACCGATCGACAGATTCTCGGCGACACGGTCTGGCGATCGGTGGGCGACGCGACCTACGACGAGTACCTCCGCAAGGAGATCGCCGCCGCTGCCGATGCGCTGCATGCGACCGGTGCGGTGGTGGCATGGTTGGCGTATCCCCATGTTCAGGTGGGAAAGAACGATCCTCAGGTGAGACAGCCCTATCCGGCCAACGACCCGAAACGCACCGACCGAATGAACGAAATCGTACGCGAGGTGGCCAAACCACGCCCGTGGATGCAAGTGATCGACCTCGCGTCCCATGCCAAGACCTTCCCCGCCGGTGAATCCGATCCCGACTATCGGCCCGACGGTGTGCACTTCACGCCCACCGCGGCGGAGCGACTGATCCGCGAGTGGCTCGGCCAGGAATTGTCGAACGCACTCGCAAACGGAAAGCGGTCTCGCTGATGCACCAACAAGTGCTCGATTGGATTGGCACCCAAGCGGCGGACCTTTCGCCCGCCCTTGACGTGCTGGAAATCGGCAGTCTCGACATCAATGGTTCGGTACGCCCGCTCTTCGCGGCGGCTCGGACCTATCACGGCATCGACCTGGTCGAAGGACCCGGCGTTGATGAAGTAGCCGATGGTGCGACCTGGGAGCCGCCCCGAACCTACGACGTCGTTTTGTGCGCCGAAGTGCTAGAGCACGCGCCTGAGTGGCCGGCGGTTGTGGCCACGATGTGGCGTGCCTGTGCGCCGGGAGGGCGCCTCCTCATCACCTGTGCAACGGACCCTCGGGCACCCCACTCGGCCGTGGACGGGCAACTCGTACGCCCCGGCGAGCACTACGCCAACGTGCTACCCGACGATCTCATGGCCATGGCCCGGGTGTTGGGGGCCGCCAAGATGAGCTGTGAGGTAGCGATGGATCGAGGGGATCTCTACCTCGCCGCCGACCGCTCCTGACGTTCGGGCTCCCAGATAGCCCAATCGGCCCGCTCAGAGTGCGGCGCTCGTGGTCGTTCCGCCACCAGCGGTGGTCGTTGTGGGTTTGATGGTCGTAGTCGGTTTGATGGTCGTGGTCGGTTTGGTAGTGGTGGTGGATGTGGATGTGGATGTGGTGGTGGACGTGGACGTGGTGGATGTCGAGGTCGATTGCGTCGACGTCGTGGGAGCGGACGTCGTGGTGGACGTAGTAACGGACGACGATGTCGACGACGACGAGGTGGTTGTTGCGACCGGAGCGTTGGAGTCCGAGCTCTTGGTCGCGAAGTAGGTCAGGCCGACGGCAAGGAGCACGACGAGCACGGCGAGTCCGGCGATCAGGCCTCCCCGGCCGTTCGGCGGTGGTGCGTAGGGGTGCTGGTCGGGCGGATACCCCGAGCCATCGTCGTAACCGTCAGCGGTCGGAGCGGCGATCTCCTCCCCCGCCCAGGTGCCGGTCGCGGGTTGGGGTTCGCCGTTCCAGCGACCGCCATCGGTCTCCGCAATGTTGAGGCGTTCCGTAGGATCAAAGCCACCAGATGATGTATCGGACATAAGCGGAAAGCGTAGGCTCCCCACCAGTGAACGACCAGCAATCATCCTTGAGTCCTCGCCGGATCGCCGCCACCTTCGCCTGTTGCCTGGCACTCGTCGCGGTCTCCTGCGGAAGCGCTCCCGATCCCGAGATCGCCACCAGTCCCACCGGTCCTCCCCCTACGCAGGCCGACGGTACGCCAACTCCCACCACCGCTTCGCCCCCCAAACGGGTCATTGATGTGCTGCCCGGAATGCCCCCCGTTCTCGACCCGGACAATCTCTACAGCGAGATCCGGGCCAACAACCTGAGCCCCGCCGTGAAGGACGCCAAGTTCCTCGTCTACGTGCCGAACGAGCGATCCGGCACGGTCACCGTGATCGACCCCGTTACCAAGAAGGTGATCGACACCTACAAGACGGGGTTCATCCCGCAGCACGTGGTGCCCAGCTACGACCTCACCCGGCTCTACGCCTTGAACAACAACGGCAATACGATCACGCCGTTCGACCCAAAGACCGGCAAAACCGACAAGTCGATGAACATCGACAACCCTTACAACCTCTATTACCTGCCCGATGGCAAGGCCGCCATGGTGGTCGCCGAAGGTCGGCAACGGCTCGACTTCTACGACCCCATCACCTGGGAGAAGCAGTCCTCAACGCAACTCCAGTGCGAGGGAGTAAACCACCTCGACTTCTCCATCGACGGAAAGTTCTTCGTCGCCTCCTGCGAGTTTGAAGGCACCATCATCAAGTTCGATGTGGTGCAGCGCAAGCAGTTGGCCAAGATCGAGGTCGATAAAACCCATGCCGTGAAGGGGGGGGTAAATCCTCACCCGATGCCGCAGGACGTGCGCGTATCGCCGAACGGGTCGAAGTTCTACGTGGCCGACATGATCTCCGACGGCATCCACGTGATCGACGCCGCATCGTTCACCCAGGTTGGGTATGTCGCCACCGGCGTTGGCGCGCACGGGCTCTATCCCGATCGAGCCGGAAAAAAGCTGTACGTCATCAACCGGGGAACGAACCGCTTCGACGTGCCGAAGGGCAAAGGCAGCGTGGCCGTGCTCGATTTTGCTACCGACAAGGTTGAAGCCACTTGGGAGATCCCCGGCGGGGGGAGCCCCGACATGGGCAACATCACCGCCGACGGCAAAGAACTTTGGCTTGGTGGTCGCTACAGCAGCGAGGTGTACGTGTTCGACCTCGAAAGGGGTGCGTTCATCACCCGGATCAAGGTGGGTGACGGTCCCCACGGGCTCACCGTCTGGCCCCAGCCCGGCCGTTACTCCCTCGGCCACACCGGCAATATGCGCTGACGCAGGGAGCTCGTCGACGAAAAGCCGGGATCAGCGAAAGGTCATCATCGGGCCGGCGTCCTGCTTGTCGGCCGGCAAAAGGCCTCGGGAGCGAAGCCGGGGCACCACACCTTCGCCAAACCAGTATGCCTCCTCGAGGTGGGGGTAACCAGAGAGTATGAACTCGTCGAATCCCAGGGCGTGATATTCGGCGATTCGGTCGGCGACCTCATCGAAACTCCCAACGATCGCCGTGCCCGCTCCACCCCGAACCACGCCGACACCGGCCCAAACGTTGGGATGGATCACGAGCCCGTCGGCGTCCCCGCCACTGAGTTCAGCCATTCTTCGTTGGCCCTCGCTCTGCGTCCCGGCAAAGTCGGCCTTGGCGGCCTCGATCGCCGACGGATCAACGTTGGCGAGAAGTCGGTGAGCCTCGGCCCACGCATCGCCGCTGTCGGGGCGGCAGATCACGTGAAAACGGATTCCGAACCGAAGTGTACGGCCGTGGGCGGCGGCCAAGGAGCGCATGCGGTCGAGACGCTCGGAGACCATCGCAGGAGGTTCACCCCACGTGAGGTAGCAGTCGACATTGGCAGCCGCCACACGTTCTGCCGCCGGGGAGGCGCCCCCGAAATAGATCTGCGGGAGTGGATCGGGCGTTCGGCGGGTAGTGGCCTGCGCCACTCGATAGTGCTCGCCGGTGAAGTCGAACTCATCGGCACCCCACGCGCCGCGAACTACCTCGATGAACTCTCCCGCTCGCTCGTAACGGGAGTCCTTGTCGAGCCAATCGCCAAAACGAGCCAGCTCCGCCGGATCAGCGCCGGTGACCACGTTCAGCAGCAGACGTCCGCCGGTGAGTCGTTGATGCGTGGTCGCCATCTGTGCCGCCAGCGTCGGCGACAGGAAACCCGGGCGAAACGCCACCAGGAACTTGATTCGCTCCGTGCGGGCGGCGATTGCCGCCGTGGTGATCCACGCATCCTCGCAGAACGTTCCTGTCGGTGTGAGAAGGGCTTCGAAACCGAATCGCTCCGCTGCCCCCGCCACCTCGCACAGATACCCCAGATCCGGCTCGCGCCGGGCATCTGCCGGGCCAGGCGCGAGCTCGCGGCTATCACCGCCGGTGGGAAGAAACCAATGGAGGAGGAGAGTCACTTCACGGCCACCTTGACGGATACTCGGATACTCGGTGCCACCACACCAGTGATGTTCGAATTGAAGGGCTCTCCACCGATGTCGGTGACCACGATCGTGAACGAAGCGCCTGGATCAAGTGTTCCTGACGTTGCGCTCATCGCCAATATTGACGGTGCTCCCGACGAAAAAAACCACTGGCCGGCTTGGCCTCCACTGTTCACCAGCGTGATGGTGGCACTCCCACGCGGCTTGACGACGAGGGCACCGCTGGCATCTTGGAGGTAGCTGACGGAGATGAGTGCCGGGAGTGGTGCGGCAGTGGTCGTTGTTCGGATTGTGGTGGTCGGTGCCGGGGTCGTGGGAGCGATGGTTGAAAGTGACGTGAGCGGTGGCGTTGGCGTCGAGGGAACAAGCGTTGGCGGAGCCACCGACGACGTGGGCTCGATCGGACCAGTGTCCACCGTTTGGGGAAAGAAAGGGACCTCGGGGACGAATGTGGTCGCGGTGGGGTCGGTCGATGTCGGCCCCGCCGGGAGTGACGATGTGTCATCGACCACGAGGGTGGATGGAGAGGGTCGAGCATCGAACGCCGCAAGGTCGGTGGTGTCACGGTTCGCACTGCCACCCGAAACGAGCCCGGCCGACCCAAGCCCGGCGAGGACTCCGAACACAGAAGTCACCACAAGGAGAACAAAAACCGTGGTGCGACGAGGGACCCAGCTATCGGTCGACAAGGCATCGGTCACTGGAGCATCGGTCACTGGAGCATCGTCCACTGACCCGACATCTTGTCGAGTTGCATCCAACCCGCCTGCTTCTGGCTGTAGACCACGTAGGTATCACGTTCCTTGTCGTAGAACGGTTCGGTAGCCTTTTTTCCCGGCGGGACATGGACCCCAGTGAGCGCTGCCAGCTCCTCGTGCACCGCCTCGATCTCCTCTTGAGACGCGGATCTTGCGCCGGCTCCGATCTTCCCGCCGACCTCGATGATCTGGCGGCCGAGGTACGAGCCGTCGATCACGTAGGTACCCGCAGCCATGTCGGGTATCGACCTGTGCCCCTTGCTGATGTTGATGATCGCAAACCCGGCCACCCAGTAGAGGCATTGCAAGTAATCGAGCAACCCTCCAAGGATGGCACGAACGAAAGATCGTCCGATGCTCGGGGGGTGACCATCCCATCCCACGACCCGTACCCCCATCATGAGTTTGCCGGGAGTCCACCCGAATTTGGCGACCGTGACTACGCTGGTAGCGAGTTCGTAGAAGAGGTACGCGGCGAGGAAGGGAATGACCGCCGTCGGGTTTACCTGCTGGGTTTGCGTTCCTCGGACGATGGGACCGGCGATGAAGATCGTCATTCCCATGAGGTACAAGATGAACGCGGAAACGATGAACCCAAGGAACGAGTCGAGCAGGAATGCCACGGCGCGGCGGCCGACGACATTGGTGGGATCGGCACCAGCGGAGATCATGACGATGGCACCCACCACGGCGTGTGGCTGGCCAGAGCTTGGGATGCGGGAATCTCCAGGTAGGGCGCCTCGCCGGGTTTGATTCCGAGTTGGTCGACGGCGTTGCGGACCTCAATCACCCGCAGGCGCTCGGGAAGATCATGGGGGCGTTGGTGCTTGTAGCGGCTGGCATCGGTAGTGAGCACCCGCGTAATGGTGGGCAACAACAGCGCGAGCCCGAGGGTACCGGCGGCGTCGGAATCGAGGTCGTCGAAAAGCGATGCCTGGGCACGGACTTCCGCGAGAACAGGTGCGCCGTCGAACGATTCCACCGTTGGGATAAAGCCAACGGACCAAACGTTGGCACCATCGGCGAGCGCTTCTCGCGCCGCAGTAGAGGTGACGAGCAGCCAGCCACTTCGTTGCCGATCGGCATAGAGGCGGAGTTGCGCAGCGTCGATGAGCATCCGGCGCCGTTCCTGGTCGGCCTCGGTACTCGGCTGCCAGGTTCCGCCCAGTGCCTCGGCGATAAGGACCAGCACCGACCGATCGAGAATCGCCACGTGTCGGCTGGAGGTGAGGTCATCAAGAGTCGCCATATCGCACACAGTAGTGGGGCATCCGCGCCCCGCGGAGCCTGCTGTGTAAGGGTATCTGCACGCTGTAACTCACTAATGGAGGACCCATGAACCGTAGGGAACTCGTTCTGGCCATCGCCGAACGAACTGAGATCGATCGCAAGACGGCCGACGCCGCGCTGGCGGCCTTTGTCGACATCGTCACCGAATCCGTCAAGAGTGGCGACCCCGTCACCATCACCGGCTTCGCCAAATTCGCCCGAGTGGACCGCGACGCCCGAATGGGCCGCAACCCGGCCACGGGCGAGGCAATCTCGATTGCGGCCAAGAGTGTGGCCAAGATCACCCCGCTCAAGGCATTCAAGGATGCCGTGCTCGGCGCCAAGCCGGCCAAGAAGGCGGCAGCAAAGAAGAAGTGATTGGGTCGGTTACGCCGATCTGAACGTAACGAAGGCCGGTGCACCGCACCGGCCTTCGTCGTTTTCCACCTTGAGCTTTTCTTCCCCGTCCATTATATATAGACTCATCAACATATGGCTCGCACGCAGGAGGATCGAAAGGCCGACACCCGTCGCCGACTTCTCGACGCTGCGGCAGAACTCTTCGCCCGGGCAGGGTTTCACGCCGTATCCGCCGACGCCGTTGCCGATGCCGCCGACCGCACATCGGGGTCGGTCTATGCCCATTTCGGTGGCAAGGAGGGCCTTTTGCTTGCCCTGCTCGACCACTGGGAGGCGGGCATTTCAATGCAGATGCGGACGTTGCTTGAGTCGCACGATGGGCGATTGCCTGCCGACCGAGCAAGGGACTTGTGGGCGGCCTTCGCCACCAGCACCGCAACGGGACAAACGCCGGACGGGCTGCTCCTCGAGCACGAGCTGTGGTTGCATGCTGCCCGATCACCTGAACTCGGTCCCGCCGTGGCGGCGCGATACGCCGCTGGACGAGACGCGATGGGTCGACACTTCACCACGTGGAACACGGCATCCAACGACGTAGGCCCGACCGACCTGGGCCCGACCGACGTGGGCCCGACCGACGTAGGCACATTGGTTCTTGCCCTCCTGCTCGGGTTGGAGATGCAACGCCGCCTCGACCCGTTAGCCGTCCCGGACCATGTTGCCGTCGCAGGGCTTCGACGCCTCCTCGACCTACATTCCGCGCCGGAGCCCGCTCGCTGACCAACTCAGTAGTACCCCCACGTCCACCCCGTATTCACCCCACATCCACTCTGGAGCCCCCATGCATACCGAACTGTGCGACCTACTCGGCATCGAGTTTCCTATCTTCGCCTTCACCCACTGCCGCGACGTCGTGGCCGCGGTGAGCAATGCCGGCGGGTTGGGCGTGCTTGGGGCCGTTGGGTTCTCGCCGGAACAACTCGAGGTCGAACTCGACTGGATCGATGCCCATGTAGGCGACAATCCCTACGGCGTGGACATCGTGATTCCGGGAAAGTACGAAGGCATGGGTGAGATGGATGCCGAGAAGCTTGAGGCCGACCTCGCCGCCATGATCCCCGACGACCACCGACGGTTTGCCGCGAAACTGCTGGCCGACCACGGGGTGCCAGAACTCCCGGCGGGTACCGCTCCCCCGTCGTTGCTTGGGTGGACGCAGGCCACCGCTACGCCACAGATCGAGATGGCCTTGCGTCATCCGAAGGTGAGGCTGATCGCCAACGCACTCGGCACGCCACCCGTTGAGGTGATGGACGAGATCCATAACGCCGGCCGTCTTGTAGCCGCGCTCTGTGGTTCCGGCCCGCAAGCGCTGCGGCACAAGGAAGCGGGTGTCGACATCATCATCGCCCAGGGCACTGAGGGCGGAGGGCACACGGGCGAGATCGGCAGCATGGTGCTGTGGCCGGAGGTGATCGATGCCGTGGCCCCGACCCCCGTGCTGGCTGCGGGTGGCATCGGAACGGGGCGGCAGATGGCGGCGGCGCTGGCACTTGGTGCCCAAGGCGTCTGGACCGGCTCGGTCTGGCTCACGGTGGAAGAGGCCGATGTGCCGCCCGAACAGATGCAGGCCTATTTCAACGCCACTTCTCGCGACACCATCCGGTCACGGTCCTGGACGGGAAAGCCGTGCCGAATGCTCAAGAACGACTGGACCGACGCATGGGCGACCGAGGGCAACCCCGAGCCGTTGGGCATGCCGCTGCAGTTCATGGTCACCGGAGACGCCGTCGCCCGCCATCACCAATACCCCGTGCAAAGCCAAGCCGTCGGCTTCAACCCGGTCGGCCAAATCGTGGGCACGATGACCAAGCCCCGCAAGACCCGTGATTTCATCTACGACATGGTGCAGGAGTGCATCGATTCCTCCGAGCGCCTGAGCGGGCTCTTCGCTCCCGCTTCCGTCGACGCCGAAGCCTGACGGTACGTAGGAGCGTACGGGGAAGCCGAGAAACTCATTCTGCGGCCATGATCAATGGCCCAATCTGGTCGGCCACCCAGATCGCTGCCGCTTCGACAAAATGCAATCCGTCGGGTCGCGAACCCTCCACGCCCCCGAGGATGCCAGCAAACACACCGCCAGGACAGGCGACAGCGTGGAGGTCGACGATGCGCACACCCTGAAGTTGCGGCAGAAGCCCAGTATTCAACTGGTCAATCCGCGCGTTGTCGAACGCTCCGGTGTTGGCAATCGCGAAACCGGCCCACACCGCTCCGGTGCACGGCGTCGTGAGCCACACGACCTTGGCGCCACGCGAAGCAAAGATGACCTGCGCGGCCTGATACTGCGAGAGCAGCCAGGCATCGAAGGCGGGTTGGCCGATGTTTTCCGGCTCCGCCCACTCCGGCAAAC
Source organism: Actinomycetes bacterium (assembly GCA_031415655.1). Taxonomy (GTDB): domain Bacteria; phylum Actinomycetota; class Acidimicrobiia; order Acidimicrobiales; family Acidimicrobilacustridaceae; genus JAKOVR01. The sequence goes on from JANOSD010000017.1 coordinate 33,993, forward strand.
GACGGTCCGGAAGATCCCACGGCCCGGACAACACCACCACGACGTCGGGGCGAAAGTCGTCGACTCGTTGTTGCCAAGACGCTCGCCACTCGGTGCATTTGGCCGAGTCGACGTTGTGTGGAGGTTGGGCATTGGTAACCCCTCCTGCGGCGAGCCCGCAACCGAGGGCGGCGGCGTTCCAGGTGGTCGCCGTTCCTGTTCGTCGGCCCCACAACTCGAGTGCTCGTCCAAGATTCGAGGCCACGGAATCGCCGACGATCATCACCTTTCGGTTGGCCGTGGGGGCGGGGCGTGGCTCGGTACCTGCCAACGCCGTTTGTTCCGGAGCGGGTCGACGCGTGATCACACCATCGGCGATGGCCGTGATGAGATCCGTCGATTCGGCAATATCGACCGCTCCGGCGTCGGCACCGGCGTCGGCCGCCACAGCCCGGAGGGTGACATCAAACGGCTGGAGTGTTTCGCCCGGCAGTGTGACGGGAATCAGCTTGGCGCCGGTCGACGTCAGGAGGTCGACTACCGCTCCGGCGTCGCGTCGGAGGATGGCATCGGTGAGCCCCAGAAGGGCAGTGTGACGGAGGGGCTGCAGCACTACCACCACCGCAGGCTGGCGGAGTACGGCGGGGCCCCATTCCTCCACCCATCCGCCGCACGTTTCGAGTTCGGTGGTAAATGCCACGTCGCTCGCGGCGCGGCTTGACCCACAAGCGGCAAGGGCCGTGGATGCCGAGACGTCGGGGCGTCCGTCGAGCACACCACGAAGCGATTCGGCCACAACATACGAATCGGTTGTTCCGACAATGAGCACCTGAAACTCGGGGGCGACGGCCCGCGGTGGTTGGTCATAACTTGCCGGGACAACCACCGACTCGGGTGCCGTGGGGGGCGGCGCAGACTCCTCGGCGAACACAATCTGGGAACCCACCGGTTGCTCCGCTGGAAACACGGTGAAAGTGAGCAGGAGGACCGCCACCGCAGCGGGAACCATGGGGAGCACAAATCGGTCTGGCACCAATCGGCCGGCGCGGATTGGCGATTCGATCAGGCCGTACGAGAGGTAGGCGAGGGCGAGGGTCATGCCGAGACGAACTACCACCAAGGCTGTGCCGTCGATACCGGTGCGGGTAGGGTCGAGCACGAGAAACAACGGCCAATGGATGAGGTAGGCGCCATACGAAATCCGCCCGAGTGACCGGAACGGCATGACCGAGAGAAGGGCGGCCACCGGGCTGGAAGTGGGGGGCAACATCGCTCCTGCGATAACGGCCGACGAGAGCAACGCGTAGAGAATGAACCCTCCCCGATACAGCACGTCAGTTTGCAGGGTGAGCGTGATCCACGCCGTGAAGGACCCCAGAAGCGCCAACAACGCGCCGGCGGCCACGCACACCGGCAACGCGGGAATTCGTGAAGACAATGCTGCGCGGCTCGGGTGGTGCCAGACCACGGCCAGGAGTACGCCAACGAGTAGTTCGGCCGCCCGAGTGTCGGTGCCGTAGTAGATGCGATCATTGCTGAAGCCGGCGCCCAACGTGACCAGCATGGAAAACCCCAGACCACTGGCCGCCGCAACACCGAGCGCCCGAGGACCACGAAATCGCAGAGCGGCGGCGGCCACCAGCGGGAATAAAAGGTAGAACTGCTCCTCGATGGCCAGGCTCCAAAAGTGCTGCACCAGCGAGGGTGCGACAAAGAGGTCGGCGTACGATGTGCCGGCAGCAACGAAGCGCCAGTTGGCGACATACGACGCAGCAGCAAGAACATCGCCCGGCAACCTCACCGGGTCGGCGGTAGTTCCGAGGAGTGGACTGATGGCGACAATCACCACCAGCGTCACGAGGGATGCGGGAAGGAGTCGCCGGACTCTGCGGATCCAGAATGCGCGCAGCGACACCTTCCCTGAGAACTGCTGCTCGCTCACGAGCAGGGTCGTGATCAGAAAGCCGGAGAGGGTAAAGAAGGTCGACACGCCGAGGAACCCGCCGCTGGCCCACGAAACGTCGGCGTGGAAAAGCAGCACGGCAAGCACGGCGAGGCCGCGCAGCCCGTCGAGTGCGGGCACGTAGCGAAGTTGTGTTGTCCCCATGAACGATGTTCACAAAAGGTACTCCCCGTTGCACAGTGCTGGGGTATCGCCGGGCCGCTCTGGCTCGCAGGAGGTTGCTGGCTTCTACACTCGCGGGCGTGACGACCAGTGGTTCGAGCCAATCCCGCGAGGAGGCGTATCACGCCTGGTTCGACCGCATGCGCAACAAACGAGGAACCCCTGAACCGCCGGCAACGCCCAGACCGGCAACACCCAGCTCGGCAACGTCCAGCTCGGCAACGCCTGGCCCGGCAAGCGGCAGCGGTACCGGGGCGTTTCCGGCGGTTGGTGCCGGAACATCCGGAACATCGGGAACATCCGGGGCTACTGGCACTTCTGGCTACTGGTCCACTGACGGCCTTTTCCGTGACTCCGAACTGCAAGCCGAACGGGATCGAGAGGAACAGATCAAACAGGGGAAGATCACCGCGCTGCTCGCGCAACTTGGGCTTGGCAAGGACGCCTCGTGGGCCGACGTCAACGTGGCCTACAAACGGCTTGCCAAGGAACATCACCCGGACCGCAACGCGGACAAGAACCCCCACACCGCCCAACACCACCTCGATCAGATGTTGGAGTTGAACCGAGTGCACCGCACCCTCCGGTCGCTCATGTCTGGAACATGACACGCCGGCGAGAACGGCCCCGTTCCCGAAGCCGGCAAAAGGCAAACGAACCGGTGGGCCGATAGCGTTGCGATATCGCCGCGCCAGAGGGGGCCGTCATGACCGACACCGCAGCACGTACCGATTCGTCCGCACCGTTCACCGAACTGGTCGACCAGCTTCGCACCACCTTTCGGTCGGGCCGGACCCGCACCCTGAGCTGGCGCAAGGAGCAACTGCAGGGACTCCTCCGCTTGCTCGATGAGAACGATGCCGAGCTCACCAAGGCCTTGGCCGAGGACCTCGGCCGGCCCAGCATCGAGGCCTATGCCTGCGACCTTGGGTTCACGAAAGCCGAGGTGTCGTACCTCCTCAAACATGTCGGATCCTGGATGAAACCCAAACGAGTGATGCCCGGCCTCACCTCGTTGCCAGGGAAGGGCCGGATCGTCCCCGAACCGCTCGGTGTTGCCCTCGTGATCGCGCCTTGGAACTACCCCATCCAATTGTTGTTGGCCCCGGTGGCCGGGGCGCTGGCCGCAGGAAACTGCGTGGTGGCCAAGCCGTCCGAGCTGGCTCCGGCGTGTTCTGCGGCGTTGGCGCGACTGTTGCCGAAGTATCTCGACGACGAAGCCGTCGTGTGTATCGAGGGTGGCGTTGCCGAAACGGCGGCGATCCTTGAGCAGCAGTTCGACCACATCTTTTTCACGGGCTCCACCCGCGTCGGCCAGGTGGTGATGGCCGCTGCCGCCAAGCACCTCACGCCGGTCACCCTCGAGTTGGGAGGCAAGAGCCCAACCATCGTCGCTGCCGACGCCGACCTCGAGGTCACCGCTCGCCGCATCGCCTGGGGCAAACACATCAACGCCGGGCAGACGTGTATCGCACCGGACTACGTCCTGGCGGATGTATCCATCCGAGACACCTTGGTCGACAAGATCGCGGCGGCGGTACGCGAGTTCAACGGCCCCGATCAGAAGACCACCCCCGACTTCAGTCGGATCGTGAACACCAACCACCACGGTCGGCTTTGCTCACTCCTCGACACCGCAGGCGGCACCGTGGCATTCGGCGGCGAGACTGACGTCGACGACCGCTACATCGCCACCACGGTCGTGGTCGACCCCGACCTCGATGCGCCCATCATGCAAGACGAGATCTTCGGCCCCTTGCTTCCCGTGCTCTCGGTCTCGAGTATCGACGAGGCGATCGAATTCATCAACGATCGACCGAAGCCACTCGCCCTTTATGTGTTCTCGTCGAGCGATGCCACCGCCGACCGCGTGATTGCCGAGACATCATCGGGGGGTGTCTGCGTCAACCACACCATCCTGCACATCGGTTCACCGAGCCTGCCGTTCGGCGGAGTCGGGCCGAGCGGCATCGGCGCTTACCACGGCCGCACGAGTTTCGATGTTTTCACCCACTACAAGTCGGTGCTCAGCAAACCCACCAAACCCGACCCCAAGCTGATGTACCCGCCCTATGCCGGTTGGAAAGAAAAGATCATGCGTAAGGCTATGTAGGTCGCGTCGGGGTGCCCGGGTGAACGGTGACGATACCCCGGGCCGGGTACGTTAATGACATGCGCGTCACCCGAATTGCCGTACCCCTTTTCTGCGCTGTCGGCCTGATCGCCTCGGCGTGTAGTTCCTCCCCCACCAACACCGCCACTGCTGGGGGAGGTGTTTCGCCGGCCGCAACCGGCGCAGTTGGCACAACTTCTGTTGGTGCCACCAGCGGGTCCTCCGCGGCAGCGTTGTCTTTCCCCGGCGCCGAGTGGGCCGAGACAACCCCTGCGGTGGCCGGATTCGAAGGCAACAAGCTTGACGCCCTGGCCGAGGCGGCCAAATCCGCCGAGTCCAACTGCCTGCTCGTCACCAAAAACGGCCAGCTTGTCGGCGAGTGGTATTTCAAAGGCACCACCCCGACCACGCGTCAGGAAGTGTTCTCGGCCACTAAGAGTTACTCCTCCACCCTCGTGGGCATTGCCCAGGGCGAAGGCAAGCTTTCGATCAACGAGCCGGCGTCGAAGTACATCCCACAGTGGGCGACCACTGCATCGAACCCGGTCACCATCCGCAACCTGCTCTCCAACGACTCCGGCCGATTCCACGACTTCGCAACGGACTACATCAAGATGGCCGCGGCCTCCCCCGACAAGACCCAGTTCGCCATCGATCTCGACCAGGGCCGCGAGCCTGGCACGGAGTGGGTCTACAACAACTCGGCCATCCAGACTCTGGATCGGGTGTTGCAAGCAGCGACTGGACAGTCGCCGGCCGACTACGCCACCGAGAAGTTGCTCGCCCCAATCGGCATGCGCCACAGCGCCATGACCAAAGATCCGGCAGGGAACACCCTCACCTTCATGGGGTTGCAGAGCACCTGTCGCGACATGGCGCGGTTTGGCCATCTCTTCCTGAGCAACGGTTCGTGGGATGGCACGCAGGTGGTGCCGGCGGACTGGGTGCGCGAGGCCACGTCCCCGTCGCAAAAACTCAACGAAGCGTATGGCTACCTCTGGTGGTTGAATGCCAAGGGGAACGGCATGAGCGCGCAGCAAGCCACCACCGGCGGCTCGGTCTCCACCGAGAAAACCCGTCAAATGGTGCCCGGGGCCCCCGAAGATGCCTTCTTCGCCCTCGGGCTCGGCGAACAAGTGATTTCGGTCCTGCCATCCGAAGGCATCGTGGCGGTGCGCCTTGGCCCCGGCCGGGTTCCGGAAGGCACGCCAAAATTCGGTCCTGGCGTTCTCACGCTTGGCGTGCTTGGGGCCCAAACCCCCTGAGCTCCGATTCCCGCCGACGCAGTTACGCGCCGATGACGTTCGGGATGGGAAGGCCGGCGGCCTCGCACATACCGAGGTAAAACTCCAACATGAATCCGGCATCGATCACCGACCAAACATTGCCGGCATCGTCGATGTTGAGGTTGGCCCCGTAGATGGCAAACCACACGTCGGTCACGCCTTCCTGATCCGCCGGCACCGTGAGCGTGTGCACGGAACCGGCGGGCTCATAGAGGTACGACCCCGCCGTATTCACCTCGGGGTATTCGAGGTACTTCCAACTACCTGCCAGCGTCACCGCGAACACCTGGCCCGTGTGTTTGTGTTTGGGGATCGTGACGCCGGGCTCGAACCTCGTGCGGACTACCCACAGGCCGGCATCGATATCCACCTGCAGGAGCTGCAGGTGAGTGCCGTCGCCTACGGCGATGAACGGCAGGTCAGCCTCGCCACGGTGGATAGCGCTGGGGATAGCAGGAATCGTCATGGAAAAAGTCTCTCACAGGTCAACCTCCCCGAGTGCGCCGACGTCTTTACTGCCGATGTCCGAGAGATTGATCGCTACCGAGCGTCGTAAACCGGTCGGCACCACCGCCTCGGCCGTCCTCACCACCTCGGGCGACGTTCGTGCGGATTCGACTCCGACGGCAACTGAGCAGACCGGCGCGCCGATCGGCGAGGATTCGCCCGTGGAGGCATCGTCAGATCTGACCCGGCTGTGGCACGAGCACTACGCCGTCCTTGTCCGGCTGGCGCAAATGCTCGTCGACGATCGCGAGACGGCGGAGGAGGTGGTGCAAGACGCGTTCGTGCGAATGCATGCCCGACTCCATCGTGTTGCCCCTGAAACGGCGCCGGCCTACCTGCGCGTCGCTGTGCTCAACGGCGCCCGTTCCCGCCTCCGTCGACGTGGCACCGCTCGACGCCATCCCGCATCAGGGCCGATGAACGCGCCTGCCGCCGAACATGAGGCGGTGGCTGCCACTCGCCGGGCCGAGTTGCTCTTGGTGCTTCGTTCCCTGCCCCGCCGCCAGTGTGAGGTGGTGGTGCTCCGTTATCTCGCCGACTTCTCCATCGCCGACACCGCTTCCACGCTGGGCATCAGTCCTGGCGCTGTAAAGACCCACGCGCACCGCGCCCTTACCACCTTAAAGCCCCTCTTGGAGGACGACCGATGACCACCTTGCACTCGCACGACGATCGTGACGATGACGACGGCCGGGGTGATCGCCTTCGCTCCTTGCTCGCCGGCCCAGTCGGCGGCGCTGACAGCGACGTGGCCGTACCCGGCGCCGACGGTCTCGATGCGGTGGTGCGCCGGGCTCGGAGCCGCCGGTCGGCCACGTTCGGTGTGGTCGTGTCGGTGATCGCGCTCTTGATCGTGATCCCCGCCATGGCCGTCGTACGCACCGGCGACGACTCCCAGATCGACCTCGCCACCAACCCACCCCGCATCGGTACCACCCCCGGAACCGTTGCGGCGGACGGCGTTGCCGGATGTGAGAAACGTTCGGCACAGACGGCGATCGATGAAGAAAGGGAGCGTGCACTTCGGGAGCTCCGCCAGCAGCAGGCCCAACAACAGCAGAACTTCGCGGACGCGCTGAACAACGAGGATGTCGATCCGGCCAACAAGGAGTTCTACCGTGGCCAGCGCAACCGCGCCGTCGCCAAGTTCAACGAACTGCAGGCGGACGTCGATCGGCTGGAGGCGGGAGGCAGGCTGTCCGGTACGCCATCGGATCTGTGCTGCCGACGAGACCGAGTGATGTCGACAAACGAGCAAATTGCGTCGATGAAACAGGAGCAGGCCCAACAACAGAAGAACTACAAGGACGCGCTGACAAAGGCTGATGAAGATCCGGCCAACAGAGATTTCTATCGGGCACAGAAGGACCGTGCGATCGCCAGATTCAACGATTTGCAGATTGAGGTGGAACGGATCCGAAAGCCTGGTGTCGTCGTCGACGACCACCCGCTCGACTTCAGGTGTCTGGATGCCGACCTCGTGCCGGGGACCACCGGAACCGGACCAACGTCGATCCCTCCCGACACGGCCCAGTCGGGTGCGACCGCTGCGTTCGTTCCGACCACCGGCACCATCTGGAAGAGACCGGTCCCTGAGAGCCCGACCACGCTGGGTCCCACTCTGCCGCCGACCGTCGCGCCCACCACCATCGACGTCACGCCGATATCACCCACCGTGCCCACCACCACGGGCGACGTGGTGAACTGCGGCCGCAACAGCCCGAATGGTTGGCCCACCACCATCCCGCAAATGGATCTCCGCCCGTGCATGCTCGATGCCTTTGCCCGTGGACAGCGGGCCACTTCGACAGTGCGCATCTATGAGCCACCGAACGGGATTCCCGAAGGCACGGATCCCGACTACCCCATGGACTGGTCCTTTGAGATCACCGGCATCGGCCAGGTCCGTGTGGTGGAGGATGGGCGAAGAAGCGGCCAGCGTCCGCAAGAACTCCGCACCCTGGTGTGCCAGTCTGACGGGGACGAACGATTCGCCCGGGCTGAGCTACACCGATTGCACGCTCGTCTGAATTCGCCGCCGATCGCTCAGCTCGCCCCGAGCAGATCCTCAAAGCAGCACAGAGCGCGCAGCACATCAAGGTCGGCAAGTGGTCGACCGATCACTTGGAGACCCACGGGCAAACCACCCGGTGTATGGCCGGCCACGACGGTGCCCGCAGGACGGCGGGTGAGGTTGCACGGGTAGGTGTACCGCACCCAATCGAGACGTTCTTCAGCGTCGATGGTGCCGGGGTGGCCGAGCAGCGGAGTGTCGCCGGCCACGGTGGGTGTGAGCAGCAGATCGGCTCCGTTTTCGAGCAGACAGATCTCGATCTCGGCGTTGTAGCGGTAGCAGGCGTCGAGGGCAGAGGCGAAGGTTGGGGCATCCACCCCATCGACGGCGAACTGCACGGTGTCACGAAGACCTGGGTCCACGGTGTCCCACGCCGGCGTGCCCCGCAGGGGTTCGTAGACCCGCTGCGCATAAACCGACCACAGCTGCAAGAACGTCCACACCGGATCATCGGCGAATACCGTGTCGACGAACACGACTTCGGTGCCCATCGCCTCGATCGACGCAAGGGCCGCTTCACACGTGGCGAACACACCCGGATCGACGTCATACCCCATCGTGCTCCAAACGATTCGTTTCGGAGGAGCGACGTAACCGGCGAGAATTGGGTACCACGGGTTGGCGGGGGCGGGGAGAGAGAACGGATCCATGGCGTCGGCGCCCATGACAGCATCGAGCACAAAAGCCACATCACGTATGCGCGCCGTCATCGGACCCTTCACGCTGAGCAGGCCGGAGCCAGGAGCCGCCGAGGGTGACCCGGCGGGCACCCGGCCCTGCGAGGGCTTAAAGCCGGAGAGACCGCAAAGTGCGGCGGGAATGCGAATCGACCCGCCTCCATCGGACCCCGTGGCCAGCGGCACCATGCCCGCGGCAACCGCCGCCGCTGAGCCGCCCGACGACCCGCCCGCCGAACGTCCGGGATACGCCGGGTTGTGGGTGGCTCCGAAGGCCGGGCTGATCGTCTCCGAGGTCCAACCGTGTTCGGGGGTGTTGGTCTTGCCCATCACGATGCAGCCAGCGGCTCGTAACCGCGCGACTAACACCGAGTCGGCTTGCGCGACGGGATGTTCTCGCCGCCAGGCAGCCCCATTGGTGGTGACAAATCCTGCGGCATCTTCGAGGTCCTTCACCCCGATGGGTATTCCGGCCAGTGCCCCCGGGTCCGTGCCGGCGGCGATCAACGTGTCGATCCGTTTGGCCTGACTTCGCGACGAGGCGGGGTCGAGGGCAACGAAGGCATTCACCGACGGGTTGGAGGTCTCGATGACCGCAAGGGAGTGTTCGACCACTTCCTGCGCCGAGACCTGTCGCTCCCGCACCCGGGTCGCGAGTTCTTGTACCGTCATCGACCGAAAGTCCATAGTGCACGGTAGCGCTGCCAACCGTTCTGACCGCTTCCGGTTGTTGTCGTTGGCTGCGGTCGTTGTGGTGGGATGCCGACTACTACAGTTCTCTCGCCCGGCCAGTGATTCGCTGCCGCAGCCCCACAGTCTCATGGACCAACCTCGTACGAATAGCGATCAACCTCGATCCGACGTGGGTCGTCCGCCCCCGCGACCGGCCGGTGGAGCGGGGGATGCTCGTCGGCCGATGGATAGCGGTGGCCGACCCGGTGGATCCGGCCGCAATGCGGCTCGTCCCCCGCGGCCAAGCCCTCGAGACGTGCACCCGGCACTCCTGGCTCTCGGCTCGGTCGAACTCGGCACCCGCTACGACCGCCTGGGTCGATCCAGCGGCGAGATAGCCCACGAGCTCGGTATCAGCGCCGAAGATGTTCTGTTGGCGTTGCGAGCATTCCGCATCCCAATGCGCTCGGGTGTGGCCGACACCGTCTCCCCCGCTTACCTCCGTCGCCGTTACGTGCTTGCGGGGGAGGGAGTCCGACCCATCGCCAAAGCCGCCGGCTGTAAACCGACCGACATCCTTCGGTTGCTCGATCAGTACGGGATCCCCCGAAGACCTGCTGGCGGTCCTACCGACCCCGCGTTGCCCGTGTTGGCGGCCGATCTCGCAACGCCGCGAACGGCGTTGGAACCCTCGCCGTCCGAATTGCCAGTCGCGAGCGTTCCGATCCCTGGATCCCTGACGGGTTCGTCGATCGCGCCGGTTTCACTGCCGGTTTCACCGCCAGTTGTCGTGCCTCCCCCATCGCGGCGCCACCCCAGCATCACGCCGGCCTACCTGCTACGTGAGTACGTCCGCAAGGGTCGAAGCGCGTCCTCGATAGCTCGCGAGTGGGGCCTCGAATCGCCTGAGGTCATGCGAATGGTGCGGGAGGATGGTTTGCCTCTTCACACCGTCGCGCCATCGACCACCCCGCCGCCCGCTGCACGCGACACCGTGCACGTCAGCCGGGAACTGCTCGAAGACCGTTACCTGAAACAGGGGTTGAGCGCGCGCCAAATTGGCCAGGAAGTGGGAATCTCGGAACGTTCAGTGCTGCTTCGACTGCACCGCTACGACATACCGATGCGGCCGGCCGGTGGCGGGCGAAGCGTGCAAGACCGGCTCACGAAAGACGTGCTCGAGGATCTTCATTTGGTGCGTGGGAAGACCATTGCGCAGATTGCCAACGAGCTTGAGGTGAGTGCGGAAAGCGTTCGTCGGGCTCTTCATCAGCATGGGCTCATCTCTTCTCAGACGAATCGGGCCACTGCCGTCGCTGAACGGCTTACCAAAGAGGCGCTCGTTGAGGCGTACGTCACCGACGGCCTCAAGCTTTCGGAGATCGCTGATCGATTCGACGTCAGTGCCGAGACGGTCCGCAGGTACGCCGGCATTCATGGGATCACGTTGGATCGAGGACGATACGGACGACGAGCCGGACCGTTGGCAGAGTTGCTCACCGAAGAAGTACTCCGTCGCGAACATCACGAAAACAACAAGTCACTCGCCGAGATCGCCCAGGAGTACGGATTCTCCACCGAGGGCGTTCGCCGTCATCTCCACAAACTTGGCGTTCCGCTGCGAACGGCGCGCCAAACGACACCGACAACGTCCACTCCGGCCTCTGCATCCGGCCGTCGCACCACGCTCACAGCCCCGGTATTGCAGTCCCGTTACATCGATCGGGGTGAGTCGATCGCCGAAATCGCCACGGCGCTCCAGGTCACCCAGGAGGGTGTGCGCCAAGCCTTGAAACGAAACGGCATCCCGTTGCGAGTGGTGTCTCGACCGCGAGCGCTGCTCGATCCGGAAGACCTGCGGCGGCGTTATATCGATGAGCACCAGTCCCTGGCCGACATCGGTACAGCACTCGACGTGAGTTCCGAGACGATCCGTCGCGAATTGCATCGGCTTGCGATCGAAACGCGCACCATTGCCACCGTGGCGCGTCCGTCGGAAGACGCCCTTCGCACCATGTACGAGGTGGAAGGTCTATCGGCGGGAGCTATCGCGGAGAAGATCGGGGTCAGTGAGCAGTCCATCCGCCGTTGGCTGCGAGCAGCCGACATCGAGGTGCGATCCCCCGGAGGTTCGCGTCAACGGAGTGTTGCCGACCTGCTCACACCCGAGGTGTACCAACGGGAGCACATTCTCGGTGGCAGATCTTTCGCCGATATCGCCCGCCAGTATGAGGTGAGCACCGAGACCGTCCGTCGTTATGCCCACAAACACGGGGTCATGGCCGACCATCGCGACGACCCAACCGTGGCCGATATTCTGCCGGAAGCTTGGCTGCGAGAGCACTACGAAAACCGGGGCTGGACCCTGGTGCAGATCGCAGAAAACCGCGGGGTCAGTGCGGAGACCATTCGGCGTTACCTCCGACGCTACGACATCGATGTACGGCCAGCGGGCAAACGTTCTCCCGCCGATCGACGCACGTGACGCCGCCGGCGTCGCGACCGCAGAATCCACCACCACCGGTAGTGTCGACGACGTGAGCGATGCCACGTGGCCCTCGGCCCCTCCCGATGTGCCCCCCGAGGGCCAAGCCCCTGTCCGTGGCTTCCCCGCCGGCGGGTCATCGGCTCCGTTCAAGTTTGCCCCTCCATCGACGAGGCCCATCGCGTCGAGTGGTTTCCCGGCTGCTGGCCGTACGACACCGTTCTCCGGTAGTTACGCCACTACACCAGTCGCTCCGGGGCGGCCCGCCGGCCCGCCGCCGTTCGACCCGGGACCATCCCGCCGAACCGTCGCGCTGGGCGCGATGGCAGTGGTGCTCGTAATCGCGCTCGTCGCCACTCTCATGTCACTCACCAGCAGCTCCGAGGACCGGGTCGAAACCGCACGGGCCGCCGCCGGCACGTCCAGCACATCTCGCGGGCAAGTGCCGGACACCACCAACCCACCTACGACCACGCCCGGTCCCGCTCCCTCCCCGGGAATTCCCTCGTTCCCCCCGCCTACCCTGCCGTCCGGTCCGCCAGCCAGCTCCGAGGCGATCAACGCAGAGGTCGTGGAGCTGTCGAAGTTCGTCGAAAAGGAACGTGGACTGCGTTTTCAACAGCCTGTCGATGTCGAAGTGTTGTCCTCCCGGGAGTTCATACCAAGGCTCACCACAATGCTCGACGAAGAAGTAGCGGCCATCGAAGCCCAGGGTCGGCTGTATCGTGCCCTGGGGCTCGCTCCCCCGGACTTCGATGCGGTGGTGGCACAAGAAGCGCTGTTGGGTGCCGGCGTGATGGGGTTCTACCTTCCCGCAACCGGCGCGCTCGTGGTGCGCGGCCAGCAGATCACGCCCTTCTGGCGCCGGATCGTGGTGCACGAGCTCACCCACGCGCTCGACGATCAAAATCTCGGTCTCGACCGGCCCGACCTTTCGGCCCGTACCGATGGCAGCGAATGGGCATTTCAGGCGTTGGCTGAGGGCAGCGCACGGCGAGTGGAACTCGCCTACGTGCGATCGTTATCGGAGAACGATCGGGCGCAGATGCAAAGCGAGATGGGCGCCATGGGAGCGGGACAGTCGGCCTTGCTCACGGCTTCTGCCGCCTTTCCCCTGCGATTGGTGGTACTTGCCGAAGCGCCGTACAACGAAGGAGAACCGTTCGTGAGCGCGTTGGTGGCCGACGGAGGAACCACCCGGCTCGACGAAACCTTCTCCTCTCCGCCGGTATCGAGTGAGCAGATCCTTCATCCCGAGAAGTACCGCTCCGGAGAACTTCCCGTCGTGGTGGAAGCCCCCGACGCCGACGGTGTGACTACCGGCAACGGCACGCTGGGCGAATACCTCACGGGCTTGGTTTTGGCTTCGGAAACCATGCCTGGCGATATCGAGACGTTGCTCGCAGACCTGCTCTCCGGCAATGGCAATGAGGACTTCGACATCACTGACCCCAGTGCGTTGGAGGAATTGCTGAAGAAGGCGTTCACAACAGTCGACACGCCAGAAGGTTGGGGTGGCGATCAGTACGTCCTTTGGGAGGAGAACTCCCAGGCATGTATCCGAGTCCATTGGACGTGGGATTCGCCGGCGGCGAAGCAGGCCTTCGACCAACGGCTCCGAACGTGGGCCGGCGCCGATCCTCTCGTGAAAATCGGACCGACCACAAGTGACGTGAGCCAAATCACACGCTGTGCGTGAGTGGCGTGTCGAGAAGTAGTGCCGCCAACTCGTTCACCGCAGGGATCGCTGCCGCCGTGGTTCGTCGGGCCAGTACGAGCGGACGAGAGCACAAGGCAGGACCCGGCTTTGGCGTCAGGCGTGCTGCCCCGACGCCGGCCTGAGCGGCGGGTAGCACCGTCCAGCCGAGGCCGAGTCGTACCATTTCTCTCAGCACCTCAGGTTGGTTTGATTCCGCTACGACATCGAACGGCCGCCGTGATCCTCGAACCTCACGCTCAACAATCGTGCGCGTGTGGGATCCGGCGGGGAAGGTCACCCACGGACCCCACGGTGTTTCTTCGGCGGCACTACCAACTGGCGGATACACGAAGAGCGGCTCTTCCCAGAGCGACGTGATCTGCACCCCTCCGAACGACCTCGGCGGCGCCACGCACACCACGAGGTCGAGATTGCCGGCCGCCACGTCGGTAAGCAGGGAGGCGGAGGGCGCAACAGTGAGATGAACTTCTAGGTCGGGTCGTTCGCCACGATAACGCCGAAGGAGTTTTGGATAATGCGCCACCACCCCGACATCGATCATGCCCACCCGCACCCGGCCCCGCCGACCCACTCGAACATGATCGGCCCAAGCAACGATGTCGTGCGTTTGGGCTAACACCTGGCGGGCATGCCGGAGCACTTCGGCGTGTGCTTCGGTGGGTACCCGACGTCGTCCCGCTCGTTCGAACAAGGCGATGCCCAACCGTCGCTCCAGCTCGGACAGACCCTGAGAGAGGGCCGATGGGCTCACCATCAGCGACGCTGCTGCGGCCGCCCAGGTGGGGTGTTGTTCTACGGCGTCGAGATACTCGAACTGCGCCACGGTGATATCAGGGAGACCCATTCGTGGAGCCTACTGTGAAGCATTCCTTCATTGTCCATCACTCTCGTTCGATATCCCTTAGTATTTCGACATGCCTGAACCTCGTTCCATTGCCCCCGCCACCGGTCGCCTCGGGGTACTCACCCCCGGTCTGGGCGCCGTCGCCTCCACGTTCATTGCCGGTGTGCTTGCTGCTCGCCGAGGTCTCACCGTGCCCGTTGGCTCACTCACACAGATGAGCCACATTCGCCTGGGGGATCGAGCCGAGGGCCGCAACCCGATGATCAAGGACTTCGTCCCGATCGCCAGCCTTGATCAACTCGTATTCGGTGGGTGGGATCCCATCTCGCCGAACGCCTTGGAGGCCGCCCGCACCGCTGGTGTTCTCGAAGAGCGCGACCTCGGCCCGATCTCGGGGGAACTCGAAGGTGTCACCGCCATGGATGCGGTCTTCGATCAAACCTGGGTAAAACGCCTTGACGGCACGCGAGTGAAGAACATCACCAACAAGTTTGACCAGGCCGAGGCCTTGATTGCGGACATCGAACGATTCCGCATCGAGCAGGAGTGTGATCGCCTCGTGATGGTGTGGTGTGGTTCCACTGAGGCCTACCAGGAGGTGTCGGCGGTGCACCTGACCGTGGCGGCGTTCGAGCAGGGGCTACGAGACAACGACGCCAACATTTCGCCGTCGCAGATCTACGCCTATGCAGCGCTGGTGAGCGGTGTCCCGTTTGCCAACGGCGCTCCCAACCTTTCGGTCGATACTCCGGCCATGCGGGAACTGGCACTCGAACGAGGGGTCCCGATCGTGGGCAAGGACTTCAAAACCGGCCAAACCTTGATGAAGACGATCCTCGCCCCCGGGCTCAAGTCCCGCATGTTGGGTCTCCGCGGCTGGTACAGCACCAACATTCTCGGCAACCGCGATGGCGAGGTGCTCGATGATCCAGAGAACTTCAAGACGAAGGAGATGTCGAAACTCGGCGTGCTCGACACGATCCTGCAGCCGGAGACCTACCCCGAGTTGTACGGCAACATCGATCACGTAGTGCGCATCAACTACTACCCACCGCGCGGCGACAACAAGGAGGGTTGGGACAACATCGACATCTTCGGGTGGATGGGGTACCCGATGCAGATCAAGGTCAACTTCCTGTGCCGCGACTCGATCCTCGCGGCGCCGATTGTGCTCGACCTCGCGCTGTTTATGGACCTCGCCGCTCGTGCCGGTCAGAGCGGGGTGCAGGAATGGCTCAGCTTCTACCTGAAGTCCCCGCAGGCCGCCGGCGCGGCGCCGGCCGAACACGATGTGTTCATCCAGCAGACCAAACTCAAGAACACCCTTCGAAGCTGGATGGGCGAAGCCCCGGTCACGCACGCCGAAGACGAGTAGTCGTCGGCAGTCGGAGTTTTGTGGCGGGTGTACGTCGAAATCCACAACCGCTGACTCAGACGTTAGTGGCGGGTGACTTCCCGCCACGACGGCCGCCGGAGTGCCCAATGGACAATCGACATACACGGCACCTCGCACGGCTCGATAGGCACACGGGCGCGCCCACCCTTTTGCGTGTCGGTCGGATCGATCGGTCGGAGCGGTCAATGTTCGGACGCAATACGGGTGGTGTGCGTTTGCGCCGCACCACCGCGCCCGCCAGCGGTACTCTCGCGAGCACCGCCAAGGTGTATGCCCTCGGCGTCGTTCCAACGTCGCCGTGGGCGGCGCACGTATCGCCGGCGATGCCATATCAGGGCTCGAACCGTCGTGATACCCCCGCACTTCCCTGGTTTGCCGTGCCGACTTCACTTCCGAGACTCCCCCACTCACCGGTCGCATTGCCGGCCGCCACTTCAGTGCCGACCTCCACGTCCGCGACCTCCACGTCTGCGACCTCCCCGTCACCGGCGACGACCGCCCAACCCCCTACTGCGCAGGACCCCGGATATGCGTATCTCGCCCTGCGCCCGGAGGCGGCGTTCGAAGCGGTTTTCGATCGAGAGAAGGCTCGGTTGTTCCACCTGGCCTATTCGGTGTTGCACGATCGAGCGGAGGCCGAGGATGCCGTGCAAGAGACGATGTGGAAAGCGTGGAAGGCGTGGCAATCGGTGCGCGACGAATCCAAACGAAACGCCTGGCTTACCAAGATCTGCCTCCGACATTGTCTCCGCCGCAAACAACGGCTTGATCGCTCCACGCCCTGGGACACCACCGCGCCCGAGACGGCCGACCGCGGCTCGGCCCCTGGTGAACTCGTTGGCTCAGCCACCTCGATCAGCCCTCCGGTGACGGATCCGGATCTCGATCGTGCGTACCGCAAGTTGCCGCCCAAACAGCGAGCCGCGGTGGTGCTTCACTACCACCACGGTTACTCCGTCGAGCAGACTGCCGAGCTGATGGGGTGTCGTGCTGGCACCGTGCGCACCCACGTGCAGCGAGCCCTGGCCAATCTCAGAAAAGAGCTCGGTGATGCGTGAAACGCCCGCTTCTCGCCCCCCGTCCGTTGGATCCTCCCCGGCCGACGAATCGCTGGTCAGGCGCCTCGATGCCTACCTCGCGAACCGGGATGGTGAGCCCGTGCCATCCTCGTTGCAGCACACCACTTTGGCCGATGTTCGGGCGGCGCACACGGGGTCACTGTTTGGGAGTCCTCGCTTGATGGCGTTCGCCGGTGCGATGGCCACGGTGGTGCTCCTCCTGGGATGTTTTGCGATCGCTCGGCGTGGCACTGATCCGGCAGCCACGAATCTCGGGGTGGGGGCATCGTCGTCCTCCACTTCCGCTGCACAGGGCGCTCACAACACGACGTCGTGTTGTGAACCGGCTCGTGGCGCCGAGACGACCATCGTGGCCGATCCATCTGGGTCGAGCCTGTCGGCGTCGGATCCGTCGGGGTCGTCGTCCACCACGGGTGACAGCGCCACCACAAACCTTCCCACCACCACGGCAGCTGGCACGCCCAGTACCCAGTTCAGCACCACGATTCCCTTCACCACCCGTCCCACAGTCAGTACCACCACGGTCACTCCCACAACCTCGACTCCCGCCACTTCTACGACGACGCCGTCGGGAGATCTCTTCTTTGAGGACTTCACCGCCTACACGCCGGGCACCTTTCCGAACGCCAACGGCTGGGCCAATGCCTCCGGTAGTGCGTCGGTGATCACCAACGCATCCCCGCCGCGATTCCTCCGCAACGACACCCCGCGCAACTCCGAAGGCCGCGCATCGGCCGGATCGGCGGCCTGGGCCAACTATGCCGTAAGCGCAACGATCAAGATGGATGCGAATGCCCGCGTCGCCGGTCTCGCCGCACGATTCCAGGACGCTGGCAACTACCTGTTCTGCAAGATGAGCTTCGACTACGGCGGAACGAACTCCAACAAACTCTGGCTTGGCGTGAACGAAAACTCATCCCCAACGCTGAGCACACCGGCGAAGAACGTGTCGTGGTCGGCTGGTCAGCTCTACGTCATGACCCTCACCGTCGTTGGCAACAACGCCACCTGCGCCGTCGACGGCGTAGCAACCCTTTCTGGAAGTTCGAGCCGGTTTCCCAGCGGCAAAATCGCCACGGTAGGAGACGGTGTGGTCGGTTTCACCAACGTCCGAGTGCAGGCGCGCTGAAGTCACAAGTGGGTGTGAGGTCTATCCGATAGCGTCCCGCACGGCACCGGTAGGTGTTGTGGTTCGGCAACGCGCACGAGGAGATCACGATGGTTCATGAGGTTCGAGGCGTTGTGGCGCTCGGCCAAGGTCAACCCGTCGGCGTCGAGACGATTCTCGTTCCCGATCCCGGCCCGGGCGAGGCCCTGATCGACGTGCAGTCCTGCGGCGTATGCCATACCGACCTTCACTACCGGGAGGGCGGGATCAACAACGACTTCCCCTTCCTCCTCGGTCATGAGGCCGCCGGTGTCGTGGCCGCGGTCGGTCCCGACGTTGCCGACCTCCACCCCGGTGATTTCGTGGTGCTCAACTGGCGCGCGGTGTGCGGAACGTGCCGATCCTGCAAACGGGGAAAGCCGCACCTCTGTTTCTCCACCTTCAACGCCACGCAAAAGATGACGCTGGTCGACGGCACCCCGCTTTCCCCGGCGCTGGGCATCGGTGCCTTCGCCGACAAGACCTTGGTCGCGGCGGGGCAGGCCACGAAGGTGAACGCCGAGGCCCGGCCGGCCGCTGCCGGCCTGCTCGGCTGCGGGGTGATGGCGGGATTCGGCGCCGCAGTACTCACGGGCAACGTGCAGCGCGGCGACACCGTTGCGGTGTTCGGATGCGGAGGCGTGGGCAATGCCGCCATTGCTGGCGCGGTGCTCGCCGGAGCCCGCATTGTCATCGCCATCGACCTTGATCCGAAAAAGCTGAGATGGGCCACCGATTTCGGGGCCACCTACACCGTCGATGCCAGCACCAACGATGCGGTCGAGGCTGTCCGAGCCCTTACCGAAGGTTTCGGGGCCGACGTGTGCATCGAAGCGGTGGGGAATCCCAAAGTGCTCGAGCAGTGCTTTTTCGCACGAGATCTGGCGGGAACGGTGGTGCAGGTGGGAGTCCCCACGCCGGACATGATCATGCCCCCGATCCCCATGATCGAGTTCTTCGGTCGCGGGGGTGCGCTCAAGCCGAGTTGGTACGGCGACTGCCTTCCGAGCCGCGATTTCCCCGCCCTGGTCGACCTCTACCTACAGGGTCGCCTCGACCTCGATCGCTTTGTGAGCGAGGAAATCACCCTCGATGGCGTGGAAGACGCGTTCCACAAGATGGAGCGCGGTGAGGTGCTCCGGTCAGTGGTGGTCCTGTGACGGTTCGAAGTGACTGACGGTTCGACGGGCCTGGCGGTTAGGAGTTCGTCGACCGGTTCTTGTTGATGGTTTTACGGTAATGCCGAACGGTGTTCTCGGCGCACCGCCTCCAGGTGAAGTTCTCGAGTACCCGCTCCCGGCCAGCCGCTCCGAGGCGCGCCGCGAGGGCCGGATCGTCAAGCACCTCGGCAATCGCCATTGCGAGTGCGCCGGCGTCGCCGGGAGGTACGAGCAAACCGGCTTCGCCATGGGCGCCGACTACTTCCGGGAGCGCGCCTCCTGTGGTTGCCACGACCGGTACTCCGCAGGCCATGGCCTCCACGACGGGGAGCCCGAACCCCTCGTACAGCGAGGGGATTACGGCAACCTCCGCTTGGGAATACTCGTGGACCAACTCTTCATCGGAGATGCCGGTCACGAAACGCACCGCATCGGCGATATCGAATTGTTCGATCGCCTCCGCCACGGGGCCATAGATGGCTCCTCGGCCGAGCACCACGAGGTGGGCGTCGGGCCGTTCGGTGCGCACTTTGGCCAAGGCCTCCAACAGGAACACCAGGCCCTTCAACGGCACGTCGGCACTGGCAGTGGTAAAAATCCGCCCCGACACACGAGGACCACCCGTGGGTCGGAAGGTGGCGGGATCAGTTCCCACCGACACCACCGCGACCCGGGCTGACGGGACACCCATTTGCTCGGTGATGTCGGTGCGTGACCGCTCCGAAACGGTGAGGATCATGGGCAACGCCGCAGCCACTCGTTTCTGCATAGACAGAAACGAATACCAACGATTGATCGAGCGCCGAAATCGAGGATCGGCGATGTGGTCTATCGCTACTTGGAGGTCCACGGTCAAAGGGTGATGGATCGTGCTCACCACCGGCCAGCCGGATCGTTGCAGCTTGAGCAACCCGGATCCCAGAGACTGGTTGTCGTGCACGATGTCGAACTCGTGGCGTCTGTCGCGGAGCAGTGCCGCGGCCCGGTCGGTGAAGGTGCGTGGTTCAGGGAACTGGCCCGAGAACATCAACGCGAACTCACGCACGTCGGAGATGGTTCGAATCCTGGCCCACCTCCGATTCTTGAAAGGTCCGGGGGCCTCGTACAGTTCCAGGCTGGGGACTCGGACGACGGCAACCCCCGGATCAACGTCGGGATAGGGAGGGCCGGAGAACACCGTGACGTGGTGCCCGAGGGCAGTGAGTTCCCGGCTGAGGTTTCGTATGTACACGCCCTGCCCGCCAGAACGCGGGTCGCTTCGGTAACCGAGTAGGGCGATACGCAGGCCCTCACTGGTTTCATAGGCTTGCGTTTGTCGGTCCAGGGTGCGAGGGGTGTCCGCCAGCATGGGGAAAGACGCTACTTGCCCGGCCGGGCGAAAACGGTGGTCGAGTCGGCTGATGACACCCAACTTGCTGGCGGAAAGGCGACTCCGATCACCGGCTCCGGTGGCCGATTGCCTTGGCCGCCCGTTCCCCGGAACGCACCGCACTCTCCGTGTAGCCAGCCAACACTTCGGTGTGTTCTCCGGCGAACTACATCGAACCTACAGATCGACGCACTTCCGGCCACGCCGTGAGGAACTGCCTGGGTCGGTGGGAGTTCCGTACGAATCCGTTGGCGACCACGCAATCCCGAACGGGAGGTCCGTAACGATCGCGCCCGACTCATTTCGCGTGAGCCAGAACCGCTCGCTGAACTCGTGTAGGACTTTGGCCGCCGCCCCGAGGTTGAGTTCGGCGTAGGCGCCGGCAACTCCCGACGACAGTGCGGGCTCGAATCGAATTGATCGCAAGGGGGCGGGAGGAACAGCGAGCACCACATGGGCGGCGAAGATCGGTCCGAGTTTCTTCTCGCCCTCGATCTCCACCCGCACCCCTGCGTCGCCCTGAGCCAGAGAACGAACCGGAGACGACAAACGAAGGGCAGCACCGAGCGCCATCGCCAGTAGCCAGGGAAGCTGGTTGTTGCCGCCGGCGATCCGCGTGGCCTCTGATGCGGCGAGGCTGCTGGTGCTGGCCGCCTCCTGTTGGAGGACGAAGAGGAGCGAGAGGTCGGCGACCTCGGTGTTATAGGTGGACCGGTAGGTGACCTCCACCAGGAAACGGGCCGCCGCCGACAATGACGCCGCGTCGATCTCCTCGACCACATCGATACACGACCACATCAAGGTCCCGAGAGTCCCGGCGTTCCTCGGTGGTGAGGTTGAGTGTACGAATTCGCGCCCGAATGCGATCGTGCGTGCGGTCGATGGACTCGCCCCCGGCCTCGGCAGGGAGCCCGCCGAAAAACGGTTCGGTGAGGGTGGGTACTCGACCGCCCACACGATCACGGGCCTCAAGCACCACGACGTCCCAACCCGCAGCGCGGAGGTCGGTTGCGGCGACGAGTCCGGCGAGGCCCGCGCCCACGACCACGACCCGCGATGGTGCGCCGGCATCGGGTCGGACAGAAGCAGTAGCCGCCGTGACGTTTCCCGCGGTGGTCCCCACCGGAGCGGTGGAATCGGACGATCCAAACGCACAGCCAGCGGCACTGGCGACGCCACCCGCGAGCCCGCCGAGAACGAACCGCCGACGATCGAGTACACATGCAAAATATCCCTTAACCGTCCTTTCCATAGATGGCTGTTCAACGGAAAGTGGGCGACCTGTCCTCTCCCGAACTCGACGATCTCCGTCGCGATGCCTACATCAATCTCCACCTCCTGGCCATCGGTTCTACGCAGGAGTTCGAAGCCGACTTCACCTCTACGGGCTTACACAGTGCCAATTCACTGTCCTGTGGGTGCTCGCCGAGTCGCCGGATCGACGAGGGCTATCCGTAGGTCAGCTCGCCGACGCTCTTCTGACCCGCCGTGGCGATGTCACCCGTTCGGTGGACCGGCTCGTCAACGCCGGATTTGTGCAACGGTCTACGGTCCCGGAGGATCGACGCAAGGCCCTGGTTCGACTCAGTCCGGCCAGCCGAAACCCCTGTCGGCGGGTCAAGGCCAAGCTGCGTTCCCGCCACATCCAACCGTGGTCAGGCCTTCACACCGAGGCACTCCTCATGGCGGACCAACTCCTCCAGAAGGCGCGTCCCCATGGTGGATTGGCCGAACGGTCCCTTCCGAACCGCACCTAACGTCAGGATTCCTAGCCACTTTTTCCCGCTATTCCTTGCCGAATGACGACGAGCGTCCCCCTTTGAACGAGATGGAGTGGTGTGTCTACGACAGGTATTCGAAACGGCGTAGATCGACTGAATGCGGGCGGCCGTTGATCACACCATGGAGCACCCGACGCCCACTGGTGCGTTCGTCTTGATGAAGGACAAAGGCTTCACCAACGACCTCTGGATGTGGCTCGAAAGCGACGACCACGCCAGCTACGGGCATGAGTCGCCCGCCGGGCCGATGGCCTGTGCGTCGCTCGGGTTGCACGCGGTCACGTTCTCCTAGGAGCAACTCTTCGTGAAAGAGCTCGGGGCACTCGTCCCGACCCCGTGGCACCACGACCCTACGTTCTGGCCGGGCGAGGCTGAGCAGATCGTCTCGCTGTGGATGTCGCTCAATGCCGTGAGTCGCGCCACGAATGGCCTTCAATACGTTATGGGTCGAGCGGAAACACTTCCTTCACAATCCGCCGCCGGGCGCTCGCGACCCGATGGCTTGGTGACCACGTGGTGTACGCCCCTTGCACTGCCACCACGCCGCTCCCGGCTGATCATGGGGTCGCTGCGGGCGAACATTTCCCTGGACCCCTTTTCCCGGTGGTGACGGCACCAACCGGCGAGGCCGACACGCAATGCCAAAATTGCAGGCAAACGATTTGAGGTTATCCACAGGTGGCAAGGTACAGTGCCGGTGTCCAGATCGACCCGATCAGCGCGAAGAGGCATGCGTTGAGCGGCAGTCGGGTGCTCCCTCCGGTTTCGGTGGGTGGCGGCCGAAGGTTCCGGTGCCCACGCCGGGTCGATCCTCAACGGTGATCCGCCTCTTGTCACCGTCACCCCCGGTCGAGCCCCCGCGACACCGCCAGTACGGAGTTTCCTTTTGTCCTCACCGCCTTCCTCCGCGTCGATCAATGACGCCCCGTCCTTTGTCGACCTCGGAGTCCCCGAGGCCATCGCCATCGCCATGGCCGAGCGCGGGGTCACCACCCCCTTCCCCATCCAGGCCGCCACGATTCCCGACGCCCTCGCCGGCCTTGATCTGTGCGGCCGGGCACCCACCGGCTCCGGCAAGACGATTGCGTTCGGCATCCCACTCATCCTCGGCGTAGGGCGGGCTCACCCGAAACGACCGAAGGGTTTGGTGCTCGTGCCCACCCGTGAGCTGGCTTCGCAGGTTGCCCACGAGCTTCAACTCCTCGCCAAGCCGAAGGGGCCGTGGGTCGAGGCCTTCTACGGCGGCGTCGGTTTCGACCGCCAGATCAGCGCCCTCAAGCGGGGGGTAGACGTGGTGGTCGCCTGCCCCGGCCGGCTCACGGACCTCATCAATCGCAAACACCTCACCCTTCGCGACGTGTCATATGTCGTGATCGATGAGGCGGACCGTATGGCCGACATGGGGTTCCTGCCCGAGGTCAAACGGTTGCTCGATCAATGCAGTGGCCCGCACCAGACGTTGTTGTTCTCCGCCACTCTCGACGGCGACGTTGACGTGTTGATCCGGAACTATCAAAACGATCCGGTTCGCCATGAGTTCGGTGGCCACGATGACGACCACGCCAACTCCTCCAAGGCCGACCACTTCTTCTGGGCCGTCGAACGCAACGAGCGTCTGCATCTCACCGCCTCGATTATCAAGAGCTCGGGTCCAACGGTGGTGTTCTGTCGCACGAAACGTGGCGCCGATCGCGTGTCCGATCAGCTCGGACGCCAAGGGGTGAAGAGCGCAGCTATTCACGGCGATCGATCGCAGAACGCACGTGAGCGGGCCCTTCGTCAGTTCCACAAAGGCGACGTTGAAGCACTTGTCGCCACCGACGTCGCTGCCCGCGGCATCCATGTCGATGGCGTGGCGTGTGTGGTGCACTACGACCCGCCAGAAGATCCGAAGGACTACGTTCACCGGTCCGGCCGAACGGCCCGCGCCGGCGCGGCCGGCGTGGTGGTGAGTTTGGTTGCGGCCGATCTTCGCAAGGACGTCGCCAAGCTCCAACGCACGCTTGGCTACGAGCCCGAGCTCACGGCCCCTGACGCCACGCTGCTCGAAACGATCCTCCCCGTGGCAACCGCCAAGGTCGACCAGGCGCGTCGCGACGCCAAGGTACGGGTTACCGCCGATGTCGAGGTTCTCGAAGCACGAGCGCTCGAACAACGACCCCCCCGCCAGCCCAAAGCCCGCGCCGACCGCTCGAGTTCCCCTTCCGTTTCGGGCCGGCCGCCCCTTGCCGAAGGGCAACGGCGTCCGAGCGGGGCGTCCCGCCGAAAGGCGAAGAGAGAAAACGGATTCGGTTCGTCGTCCGGTTCCCGCCAGACCGAGCGTTCAGACGGCCGACCCGATAGTCGACCCGATAGTCGACCGGACAGCCGACCTGGCCGCCGACCCGATGGGCGTCCCGTCGACCGGGTCTCCGGCCGCCCAGTCGACCGTCCAGTCGATCCAACGTCCAGCCCCCGCCCCAGCACGAGCCGAAAACCTGCTCGTCCCGTGACCGCCGGTCCCGGCAATGCCGTCAACGGCCGACCCGGTAACAAGGCAGCCCGCGCCGCTCGGGCGGCCGCCAACGGTGTGCCGGCCCGTCCCTCCACTCCGCGGGCCACCGCCCGACCCTCTTCCCGGCCCTCGTCCACTCGGGCGACCGCCGCCACCCCTGCATCCCATACCCGAAAGGACCCAGCCCGATGAGTGCCAGCGAGTCGCTCCGCAACGTTGCCATTATCGCCCACGTCGACCATGGCAAGACCACCCTTGTCGATGCCATGCTGTGGCAATCCGGTGTGTTCCGTGTGAACGAAGAGGTCAAGACCCGAGTCATGGACTCGATGGATCTCGAACGCGAGAAAGGCATCACTATTCTCGCCAAGAACACCGCCATCCGTTACGGCGGGGTGAAGATCAACATCGTCGATACCCCCGGCCACGCCGACTTCGGCGGTGAAGTAGAACGCGCCCTGATGATGGTCGACGGCGTGCTGCTCCTCGTCGATGCGAGTGAGGGTCCCCTGCCGCAGACTCGTTTCGTGCTCCGCAAGGCGCTCGCTCTCGATCTGCCCGTGATGTTGGTGATCTACAAGGTCGACCGTCCCGATGCCCGCATCAGCGAGGTGGTCGACGAGGTCTACGAGCTCTTCCTCGATGTCGACGCCAACGAACAGCAGATCGACTTTCCGATCATCTATTCCAACGCCAAGGCCGGTTGGGCGAGCACCGACCCCGGCATCGAAGGTAGCGATCTCAAGCCGCTCTTCGAGATGCTCCTCGACCGGATTCCCTCTCCGGAATTCGAGGATGGACATCCGTTGCAGGCGCAGGTGATCAACCTCGACGCGTCCCCTTACCTCGGCCGTCTCGCCATCTGTCGTGTTCGTAATGGCACGATCCGCAAAGGTCAGAACGTGGCGTGGTGCCGCACCGACGGCACCATCACGAACGTGAAGCTCAGTGAGCTCTACATCACCGAAGCGCTCGACCGAGTGGCTGCCACGGAAGTCGGCCCTGGTGAGATCATCGCGGTTGCCGGGCTCGACGATGTCTTCATCGGGGAAACCCTTGCGGATCCCGACGACCCTCGTCCGCTTCCGGTGATCACCGTCGATGAGCCGAGCCTCTCGATGACGATTGGCATCAATACCTCGCCGCTCGCCGGCCGGGAGGGCAGCAAGGTCACCGCCCGCCAGGTGAAGAACCGGCTCGACCAGGAGACCATTGGCAACGTCTCCATCCGCGTGCTCCCCACCGACCGTCCCGACGCGTGGGAGGTACAAGCTCGAGGTGAGCTTCAGCTTGCCGTGCTGGTGGAGATGATGCGCCGCGAAGGGTTCGAACTCACCGTTGGCAAGCCCCAGGTGGTCACCCGTGAGATTGACGGCAAGGTGCACGAGCCCGTCGAACGAGTCACGATTGACATCCCCGAGGAACACATGGGCGCCGTTACTCAACTCATCGCCGGCCGCAAAGGCCGGATGGTGAACATGGTGAACCACGGCACTGGTTGGGTACGCCTCGACTACACCGTGCCGGCCCGAGGTCTGATTGGGTTCCGCACCGAGTTCCTCACCGAAACTCGCGGCACCGGAACGGTCAACGCCGTCGCCGAAGGGTTCGAGCCTTGGTTCGGCGAGATTCGGGCTCGGCGCACAGGTTCAGTGGTGGCGGACCGCTCCGGGAACGCCATCACGTTCGCCATGCAGGCGTTGCAAGAACGTTGTTCCATCCTCGTGGAGCCCGGCACCGAGGTGTACCTCGGCATGATCGTGGGCGAGAACAGTCGTACCGACGAGATGGATGTCAACATCTGCAAGGAGAAGCAGCAGACCAACATGCGAGCGGCGGCCGCCGACACCACTGTCAAACTCACCCCTCCTCGGATCTTCTCGCTGGAGCAGGCCATCGAGTTCATTGCCGACGATGAGTGCGTGGAAGTCACGCCCGATTCAGTACGAATGCGCAAACGAGAGCTCGACGCCTCACTTCGGGCCCGTGCCCGTAAGAACGTCAAGAACGCGTCGATCGCCTAGCCACTCGTGTTGACACGCGATTACCCTCCACCGTCGCTCGTCGACCGGCTGCGTAGCCGGGCCATCCTCAACACCGGCGAAGCCGTGCGTTGGGGGTGGCGACAGCTACAGCGGTTCGGCGCCATCGCTCCGGGTTCGCCTCGGGCCGCCCGATTCGGCTCGTTCGGCAAAGGCTCAGTGATGTGTTTTCCGTTCGAGACGATCGTCAACGAGTGTGCGATTCACGTCGGCGAGGAGACCATCATCGCTCCGTACGTTGCGCTCAGCGCCGGTTGGATGCCCGATCAACCAAAACTCGCCAATGCCGTCGTGACGATCGGGTCATACTGCGTGATCGGCCGAGGAAGCAGCATCATCGGTCATGAGTCGATCGTGATTGGCGATGGCGTTTGGACCGGTCCCTTCGTGCACATCACGGATTGCAACCACGACTACCACGACCGTTCGATGCCGATCGGCTGGCAGGCGATGGCGCCCAAGCCCATCACCATCGGGGATGGTTCCTGGTTAGGGCACGGCACGATTGTGCTGCCCGGTGCGACGATTGGGCGCAACGTCACGATCGGCGCGAACAGCGTGGTGATGGGCGACATTCCCGACTACGCAGTCGCGGTGGGTTCGCCCGCCCAGGTCGTGCGGAGATACGACCCCGAGACTGACGAATGGATCCCCGTCCGCGATCACCCCACGACGTGACATCACTGCCAGTGAACGACCTGGTGCGGCTGGTGGCCGGGTGGGGACTTTCGACGGGCCGGGTTTACCCCCACGAACCGCTCGACGACCATTGCTGGCGTGCCCTCGTTGCCGCGGCCGCCCGGGAGCGGGTCATCGGGCTTTTGGCGGCGGCAATCGCCGCCAACGATTGGCCGTGTACCGACACACAGCGTGAGGACGTGCGCAAACGCCACCGTGAGTGGATGGGAGCGGCCCTGCGAATCGAGCGCCGCCTCCTCCTGGTGGCGGACGCTCTCGACGCCGCCAACGTGGCGTTCATCGTCCTCAAAGGCACGGCCACCGCCCACCTCGACTACCCCCATCCCGAAGACCGCAGTTTCGGTGACGCCGACATTCTGATACCCGGGACGCACGTCGACGAGGCCCGCCGTCAGATCGAAGCACTGGGGGGCATTCGTCGGTTCCCCGAGCCCCGACCCGGATTTGATCGGCGATTCTCGAAGGGTCTCAGCCTCAACCTGCCTGGCAGGATCGAAATCGATGTTCACCGCACACTGGCATCGGGGCCCTTCGGTCTGGCCATCGATACCGACGAGTTGGCGCAAGATCCCGATTCGTTTGAAATCGGTGGACGGGTGCTCCCGGCATTGCAACAGCGCCACCGATTCCTTCACGCCTGTTACCACTCGGCCCTCGGGAGCGCCACCGCCCGGCTGGTCCCGCTCCGAGATCTGGCGCAGACCGCACCGGCGACGAGTGCGGCGTTCGACGACATGCTTGCGGTCGCCGACCGATGGAGAGGTGAGCCGGTGGTGGCCCTCGCCGTCACCACCGCGATACACGAGCTCCACTGGCAAGCACCACCACCGCTGGCGGCGTGGGCGGCATCTCGGGTGTCGAGTCGTCGCG
>JANOSD010000018.1:0-20484 GCA_031415655.1 Actinomycetes bacterium
GGTGTCCGATCGCCGCCGCTTCCTCGACCTCCACCTCCTCCTCCGCCACCTCCTGCGCCGTCTCCGCCGCGAGCTCGTGCGCCGCCTCGTCCGCCTCCACCTCCGGCCCCGCCCTCAGGTGAATCGCAGCCCGAGGTACAAGGTCCGGATTCGTTGAATCCTGATCCGTCAGGTGTCGTCGAGATTGCCCCCGTCCCACCCGGGGAGCCTGCCGTGCCTCCGCCAGCACCCGCGGAGGTCTCATTGGGGGACCCGTCACCAGACGCGTTGGCGACGAGCGAAGTCCCGTCGGGCTTGCCATCCGCGATGCCGGTGAGTTCGTTGTTGCCATCCGCTCCAACGCCGGTGGCGCCACCGCCGGCAACCGGGGTGCCTCCCGAGCCGATGGTTCCGCAGGGTGTTGCTGATCCCCACCAGATGGCACCCCTGGTCGCGCAACTATCCGCCACCTCCCTGCGAGCAGGTCGCGTTGCTCTCGGCATCCTGTCGGCATTGCTCCGACCCGATGAGGTTGTGATCGCGCTTGTGCAGGGGCAGTACCAGAATCAGCCAGCGGTGGGAGCGCTCACCTCGGAGCGGTTGCTCTTAGTGAACGAACACGAATGGCAGCCCGATGTTCGGGAGGTGCCGCTCACGCCCACCCTCGTCGTGCAAGGCCTGCAGGATGAGCGCACGGCATCACTCACGTTCATCACGGAGGGTGTAGGGGTGACGATCTCTGCGGTGGCCGAACGGCCGTTGGCCCATGACCTGGCGCGCCTGGTTCGAGAACGTATTGCGTGACGGTTGATTCGGCTGACCGCTTTCCGCTTGCCGGGTTGGTGAGGCAGGTTGCTAAGGTGACGGCTCCAATGCGGACGTGGCTCAGCTGGTAGAGCATCACCTTGCCAAGGTGAGGGTCGCGAGTTCGAATCTCGTCGTCCGCTCCATACAAAAGTGCTGATCAGAGCACATTTCGAGGGACCCACTCGGGTCCCTCGTTCGCGTCTCAGGAGCCTCCGTGCCACGTATGTGCCATATCGGCCTGAATCGTGCGCTACGTTCTCAGGATGGGAATAGCACGAAAGAACACTTGGGGTAGCACGCGCAAGCTGCCGTCGGGAAGATGGCAGGCCCGTTTTCGCATCGATGGCACGTTTCGAGCGGCGCCGAACACGTTCACCACGAAGCGTGAGGCCGACGCGTTCCTCGCCGCCACGAGGGCCGAACTCGAGCGGGGAACGTGGCAGGACCCCGACGCCGGCAAGGTCATCTTTCGCGAGTACGCGAAGACGTGGTTGAGTCACAAGCCCGAGCTGCGCCCGCGCACGCGTGAGGGCTACGAGATCAACTTGCGGCTCCACATCCTGCCTGTCCTCGGCGACGCGGAGCTGGGCAAGATCAACCCGACGAGGGTGCGGGCCTGGCACGCGGGGCTCGTCTCGGCCGGCAATCCGGGAGCACCCACGATCGCCAAGTGCTACCGGCTGCTCCACGCCATCATGGCCACGGCGGTGGTCGACGAGCTGATCCCGAAGAACCCGTGCGTGATCAAAGGGGCGTCGACCGAGAAGGCCGGCGAGCGACCGGTGGCGAACGTTGCCCAGGTCGCCGCTCTTGCCGACGCCATCGAGCCGCGGCTGCGCGTGATGGTGTTGCTGGCCACCTACACCACGTTGCGGCTCGGCGAGCTCAAGGCGTTGCGCCGTCACCGGGTCGACCTCGAGCACGGAACGGTCGACGTCGTCGAGCAGTACCAGGAGCTCAAGAGCGGCAAGCTCGTGCTCGGTCCGCCCAAGAGCGACGCCGGCCATCGCACCGTCACGATCCCCGCCGCGCTCCTGCCCGAGATCGAGGCCCACCTCGCCGAGCACGCGGCGCCGGGAGAGGAGGGCCTCGTGTTCTGCGGTCGTGATGGCTACCCGCTCAACAGCACCAGCTTCTACAAGGCGTGGCACCGAGCCCTCGACGAGGTGGGCATGAAGGACTTCCATTTTCATGACCTGCGCCATACCGGCAACACGTTGGCGGCGGCCACCGGAGCGAGCACGAAGGAGCTCATGGGGCGCATGGGCCACTCGTCGCCCCGGGCGGCGCTGATCTACCAACACGCCACGCAAGACCGCGACGCCGTGATCGCGGCGGCCCTCAGCGACATGATCGTCGGCAACGGCAAGTCGACGAAGGCACCGGTGCGGAGGCTCCGCTCGGTCGGGAAGGCCGGGTGAGCGGCGACGTCGAGTCGTCTGCGCCGACTGGCTCGTGGGTGATCATCGACGAGTCGGCGATGATGGAACCCGATGATCGATTCACATACGTCGTCGCCTCCGCTGTCGTGCTCTCGACCTCGCTCGACGTGGCCCATGCCGCCGCCATCGAAGCCGTCGGCTTCGGAACGCTGCGCAATCGACCCTTCCACTGGGTCGATGAAGGAGGCGATTCGCGTCGCGCCATGCTTGCCGCAGCCGAAGCCAACGCCCATGTCCTCGTCGCATCCGTGGCCAGCAAGGTCGGTCGCCGCGGCCAGGAGCACGCTCGGCAGGCCGGTCTTCGGCTCATGCTCGAGTTCCTTGCCGACGAGGTCGAGATCGGCGGTCTCATGATCGAGTCTCGCGAACGCTCGCTCTCGCCGACCGGCCAGAACAAATACGACTTCTCGACGCTCATCGACGCGCGCCACGGTCGACTGCTTCTTCCGGGTGTGCCGTTCCGGTGGGTGGAGAAGACCGAACCGCTGGTGTGGTTGGCCGATGCACTCGCCGGCGCCGTGGCCACATCGAACGTCACCGGGCTGCCCCTCGACCCCATCATCGAGCGAGCCGTCTTGCTCGAAGTAGGCCCGTAGCGCGCACGAGCCCCGGCTCCCGCAATCGCCGCTTTCGCGACGTCGCCGGCTCCTCCGGGGCTCCACTTCCAAGGGCTCAAGACGCCCGAGGCACTTACCAGTGTAGACCCCTGAGCGGCCGAGGCAACCCCTTTTCCCGCCCGTAGCGCGCACGAGCCCCGGCTCCAGTAATCACCGCGTTGTGCGGTGTCGCCGGCTCCTCCGGGGCTCCACTTCCAAGGGCTCAAGACGCCCGAGGCCGTGGCCATCGTAGTCGATAGATCCGTGCCCCCAGGGTGCAGATTCGGCGTGTCTTGCGTTGTGCTATCGGAGCAGACCCGAGCGGCCGATGGATGGAGGTGAGACGCTGGACGCAGCGCGTGGGAGCAGCGGGGCTGGTCCTTTCGGTCCTCGCCTTCGGCGGCGCGTGCGCAGCGCCGTCGACAGTCGCCAGACCCGCCACACCCGCTGCAACAGGCGGGTTGGCGAGATCGTCGCCGGGCACATCGTCGGGATCCCTGCCTGCATCGACTGCGGGAACCGCACTCACCACGCCACTGAGGCTCGAAGCAGCTGCCCTTCCGTGTTCGCTCACCCCCGCCTCGGATTCTGAGACAGCGGAGTCCTTCACCCGGGGGTGGCTCACCGCCTGGACAGCTCAGCCTTCAGCTCCGATCCCGAACAGCTACTCCGCATCGCGTGAAGCGCTCATCGACACGAACTTGCACCTCGTACCCGGTTCGAACTACTTCGAGATTCGAGCGGGCGGCGACAGCGGCGGCGTCGAGTGGATCGTCCGTGCCGACCCACACAGTGGCCGTATCACGTCCTCGCTGTTCGTCGCGTGCGACATGACTCCGCTGCTCTTCCAGTCGTCGGACCGGACCGCGGATCACCACGATCACCTCTGGGCACTCGTGTTCGAACACGGTGTGAGCGGGCACCGTTTCGTCACCGACCTCGACCTGACGACGAAAGCGGTCGCCTGGTCGGCAGCATGCGATCGCTGCTTCGACCTTCACCAGGTCGGCGAGTCGGTGATCGCGATCGGCCACTCCGAAATCAGCGACTTCTACAGCGCCTTGCCGAGTGCCTTCTTCACCATCGGAACGACGGATCACGTCGTGGTCGGGCCTGTGGAGGTGGCGAGCGACGGTGACGTGGTGGACGTTCCGACCGACTTTCTCTTCTTGGCCGCCGACCGCCGAACGATGTCGCGTGTCGACCTCAGCGCCGGAAGGGCCGAGACCGTGTTCAAGGCCGTGGCCGCAATCGGCTACCAGCACGAGTATTTCGAGCACGTCGTGCGTGGCATCGCGTTGGCTGATGGCAAGCTCTGGATGGCGGAGGGAGATTCCATCGTTGGCCGCGACGCGTCGACAGGTCAGGGGTGTTTCGGTCGAACGCGCCGAGCGGCCTGCTCTTCAACGGACCGAGTGGTCTATGGCATGAGGGAGTGGCCGGAGAGAACGTGGAGATCCGCCGCATCGACTTGAACACAGGCGACGTCCTGCAGAAGATCACGTTCCCAGCTCGCGCCACATACAGCCACCTCACCCATGGCCAGGCGGCGAAGTACCTTCACGAGCTCGACGTGGATGAGACCGGCTTCTGGTACACGGAGGTGCTCCCCAATCCGGTCGACCCTCCGCCTGCGGACTCGATCAACCCTGGGAACGCGCGCTGGCTCCATGTGAACACGACCCTCGCTGGCCGCTGACGCGCACGAGCCCCGGCTCCCGCAATCGACGCTTGCGCAGCGTCGCCGGCTCCTCCGGGGCTCCACCTCCAGGGGCTCAAGACGCCCGAGGCGTGGTAAGAGTAGGAGCTCGATCAGCGGCGTGTGAGCCTGTTCACGGATCTGGCCCTGCTGAGTCCTCGGGGCTGGCCCGATCCGTCCTGGGTCGCCGGCGAGCGACGACGATTCCGGCTCGGATGATCGCGGCGCCGAGCGCGGCAGAGGCCACGACGGCGATCCACGGCTTCTCCTCTCCTCGAGCGATGCGCGCCGCCCGTTCTTCGATGTCTGTTTCCCACTTGATGCCGGGTCCGCTCTTTGACCGGGCGGCTTGGAGCGCATCGTCGGTCCAGAACCGGTCCGGGGAGCCGAAGCGTGTGCCGGAAGCCTGTGGCAGCGCGAGAACCGAAACGGCGTGTACCCCGGGAAGCCGACCTTCGATGGGTGAGCCGTCTCGCGGGATCCACCACGCTTGGTTGGGCCTGTATCCCGGTGGCTCGTCGTAGTTCCCGGGCTGCTCGATCATGAGCGTCCCAGCCGGGAGCGCCGCAAGGTTCCTTGCCCACCCCCATGTCTGCTCTCCTGGAGAGGAGTCGGAACGGATGGGGAACGGAGAGGCGACGGACGGGCCGTTTGATCCCATGATCACGACGCTGCCATTGGGATTCATGGAGATCTGGCTCGAGTACGGGAGTCCTGGGATGCTCGCCGCCTTCGGGTCCGCGGTATCGGTTAGATCCACGTAGACGACGCTCCACGACCGAGTCGCTGCGGTCCCGTCCGGGGTGGCGCTCGTCGCCCGGATCGCTTGCACGGAGAATGCGATGAGCGGAACTTCCGAGTATGTGGCGGCCGTGCCGAGGAACGCGACTGGGCCTGCTTCCGGGAGGTCACGGGAGACAGTGACGGCACCTGAGTGGCCGTCCACGAGCGTCAGGTGCGGGGTTGGTGTCCCGCTAACGACGGCCAGCGACGCGAGGGAGGCGTTCCACGTAGCGTCATGTCCGCCGGAGACGATGAGTGTGCCATCGCTTCTCCTTCGGGTGCGGACCGCCGCGTCGCCATGTTCGCCTTGCGCCTCGGGGTCCCGGGGCGCCCAAACGACGATCGAGGATCCGGTTGGGTCGATGCATCCAACGGACCACGGCCAAATTTCGCTCTCGCCGTCACCCTTGAGTTCGCTCAGGTCCGGCCGACGAACGACTTCGCCCTTCTCGATGTCGACCACCTCGATGGCGATTCCTCCCGTGTCGAGCCGTTGGCCGTTCTTCGCTCCGACAACCAACACGGTTCGCCCGTCAGGACACGGGACGATGGACGAAGGTGTCACCGATCCGCGCACGTACCGGAGCGGCCGCCCTCGGTCGTCGACGACGGTGAGGTTGTGAGCTCCGACCCATCCGCCGACCACGGCGGCACCGGGCCCGACTCCAGATGGCGGCGGAAGGTCATCGAGGAATGCCTTCACGATCGTCTCGTTGAACCTGCTTTCCGGCTCGGGGTCGATGCGGACGTCGTTGCCCTTGATCAATACCGTCACGACGTCGCCGACGGAGAACTTGAAGCGAATGCTGAAATCCGCCATGCACTCTCGGACGGGGCGCCAAGGGTTGATGAGGTGACCGACTGGCGTCCCCTTGGCCGTCACCCCTGGCTGAAGATCGACGGTGTCGGCACTCACATCCGTAACCGTTGCGGTGTAGACGACGTCCATGGAATCCCACTCGCCCGGGATGTCTTGTCCAATGGCGCCTTTCGTGATCAATGGCTGACAGGCGACGGCTGGAGAGGCTGTGGTGGCAAGCAAGATCGTGCTCAGGAATCCCGTGGCAATGAGTACGCGGCGAAGGCCCACGGAGCGACGGTAGTGATCCTGTAGCCCACGCGCCTGGGATTCGCCTGGTGGGCGAGGCGCGCCGACGCCTACTCAGAGTCCAAGGGCTGGCGACGAGCGCTCGGCAGGGGCGTTCCAAGGGTAGGAGTCGAGTTGGCGTGCGCTGACGATGGGTGGGGCCGCAGCGGGCTGGAGGTCTGACTGTTCGTCGAACGCGGTCTGCTTGGCCGCGAGGTCGAAGCGGTCGGACTGCAGGCGCTCGATGTCGGTCGTGAGGCTGGCGATGTCGAGCGATGCTTCGTCTCGAAGCTGCTCGTAGTCATCGCGTTCCGCGCGTTGCTGGCGGCGAGGCTTCGGGCCGAGGGCATCGAGCTTGCGCTGTGCCTCGGTTCGCTGCCACTCAGCGTGTCTGAGGCTGCCCTCGTAGGTGCGGAGGCGGGCATCGATGCGCAGGAGCGCCCGGGCGGGGTCCGGTGGCGCTGCCTCGACGCGACTCGGGTCACGAAGCGCGGCCGCTGCGTGAGCGGGGAGGCGATCGGGCCGCATCTGGTCGATGGCGAAGCGTTCCGCCGTCGACTTGGCGCCCACTCGGGTGAGGACTTGCGCCACCTGCGCTGGTTCGATCCGGCCGTGGCGCTCGTCCATGCGCAGGTCATCGAGGCTGGTCAAGTAGAGGTCGTTGCGGATCCGGCCGCGTGACATCGCCGTGTAGAGGTGCTCACGGCTCATCGACTCGTCGGCGAGGACAAAGACGCGGTCGACGGTGGCCCCCTGCGCCTTGTGGATGGTGGTCGCGTAGCCGTGGGTGAGGTGACCGTCATCGGCGTAGTGGAAGGGGAGCGACAGCGACTGCCCGCCGTCGTCCAGCACGGTGAGACGGCGATCGTCGGCGTCGATTGAGATGACGGTGCCGAGCGTTCCGTTCAGCACCTGGTACCGGCGGTCGTTGCGCAGGGCCAGGACACGGTCGCCGACGGCGAAATCTCGTCCGTCGAGTGTCACCCCGTCCGGTGAGACGAGCCCTGCTGCGATCATCAAGTGCCGAGCGTTCGCGTTGAGATTGTCCACGGCACGAAGGGACGAGGCCATCATCAACAGGTCGCTCCCGTCCCGTCGGGCGTGCCACCAGTCGCCGACGAGCTGCTGCTGCGCGTCGATGTGGTCGTCGGCGATGTGGACTCGTCCGTGATCGTCGTAGACCTGCAAGGCAAGGTCAGTTGAGCCCGATCGGAGCTCGGCGAGGGCTGCTCGTTCCCAGATCGCCTCCTGTCGTCGGTTGTCCTTGAGCTCGACGGCGCCCACGCGCTCGGTGATGCCGATGAACGCACCGCCGGCCTCGATCGAGGGCAACTGTCGCGGGTCTCCGACCAGGACCACCTTGCTGCCCGCCCGCTCGGCGTGCTCGACGAGTCGGAGGACCATGCGGGAGCCGCACATCGCGGCTTCATCGACCACGATCACGTCGTCGGTACTGAGGATCACTCGGCCGTCGTCGAGCTTCTTGAGGAACCCGTCGAGCGTTCCTGACGGGATGCCGGACCCGGCTTCGAGGCGAGCGGCGGCGCGTGCGGCGAGGCACACGCCGTGTACGCGATAGCCGGACGCGGTCCAGGCGTCGTGGGCCGCGCCGAGGGCGAAGGTCTTGCCGGCGCCGGCCACGCCTTCGACGACATCCACCGTGACACCTGATCCGCAGACCTGGAGGAGGAGCTCTCGTTGCTCGTTGGTGATGGTCGGCCGGTCGTCGAGGGCGGAAGTCGTCTGCTGCTCGTCGGCGATGCCGACGCGACCACGCGATCCTCGCAGGACGGCATCGATCAGTCGCTGCTCGGTCGCGAGCATCTCGGGTGTCGTCCAACGGTCGTCGCTGGTTCCCGACGGCACGAGCCGCCGGATGCGGCCCCGGAGCGGCTGGTCCACCATCGCCCCGATCGAGAGCACGTGGTCCGACGACAGGAACGCTTCGGCGAGGTCCACGATGTCGTCGATGCGGCCACCGGACGGGAGTCGGCTGCAGATCGCTTCGATGGCCTCCCGCCGGCCGAAGGTGGAGCGCATCTTCGTGAGGCCTTCGGGGCTGGCGAGCCACGTGAAAAGCTCCTCCGCCTCGATGCTGCCCACCTCCGGTGCGCCGGTCGTGAGCGTCTGGCCGAGGGTTGCCTGCAGTGCGGTGTCGTCGAGGCCGACCTCGGCGGCGGTGTCGCGCCATTGCCGGTAGAGGGCGAGGAAGTCGACCTCGGGGTCCTTCTTCTTGCGGGTGGCGTAGACGGCATCCTGGGTGGCCTTGGCGCCGGACGTGCCGGTCTTGTCGAGGTAGGCGTCGATCTCCTTGCGCCGCGTCGAGAAGGCCTTGATGGCGGCCTTCGGGATCCCCTCGATGTCGGCGATGCCGTTCACCACCGGGGTCCAGGCCACGCCGAGCCGGTTGGTGAGCTCCCATCGGAGCTGCGCCTCGTAGAGGTACCCGGCGGTCTTGGCCCACTGGAAGAGCGGCCGCCCATCCAGGGCAGACCACCGGCCGTCCTCGGGCGCGTAGACGAGGTTCGCGATCACCACGTGGGTGTGGAGGTGCGGGTCGCCGGAGCGGGACGTGCGATGACGGAAGGCGGCGGCCACGAAGCCCTCGCCGTTCACGATCCGAGTGCCCTGCGCCTCACGGCGACCGCGAGCGATCTCCTCGAAGACACGAACCGCCTCGGCGACAGCCACGTCGTGCGCGTTGCGCACCTGGTTCGACGTCTCGGGATCACCGAGTGCGTACAACAAGGACACGGACTTCGGCGCGCAGAACGTCGAGTCGAACGCCGCCACCTTTGGCTCAGCCTCGCCACGGGTGAGGCGCAGGTCCGAACTCGGGTGTCGCTGACGCAGGACACGGTGGAACATCTCATGATCGACTCGGCCCTCGAGCCCGAGGCGATCTGCGCTCTCGCCGAGCCACTGACCGGGCGCTTCCTTGCCCTTGGCGTAGTAGTCCTCGATGCCCCCGGCGACGAGGCCCGCGTAGTAGCGCCCCTTGCCGCCGCCTCCGACGACGCCAATGGAGTTCATGGCCGGACCCCTCGCTGGCCGAAGGCCTGCCGGCCGAGCCACTGAAAGTGCAAGTGCGTCAGCGTGAAAGGGGGAGTGGGTTGGAGAGGAGGGCTTGGGCGGGGAGGGAGGTGGAGGGCGGAGGGTGAGAGCCGGACAGCATGATGCGGTCGGCGAAGCACGGCGGTCGCCGGTGCGACCGCCGTTTCGATCTGCTCGAGGTTCGGGCGGCTCATGCCGACTTGCTCTCGGGTGAAATGGCCTCGGACAGCAAGCGCAAGATGCCGGCTTTGGGGACACGGATCGATCGTCCGAGCTGGACAACCGGAAGGCCTTCCCGGCCGTGTGTGAACCGCCAGCGAGATGCCAGCTCGTAGGCCGCACTTCGGCCGATGCGAAGGATGGTTGCGGCCTCGCCGATGGTGAGGAAGTCGGGGAGGTCATCGAGGGATGGGACGGCGGGGTTCGGCAACGGGGTGCTCCTTGATTTCGACCCCCACGTGGAGGGCAACACGGATGGCTCGCCGGCTGCTAAGGGCGGCGCACGGCGATGGACCCGCGTATGAGACCAAACCGACCTGTTTTCTCACTTCGCTTTTCGACCCTCCCGGAGAACTTTTCTCACTTTTCTCGATATCCACAACCTGGTTTCTCACCGTCCGTGGCCGGCTTTTCACTCTCCGTGGCCGCCGGACTCTTTTCTCGCTTTGCGTCACAGGTCGGTCACGATCTGCGAGGTGGAACGCCGCGCCCGACTCGCGGGCGGGCTCTGTGCGCCGTGTAGCTCAGCGTGGCGTGTCGGGGCGGCGAGGCTGGGAGCCCACGCGGGATGAAACATCTCGCTGACGTCGGGCATAGTCAGAACATGGCCGGGGACGACAACGCAGGGCACGAAACCGGTGACCGTGGCCGGGTGGGCCGCCGGCGTCTTCGGTGGACCGGCGCAGTCGTGATCTGCCTGGCTCTCGCCGTGGCCGTCGTGATCGAGATGCGGCCCAGCGTGTCGCCGCCGGCGGAAGGCCCGCCTCCCGACCTCGGGCCCGAATGCTCGTCGATACCCGTGTCGATCTCGGCAGAGACCTCCAACACGGCCGAGCTCGCCCCGCCCGGCGTGCTCTTCTACGACCTCGAATACGCAGACCTCGACTTCGACGGACCGAACATCAGCGTGGTTGTCAGTCGTGACGGAGATGTCATCGTCGCCGGAGGAGCGAACCGATACCTGCGAGCCAAGCTGGCCACGGCCACGCTTGAAGGCTTGCGAACCTGTCTCGCGAGCCGTGTCTTCCAGGGCCTCAACAGCGGTTATGCAGCGATGGCAGCGCCCGATGTCGACGGGCGACGAAAATTCTGTGCGGCGTCCGCCAGTCACACCTTGGGCGCCGGGCCGGCATCGCCGGTACCGAAGCGAGTGTCCGTCAACAACATCTTCCGCGTCAGCATGCGACCGGACACGACGACGGCGTGCCCCCTGGGTCGTCCCCCGACTCTCTGCTATCGCTGATCCAAACGATCGATGACATCACCTCGCAAGCACAAAGGATTGGCGTGAGCGTGTCGCCTCCGCCCAAGAACCTCGTTGGATGAGAGCTGCTCGCGGGACGGGGCGATCATCCGCCACGCGGCGGATCGATGAGGCAGGTGGTCGCACGGTCGCCTATCGCGTCGCAGAGCGCCAAATTGCAAGTTGTCGTAGCATCTCATTCTTGACGCCCGGGTAGGGCGTGGCGAAGGCGAGGACGCAATGGCCGAAGAGCATTGGCAACCGGCTCGTCTGATCCCGACGAGCGGCATCAACGGGCAGGACGAAGCCGAACGGCGGGCCACGTCGGCGCGAATCAGTCGTCGGACTCCAACCCGAACCTACCGTTGACCAGATCGAGGACGACGGGCTCGAGGCGGAGGTCGTGTCCTCGCACTTCGCACACGAACGCTTGGACCATGAACGCGAACTCGATCACCGTGCTGTCGAAGGCCGTCTACGCCCGGAACCGCTGGGTTCGAGCAGTTGAGGCACGCCAGTGATTGAAATGCCCGCTGGTGACAACTGGTGAGAACTCGTTCAATGCCGCCCTGGTCGGTGAGCGTCGTCGCGATCATGTCGATCGTGGTTTCGTGTGGGTCGCCTGAAGTAACCGGCCAGATCGGACCTCCGAGATCCACGGGGGGTTCCACGATGGGTTCATCCGCTCCAGCCGATTTGCGAGCCGAGTGCGACGAACAGCGTCGACCGACTCCACCGCCCGGGACATCGCCTGCGGGCAACACGGTTCAATGGATGACGGATGTGGGTACTGGTCCGGCGACCTATCCCAACCTCGTCGACACCGATGCGAACGGCGACATCCTTGTGTTCAGCGAGACCCCAGAGGGTGCAGGCAGCACCGCCGAACTCCTGCTTGAGCGGCTGAGCTCGGAGGGGGCACGCCGGTGGTCTACGCGGATCGGTACCAAGGCGTCGGGTGTGTTGGCTCCGGCGATGGCCGTCGCTGGAGACGGGAGCACCATCGTCGCTTGGACCACCATCGAGCAGCGCCGGTCGGTGACCCTCGAAAGTGATTCTTCTTCCCCTGCGGCCGTTGCCAACCGCGTCGCGATCGTGACGGTCGCTCGCGACGGAAGTGTCGTTGACGAGGTCGAGATTCCACACCAGCACAACGCCGTCCTCCTGGATCTCAACCGGTCGGGAAGCATCGTCGTGGTGTTCGACCAGGGTGATGGCCACCCGACGGTCGAGTTATGGAATCGCGCCGGAGAGCTCGAATGGTCGGAGCAGCTCCCAGCGGTCGAGTTCGTGCCCTACGTCAGCGGTCTCGTCCGGTCGGTCGCCGTCCGTGCAACGAGTGACGGGGGCGTCGCCGTCGCAGGCGCGCTCGCCGACCGCGACGCTACGCGGGAAGTCGCGGTGTCGCACCTCTCGGCGAAAGGAGAGATCCAATGGCAAATCACGCTTCCGCCGTTCCGCAGCCAGGTCACAGACGTAAGCCTCCATGGACTGGACGGTGGGTTTGCGGTTGGTGCGGGTAACCCCGACAACGCGGAGGAGGGATCGCTGCTGACCTACCTCGCATGCGACGGCACCATCCTCGGTGAGTCACGACTCGAGGTCGTCAACCGCATCGATGCGCTGGTCGGATCGATGGATCGGCAGACGGCGCTGGGCCACTTCGTCCACAACGAGGGATTCGGCAGCTACCTGGTGCCCGTTCGCGCCGGCGGTCACGTCGGGCAGCCCGAGCTCCGATTCGTCGGAGGCGCAGTCGGCGAGATGGGCGGATGGCCGGGCAACTTCCTGAACGACATTGTCGGCACGTCTGACGGCGGGTTGGTGATCGTGGGTTCGGTGCGCACGACCACCCCAGGAGTCGAAGTGCCGCCGCGAACGGCCCGTGCGATGGCTCTGCGGCTCGGCGCGCCGAGCGGGGAGGGGAACCTCACCGGTTTGCCGGACATCTTCGGGCTTGAGAGCCCCTGACGCAAACGTTGCACCGTGAAGTTCTCGCGCAATGCGCCCAATGGTGGGCTCGCCTCGGGTTGTCGCCGCCGTGGGTAGCTCGTGGACTCCGCGTCCGTCTTGATTCTGCGAGCACGTAGACCTGGAACTACAGGCAATACGACAGGTTCGCTACTCGCACCCCGGTGGAGCGGTAGGTCTCGGGACGTACGGGGCAAGAGTCCAGATCGCCCCCTTCCCCTCGATGCCCACCTCGATCCGGTCGGGCGACACGAGCTCGATGGTGCCGAACACGGAGGTGCGCGACGTGTCCGTGCCGCTCTCGACGCGAACCGGCCAGTCCGCTGGCCAGTGCTCCGGGTAGGCCCCTGGTGCCGTCGACGCAGCAACGCGCCAGGACTTGCCGTTGAATTCCAACCCGCCGCACGAGCCGCCGGCCGAGTAGAAGCTGTTCACCTCATACCAGTAGCGGTAGCGCTTCCCAACCTCGAGCTGGTGAATGTCCGGCTTGAGGAAGTCGAGTGGTGGGACCGTCGTGGTTGGGGCTTCAGGACGCTCGGCCGGCGCGTCGCCGGACGTGAGCACCCAGATCACCGCAAGTTCGGTCGCGTCGTTGCCGCGGACCGACGGGGCCGCGGCACCGCGATCGAATCCGTCGAGCCACTGTCCCTTGTTCTGGAGCGTGATCCGCCATCGATCGGACTTCAAGGTGCTCCGTTCCCAGTTGACGCCATCCGCAGAGAACACGACTGCCGTCCGGATGTCTTGGCAGGTGATGTGGTCTTGGTAGCAGAACTGGGGATCGGATCGACCGTTCACGACGGCGATCGCGTAGAGGTGGCCGTTCCATTCGGCAAGGTCCCTCGGCGTATGGGGCCGGTCTCCCCATGCGTCCGTCTGAGGATCGACCCGCTCCCAGGTCAGGCCGGCGTCATCGGAAGTCCAGATCCTCCCGGTGCTTCGGTCGATGTACTGCGGCAGCGTTTGGTCGTCGTCCTCGGCTGCGCCCCCGAACATAACGAGCCGTCGGCGTAGCGCAACGATCGAACTCGGGCGCTCGTCGGGATGCGCCTGGGGGACGCCGACCCTCGCCCAGGCCTCGCCGATCCGTGCGCGCCGATACACCCTGCCCTTGGCGTCGAGGGCCACGGCGATCCCGTCGATCGACGCCGCGCCTGTGAAGTAGTTGAAGTTGTCCGTCGTCGCGGCGAGGGGCTGGTCCGCTGTCCACACCGTCCCATCGCTCGAATGCCAAGACCCGGGGCGCACATCCATGCCACTGCCGGAGTGGTCTCCCACGTTGATGTCGCCGACAGCGACCAGTTCGTCACCGAGCGCGGTGACCGCATGGATCGAACCCTCCTTGCCGCTATCCACCAGGTTGCGAACGATGGTCCATGACCGGCCGCCGTCGGTCGAGACCCACAC
The DNA here is from genome assembly GCA_031415655.1 of Actinomycetes bacterium. Classification (GTDB taxonomy): domain Bacteria; phylum Actinomycetota; class Acidimicrobiia; order Acidimicrobiales; family Acidimicrobilacustridaceae; genus JAKOVR01. Next base: position 14,288 of record JANOSD010000018.1, read on the forward strand.
CCCGGGGAACTGACCGACGAACCGGTGGTTGACCTCGCCGACAGCGACAGCGGTGGCTCCGATGGTTGCGAAGTCGTTGAACTGCGGGCTGTCGAAACCCTCGGGCTGGGTGTACCTCGCCGGCATCCATGTGGTGTTCGTGTCGGTTCGCGTCATGAAGCTCAGGGGCGCGCTGTTGCTGGGGCCCGAGTAGCCCGAGCCGGCAACTGCGACCTCGGTGTCGCCGATTCGACCGATCGACTTCGTGTCGCTCCTCCGGCTCTCGGCTCGCCAATCGCCGGTGGGCCTGGGAGTTTGGGTTGTGGCCGTCGCTGTCGCTGGCGCAGCCGACGACGGAGGCTGGGAGTCCGGGCTGCTGGAAGGGCCCGTACACGCAGCGCCTACGAGGACGAGCAATCCCACGACAGCGGAGACCGGAGCGGATCGCATGCGAACACGTTACGACGACTTCTCGGCCGAGAGCGGCCCGGCGTGGGTTCGCATTCATGCGGATCGGACTCGGAGTGCGCTTCGCCGACACGGCACGTCGGGCGTGGCGGATGCCATATGGCTCGACGTCGAACCAACCCTCGACCGTGTACGCGCCCCAGGCAGGCGGGTGCTCAAGACGGGGACGGTCCTCCTCCTGGTGAGCGATTGTGGTCGGCGAGACGAACCGACGAAGGGCCTGAGCGTCGTCGACTGCTGACCTGCTCGGCAGGTCACTCGGCGGTCCTTCGAGCCTGGTCCGGCCAATGATCAGCGCCGCCAGCCGTCGTGCCACCTTCGTGCGACGAGGCTGAGGGACCTATGGGTGATAGCGCGAGTAGCCGCGTAGGCGAAGCGGTTAGCGTTGCTAACGATTGCACCATTCAGCGTGAGCATCACCTTGAAGTTGCGAAAGCAGTGGTACTTAGCGTTGCTAAATGTCGTGCCAGTTTCGTGCCACTTGCACGCAACACAGGCCACGGAGCGCCAGCACGGAGCCGGACGCGAGGGACGGATTCTGCGGCCCCGATCGCGTTTCCGCAGGTCAGAAGGGTGCTTCCAGCGCATTGCCAAGGTGAGGGTCGCGAGTTCGAATCTCGTCGTCCGCTCCATAACATGCAGGTCAGGGCACATATTTTGGTGTGCCCTGACTTCGTTTTCGGTGTGACCAACACCGTTTGCCAACATACTTGGCAAGGGACGCCGTCTCGGAGGCGCTGCCCGGACCGCTTCGGCCGCTGATTTGTCCCGGATTTCGGGCCCGAGTTGTGCACGCCCAGTGGGCATCTCCGCTGGAAGGTGATGCTCTGAATGCTCAAGCCGAGGCGCCACGTGTTCACTTTTCGCGACGGCCGGCGAGCGCGCTACTAGCTCGTGGCGCTCCTCCCCGCGGACTCATCCGACCGTCGTGCGCATGCCGAGTCGGGTGGCGCTGGCTTCGACGATGCGTTCGACGATGAGCGTTCGCCACGAGCAGGAGGCGCTCCGCCGCTTCCGTTCGAACTGTCCAGTTCCGAGATGCTAGATAAGTACTACACTTAACTTGCACCACGGAGGTCGACGATGAGAGCGCATGGCGCAGTTGCAGCTTGGGTGGACGCGTGTCCGACGCGTTCGTTCTTCACGCCCCACGACGTGCCGGGCACATCGAGCGCCGTCGAGTCGGCGCTGTCGCGTCTCGCTCGACCGGACGGGCCAATCCAGCGGGTCCGGCAAGGGCTGTACTGGAAGAAGCCGCCCACAACCGCGTTCGGTACGGCTCGGCCGGATCCGACCGAGGCCGCCTTCGCGGCAGCCGGGCCCGGCGCCGGTCTCGCCGGAGCATCAGCCGCGAACGCCCTCGGGCTCTCCACCCAGGTGCCGCGCCAACCCACGATCGCGGTAGTCGGGCGCCCGCCGAAGGGGCTGCACGGTGTTCGGCTCATCAGCCGCGCGAATCCCCAACGCATCCTGTTGAACCACCTCGAAGTGACCGTGCTCGAGGGTTTGCGCGACTTCCCCGCCCACAGCGAACTCCCCTGGCCCGATGCGCGCGCCCGCATCCTGCGACTCGCCGACGAGCACGACCTCGACCTGGACGCGGTCGTCAAGGTCGCCGCGTCGGAGCGGCGCGCGGGGCTCGGCGCCCGCTTCGCGGATCTGGTGGCGGCATGAGCGACGCCTCCACCGGTGATGAACGCGTCGGGGTGTTCCTGCGCGATGACCCCGACGCGTTCGACGCGCTGCGCGACACAACCGCCGACAGCTACGGCGTCGATCCCGGCGCAGTGGAGAAGGACTATTGGGCCACCGAAGTCCTACGCCACGCGACGCAGCCCCTCGACGGTGTCGACCTCTTCGTGTTCAAAGGCGGCACCAGCCTCTCGAAGGCCTACGGGATCATCGAACGATTCTCCGAAGACATCGACCTCCTCGTCATCTCGGCGCTCACGGGCAAGCCCCTCAAGCGCCTGCTCCGGACGATCGCCGAACGCACCAGTAGTGGTCTCGGCCCGACCACGAACGAGAGCACGAGGGACGCGGCTACCTCAACGCCCGCTACGCGTACACGCCGAGGCGCGAGGTCGCGTTTCTCACCACCGGAGTGCTCCTCGAGATGGGATCGCGGGGTGGGCCGCTCCCCAACGAGGTGCTCCCGGTGCGGTCGTTGATGGCGGCCGCCGCGGTCGATGTGAACCCGGCCGCAGCGACCGGCTACAAAGACCTCGCCGCGTTCGACACGATCGTGCTCGCCCCCGAACGCACCCTCGCCGAGAAGCTCGCGTTCCTGCACCACCGCGCCACCGTTGGCGACACAACGGCGTTGACCCGCGGCGCCCGCCACCTCTACGACGTCGCCATGCTCGTCAGTAGCGACCGCGTTGCTGACGCGCTCGCCGCCGGCGAGATCCTCGACCTGATGGCCGACATCGACGAACGCAGCGAGGCCGCCGGCTTGCCCTTCACCCCGCGACCCGATGCCGGGTTCGCGACGAGTGTCGCCTTCGGCGGGAACGACGCCGTCGCGGACGCGTTGCGCGCCGGATACGGGCTACTGCGCGATCTGGTCTGGGGTCAGCTACCCGACTTCGAGACGGCCATCGAGCTCATCCACGTCAACGGCCACCTGATGTGATCGCGGAAGGTAGCTCGCCTTGCGAGCCATCACGCCCCACCCTTCGAAGACTCGAGGAACACCTTCGCTCGATCCGGCACGAACGCAAGCGACTCGACCCGTCCCAGAGTGCGTGATGTGGGTCGAGAAAGGCGGGAGCGTAAGGGGGCAGAGCCGCCCACAAGTGACATTGCCGCTACGTCGGGGTCGCAGTCTTCAATCCGAGTTCACGGGCGCTGTCGATCATGCGGGTGTCGTAGGTGATGATGTGACGGAGCTCGGCTTCAAATTGTTGGGCGGTGGCGAGGTGAATGGCGTCGAGGGAGCGGAGCTCGGTCGGCACGAGCTCGCCGGCGACGCGCAGGATGCGGTCGTTGATCCGGACGAAGTCGAGGGTGGCGAGCACGTCGTGGCCCCGAGTCACGACTCGGTCGCCGAAGGGGAGCAGCGACCGGATGACCTCGGTGCGGGCGAGGGCGCTGGAGACGAGGGGTCGGCGGCGGCGGAGGTGGGTACGCAGGGCGGAGGACTCGGCTTCGTGGACGACAAGTTTCACGATCGCAGAGGAGTCGAGGTAGGTGACCTTCTCAGCGCTCATCGGCTCGGAGGCGGGCGAGAACGTCGGAGGGGCTTTCGGCGGCGTCGAGTTTGAGGGGTTTGGGCAGATTGTCGAACGACGATTCGGCGGCTTCGAGGTCGCCGGCGGCACGGAGGCGGCCGGTGGGGCCGGGGTCAGGGAGGGGAGTGAGCATGGCTACGGGTCGTCCCCTGTCGGTGATCTCGATGGTCTGGCCGGCCTCGACCTGGCGGATGAGGTCGCTCGCGTGTTGACGGAGCTCACGGATGCCGACTGAAGTCATGTAGTACTTGTAGCACATCGCCGAGAGGTGTTTGCCAACATCTTGCCAACACAACGTGGGGCGCAGTCGACCGCAAGGCGTTGCCTTGAGCTTCGAGAGTGCAGTGAAACCGAGCGGTTGCGGTCGTGTGCGGCGATCCACTCATTTTTTTGCCAAGGTGCGGGTCGCGAGTTCGATGCTCGTCGTCCGCTCCAGGTAAGTCCTGGTGAGAGGCCCTTTTCGGGGTCTCTCACTTCGGTTTTGGCGGTATGTTGCCCATGGCCTTGCCCATGCCATTGCCCGTGACCATGGGCCGACCGTCGTGATGACCGTGTGACTGTGCTTCTTCTCGTCCCTTCTGCCCTTGGATCTTGCCCATGACCGGGGTTGTCCTCGTCCGTTCCGGCCATGATCTCGCGCCGGTTGACGATGATGTTCGCCGTCCCGAAATGGAGTCGGTGATGGACGGTTCGCTGCGCCAACGAGGCCCCAGTAGTTGGGAGCTTCGGGGCTATGACGGCACCGACCCCGAGACCGGCAAGATGCGCGACCGGACGCGAACGGTGCGCGGTTCGCGCAGGTCGCCAAGCGACGCCGTCGGGCGTTGGACACGACATTCGGGGAGCTGTTCGAGCAGGGGTACCCCACCGACGCGCCGGGGTGGGCGCTCACCGCGCGGCGTCACACCCGCAGCGTGATCAACGCGCACCTGACCCCACGATTCGGTCGTCTGGCGGTGGGGGAGTTGACGACGGAAGACATCGATTCGTTCTACGCGAATCTTCGTGACCACGGCGGCCGCGACGGCAGCGGTCTCGCCGACGGAACAGTCAATTGGATCCACGGTGCTCTGCGCCGGGTCTTGACCCATGCGGTGCGCTGGGGATGGGTGTGGACCAACTCAGCCGAGCACGCCAACTCACCGGTCGCGGTGAAACGTGAGATCTTCTCGCCATCTCCGGCCGCGGTGGCCTGTTTTCTCATCGCGACCTGTGAGACGCCCGGGTGCGTACCTTCTTCCGGCCGGCGGTGTCGATCGGGGCGCGCCGCGGGTAGGTCTGTGCGTTGCTGTGGCACGACATCGATCTCGATCGCAACGCGGTGAGCTTTTCCCGTTCGCTCGCTTGGGGGCCCCACAGCGGGGTCGAGATCGTGCCTACGAAGAATCGCAAATGCAACCGGGTCGAGGTCGACAGCGCGACCGTCGACCAGGTGCGCCGCCGTCGAGGCCCAGGCACTCGCCGCCGGTATTGAGCTGTCACCCGACGCATTCGTGTTCGCTTGTGATGTCGAAGGGGCCAGCCCGTGGCGGCCGAACTGGGGGACCAGGACCTTCACCCGTCTCCGAAACGACAACGGCTTGCGTGGCTAGAGGTTGCATGACCTGCGCCAATTCATGGCCACCGAGTTCAACGCCGGGGTACCCATCCCGGTCGTTTCCACGCGTGTCGCGCACAACCGCAACTCGACCATGCTCGACGTGTACGCCCACGCCGTCCCCGGCGGTGACGGCGACGCCGCCGACGAACTCACCGAACTCCTCCGCCGCGCCGCCGGCTGACAGAAGGCGCGCAAACCGCGCTGGTCGGTCGAGCCAGTCGACCGACCAGCCTGTGGTCGGAAGTCGGAAGCCGGTAGCCCGTAGCGCACGACGCCGTCGACAGCTGTCCCCTATGGATAGGAGACCGGCGATAACAACTCGTATGCGCGCGCAAATCGGTGAGGCCGGGCTGGTTATTGCGCGGCCCTGTCGGCCGTCATGCGTCGAGGAGACACCGAAGGGATCGGGTGATGTCGAAGAGGAGGTCGAGGGGGGCTTCACCGAGTCGCGCGATCAGGCGCTCGTCTGAAATCGACTTGATGTCCTCGCACTTCGCGTAGGTGATGTCGTCGAGCCCGGGCGATTGCGGGTCGAGCTCGATGTGGGAGGGCAGGCCGCGCCGGGTCGTCGTGCACGGCACAACGATCACAACGCCCGCTCGGCTGTCGTTGAGTGGATCAGCGGAGACGATCACGGCTGGACGACGACCGGCCTGCTCACGCCCTACCGGCACGCCGAAGTCGACGAGCCAAATCTCACCTCGGCGGGGGCGGGTCATCGCGAACGGTCGGTGGCGGCACCCGATTCGATCGTGCGTTCCTTCTCGACCTCGGCCCATGCGGCAGGCTCGCTGCGTAGTTCGTCGTAGCGGGTGGTGAACTGGTCGAAGAAGAGGCGCCGTTCGAGGGCGTCGGCGGCTTCGTCGAGCAGTTGGGTCATCGGTCGGCCGGTGGCACCGGCCAGGCGCGAAAATCGG
>JANOSD010000019.1:0-5156 GCA_031415655.1 Actinomycetes bacterium
CCCCCCCCCCCCCCCCCCCCCCCCCCCCCCCCCCCCCCCCCCCCCCCCCCCCCCCCCCCCCCCCCCCCCCCCCCCCCCCCCCCCCCCCCCCCCCGCGGGGGCGGGGGGGGGGCAACAATCGGGCGTTGTGGGGTGGATCGATGCACGATGCGTTCTGAAGCGACGAAGCTGACCCGGGCGGGCTTGTCACCGGCCTGGCCGGCGGCTTTCCCCCATCAACGTCGGGATCGCGAAGTGTGAGCGCAGGTGTCCCCAGATCTCCTGGAGCGACCAGATCGGGAGATTTCGAGCGCCGCACGGCGCGGGTGTCGCACTACTGGGACTCGCTCCTTGAGCTCATCGAAGGCAGTCTCAATTCTCCCATCGCGGCGAGTCGGTCGCCGCAAGATCCTCGGCCGGTGTTTAGACCGGGTCGAGCAGCGTGGTCAACAAGCGGTAGGTGGTGTCGTTCGTTGGGCCACCCCGGAAACACCTGCTCAACCTTTCCGTCCCGAATGTCGATACCAGGATCAGTTGTTACGGCGTCGGGCGGCTCCCGGTGCCGTACGCCCGTCCTTCCTGGGAGCCGTCGGCCCGTGCCCTATCCAGATCGAAACTCGAGAGCGACCTCCGCCGGTCGTGCCACCCGTTGTCCCCCGGGCCAGAGTGAGTGTGCTCCACCTGACCACCAGACCTCTGCGAGCGGCCGCGCAACGACCCACACATCGGGTGTTGGGTCCGTCGTCCCGAGCAACGCGTGAAGAAGCGAAGACGATTGTGGCCGAACTCCGACGGAAGTTAACCCTCGACTTCATCGGGGATCCCAGCGATCAGGGTTATTCAACGCGGGCGTTCGTGATCATGTTGCTTACGCTCGGCACGGCATTGCCTGCCCTCGCTTGTGTGATGCTCCTCCCGGAGGAGCCAGGTCGGGGGGCCTGGCGGGCCCTCGGTCTCGTCATCCTCGGTCTGACCTTGCTGGCATCGGGGCAACGAGCGAAGCTCGTGTACGAGCACTCAGTCACGCCATCGCCATTGCGGACGACGTTGATGAACTTGCTCATTGTCCTCGCCGTGGGGCTTACCATCGGTGGCACCGGGGGCGACGAACAGTTGCTTGTGTTCGTGGTGCTCCTTCCCGGGCTCGTCGGCGCCGTGATCGGCAACGTCGTCATGATGGCTTACTGCCTCGGGCTTTGCCTGCTGCTGTCCGTCGGCATCCTCGTTGAGGGGGGCACTGCGAGCGGCCCGTCGGTGCTCGTCACCGCCATCCTTTTCGTAGGTATCACCCTCGTGGTTCGCAACATCACCCTGGTGGGACTGAACGGGTTCACGATGGCGCTCACCTTGACGCACATGATGGAGACCTCCGGGTCATCCGAAGATCCGATCGATGGGCTGAATCGCATCCTCGACGGTCTGGCCTTCACCACCGGCGCGAGCCAGATCTGGCTCGTCGCCGTCGACCACGACGGCAAGGTCGAGCCCGTGTTGGCCTACCCCGATCCGGAAGCCAAGGGGTGGGATGAAGAGTTCGATTTCCGAGGTGCGCTCGACGATGCGTGGGTGGTCACGAGCCGAAACGGAGGGGCGATCTCGGCGGGTCAGCTGGGTGGGAAAGCGATCGCTCTCGTGGTTCGGCGACGGTGGGAACGGATCATGAGCCCGGACGTCAGAACGACGCTGCTCGGACGAGCCGCCACCCCCGTTCGGCTTCTGCTCGAACGCACGTCGTTGATTGAGCGGCTCCGTTTGCTCAGCACGATTGATGAGCTCACCGGGCTTCCGAACCGCCGCGAGCTTATGGATCGCCTGCGCGTGGCGGTCGCCGGAGCGAATCGTACCGGGACCCCACTCTGCGTCGCCATGCTCGACCTCGATCACTTCAAGGACTACAACGACAGCTTTGGGCACCTCGCCGGCGACGAAGTGCTCCGGTCCATGGGCGCGCTTCTATCGGCGCGATTGCGGGTCACCGACGTGCCCACCCGTTACGGCGGCGAGGAGTTCGCCATCGTGCTCCCCAACACCGACACCGGGGGCGCTACCTCGCTGTTGACCGACCTACTCGACAGCGTTCGGGGGATCTCGGCGCAGCGGCAGGTTACGTTTTCGGCCGGAGTGGCGGAACTGTCGGGTGGGGAATCGATCGATGAGTTACTCCATCGCGCCGATGTCGCCCTTTACGCCGCCAAACGCAGCGGCCGGCAGCGCGTCGAGCGAGCGTGACTCGCGGGCTTCGCCCGGTCGGGCACGGAAACAAAAGCTAAAGGAAGGCACTCGACGAGTGCTTCGTCCTCCTGGCACCGCCGCTTGGCCGGTGAGCTTCGCCGACTCAGCCGCCATCCGACCCGTTCCCCGCCGTCACGGGCAGCGTTTCATCTGCTTCCGGTCGGCGAGGAGCGTGGCTCGGAATCCGCTTTTCGAAACGTTGCTGGGTGCAACGTGACCGAATCGCCCCCTTCGCCACCGGCCGATTGACGAGGTGCAGCACCCCTTCTACGGTGGGCTAACTGCAAATCGTCGCCACCTCCCGAACTGCTGACCGGACCACGAATGCCCGCCGCCGACAAACCCCTTTCCCGAGGCCCCGACCGCCGACAGTTCCTCGCCGGCTCGCTTGGCACCGCTGGCATGGTGAGCGCTGGTGCGCTCTCCGCCGGCGCACTGTTGGGCGCCTGCTCCGACGGTGGGGCGAAGGCTCCGGCGGCGGCGACCGCCACGCCGCAAGCAACCGCGGGTATCGATAGCCCCGCCTCTGATGTGGGCAGTGTGTTGGCCGCGCCGGGGTCGCCGGGGTTGGTGGACGAGTCGCTCTTCCAGAGCCGGGTCACCGAGTACCTGGCCTTCGCCACAGAGACTCTCGACGCCGAAAACGTGACCGGAATCGTGGCGCAACTGGTTCGAGCGCACCGCGAACCGGGCTACTCGTGGGATACGAGCGCCGCCACGGTCACGAACCTGAAAGAAGCCTTCGACAAGTTCGACAACTGGTCCGACACCCGCGACTTTCGCCTCATGTACCTGCACTGGATGCTGGCTCTCGCCGACGGACGGACACCGTCCACCACCCTGTCGCCCGACCTGGTCGCCGCCACCAAACGGGTCATGATCGGCAACCGCTACCGCTACAACGACCCGCTCCCCGACGGCGTCTCGGACAAACAGTGGTACTGGTCCGAGAACCATGTGGTCATCGGTCTGGTCACGGAGTACCTGGCCGGGAAACGGTTCCCAACCGACACGTTCACGATCACCGGGCTCACCGGAGCACAACACGCCGAACGTTCCCGTCAACCAATCCTCGATTGGGTCGACGAACGGGTTCGGTTCGGGTTCTCCGAGTGGCACAGCAACGTCTACATGATCAAGAACACCACGCCGCTGCTCACGCTCGCCGAACTGGCCGACGACCCCGAGCTCGTACGGGCCGCCGGCATGGCCCTCGACCTGTGCGTGCTCGACATGGCTGCCCACACCCACCGGGGTGTCTACGTCGCTTCCCGCGGCCGCACCTACACCGCCAACAAGACATCCGGCCGCCGCGAAGACACCTTTGCCACCACCAAGATCCTCTTCGCCGACAACGACCTCCCCTATCGGGTGGCCTCCGACACCGGTGCCGTGTACCTGTGTGCCGCCAAACGGTACCGGCACCCCCAAGCCTTGATCGATATCGCCACCGCGCGGCAGCCGGGCGTGGTGCGAGAACGCCACGGCATCTTCGTCGACGGCGCCGCACCCGTCACCGACAACCCCGAAGCACCGTTCGGCTACGACTTCAACGACCCGGCCAATCTCACCTTCTGGTGGAGCCAAGGGGCAGCAGGGATGTGGCAGATCACCGACATCAGCCTGGCCGAAGCCGAGAAGTACCGGCTGTTCGACCGTCCCGAAACCGCTCAGATCAAACTTGTCGTGGACCTCAACGGCGGCGATCCGGAACGGCTCAAGGCCTGGACCCGCGCCAACCACGCTGCGGTGAATCTTGTCCACCTTCGCGAGGCCAACACCTACGCCTGGCGCGGCGACCACGTGTCGCTCGCCACCGTCGTCGATCACCGATTTGGGCAAATGCGCGACCAGGCCCAGGCATGGGCCGCAACGATCGACGCTGACGCGGTGGTGTTCGCCAACCACCCCCGCACCGGCCCCGACAAAGCCGAAGGTTGGCCCACCGACGGCAAACCCGGCTACTGGACCGGCGAAGCTGCCATGCCCCGGTCCGCCCAACACGAACGTACCGGCGTACACATCTATCAGCCGGCGTGGGACGACAAGGTCGACCCTTTTGTCTGGGCGGCGTTCAAGTACCGCGACTTCACCCACGCCTTTTTCCCGCAGGATCACTTCGACGAGGTCACCCAGACCGGCCATTGGACCGTCGGTCGCAAAGGCGACGGCTACATCGCCCTGTGGTCGTGGCGTGAACCCACCTGGCGCGAATCCGACCCGGCCCAACTCGCCGCCAAGGGGATGACGAAACAGTACGACCTCCTCGCCAACGGGGGCCCCGACAATGTCTGGCTGGTCGAGGTCGGCGAAAAGACCGACGGCGATTACACCACCTGGCTGGGCCGGGTCACCGCCAACGAACCGGCCGTCGAACGCACCGTCGAAGGGTTCACCGTCGCGTGGACATCACCATCATCGGGCGACATCCGCTTTGGTTCCACCGGCGACTTCACCGTGAAAGGCCAGGCCCAGCCGCTCGCTGACTTTCCCCGCCATGCCTCTCGTTTCGGTACCGTCGACCGCCTCTCCAAGACCTACGCGTTGGCGTCCGCCAACGCCCGCCTGCACCTCGATTTTGAGAAGCAGACCCGCGCCGTGATCTGACCGGGTGGCCGGCAAACGAGTGCCGGCGCGTCTGCCCAGCCAACAACCGGCCAGCCACCGACTGACCCACCAGTCGAAGAAACACTCATGACCGTAGAGACCCAGGCTGAAGACCACTCACGCGGTCCTAGCGCGGAGGTGCTGTCGTAACCGCTCCCGTTGCCTTTCGGGGCTGCGTTGGCGAACCGCATCATGAAGTCGGCCATGGCCGAGGGACTGGCGGATTCCCCCAACGACCGGACTCCCAGCACGACGACGTCTACCGGCGCTGGTCCAATCGTGGCGCGGGGCTGCTCGCCGCCCGGGAACGTGTGGTCCGACCGTACGCCCGCGGCGGC
>JANOSD010000020.1:0-54796 GCA_031415655.1 Actinomycetes bacterium
GTCGGTGTCGACGTGTTCATCACAACCTGACACCAACCGTCGCGGCTGTGCCCGCTAAATGACGACGACTCATTCACCGTGAACACCGTCTGCTTCGCCGCGCCATAACACGCCTCAAGGGCGCTACTGGCACCACACAAGGAGCCATCACGATTCCAAGACCGCGCCATGCAGAACCCGAATCAGACCCAAAACACCCAAATTTTCCGTTACTGGGACACGCTCCTAGGAACGTGTCCCAGTAACGCTTCGGGAAGCGGATTCCGAGCCACGGTTCGGACTCTCGCAAGGACGTCACGTCGAAAGCCCCCTGTTTTGGGCGATGAGACGGAGGACGCCGCGAGATTCGAAGCTGCCCGGAAGACGCCGAATGGTTACTGGGACACGCTCCTCAGGCCTTCCTGCTCACCGACAGGCCCATTGAGTGGCGGAGCCGTTGGGGCCCCGAATCACCTCAGAATCGTTGATCCAGCACAATTCCCGTGGCCCCAAAGAGCCGAACGGCTTCCGAGCGGTCACACCCCGCCGAAAGCGTCCCCGAGGATCTTGGTGCCGATCAACAGCAGCACCACCATCATGATCACCGCGTTATTGGAAACCATGAACTCCTTGGTGCGGGCCAGGGGCGCGGCCGCACGCTCCGCGGCCAGCAATTGGCACAACACTGGCCCCACGATGGTGAGCGAGCCCAGCACCACGAACACCGCTACGGCAACAATCGCGCTGCCGCCGGTGAGGCCGGCTTGGGAGATCGATGCCGAAGCGGCCGCCGTGCACGCAACGTTCTTGGGGTTCGCGACCCCGAGCCCGGCCCCCATCAGGAAGGCCTTGCCCGGCGCGACCTCGTCAAGCTTGGACATCCATCCCGGGAGTTCCGCCTCTTCACCCTGCTTCGGGCGCGATCGCCATTGCTTCACCGCCAACAAGATGCAGGCCACGCCGATGAGCGCCTTGCCCCACGGCACGCCGGTTTCGACGGCACTGCCGGGTTCGTCAGCGGTTCCGGTGGCGAAGACGAGTGCCAAACTCAGCACGGTGAGACCGGTCACCCAGCCCAACCCGAACGCCGGTGCGCACACCCGCGCCCGTTTGGTGCCGATGACCAGGACTAACGCGATGATCGGCAACGGACTCAAGGCGACACCGACAGCCGCCACAAGGATGTTGCCGATCGCTTGAGACATCGCCGCCGGAGCCTCGCACGGCTCACCGCGAGTTGCTGCATCCACGACACCGCCGTTGACTACGTGCAGCCCCGAAAGGCGGAGCCACAGGACGGCGGCGGCACGAGCCGATACAGTTCGTCCATGCCTACCTACGAGTTCCGTTGCCGAACGTGCGACTCCCGGTTCGACGTCAAACGGTCAATGGTCGAGGCCTCGGCACCGGCGCATTGCCCCAGCGGCCACAACGACACCATCAAACTCCTGTCGAGCTTCGCCTCCGTCTCTGCCGGATCCGCCGCGGCGGCGAGTTCGCCGAACTCAATGTCGGCTGCGCCCTCCGGCGGCGGCTGCGGGTCAGCGTGCGGCTGCGCTCCCGGCTGAATTTCCGGCTGAATTTCCGCCGCCCCACTGCTCCGTGAGCCCACCCGACCCCGCGTCGTCTCCTCCCCCGGCGCCCGCGCCGGGAACGGCGGCGCCCCCAGCCATTGGCTTCACCCGTATCGTTTCCGACGCTGATGGCCGATCACGATTCCTCGACGAGCCGACCCCGGTCACCGTGCATCCCGCCGAACACGGTGTCCCCGAGTTGTGGGCCTCGCCATCCTGGCCTGCGAATCGCCTGGAGTTCCTCACCATCAAAGACGGAACCCTGATTCCGGATTGGCACACTGCCCCGTGTCGCCAGTTCGTGACCTTCCTCACCGGTTGGGCAGAGATCGAAGTGGCCACCGGTGAAGTTCGTCGCCTGCCTCCAGGAAGCACGGTTCTGGTCGAGGACCTCCACGGAACCGGACACGTCACCCGTCATCAGCCAGGGGATCAGCGGGTGCTCGTGGTCCCGCTCGACCCTGCGCCGTGACCTGCGCCGTGACCTGCCACGAGGCTCCCACCCAAGACCAGCAGACCGACGTTCTTATCAATTGCGGGTAACGATTCGGCGCCGAAACGGGTCGGTGCGAGCCGCATGGCGCGCCGACTCCTCAATTGGGGCATGATCGCGCCCGATTAACGATCGACCAGGAAGTAGCCGGAGGAAACATGGACGCGATATTGCAGGGGCCGAAGGTCCCGCGCACTCCCGATGAGCTCGGGGTGCCGCTCGCAATGGTTCAGGATCTCACTCTGCGCCGAGCGTTGTTCGAGGGTCGCACGTCCACCCTGCGACTCAGCGAATCGCTCTGCCTCAACCCTGCGCTCATGAATGAGGTAGTCGAGGAACTGCGGGAGCTGCGTTACCTCGAAGTGCACGGTCTTGAAGGCCGCGACTACCTCCTCGGCCTCACCGATCTCGGCCGAGAGGCGGCCCAGGAACGTATGCGCCTCTGTCGGTACGCCGGAGCTGTCCCGGTGCCACTCACCGACTACAAGGAGATGATCGCCCGTCAAAAGGCGTCGCCGGAGGTCACCCTCGAACTCATGGAGAATGCCTTCGCCGACCTCGTGGTCAATCCCAAGTTGTTGAACGAGCTCGGTCCTGCGCTGATTGCCGAGGGCGCAATGTTCCTGTATGGGCCGCCCGGCACCGGCAAAACATCGATCGCCGAACGCATGATCCGTATCCACGACGATCCGGTGTGGGTACCCCGGTCCGTCGAAGTCGACAGCCAGGTGATCACGGTCTTCGACCCAATCGCCCACGAACCAATCGAACCGCAGCCAGAGGACTTCGACCCCCGCTGGGTGCTCTGCAAACGGCCCTGCATCATCGCTGGTGGCGAGCTCACCGGATCCATGCTCGACCTCACCCACGAGGTCACGAACGGCATTTACATCGCACCGCTTCAGATGCAGGCCAACAATGGCATCTTCGTCATCGACGACTTCGGCCGGCAAATACTCACCCCCGAGCAACTCCTCAACCGTTGGATTGTCCCCCTTGATCGACGGGTGGATTTCCTCTCGCTGAGCTACGGAATGAAGTTCTCGATCCCCTTTGATTGCAAAGTGGTGTTTTCGACCAACCTTCAGCCCTCCAGCTTGGGCGACGAGGCCTTCTTCCGGCGTATCCAGAACAAGATCCTCGTGCCACCCATCAGCGACGAAGAGTTCGACACCGTGCTCGGGCGGGCCGCCAAGAAATTTGATGTCACCATCGAGCCCGGCGCGGCCGCGTACCTCCGTCACGTGAGCCGCACCCAGGGCGACGGCGACCTTCGGCCGTATCTCCCCATGGAGGTGTGCAAGATCCTCCGGGCCGTGTGTAAGTACCGCAACGAGCCGCTCGTCATGAACGAAACCACGATCGACGCCGTCGCCGCCGTCTACTTCACGCATGCCTCGGCTGTTCTGAAGCCCGTCGAGGGCCTACCGGAATCGACAACCCCGGCCGCCGCCGTTGCGGCGCCTGTTGCGCCGGTGCCCGTTGCCGCTTTACCCCCCCTGCCCGCTCGCGCCGAAGCGCCGGAGCCGCCGCCGCGTCGGCTTGATCCGGTGGCGCTCCTTCGAGAGTCACGCGAAGCCCGAGGGCAGGTCGACGACTCCGCTCCGAAGATTTTTTGATCCCGCGACCGTTCGAAGGCTGCGCAGAGCTTTCACTTCGAAACGGGGGCCTTTGTGCCGGTAAGGGACAGAAGGTCGGAGAACGTCATGGCCGGCGCTAACACCTCCGGGGCTTCAGCCAATAGCGGGCGCCATGATGGGTTGGTTGCGCTTCCAAAAAGAGTCGCTGCCACCTCCGACGAATCTGGCCCGGCGATCGTCGATCCAATCCAGGCCGTAAGCGACCTGATCGGTCGGGCCGCCCAACTCGTGGCCACCCTTGAACACGACGTCGAGGGGCTCAAGTCCGACCAGGAGGAGGGTCGCCAACGAATCGAAGAGCGATGGGAGGCGCAGCAGACACGGGCCGAACAGGCAATGGGGGCGGTGTCGATACTCCGGGGCATGGCCGAGCGACTCGCCGAACGAAAAGCGCGCCCCGACCTCCTCCAATCTGGGCTCCGCAGAAAGGCAATCACCAACTATCCCTACGATGAAACCACCCCCGTCGACACGCTCTTGAAGGCGATCGAGAGCGAGGTGCGTATGGCCAAGGGAATCACTGGACTCATCCGGATGGAAGGCATCGGGGAGTTGCTCGCTGCGGCCACACGCCGAGTGGACCAACTGCTCGCCGACGCTGATCGCACGAAGAAATCCTTACTGAACCGGACGAAGGACGACCTCACCGCCGAACGCAAAGAGAGCCGGGCCAGCTTCGAGATCGGCCTGCAGGTGCTTCGCCGCGACCTTGATCTGCTGAACGCGGCGATCCCGGTGTCGGCGCGTTCGTGGGATGACGTCGGATG
This sequence comes from Actinomycetes bacterium, assembly GCA_031415655.1. GTDB lineage: Bacteria > Actinomycetota > Acidimicrobiia > Acidimicrobiales > Acidimicrobilacustridaceae > JAKOVR01. The sequence continues at coordinate 4,454 of JANOSD010000020.1, forward strand.
GGAGACCCGAACGCCGCAAGCGCTCGGGCGATGCCTCGTCCGGGTGGGCAACTATGTGCACCCCCGCATGCGGAACACGCCGATCCCGGCCGTGCTCGAACTACCGGGTGGCCCCGGCGTGGTGTTCGAAGGCACCCACACCAACGATCAAATCTACGCGTGCATTCGATCGGTGCTGGCCCGTGCCCTGTGGGCCACCTTGCCGGATGGGCTGCGCATCACCATCATCGACCCCAAGGGTTCGTCCGGGGGTTTGCGGCCGCTCCTCCCCGGCCTGCTGTCCGTGCCCGGCACACCAATCGTCTCTGTCGTGACCACTGAGGGATCAATCGAGGAAACGCTCGACAACCTGAGTCTCGGCACCGATCGCGTTGTCGACGACGTGTTGGGTACGCGATTCGCCAGCCTCACCGAGTGCAACCAGGCCGCCGGCGAAACGGTGGAGCCATGGCATTTGCTGCTGGTACTTGACCATCCCACCGGGCTTACCGACCGCGCCACGGAGGTACTCGCCTCGCTCATCGAGCGTGGGCCCCGTGCCGGGGTTTCTGTCTTGATCGTGACCGATCCGGTGATGCCGACACCGTTTGGTGCCGGCGGTCGACAGCGTCGGCGTCAACCCCTCCCCGACCTCGAACGTTTTAAGCCCAACGATGGCGACGTGGTGGTCGACCGCGGCCGCGCCGGGCTTTGGACCGTGCATCTTGACGACGCGCCGGACGACGCCGAGGTTGCTGAGCTGATCCGTGAGGTAACACTTGCGGCGTCGACCGCACGGTCGTCCGGCCAAGCCGCCGACGACCTCGAGAAGGTGCTCAAGCTGGCGGGCACTGACCTCGACGATCCCACCACGTGGTGGGGCCACACCGCCGAAGATTTCCTTTCCGTCCTCATCGGTCGTTCCGGCGGTATCGACGTCACAGAACTCCGCTTCGACGGATCTGAGCACGGCTCGGCATTGGTCACCGGCAACGACTCCGCCGGAATCGACGATTTCCTCGCTACCTGTGTCGATGGAATCACCGTGCGGTACGCGCCGAGCCAAGCACGGTTGCTCTTGCTGTCGATCAAGGATCGGTCCAGCTTCGATGCACCAATCGAGACGCAACTTCCCCATGCCCGTCTCATCGGTGTCAACACCGAAACCGAGTTCGTGGTAGCCGTGCTCGAGGGCGTGAACACCGAATGCACGCGTCGGAATGGATCCCGGTCCAGCGGACAATCCGGATCCGACGGGTCTGGGCGCCTCATCGTGGTGATCAAGGGTTTCTCGGCGTTGCTCACCGGGGAGGATCGAATCGGTGTGCGTGCCGTAGAGCTGGTCGACGCGCTCCTCACGAACGGACCCCGGGTAGGCATCCACCTGCTCCTGGCGGATAGTGAGATCGACGACACACTCTTCCAACTCCATCCTGCGTTACGCCACTGCCACACCCGCATCAATCTCACCCCGGCGAGTGAAGCCGCGATCGTGCTCGATGGTGCGTTAGGCACCAGTGTTGCAAGCACGAAAGCCACGATCACGATCGGCAATTCCACCGTCGGCAATTCAACCACCACCTTCCGGCCAGCCAGTCTCCGATCGGCGCCACGCGAACAACTGTTGTGGCAAGTTCGGGCCCGAGCCCACGTCGACGATGTTCACACGCCACCCCAGGTCTTCGATGGTCATACGCCGGCTCGGCTCGATCGCAGCGGGGTCGAACGACTGGCTTCGTTCGTGGATCGCCGTGCGCTTCGACTCAAGCCACGATTCTGGCTCGGCGACCCCACGTCAATGGGCGGACCGGTCGAACTGCTTCTCCGTCGCACCGACGGGGCCAACTTGCTGGTGGTCACCAACGACGAGTTCTCTGGACGCGGCCTCGTGCTGGGGGCAATCACCACTGCTTTGCTCAACCACGGAGACGGGCTCCACCTCACAGTGGCCGACTTTCTCCCCGCCGAAACTGGGTTCGCCGAGTCGGCACAGGCCCTCGAAGGCTTCGCCGGACTGACGGTGGTTCGTCAACGTCGGTTCGATGAAGAACTCGCTCGAATCGCCGCCACGGTTCGGCGCCGTCACGCCGAAGAGACGTTCAGCGAAGGACCGGTGGTATTCGTCATCGCCGGGTTGGGAAAGGCGCGAGATCTCGACATCGATCCTCGCGACCCCGACGCAGTGGCCCGCCATGTCGAACTTCACCATGTGCTCAGCAAAGGACCGGAAGTTGGGGTGCACTCCGTGGTGTGGTGTGAGACTCCGGCGACGCTCAGCCGTCGGATCGACCGAACCGAGCTCCGGGCGTTCGCCTATCGGGTGGTCGGTCCGCTTGATCCCGACATCAGCCGCGGCCTCACCGGATCCGAGAACGCCGCCACACTTTCGGATCACCAAGCCATCTTGTACGACGAGGAGGCCGGACGGTCCACCAAGTTCCGCCCGTACCGTCCCCCCTCGCCGGAATGGTTGCGATCCCTGGCGAGTCGCGTCGCGGCAGCCGGCCGACGCTCGTAGAACGGGGTGTCTTCGTCGAAGAAATCCGCGTCGCCGCCTCGCCACGTTGGTCTTTCGTAGACGTCCCCAGGTCAACGCACAAGGTGCCGTGGCGAACGCAGGTTGCCTCCACCGCCCGGGTGCAGACGGTTCTGGCCCACGAGGGGCGGCGAAGCTGCGATGATAGGAAAAGGAACGTCGGCACGTAGCCCGGCGTGCTTCCCCTGGTGACTTGAAGGAGCAACCGTGAGTGACGCGCCAATGGGAGAGGGATGGTGGCAAGCATCCGACGGCAAGTGGTACCCGCCCCAACCAGCAAACGACCCCCCGCCGCCCCCGCCCCCCCCGGTACTGCCCGCTGAGCCGGTGAGTGCGCCGGATCCCGAGCCCACCACGGTCACCCCGCCCGGCCCGTCGGAAACGCTCATCCGACCAACGAATTCCGGCCCGCGTCTCGGCGACGAGACGGCGATGTTCACCGTCCCTGCCGCGGCCGAAGTGGGTGTACCGCCCGAAACCACCACACCCGACACCCCAGAATCCGACACCCCAGAATCCGAGATCCCAGTATCCGACACCCCGGAATCCAACACCCCGGAATCCAACAGCCCGGAATCCAACAGCCCAGAACCGCCGGCCGACCCGGCCGATCCCATCGAGGACGTTCGGCTCCGGATGGGCCCCTCCGACTCGCCCGATCGTTACGAGCTTGTGGAGCATCGTTCTACCGGCGCCGATGGCGAACTGTGGAGCGCCAACCTCCTCATTGACGATGTCGCGATCCCCGTGGCGATCAAGGTGAATAGCCCTGAGTCAGAAGAGGACCTTGACGACGCCCGGCAACGCTGGCTGCGTCAGGCGGAGATCCTTCGCAGCCTCGAACATCCCGCCCTCGTGAAGGTGCGCGAAGTGTTCGAGTCCACGGCCGCTCACGCGCCGGGGGAACCCGGCGAGGGGAGCACCATTTGCCTCGTCATGAACTGGGTAGATGGGAAGCCGCTCAACACCTGGTGCAAAGCCAACCCAAATCGAACCCTCGCCGACTGTGTGCGCCTCCTCGGACCCGTTGCCACTGCGCTCGACTACTTGCACACGGGCATCGGCGGACGGCCGGTCCTCCATCGTGATCTCAAACCCGGAAACATTTTGGTGAGCAACGATGGTCAGGTGCGTTTGGTGGGATTCGGTACCGCCCGCCTCATGAAAATGGACTCGGCGATGACCATTGTGGGCACACCAGCGTGGATGCCACCGGAAGTCTTGAACGGCGAGCCCTACGACAGTGCCGCCGATCGATGGGGACTCGGCGCCGTCGCCTTCTACCTGTTCACCAGCACCCCGCCCCCACTGCTCAACATCGACCGAGCGCGGGAGGAACTTGCCGCCACCTCACTCGTCGGCGGCAAACCTCTCGTCATCGATCATCTCCTTGCGCTCCTCGACGGCGACCCCACCACCCGGCCATCGAGTTGCACCACTTGGCTGCGCGGACTTGACGACCTCATCGTCGCTCCACCGACGCCTTCCATGTCCCCGCCCGCCCCCCCGGCCCTCGATCCCAATGGGTCCGCGCCGTCACCCCTGGCACCACCCATGGCACCGCCCCCGCCACCCGTCGTGCCACCACCACCACCCTCACCGAGCCCTTCCGGCGCCGCCGATCAAGGTTGGCAGGTGCCCCCGCCCGCGGGTGCACCGCCCCCGGCACCGCCCCCGGCGCCACCGGCCCCACCCATGGCTCCACCCGCGCCACCCATGCCCCCACCCGCGGGCGCCCCGCCGATTCCGCAGCCGATTTCTCCGCCCCCGCTGCTCGGTGGCCCCCCCATTCCCGGTGGGCCGATCAGTCCGGACCCAAAGAAGAAGAGCAAGGCACCCGTCATCATCGTGTGCGGTCTCGTTGCGATCGCCCTCCTCGTGGTGATTGCGTTGCTCTCCGGCGTTGGTAGGTAGAGGCTGACGCTCGAACTGGACAACCGAGCGAACTGGACAACTGAGCGAACTGGACAACTGGGCGGCCGGCCCTGTCGTCGATGTGGTAAACACTGTTAACCACATTGATCGTCGACCTTTGGAGCACCGCCGTGCCGATCCCCCAGTCACTCACCTCAGCTGCTCACGCCGATCTCAATCTCACTCTTTCGTCCGGCGCGTGGCCCGCCGATCTCACGGGCGAAATTTTCATCAGCGCCCCAACCGTGGCGCCGGACTTGGCCTACGCCCTCTTTGGGTTTGGCGTCATGGTTCGGCTTTCGCTCCAGCCCGGCACCTTCGGGGCGCCAGCCGATCGATGGGCCTGGCGCACCCGCACCATCGAGTCCCCCACGCAACGCCTCCACGCCAAGGCGCCCGAGGCCTTCTCACCCACTCCCCTCGGCTACCAATCACCGTTCGGCTCGCCCAACATGGCCAATACGGCGCCGTTGCCGTGGGGCGATCGCCTCTTCGCCACGTGGGATGTGGGACGGCCAAGCGAGGTAGACCCCTTCTCGCTCGACTTCCTCGGCGAGGTGGGCCACAAGGCGTCGTGGGGCGAGTCGTTTCTGGCGTCCGACGACCTCCTCCCGTTCTTCTTCTCCTCGGCTCATCCGATCATCGACCCGGACCGTGACTGCCTATGGACCGTGAAGCTTCTGCCGGTGAACTTCGATCCGATCGAGTTGCAGCCGTGGGTCGTGCGGTACGACGGCGACGGCACCGAGGTGCGCTGCTGGCCGGTGGACGGCGCCAAAGTTCGTGGTTCGATGCACACCATCTCGCAGACCCGCGACTGGCTGATACTCGCCGACTCCGGCAACTTCAAGGCCGACCCCGGGGAGATGCACACCGGCGTGCGCTCCGTCACCGTCGATGACGAGGTGCAGGTGTATCTCGTGCGCAAGGATCTGCTCGACACCACAAAACCCGGCACTGCCCTTCCCGCCCACGTGTTCCCGCTCTCGCCGAGCACGGGGCACTACTACGGCGCCTACGACGACAGCGACGGCAAGGTACGGGTGGTGTTCGAACATATGGACCGCCTCGACCTCGGCCTCAACGTCCGAGCCGACGATCGCGACGCCTTGGACAACCCGATCGATCCGGCCTACGTCGGCCTCTACAACTGGGGCATGGCGCCACATTCGTTGAGTGAGGTGACCTTCGATCCGAACAAGGGCACCGCCACCGTCGACGTGCTCCGCAATGACGACACCATGTGGAACCAACAACTGTCTGGCATGGACTGGAGCACCGAGGGAATCAGCGCCCCCACGCTCCACCACATCGCCTACCACGGGTTTCGAGCCGGCACCATCACCCAGCGGGCCCTTTCGCTCTACGGTGACCGAGTCGATCGGTCGAGGTTCCCGGCCGACGATCAGGTGGGTTCGCTCGTCACCTACGAACGGGGGTCTCTCGACCGGCTCGGGCGTTACGAAATGCCGTCGCTCGACGACATGCCCACCAGTCCCACCTTCGTGCCTCGCGACCCGGGGGCCGATAGCGGAGCCAGCCGGTACGCCGGTACGAAGCCTGGCGGTCACGACGGGTATGTCGTCGTGCCCGTCATGAACGACGACGCCTTCCGCATCGAGGTGTTCGACGCCGGTCGTGTGGCCGACGGCCCGATTGCCACCCTGAAGGGCCCGAACAACGAAAAGGTCCCGTTCCTCCTCCACTCGGCTTGGGCGCCCCGTGCCGTCAATGCGCCGTCGGTGGAGCGGTTGCGTTTCGCCGACGAAATCGACGACGCCGGAATGGCCAAAGTCAGAGACGACCACTTGCGCCAGGTCGTGCACGAGGTCGCCGACGAACTCGTCGGCTGAGAGATCGAGCGCTGGGCGCGATACTGCGTCATGACTGAACCCCTGCCTGCTGTTCCCCCCGTTGATCCGGCGCTCCTTGCCCAGGCGGTGGAGTGGGCACAGGCGGCCGGGCGACTCACCCTCGACTGGTTCCGACGGGCCGATCTCGACGTCGATCTGAAGGGCGACGGCACGCCAGTAACCGCAGCCGACAAAGCGGCCGAACGTTTCCTTCGGGAGCAGATCATTGCCGCCCATCCCCTCGATGCCATCGTGGGCGAGGAGGAAGCCGACACCACCGGCAGCAGCGGAAACACCTGGTTCATCGATCCCATCGATGGCACCATGGCCTTCACCCGTGGCGTGCCGCTGTACTGCAACCTCCTGGCTATGAACGACCAATACGGTCCGGCGATTGGGGTGATCAACCTGCCGGCCATCGGCCAAACCGTGTGGGCCGGTCGAGGCCTCGGCTGTTTTGAGGACGGCATTCCGTGCACGGTGAGCGCCACCACGACGATGGCCGACGCGTACGTAAGCACATCGAGCTACAGCCACTGGGCTGAGCCGTCGCTTCTCGCGATCAAACGATCGGGGGCGAAGATGCGCACCTGGGGTGACGGCTACGGGTTTGCGCTCGTGGCCACCGGGCGCATCGACGTCATGATCGACCCGCAGGTGGCGTTGTGGGATGTAGCGCCGATGCCGGTGATCCTCGCCGAAGCCGGTGGCCAGTTCAGTGACTTCCAGGGGCAAAACGATCCTTCCACCGGTAGCGGGGTCGCCAGCAACGGCGTGATTCACGAGCAGGTGTTGGCATTGCTCGGCGCGGGTAGGTGATCGACGTCCCAAAAGCCGCAACGTCCACGAAACGCGGCGCGAACACGCGGAGCGGCGTCTACCTTTGGAGAGCTGTGCCTACCTCGAACCCTGAACCCCACGATCTCGATCCGCATCTGATTCCCAAACTTCCGCCCCACGTCATCGTGTTATTCGGGGCTTCGGGCGATCTCGCTCGACGAAAGCTCATCCCCGGGCTCTTTCACCTGGCGTGCTCTGGGTTGCTGCCGGACTATCGGATCGTGGGTACCTCCCTCGACGATCTCGACACCGAGAAGTTCCGGGAGTTCGCCCGATCGGCGCTGACGGAGTTCGCCCGACGAGTGCGCGCGCCCGGAGAGGTCGACGCCTTTGTCGATCGTTTTCATTTCGTTTCGTCCGCGAGTGGGGCGGAGGGTCTCGCCAAAGCCGTCACGGAACGTGAAGCCGAACTGTCCGGGGAGCCGCGCCGCCTCCACTACCTCAGCGTTCCTCCCAAAGCGGCCATGGCCGTCGTGCAGCTGCTCGCCGAGGCTTCCCTCATAGACCGCTCCCGCATCATCATGGAGAAACCCTTCGGCACCGATCTGCACAGTGCCCGTGTGCTCAATCGCGCCCTGCACCAGCACTTCGCCGAGGAGCAGATCTTTCGGATCGACCACTTCCTCGGAAAGGAAGCGGCCCTCAATATCCTCGCCTTCCGTTTCGCCAACGGCTTGTTCGAGCCCATTTGGAACCGCGACCACATCGATCATGTGCAAATCGACGTGCCCGAGACGCTCGGCGTCGGTTCTCGGGCCCCATTCTACGAAACGAGTGGCGCCTACCGCGACATGGTCGTCACCCACCTCTTCCAGGTGCTGGCCTTCATGGCGATGGAGCCACCCACGGCGCTCGAACCTCGAGCCATCAGCGAAGAAAAAAACAAGGTGTTCCGGTCCATGAGCCCGATCACCCCCACCGACGTGGTGCGAGGGCAATACCAGGGCTACCGAGACGAACCGGGTGTCGCCGCCCACTCCGATGCGGAGACCTTCATCGCCCTGCGCTGTCAGATCGACAACTGGCGTTGGGCCGGCGTGCCGTTTTATCTCCGAACCGGGAAACGTATGGCCGAAGGAAGCCGCATCATCTCGATCGCCTTTCGTGAACCGCCGCGCAGCATGTTCCCCGCCGGGTCCGGCGTCGGTGCCCATGGGCCCGACCACCTCACGTTCGATCTCGCCGATGCGTCGAAAGTATCGCTGTCGTTCTACGGCAAACGCCCAGGCACGGGCATGAAACTCGACAAACAGAGTTTGCAGTTCTCCCTGCATGAGAGTTCCGACGTGCTCGAAGCCTACGAACGACTCATTCACGACGCCATGAGCGGCGATCACACGCTGTTCACCACCGCTGAAGGCATCGAACGAACCTGGGAACTGTCGGCGCCATTGCTTCGCGACCCGCCGCCGGTACGTCCCTACGCTCCCGGATCCTGGGGTCCCAACGCCATCCACCAACTCATCGCCCCCTTCGCCTGGCGACTCCCATTCGAACGCGGCTGGCGCACCACCTAACGCCGCTACCCTGCGAGCATGGCCACCGAAGCCGATGTCCGTCGAATCGCCCTCGCCCTTCCGGAGACAATCGAGAAGCCGTGGCACAGGTCGCCCGGCTATCGGGTGAAGGACAAAAGTTTCCTCCGTATTCGCAGCGAAGCCGACGGGGCGCTGGTGGTATTCGTGGCCGATCTCGGCGAAAAGGAAGCACTGCTCGCCGCCGACCCGGAGAAGTTCTTCACCACGCCGCACTACGACGGCTACCCCGCCGTGCTGGTGCATCTCGATGCCGTCGAGGTCGACGAACTCGAAGAGCTCATCACCGATTCGTGGCGCCACAAAGCCCCCGCTCGTGTCCGCAAAGAGCACGAAAACCTCCTCCCGGGCGCCGACCGTCTCGAAGCTCCCCGTACGCTCCCGTGATGCTCGACGACTCCCGGTATCTCGATGTCCTGTCCGACGACATCGCTGTCCTATGCGCCCGTGAGGGTGACGCCCTCGACGCTCCCGTGCCTGCGTGCCCTGGGTGGACGGTCACCGACCTTCTCGCCCATCTCGGACGGGTGTATCACCGTCTCGACGCCGTGCTCACCAAAGGCGCCGCGTTCGCCCCCCTTGATCAGTGGCTCCCTACTCCGTCAGGCGCCGACGCCGTGACGTGGTTCCACTCCACCTCGGCGTCGCTGCTCGACACGCTCCGCAACGCTGATCCTGAGGTTGTGGTTCCGTTCTGGGCCGGACCATCGCCGACGCGGATCTGGTTTCGCCGCCTAGCGCAGGAGACGTCGATTCACCGGATAGACGCCCAACAGGCTGGGGCCGCGATGGGCGGTGCCGCTCCCGCAGCGATCGCTCCCGACATTGCCGTGGATGGCATACACGAGTTGTTCTCGTTGTTCGTGCCGCGGTTGCCTACCGACCGGTGGGAGGGCATGGCGACGACCGCCGCGTCCAACGGCGGTGCGCTCGTCGACGGTGCGCTCGTCGACGGTGAGGCATCGATCCACCTCCATTGCACCGACGTGGAGGGCGAGTGGATGCTTCGTTTCGACCCTGCCGGGCTGCATGTGGCGAACGAACACGCCAAAGGTGACGTGGCCGCCCGAGGCCCCGCCGGCAGCATGAACCTCGTGCTCTGGAACCGACTACCCCCCTCGTCGCTCGACTGTTTCGGCAACACCGAGGTGCTCCACGGTTTCCTCGCCGCCGCCCGTTTCTAACTCCAGCCCGAGCGGCTGCGGCGACGCTCAGGTATTGGTGCGCTGGGTAGTGGTGCGCTGGGTAGTGGTGCGTTGGGTGTCGGGGCGGTGGCGGCGGGAGGTGAGGGTGAGTCCGCTGGGGGTGGTCCAGGTGAACCAGCCGTTGTGGGTGGGTTGCTTGGTCCAGTCTTTGCGGTGGGTGACTCGGTGGTGGTTACGGCAGAGGGCGGCGAGGAGCACGAGGTCGGTGGGGCCGAGGTCTTGCCAGTGTTCGACGTGGTGGATGTCGCACCAGGTGACGGGCATGGTGCAACCGGGAAAGATGCAGCCGCCGTCGCGTGGGGCGATGGCTTTACTTGGCCGCCGGTAGCGCATCGAGGCGAGCGGCCTATGTCGAGGGGGATGTCGAGGGGGACGCCGAGGTTGTCGATGACGAACGCTTGCCAGCGGGCGTCGCAGGCGAGGAGCCGGAAGGTGCCGTCTGTTGCCGGCAGGGCTATTTGCGGACGGGTTGGCAGACTTGATCGGTGCCGGTTTGGCTGGTCTGGGCCGGGATCACCACTCTGGGTACAGGCCCGAGCGGTCCATGCCGCTCCACTGGCGCTTCAGGCCCGCGGACGCTGATCGATGCGCCGCTGCCATTCGCTGGCGTCGTTGATCGCAGAGGCGTAGACCGCCTTGCGTCGTGCCACCCGGCCGCTGACCTCTTTGGGTGAAGGTGGCGGCGCTCCTGTGTACTGCGCCTCGATGCCTTCCTTCAGCATCGCCAGACCCTCCGAACGAAGCTGCGAAACACGGCTTTCGGTGACGCCGAGAAAACGAGCGAGGTCGATCGACGTGCGGCCTTCGAGGAAGTACCCGACGATGACAAGTCGGTGACGCTCGGGGAGGAGCCCAACCGCATCACGCAGGTAGGCGTACAACTCGCGGCCTTCGAGTTCCTCAAGGGGTTCGATGGCGCTGCGATCCGTGAGCACATCGACGAGCGTGAGGTCTTCGTCGGAGCCGTCGTTCACCTCGTGTTCGAGGGCCAGCACGACTGAACGGAACATGCGATCTTGAAGCCGGCTCAGCTCCTGCTTGGTCATCTCGAGGGCATCGGCCATCTCCGTCGACGACGGAATCCGACCGAGCTCACTCGCCAGGCGCTGCTCCACGCTTTCGAGCTTGCGAGCCAGGGTGCGGACCGAACGGGGGGCCCAGTCGGCGGCACGCACGGCATCGAGGATCGCCCCGCGAATGCGTTGGGCGGCAAACCGATCGAATGGTACGCCCCGGGTTTCGTCGTAACGACGGGCGGCCTCTACTAGGCCGAGCGCTCCCGCTCGAGCGAGTTCGTCGCGGTCGACGTGACGGGGGAAGTGCACCGCCACCTGGAAAACGATGTGTTTCACGAGCGGCAGGTGCTGCTCGATTCTTCGTGAAAGCTCTGTGTTGTCGCCCATACGCTGGATCATCTCGCCCCTCGTGAGTCAGCACCGATATGTCGTCCTGTGACGCACGGCACTTTAGGACAATCTCAACCACCGTAGATGAATGACATCCATGTGATTTGTCGGGTCGGTTCAGCCGGTGGGTTGCAGCGGGGAGCGAGAAGGGCCAACCGAATCGTCGTCATCGGTGGCATTCGGGGCGAGGCTGCCCTGGAAAAGGGCCACTCGCACACCTCGCTGCCGCAATTCTGTAAGCACCTCACCGGGGGGAAAGAGCTCCGCCAGCCCGCCCGCGCCACGCCGCACTACCGCTGCCTGGGCAATACGTTTGGCGGCGACGGCGGCGACGGCCCCGCTAGCCACGGCGGCGCGGTCCATGGCGCCGAAGACGACCACGTCTCGTGTTTCGCCTCGTTGGCCGCGCACCTCAACCCGCACCGCTCCCGGCCCACCCTCCGGGTGTGTAGGCCAAAGCATGGGCAGGCGCATCGTGAGCCGGTCGCGTCGGGTGGCGGCGACCCGTGCAGTGACGCGGCGAACACCGGGAAAGGCGGGGACAAGCAGCAGGGCATCGGGGAGCGCGGCCCGGTAACAATCCACGGCACCAATTGGATCTGGGAACCAGCACAGCTCCCGTCCGGAACCACCGGGGCGACGAACGAATGCTCCTTCGCGCCAGTCGAGGGCGGACCTCGAAAGGGCGCGGTGATGTTCGCGGGCGCATGCGGGACCGCCCGTACCCACCTTGGCCACGTGGATTTCATCGATCGAATCGAACGATCGGGCCGCTTGTGCGGCGAGCAAACAGGAGAGCCCCGGGGCGAACCCCGCACCCACCACGACCGAAACGTCGCGCTCGCGAGCTTCGGCGTCGAGCGAAAGCAGCGCCCGCACATCGTCGATGTTGTCGGTGGTTGATACGACGTTCTGTCCGGCGCGCAAGGCAACGGTAGCGAGAGCAGCATGGTCGCCGTTGTGGGCAGCAATCACTACCACGTCGGCATCCAGCGGCGCGTTGTCGGTGCCGTTGTCGATCACGGTCTTGGGCCCCAGAGACTCCACCACGAGATCGAGATGGCTACGCCGAGGATCGCGCAGCACGACCTGCGCAACTCCTGGATCCGACACCAATTGGCGTGCCAGTCGGGCGCCCACCGCGCCGAGCCCCACGATTCCCACACGCAGTTCTACGGGTTTGCTCATGCCAGGTCGGTATCGGACAGCTCACGCCACCCGCCTTGTTGCGGGGGGGAGCCTCCGGTGCCTCGTAACCGCAAGACTGCAGCAACCATGCTGGCGACTCCGAGGGCGTACAACGCGCGCCGAAACAATCTCATGCCGAGAACCTACCCCAGCCGTTGGGTTCCCGACCCCGCCAGACCCCCGCCACCTCAACAACCTCACGTTTTCGACGCCGCTCACGTTTACCTCCTATGAGCCTGCCCCCGTTTGAGATGGTCGTGCTCGAGCACGGCTTCGTAGTTCTCCGGGTGTGTCGTGCCGTGCTTCCGATGGCCGACGCCGATGACGCCTGGTCCACCACGTTTCTCGCCGCCCTCGAGGCCTACCCCCGATTGGCTCCAGACAGCAACATTCGAGGGTGGCTGGTCACCATTGCCCACCGGAAAGCGATCGACGTGGTGCGGGCAGCCAGCCGAGCGCCGCTGCCACTCGGGCAGGACTTCGATCGGGTCGCGCCCATCGAGGGGTTCGACCCGTTCGACAGTTTCGGTTCCTTCACCGCAGTCGTCGAGGAGGATCTCCAGCTTTGGGAAGCGGTGCGAGCGTTGCCGACCAAACAGCGTCACGCCGTGGCGTATCACCACGTGGCCGGTCTGCCGTATGTCGAAGTCGGCAACCTGCTCGGCTGCACCACCGACGCCGCTCGACGCCGCGCCGCCGACGGTATTGCCGCCCTTCGTCGAACCATCATCAGAAAGCCGATCGAACCATGATCTCGTCGCATCCGTTCCCTTCCAATCCTGCCGGCGATCCCGACGCAGGTGATGCCGTGCTCGATCGGCTCAGCGCTTTTCGCGACACATGTTCGACGGGAGATCCGGCGCTTCGATCGCTTCGTGCCCGCCTCGCTGCCGACGCCAACGCCTCCGATCTACTCGACGTCGTCTACACGATCGCCGACTCCCCCATCGGTGCGCTGCTCATCGCGATGACACCGCTCGGCATCGTTCGCGTGGCGTTCGCAGTCGAAGACCACGACCGTGTTCTGGATCAACTCAGCGACACCGTGAGCCATCGGGTACTTCACGCTTCAGCACCTCTCGCTCCAGCCATACGACAGCTCGACGAGTATTTCGACGGCCGTCGACACCGATTCGATCTCCCCGTGGACCTTCAACTGTCCTCCGGATTCCGGCGGAGGGTCCTCGACCACCTTGCATTGATCCGCTACGGCACGACCGAAAGCTACGGCGAGGTTGCTGCCGCCGTCGGCAATCCCAAGGCGGTGCGGGCCGTAGGAACCGCGTGTGCCACCAACCCCGTGCCTGTCGTGGTGCCGTGTCACCGGGTGGTGCGTAGCGACGGCACCATCGGGAACTACCTCGGCGGCACCGATGCCAAGGTGATGCTCCTCGATCTCGAAGCCGAACAACCGGGCCACTGATGCCGCAAATCCACCGTGAGCCGGTGGTCGGGCTGCTACGGACAACTCGCGGGGCGGACCGGGAAGGGCGAACCGGGCGGGGCGAACCGGGCGGGGCTAGCGAATTCGGTGGGGCTAGCTGGAATCGAACCAGCGACCTCAGACTTATCAGGTCTGCGCTCTAACCAACTGAGCTATAGCCCCGAGGGGAAGTGGCAAGTTAGCAAGGGGCGGACGAATGCCACCACTCGAATGATTTTTGGCGCAGTTTCCGGGCAACGTGGGACACGGTTGCCCGGCGTTAGCGGGCGCGACGTTCGAGGCGATTGTTGCGCTTGGCTTGGCGGCCCTCACGACGTCCTTGCGGACCGTCGTAGTGGCCGGCGTCCACTCGAGCGAGCACCGTGTCGGGTTGTCGTGTCTTGATCTCGCGACGTGTCGACTCGAGCTCGAGCACGGTAAACCGAACGCCCCCGGTGATGTCGCAGATCACATTGAACAACAGACTCATCAACACCAGGAACCCCGTGCCTGCGAACACCATCACCACGCCGGCGCTCGACAAGGCCCGGAACAGATCGCGTCCGTTGATCGTGTAGCTGGACTCGGCGAGGAGCTTGGCGAGGAACTTCTCGAGGTTGCTTACCTGGCCCGACTGCACCGCCACCTGCCAGAGAATGACGCTGGCAATGGTGAACACCACCCACATGCAGAAATTGAACAGCAGCGCCACCTTGAACACCGACCATGGCGAAACGTAACGCACGATGCGCCGTACTTTGCGGGCCTTGAGCTTGCCCCGCGGCTTACGGCCACCGCCGATGTTGACCACAACGAATTCGTCATCGGCGAGATCGTCGATGAGTGCGGTGTTGAGAAAATCCTCGTCGATATCCCGGACATCTACGGACAACTCCTCGGCCCGGATGTCGACAGCCGCAGTTTGGTCCGGTTCGGCATCGAAGTCGGGATCGAAGTCGGGATCGGCGGTCTCTCTATGGTCTCCGTTTTCGCGGCCTTCGTCGGGCGACGTCGTGCGAGCCGCGGTTTCCGCGGAAGCGGCGGCCTCGGCGAGGGTGGCGGCCCAAAGTTCGTCGTCGGACGGATTGGCCGACGGGTCGGCGACCACAACCACGGGATTCTCGCCCGTCGCGACCTTGGCCTTTACGCGCACCGGGCGCGGCCGAACGGCTGGGGTGTCGCCGTTGGTGGCAAAGATGCTCACCTTGTCGGGGGCGTCGTCGGTCGCTGCCGACGGCTCCGTTGAAGTCACGTTTGCGAGTGTACGAGACGCGACCGGGTCGACAAGAGACCCATCTCCCAAGGGGGCGACGTTCGGGTGCGGGTGCACCGATCAGGGCACCCCCGCTCGCACCGCCACAGTGATCGGCTCGGCGCGCGAAGTGGCCCGGGCGCGGCCCACCCGAACCGTCACTTCCACCGTGCGTTCGTCGATCTGGCGGAAGTGTTCGAGGGTACCGCGGTTTGCCTCGGCAAGAGAGCGGGCCCCGGGTTCCCCGTCCACCGCCCCCGCCAGCGCCGCCGCATCCGCAGCGTCTTTGGCGCGAGTGCGGTCCACCACCAGCCCGCCGTACATGCCCACCAGCACGGTGGCGCCCGCAACGACGGCCACAATCAGGGCCACCAAGGCAACGGTCTGCCCGGACTCTGAGCCCGCACAGTATTCGGCCTCGGCGCCGGCGGGACGATCGGATTGATCGAATTGATCGGCGTCGCACCGTTCGTTTTGGCAGTAGCCAGAACACGGGCAATCGGCGGGCAATCGCCGCCGCCCTGGGAAGTCCCGTCGTCGGTCGACCTGGTCCCGAAATCGGGGTGGGCGGAAGGTATGTGGGCGCGCCATGGGAGGTCCTTTCGAGGAGTGAACACTTCGAAGAGACCGCCCATTGGCGGCGACGCAGCAACGACGCAAAGAACGCCACGAGACGGCGAGGCGCCGTTGCCAGTGCCCCGACCGTAGCGCCAAATGGAAGCGTGCGGGAACCAGGAGACCAGATTGGATGACCAGATTGGATGACCACGATTGGCGGGCCCGACACAGGTTGCGAGGAGCGTGTTCCAGTAACGCTTCGAAAAGCCGCCGCACGGCTGCTGGGACACGCTTCTCGGGGGTCTGCGACCCAGGGCTTCTACGCGCCCAGGGTGAGCCTGGTGGTTCCCGGGTCCGATCCTGGTGTTGGTGCGCGAGAACTCAGTCCTCGTCGGCGCCGAGCACGGGGGCGACAGCGGCAACGGACTGACCGTCGTCGAGGTTCATCACCCGTACCCCCGTGGCATCGCGGCCTTGCGACGAGATGTCGCGCACCGCCATGCGGATCACGACCCCACCGGAGGCGATCACGAAGATGTCGTCGTCGAGACCCACCATGAAGGCCGCCACCACGTACCCCTTCTTGGCCGTGAGCTTGATACCACGCACGCCTTGGCCACCGCGGCCCTGCTGGTTGAACCTGTCGAGCTGGGTGCGTTTTCCGTAGCCACCATCGGTGACCACGAGAATCGCCACGTCGTCGCGAGCCACATCGCAGCTCACCACTTCGTCTTCGGCCTTCATCTTCATGCCGCGCACGCCGGCGGCAACTCGTCCCATCGAGCGCACCTCGTCTTCGGCGAAACGGATCGTCATGCCGAGTTTGCTCACCATGAAGATGTCGTCGCCGCCGTTGGTGGGGATGACCCGAACAAGCTCGTCACCATCTTTGAGGTTCACGGCGATGAGCCCGGCGCGCAGGGAGCTGTCGTATTCGTTGAACTTGGTCTTCTTTACCTGGCCCTTTTTGGTGCAGAAGAACAGGAAACGGTTGGTCTCGTAGTCGCGGGTGTCGATAATTGCCCGGATCTTCTCGTCGGGCTGGAGGGGCAGCAGGTTCACGATGGCCATGCCTCGGGCCTGTCGTTCCTTCATCGGAATCTCGTGGGCCTTGAGCCGGTACACCCGGCCGCGACTCGAGAAGAACAGCAGGTAGGCGTGCGCCGAGGTGTGAATGATGTGCTCGACGTAGTCCTCGTCGCGCAGCTTGGTGCCGGCCACCCCCCGACCACCGCGGGCTTGGGTCTTGAAGGCATCCACAGCGACGGTTTTGATGTAGCCCTTGTGGGTCATGGTGACCACGAGGTCTTCGTCTTCGATGAGGTCTTCGATGTCGATGTCGCCGGGATCGAAGGTGATGATGCTGCGTCGGGGAGTGGCGAACTTCTCTTTGATTTCACCGATCTCGGTTTTGATCACGCTTCGGAGCACCGACTCGTCGGCCAGGATCAGCTCAAGGCCCTCGATGGTGGCCCGGAGTTCTTCCATCTCCTGCTCGAGGTTGATCCGGGCGAGTTTGGTGAGACGGCTGAGGGTCATGTCGAGGATGTACTGCGCCTGAAGCTCGCTGAACTCGAATGGCGCGGACATGAGCTTGCCCTTGGCATCGGCGGAGTCGTCTGAGCCGCGAATGGTGGCGATCACTTGGTCGATCACGTTGAGGGCCTTGAGCAGCCCCTCGATGAGGTGCGCTCGATCCTCGGCTTTGCGAAGCCGGTACTGCGAACGCCGGGTGATCACGTCGATCTGGTGGCCGACGTAGGCCACGAGGCACTCACGAAGGTTCAGTAACCGGGGCACACCATCGACCAGGGCGACGGTGTTCACGGCGAAGTTCGACTGAAGATCCGTACGTTTGTAGAGGTTGTTGAGCACCACCGTGCCCACCGCATCACGTTTGAGTTTGATCACGATGCGCATGCCGGTGCTACCGGACGACTCGTCGTTGAGGTCGGCGATGCCGTCGAGCTCGCGGGCTTCCACGAGGTCGCGGACCTTGGTGAGCACCTTGTTCGGGCTCACTTGGTACGGAAGCTCGGTGATCACGATCTGATCGTTGCGGGTGCCTTCTTCGATCTCGGCTTTGCCGCGGAGCTTCACCGACCCTTTGCCAGTGCGGTACGCGTCCATGATGCCGCTGCGACCAAGGATGAGCGCGCCGGTGGGGAAGTCCGGGCCCTTTACAAACTGCATGAGGTCGTCGGGGGTGGCCTCGGGATTGTCGATCAGGTGCACCACCGCATCGATCACTTCACCGAGGTTGTGGGGCGGGATGTTGGTGGCCATGCCGACGGCAATTCCCTGCACGCCGTTCACCAGCAGATTCGGAAACCGGGCGGGGAGCACCGAGGGTTCTTCTTGCTGCCCGTCATAGTTGGACACCATGTTGACGGTGTCTTCGTCGATACCCGCCAGCATGTGCATTGAAATGGGGGCCAAGCGACACTCGGTGTAGCGAGCAGCAGCCGGTGGATCATCGAGGGAGCCGAAGTTGCCCTTGGAGTGGATCAGCGGGTGACGCAGGGAGAAGTTTTGGCCCATACGAACCAACGCGTCGTAGATGGCACTGTCGCCATGGGGGTGGTATTTGCCCATCACTTCGCCCGTGACACGAGCGCACTTCATGGTGGGCCGGTCGGGCAGGGCACGCAGCTCATTCATGCCCCACAAGATCCGACGGTGGACCGGCTTCAGACCGTCGCGGGCGTCGGGTAGGGCTCGTGCCGTGATAACCGACATGGCGTAGTCGAGGAAGGAGCGCTCCATCTCCTCCTGGATCTCGATGGGTTGGACCGCGATCCGACCGCCTTCGTTGGGATCGTCGCCGGCAGTGGGACCGTCGCTCGCAGTGGGTGCGTCGTCGTCAGGCATGCGTCAGGAGCTCTCTTCGGTACGGGATGAGGTGGTGGGGTTTCGTGGAGGGACGTCGCGAAATCGACGCCTACCTGGGTGACTGCGGATCAGATGTCGAGGAACCGCACATCTTTGGCGTTCGTTTGGATGAACCGTTTGCGGCTCTCCACGTCTTCGCCCATGAGGATCGAGAACACCTCGTCGGCGATCGCCGCCTGCTCTACGGATACCTGCAGCAGCGTGCGTTTGGCGGCGTCCATCGTGGTTTCGCCGAGTTCGTCCCAGTCCATTTCGCCGAGACCTTTCAGGCGCTGGAACTCTTTCTTGTGGGCGGGGTGAGCTTCGAGGAACACCTCCTTGGCATGGTCGTCTTTGAGGTAGATCTTCTCTTTGCCGACCACCGTGGAAAACAAGGGGGGCTGGGCGATGTGGATGTACTCGGCCTCCACCAACGGTTTCATCTGCCGGAAGAAGAACGTGAGCAGGAGCGTGCGAATGTGGGAACCGTCGACATCGGCGTCGCACATGATGATGATCTTCTTGTAACGAACCTTGGCCAGATCGAACTCCTCGCCGATGCCCGCACCGATGGCCGACACCAGGGTTTGGATTTCGGTGTTCTTGAGCATCTGGTCGATGCGGGCCCGCTCGACGTTGAGGATCTTCCCGCGGATCGGCAGGATCGCCTGGGTGCGGGGATCGCGGGCTTGGGTGGCGGAGCCGCCGGCGGAATCTCCTTCGACGATGAAAAGCTCCGCTTCGTCGGGGTTCCGGGTGGCGCAGTCCTTCAGCTTGTCGGGCATACCGGCGCCTTCAAGGGCACTCTTGCGGCGGATGGTCTCGCGCGCCTTACGGGCGGCGAAACGGGCCCGACTGGCCTGCACCGCCTTGTTCACCACCTTCTTGGCTTCGGTGGGGTTCTCCTCGAACCACTGGGCGAGCCGTTCGTTGGTGGCCTTCTCGACCAGCGATCGAATCGATACGTTCCCGAGCTTGGCTTTGGTTTGCCCCTCGAACTGGGGCTCGGCCATGCGCACGCTGATGATGCAGGTGAGCCCTTCGCGGATGTCCTCACCTTGGAGCGGTTCTTTGTCCTTCACCAGATTCCACTGGTCGCCGTACTTTTTCACGACGTTGGTGAGTGACTTCTTGAAGCCCTCTTCATGCATGCCACCTTCGATGGTGGCGATGCCGTTGGCGAAGCTGTGGATGCCGTCGGTGTTGTAACCCGTGTTCCATTGGAAGGCGATCTCCACCTCGGAGCCGTCTTCGTTGCGTTCGAAATGGCCCACCTTGTTGAAGAGCGAGTCCTTTGAAGCGTTGATGTGTTTCACAAAGTCGACCAGGCCGTTGTTGTACTTGAAGATCACGGGTTCGTGGTCGTGCTCGGGCCGAAGGTCTTTGATGCGAATCTCCACGCCCTTATTCAGGAACGCCATCATCTGAAAACGTTCGAGCAGCGCTTGGGTACGGAACTCGGTGGACTCGGTGAACACCACGGGATCGGGCCAGAACCGGATGGTGGTACCCGTACGGCCGCGAGGGGCGTCTTTCAGAACGTGCAGTTTGGTGTCGAGCTTGCCGCCGTTCTTGAAGTCGAGGTAGTAACGCTTGCCGTCGCGATCCACCTCGCATTCCATGCGGAGCGACAGCGCGTTCACCACCGAAACGCCCACGCCGTGCAGGCCACCAGAAACCTTGTAGCCCTTGCCTTCGAACTTGCCGCCGGTGTTGAGCTGGCTCAGTACGGCTTGTACGGCCGGCATGCCCTTGAGTTTGGGATCCTTCATGGGGTCGACCGGGATACCTCGGCCGTCGTCGACCACCTCACATCCACCGTCGGGCAGCAGCGTGATGTCGATCCGGGTGCAGAAGCCGGCCATAGCCTCATCGATGGCGTTGTCCACCACTTCGTAGACCAGATGGTGGAGCCCGCCGACCCCCGTCGAGCCGATGTACATGCCAGGGCGTTTCCGCACGTGCTCGAGGCCTTCGAGGGCGGTGATTGCACTGGCGTCATAGGTGTCGGTGGGGGTAGCCACAGGCGTAGTTCCTCAGAGAAAAGGGGTGGGTTTCGAGCAATCGCGAACGATCTCGAAGCTGCCGGCTCGCTGCGTGCGGCGGGGATCCGGAAGGATCACTGTCCGAGGGACAAAAGCGCAGGTCAGAGGCCTGAATTGCCGTGGCCTCATTGTAGCAGCCGGGTACGACACGCAGGGTCATTTCGCCGCCCTTCGACGGCACCTTTTCCCTGTGTTTTCAGGCTCGAAATTCTTTCGGGGATCCGCTCGAACTCTGGTGGCGAACTGGCGTCTCGGCGGAGCAGCCGTTAGCCATCGGTGGCGTGTTCGTCCTCGCCTTCGAGTCGGACACGGAACACCACCGATTCCACCGCGCCCGGGCCCAACCGATCGTTCACTTGCCCACACAACTCACGTTCCAAGAACTTCAGATGGCTGGCCCAGGCCGGATCGTCGACCCCCACGCTGAGCGTGCGATCGGTAAGCGTGAGTGGCCAGGTGTGATCGCAAAGTGGGGCTCCCACGATGGCCGCCCAGTCGTCGAACAACGTGGAGACCGCCGTGGCCGATGGCCCCCCCAGATGGCGCACGATGCGGTCCAAGCTCCGGGCCAATGGATTTGGTTCCGGCGGCGCGGAACCGGGCAGCGGCGAGAACGGCACCCCAACAGCGTAGGTCCTCGCACCCCGTTCTCGAACTGGGCGCACCTTCTGGCGCGTTCTACGGAACTGGGCACACCGTGTGCTGCCCTGGCAGCAGCAGGTGTGCCCATTTCGGGGAACCGCAGGCGTCGCCGAGGGCCGGTTGGTTCGGTGAGCGGGCGTTGGCAACGAGTGGCTGGCGTTTCCGCGAAGGAGTGCCCCGATGGATCGAACCTATGACGACTCCGACGCGCCAACGTCCGGCGGCGCGATAACTCGCCGACGCGCGGTGATACTGGGCGCCGGAGGGTCTGCCGCCATCACCGGATTGGGCTGGGCTACCCCGACGATCCTCACCAGCCCGGCATCGGCCCAAGGCAGCGTTCCCAGCGTCTTCACCGTCACTGGCAATGCCGGCACCATTCTGGGTGGCCCCGACGGCAGTACCTGGGCCGCCCAAACCAGCGGCTCATTCAGCTCATTGCGTGGCGTGGTGTTCGACGCTGGTCTGGGTCTCTGGATCGTTGTTGGTGGTTCCGGCACGATCCTCACGTCACCCGACGGGGTCGCCTGGACACCTCGCGTCAGCGGCACGGTTGAACAACTCAACCGCGTCGTCCGCCGTGCCGGGATTCTCGTGGCAATCGGGGGCGTTGTCGTCACCTCACCCGACGCCATCACCTGGACAACGCAAACCAGCAACACCACCCAGAACCTCAATGGTATGGCCAGCAACGGTACGGACTGGCTGATTGTCGGCAATGTCGGCGAGGTGATCACCAGTCCCGACGGCGTCACCTGGACCGGGCAATCGAGCGGGAGTTTCGAACAACTCAACACCGTCGCCCACGACGGATCTGGGCTGTACGTCACTGTCGGATCGTTCGGCACGATTCTCACCACCCCCACCGGAGCGACCTGGACGCCGCGTACAAGCGGAGTGCCGGGCGCCCTTATCGGCGTCGCGCATGACGGTATCGGGCAGTGGGTCGCCGTCGGCCAGAGTGGTGTGATCCTTACATCCCCAGACACCGTCACCTGGACCGCACAGTCCAGCGGTTCCGCCAGCCTCCTGTGGGACGTCGATACCATCAACTGACCAGCGCAACGGTCCCCTCGGTGATCGCCTCACCTCACCGTCACCACCCGAGTAGTCAGGACGACCGGACGACGGAGGTGCCACTCTGGTCGTCTTGCTCGATGCGCACTACGAGTTCCGGTTCGGCGCCCGCCGGCAGGACGCCGGCGGTGGTGAGGATGGCTTGCCCCGGCGGCAGCGCGGTGAGCAGGGCCGCCGACCGATCAGGATCAAGTTCGGAGAACACGTCGTCGAGCAGGAGCACCGGTGGTTCTTCGACGGCCGCCGTCACCACATGGTGGGCAGCCAACCGTAGGGCCAACGACAACGACCGCTGCTCGCCTTGGGATGCGTGGGTGCGAGACGGAAGACCGTTGAGCCGGAACGACACCTCATCACGGTGGGGCCCCACCAGGCTCACCCCTCGACGGAGATCGTCGGTTCGTCCCGCAGCCAAGGCCTCAGCCAAACCCGTGTCTTGCCATGGGGCCACATAGTCCGCTTCAACGGGCACCGCTCGTTGCGCCACATGGGTATAGGCCTGCTGCACATGTGGACGTAGGAGGTCGAGCAACGCCAAGCGGGCCGCCACGAGCGCTTCACCCGCCGCTGCGAACTTGTGGTCGAACACGTCGAGCGTGAGCTCGGCCTCATTGCTCAATCGGCCGCCGGCCCGCTTCAACAACGCATTACGTTGCCGGAGGATTCGGTCGACGTCAGCCTGCATCGCGTCATTACGAACGTGCACCGCCACGAGGGCGTCGTCGATCCACGATCGCCGCTCCCCCGGCCCGCCCTTCACGAGCACCAAGTCGTCGGGTGAGAACACGCTCACTCGCATGGCGCCGAGCAGATCGCGGGCTCGTGGCACCCGTTGTTTGTTCAGCTGCATCCGGCCACGCCCACCGGGAAGAAGCTCCGCCTCAAGCAGCAGGCTCCGTTGATCGCGTGTGCCTTCGGCCCGCACGATCGCACGATCGGTACCGGCTCGCACCAGAGCTTCGGTGGGCACTCCCCGGAATGACTTCAGGGTGGCGAGGTAGCCGAGAGCCTCAAGCAGATTTGTCTTGCCCCTCCCATTTGCTCCGAGGACGGCGGTGAGGCCCGGAGCGAACTGCACCTCGGCCGAAGCGTACGACCGAAAGTTGGTGAGCCAAAGATGTTCGAGATGCACCAGGGTGGGGCCGTCAACAACGAGATGTTGGCGGAGCTACGAGACTCGGACGGGCATGAGTAGATACAGGAAGTCTTTGTTGCCAAGGGTGCGAAGAAGTGCCGGTTTCAACGAATCGATGCACTCCAACGTGACCTCGTCTCCGTCGGCGGCGTCGAGGCCGGCGAGGAGGTAGTCGGGATTGAAGGCCACCGTGAGGTCCGCTCCTTCATACTTGCCGTCGACCTCTTCGAGGGCGGTGCCAACGTCCTGGGCGGAGGCTGTGAGTTTCACGCCATCGGCACTCATATCGAGCTTCACCGGGATGCTTGGATCGCGGGCCACGACCTTCACTCGTTTCACTGCATCGAGGAGGGTTTCTCGCCCGATGGTGAGACACGTGGGTTGACTCTTCGGAATCAGGTTTCGGTAGTTAGGAAATTCGCCGGAGATCAGGCGGGTGATCAGGGTGGATGCGCCGACGATAAACGCTGCATCCCGCTCCCCGCATCGAAGGGTGACGGTCTCTTGTCCGGACAGGAGCCGGTTCAACTCCCGTAGCGCCTGACCGGGAATCAACACGCTCTGACCTTCACTGAGGAAGGAGGTGGACACCAGATCACGGATCGCCAGGCGGTAGGAATCCGTGGCCACGAGCCGCAACCCATCACCCTCTGCGGTCATCAGGACGCCGGTGAGAATGGCCGAGCGACTTTCATCGGTGCTGGCGGCGGACACGACCTGCCGAAGCGCATCAGCAAAAGCGGCGGCGTCGAGCGTGACTTCTTCACCTTCCGGCTCGGCAATTCTCGGGAACTCGTTGGCGGGAATCGCCCGGACGGCGAACTGCGAACGCCCGCTGGTGATGCTGGCCTCGTCTCCGGTGACCTCGACCTCGACTCGTCCCGGCTCAAGCACCTTGACGATGTCGGCGGCGAGTTTTGCCGGCAGCACGGTGATGCCATCGGTCTCGCCACCAACGGTGGCACTCACCACGATCGTGAGATCGAGATCGGAGCCCGTGAGGGTGAGGTCGTTGCCCTTCAGCTCAAGGCGTACCCCGGAAAGCACGGGTAGCGATGCTCGGGCGCTGACGGCGCGGCCAGCGGTGTTGAGGATCTCGATCAGGATGTCGCGTTCGCAGCGGAACTTCACGGTGCTGTCTCTTCCAGGCAGTGGAGCGGGGCGTGTGTGCGTTACCCCCCAATGATGCTCTATCTCAATAGGTGTAGTGGTGGTGGGGGCTGTGGATTGTGGACAAAGGTTTGTTTGGGCAGGTGAGAGAGGGTTTTGTTTTCCCGCCGTTGTCCCCACTCATTCACAGGCTTCAGGGTCGGCCGGACGAACCGGTGGATGACCGTGAGGTTGTCCACTGCTCGACCCGGGGTTACTCGCAGGTTGCGCCGGGGGTACATCCCCAGAAAGTGCAAGGGTGTCCCCACCGAGATCCCCAGGCCGCGCAGGGTTTGGGGCATTTCAGCGGGCGCTCTTGACGGCTTCGGTGAGCTGGATGACTTGTTCGTAGGTTTGCACGCGCTCCCCCATTTGTTTGCGGATCTTTTCGAAGGCGTGGATCACCGTGGTGTGGTCTCGTCCACCAAACTCTTTGGCGATCATGGGGTACGAGAGATCGGTGAGCTCTCGGAAGACGTACATGCTGATCTGACGGGCCGCCACGAGAGGGCGGCGTCGACTTTGACCGATGAGTTCGTCGATCGGGAACCCAAACAGTTCGGCCGTCTTGTCGAGGATGAGGGCGGGCGTGATGGGCCGCGGTTGTTTGTCGGAGAAAAACTGTACGAGCACCTTGCGGGCGCTCATGGTGGTGGCCGGCTCTCCACTGAGGTTGGCGTACGCGGTAACGCGGTTGAGCGCCCCTTCAAGTTCTCGGATGTTGTCGGTGATTTGCGCCGCAATCAGTTCGAGAACATCGGGGGCCACCTCGAGTGTTTCCCGCTCGGCCTTCTTCTGGAGGATGGCGAGCCGGGTTTCGAGGTCGGGGGGCTGGATGTCGACGAGCAGGCCCATCAGGAACCGACTGCGGAGGCGGTCTTCTAGGGTAGCGAGCGCCTTCGGCGGACGATCGGCGGCGAGCACGATTTGTTTGTTGGCTCGATGCAGATGTTCGAACGTGTGGAACAGCTCTTCCTGCGTTCGCTCGTGACCCTCGATGAATTGGAGGTCGTCGATGAGCAGCACGTCGACGTCGCGGTAACGCTGCTTGAACTGCGGCTGGCTGCTGTGTCGGATCGCGTTCACGAACTCGTTGACAAAAGTTTCGGACGAGATGTAAAGCACCCGATGCTGTTGGTAGTGGGTGCGCACGTAGTGAGCGATGGCGTGGAGAAGGTGGGTCTTGCCGAGGCCGGCATCGCCGTAGATAAAGAGTGGGTTGTACGAGTTTGCCGGGCGTTCGGCAACAGCGAGTGCGGCAGCCTGCGCGAAACGGTTCGAGGTGCCGGTGACGAAGTCGTCGAAGGTGTAGCGAGGCCGGTCGTCGGCCAGCAGTGCCGCCGAGGGGGAAGGGCCGTTGGCGCCAAGGGCCGGTGGAGGTCGGCGGTGCGTATCGTCGTCGGGGAGGTTGATGCGGGCGGACAGCCGCGACCCGTCGTTGAACGCGGCCACACGCGAAGCACCGAAGCCAGAGGTGTTGGAAGAAATTGGTGTGTGTGACCCGTCGTTTGGATGGGCATCGTCGGGTCCGAAGTCGTAGTCGGCAGCGTCGAGCGCTTCCACCACGAGGCGGAAATGAAGGTGCGGGACACCGAGATCCGCTAACACGCCTTCGACCACGGTGCGATATCTGCTTTCGATTCGCTCTCGAGCCATCGGGTTGGGCACGGCGAGGACCAGCTCCTCGGGACCGAGTTCTACGGGGCGGGCATACTTAAAAAGTGTAAGCCACACCGGTTCGGAGACTTGGGTACGGAGCATGTCCGCACATGCTGTCCACAGCACTTCTGCGTCTGTCACGTGCGAGTTTGCCTTCCCTAGGGCCACATGATCCACAACGCAGTCCACACCTGTGGATAAGCGTACTGTGGCGGTTTCGGGCTTCGATGACGTGCGTTCGGGGGGCTCGATGCCGGTTGAGGACCGCACCAGCCTCCCCAGCGGCGAGTGCGGCGAACCTAGCACCACGGTCACGGTGCGGTGCAAGGGCGGTTTGGGGCGCCGAAGATCGCAGGTCAGGGACTATTTCCACCCGGCCTGCGTGTTTGGGCGCCGCTGTTCTTGCCGCCCGGCGGGCGGAAATGTACTGGTTCGTCCCATTCGAAGGCGGATCGGGATGCGGTGCAACCTGATTGGGCCGTTCAAAACTTCGAAGGTTGTCGCCGAGATCTGTCCCCATGCCTTCCGCAAGTTGTTATGGGGAAGGCGGAGACTTGGGGGCGTACCTGATCTCGTGAGGCCCACCACCGGAAGTATCCACCACGAACGACCGACGGTCTGCTTGCCTGTCCTCGGGTGACGGGCGTGGCTCGAGCCGTCTGAGGTTGCCGGTTCGGGGCACGGGCGTCTACGGTTTCCGGTCCGCGGTACGCAGTGTCGGTACCGCATCCCCGATCGTGTTGTGGCTCGGCCACACATCGCAGAGCATCCGGGTCCGACCCGGACCTTGCTGGCCGAGGAGGCACAGCGTGAAGAGAACCTTCCAACCCAATGTCCGTCGTCGTGCGCGCCGTCATGGCTTTCGCCATCGCATGGCCGATCGCGCCGGCCAGGCCATCGTGAAGAACCGTCGCCGGAAGGGCCGCACCCGTCTTTCCGCCTGACCGTGTTTGCTCCCCAGTCGTTTGGCGTGTTCGTACCCGGGCTGAGTTTGCCGTTCTTCGGCGACGAGGTCGGACCTATAGGGGCGACGCCGTGTCGGTTCGATTTGCCGCGTTCGCGGGGGAAGTTCGAGTTGACGATCCACGCGGCAGAACCGAACCCAGTCAAGTGGCCTATGCGATTTCGCGGGCCGTGGGCAACGCGGTGGTCCGGAACCAACTTCGTCGACGACTCCGGTCTATCTGCCAGAACGCTGCCGAACGCGACATCCTCCCAAAGGGACTGATGATGATCATGGTGCAACCTGAGGTGGTCGATCACGACTTCGCCTCGTTGCGCGCCATCGTGGAGGCACTGTTTGCCGAGATCGGAGCAAACCATGACCCTATTCGTGGCTGACGTTTCTGACCATTCGCTCGTAGTCCGTGTTCTTCGACGGTTCGTGTACGGCTATCAACAGCTTCGCGCCGGACGTCCGTCCCCCTGTCGCTTCACACCGTCATGTTCGGCATTCGCGATGGAGGCGTTGGAACTGCACGGTGCCGGCCGAGGGTCGTGGCTGGCAACCAAACGAATCTGCCGCTGTCACCCCTGGGGGCAGTCGGGCTTCGATCCCGTGCCACTGCCGGCGCAGGGCCAAAAGGGCGTCTGATGCAGTTTCTTTTCGATTTCATCGCCAGCGTGCTCGCCGCGTTCTACGGCATCTACAACAGCTATGGATTCGCCATCGTTGCCCTCACGCTGTGCGTGATGCTCATCACCACGCCGCTCACGCTCAAGAGCACACGTTCGATGATGATGATGCAACAGCTGCAGCCGGAGATAAAGAAGATTCAGTCCAAATACAAGGACGATCGGCAAAAGCAGAACGAGGAGGTGATGCGGTTCTACAAGGAGAACAAACTCAATCCGGCCGGCGGATGCCTTCCTATGGTGGTCCAGGCGCCGGTCTTCATCGTGCTCTACCAAGTGCTGATCGGCCTCACCCACCGCACCTCGGATCTGGGATTCACCTCAGGTTTTAACCTCGGGCAGCTCGCCACTGGTGTCGCCCCAACCAAGGCACCGAAACTGTTCTTGAACTTCGCACCGGACTATCTCGAGCCTTCGACCGAGTTGTATCAGTCGCTCGTGGGGCGCAACACGATGACGGGTTTCGGTCTCGACCTGTCACGAAGCGCATCCGAAGTACTGAGCACCAACGGAATCGTTGCCGTTTTGCCGTATGTGATGCTGATTTTGGTGGTGGCGGCGACCGGTTGGTACCAACAGAAGCAGATCCAGGGGCGCACACCGAACGCGGAAATCAATCCCCAACAGCAGATGCTGATGAAGGTGATGCCGTTTTTCCTCCCGGTTTTCTCGTTCACCGTTCCGAGCGGCCTCGTGGTGTATTTCGTGGTCTCCAACCTGTTTCGGGTCGGGTTGCAGGCGTACATCAGCCGATCGATTTATGGCATGAAGGGCGGAAAACAAGCCGAACCCCTTGTTGTGGACAAGCCGGAGAAGAGCGCCAAACCATCTGGCGGACCCTCGTCGATCGGTTCGGGTTCGTCGAATGCCAAACTCGCCCACGCTTTGCCGAGCACGAGCAAGGGCAAATCCACCAAGGGCACCCCGTCGTCACTGCCGACAAACGAAAAGTCCAAGCCCTCCCGTCTCTCCCGTTCTCCCGGCGACACGCCCGATGATGCCGACGGCACGGGTAAGAGGCCCGGTGCTTCCAGCAAGGCATCGGGAAGCAACACCACCAAATCCACCAGTTCGCGTGGGCGAGACACCTCGTCTGGCAGGACGGAATCCACGTCGGCGTCGCCTTCCGTGGCCCCAACACTGCAACCCCGCGCCCGAAAGCCGAAGAAGAGGTAACCCATGGAATGGGTCGTCACCACCGGTCGCACCGTCGACGAAGCAAAGGATGCCGCGCTCGATCAGCTCGGCGTCGACATGGACGAAGCCGAGTTCGAGGTACTTGAAGAGCCCAAAACCGGCCTTTTCGGGCGGGTTCGTTCGGAAGCTCAGGTTCGGGCACGAGTCGCCCCAACCAGCCCGCGCCCCAAGGTCGAGAATCGGCAGCGGCGCAAACCTCGCGGCAATGGTTCCGGGAGTGGTTCCGGCGATGGCTCCGGTGCAGGTTCCGGTGCAGGTCAGGCCTCTTCTGAGGGTCAGTCGAAACGCTCAGGGGGCGGAAAGGCCCCCCGTGAAAACACCCCCGACGGCGGATCCAAAGCCGATCCCGCTATCGAAAGCGGTACTGCCGGCGAAGCCGACAACGGTGGTGGGTCAGGCAATGGTGGTGGGTCAGGCAACAGCCGAGGGCCGCGGGGTGGCGGCCGGTCCAACAAAACATCGCAGAAGCGCACGATTCCCGAGGAGATCACCAACATGGCTGAGCAGCAGACCGTCATCGAAGACTTTGTCAAGGGCCTGGTTGACGCATTCGATCTTGAGGCCAAAATCGACACGCGGTCGTCGGACGACGAGATCACGATCAACCTCGAGGGCGACGATCTCGGGCTCCTGATCGGCCCGCGCGGGGCGACCCTGCAGTCGATCCAAGATCTCAGTCGGGCAGTACTCCAACGGCATTTTCCCGACGATCGACATGCCCGGATTCGTATCGACGTTGGTGGGTATCGTGAACGGAGGCGTCAGGCCTTGGAGCGTTTTGTGCACTCGGTGGCCGAGGAAGTGCTCGCCTCCGGTCGGCAGAAAGCCCTCGAGCCCATGGCGAGCCCCGATCGCAAGGTGGTGCACGACACCGCCAACGATATCGAGGGCGTACACACCATCTCGGAGGGGTACGAGCCGAATCGACGGGTCGTCATTTTGCCCGACGGTACGTGATCGAACCCCCGGATAGTCCGTTCCCACGGTCAGGCGATGCTTCGGGCGAGCCATCGGAACCGCTTCTTTCGCGTTCCGACTCGCAAGACGATCAAGGAGCCGAGCCGTGGGATCGGGTTCGTTCGCACCAGACAGCCCTGCTTGACTGGATCGAGCGTGCCCAACGCATTGGCCTGATTGGCCCCGGTGAACCGTCACATCATCTGGCCGGGGCCGAGCGGTTCGTGGATGGTGTTGGCTCCATCGCCCGGGAACGACCTGCCGGCGGGGCCCCCATTCGCCTGCTCGATATGGGCACCGGGGGCGGATTACCGGGTCTGATCGTGGCGGCAGCCCTTCCGGGAGTGGCGGTGACTCTCCTCGACGCGAAGGAACGGTCGATCGACGCGCTTCGCGGGGCAATGGTGGAGCTCGGCGAGGCCGTCCCGGCTTTCACGGCGTTGGCGTGCGGACGAGCAGAGGATCTCGCCCGAGACACGGCCTTTCGGGCGCAATTCGACATTGTATTGAGCCAGGCGTTTGGGCCTCCAGCCGTCGTGGCAGAGTGCGCAACGGGCTTTCTTCGCGTGGGGGGAACCCTTTTGGTGAGCGATCCCCCGGACGCCACCACAACTCGGTGGCCAGCGGATGGGTTGGCACCCTTCGGTCTCTCCCCCGATTTGGTCCTCGCTAGCGACGAATTCGATTCGGCGGGGTCGTTGGCATGGTCGACGGAATCTGACCTGACCTCACTGCGAAAGATTGGCCCGACACCGGATACCTATCCACGGCGAGCTGGCATTCCGAGCCGCCGGCCGCTGTTCAGGACCTGAATACGCGCCGTTCAACAAGTTCCAACGGGATGTTTCACGTGAAACATCCCGGCCTTTTGGCTTCACGTCAACGCCATTTGCATCGTGCGCGTTGTCGATAGCATGTCGCTTGCCAACGAAATCGACCCGGGGAATCGTTGATTTCGAGTCGTGTGCTCCCCACTCGCTCTGCTACTTGTGCACCTGGCACAGCGGTTCGGGCATTGCGGAACAAGTGAACCCGGTTCTTCTTTAACAAGCGCCATGAGGACGACCCTTGACGTCGCCCTTGGCCGAGTCCGGTACTTTTGGTGATGTCCGGTTTTTCTGGTCATGTCCGGTACTGTTCCGGTCCGTTCTGTGGCGTTGCGTTGGTTGGCGCCATCGCGGTTCGCGCCATCGCGGTACGTTTTCTCGTGTTAGGACGGCATTTTGAGGCCCTTCATGCGAGAGTCGTGGGTCGTCTCTCAAAAGAAGCAGGACAATTCTTCCAATAACTCATTCGTCGCGCCCGAGTACACCGCCACCGGTGAAGCTCGACGCTGGGATTCGCAATCCAATTCCGCGTCAGAGCGCTCGGGCGTCACATTCGGTGACGTACGCGGGGTGATGTCGTGAGTGGCCAGGATGCAGAGCGCCGGCGACTTCCGCCGAATGGGCCTCCCGAGTGCGGCTCAACCGGTGTTTCACGTGAAACACCGGGTGAAACACCGGGTGAAGCAACCCGTGCGGACAAGCACCAGGCGGCGTTACTCAGATCACCTGGTCCTTGGGCCACAACTTCGAGGAGGCACGAGCGCGGGAAATCCGGTGGCTGAGGCGCTCCGGGCCTTGGCGAATCTGGGCCTTGACGAATCTGGGCCTTGACGAATCCGGGCCTTGACGAATCTGGGCCTGCTCCACGAGCGTGTCCAGGACGTGGTGAAAGCCGGATTTCGAGCCATGAATCGAAGCCTCGCAAGGACGTGATATCGAAACCCCCCGTGTTCTGGGTGGTGAGACAGAGGAGCCTGCGGATTCCGGAGGCGGCAGGAAGCCGCCGAATCGTTCCTGGGACACGCTTCTCGGCAATCGTTTCTCCTGGCCACTCCGCACGTTTGTCTGGATTTCTGGCCCCGAACCCTTCTCGGGCCAGATTGACCTGGTGGCTCGGGCCAGATTGACCTGGGGGTGGGCCACCGGGAAGGATGCGACGTGCCTGATTCCGCCCAGTCTTTGGGGAATGCCGTTGCTATCCCCGATGATGTCCCCAGCCTGTTGAATGGCGAGGTCGAAGCGGTGCCAACCTCGGTCTTGCCGGCTCGCATCATGGCCATCGCCAACCAAAAGGGGGGAGTCGGCAAGACCACAACGGCCGTCAATCTGGCCGCCTGCCTGGCGGAGCTCGGCGAACGAGTGCTCCTCGTCGACCTAGATCCGCAGGGAAATGCCAGCACTGGTTTAGGAATTGATACCCGCGCGCTCGATACCTCGCTCTATGAGGTGCTGATGGACGACGCGGTTCTGGCCGATGCGGTTGTCGACACGGCTATCCCCAATCTGTGGGTTGTGCCATCGAGCCTTGATCTCGCCGGTGCGGAGATCGAGCTGGTCTCGGTGTTTTCCCGAGAGTCCCGTCTTCGCAGCGCCCTGGCCACCGCTGGGGACACCTATTCGATCATCGTCGTCGATTGTCCACCATCGCTGGGACTGCTCACCGTGAACGGGCTGGTGGCCGCCACCGAAGTGTTGATTCCTATTCAGTGTGAGTACTACGCCCTCGAGGGGTTGGGTCAACTGCTCCGCAACGTGGAGTTGGTACGCAAAAATCTCAATCCGGCATTGGTCGTACGGGCCATTGCTTTGGTCATGTTCGACGCGCGAACGAATCTCGCCGATCAGGTCGTTACCGAGGTGCGACACCATTTCGGTTCTAAGGTCTGCAACACGGTGATTCCCCGTTCGGTGCGCCTTTCGGAGGCCCCATCGTTTGGGCAACCGATCATCACGTTCGACTCCGCCTCACGCGGGGCTACCGCCTATCGAGAGTTGGCCAAGGAGGTTCAGGATGGCCCGCCGTAGCGGACTCGGGAAGGGGCTCGATGCCCTGATTCCCTCAACACCGCAGCCCGCCGAAACACCGGGACCGGTGAGTAGTGTGGATTTGATAGCGAGTACCCCAGTTTCCTCGGCGCCCCCACCCTTGGCGCCTCCACATCCGGTAGAGCCACCTCCGGTAGAAATAGCGTCGTCCGAACCATCTGGTTCCCGAGTTGCGGGGAACGCCGACGCTCAGCTTCGGGAGGTCGGCATCAGCTCGATCCACCCCAATCGGTTCCAACCTCGCACGATGTTCGGTGATGCCGAACTGGCAGAGTTGGCCGAATCAATTCGGTCGCTCGGCGTTCTTCAGCCGCTTCTCGTGCGGGAGGACTCAGACGGTGGCTATGAGCTCATCGCCGGTGAACGACGACTACGAGCCGCAGCGTTGGCCGGGCTGAGTGCCGTTCCGGTTGTCGTGCGAGAAATTGGCGACGAACAGGCCCTGGAACAGGCCTTGGTGGAGAACCTCCAGCGGAGTGACCTCAACGCCATGGAGGAGGCCACGGCCTACCAACAACTGATGGACGAGTTTGCCTTTACCCAAGACGCAGTGGCGGAACGGGTTGGCAAAAGTCGCTCTGCTATTGCCAACGCCGTTCGGCTCCTTCACCTCGATCCGCTGGTCCAGACGATGGTGCGAGAGGAAAAGCTCGCTGCCGGTCACGCTCGTTGCCTGGCCGGACTCGACGATTACGCCAATCAGCGGGCCCTGGCCGCCCGGGCCGCCCGAGACGGTTGGTCGGTTCGGCAGATGGAAACCGAGGTCAAGAAGGTGCCGGGCGCCCGCCCTCCTCGGGCCGCGGCGGCGCCAGTGGTGCGCGATGCCTCCGTGCTCGAGGTCGAGCGTTTGCTGGGGGAACATCTCGACACCCGAGTCGTGGTGGAATGGCGTGGGGTTGGCGAGAAAGCGACGGGCCAGATCGTGATCACCGCCGCCGGCGTTGAGGATCTCGACCGTCTGTATCGGGTGATCACCGGCGGTCGAGCGTCGGATTGACCGGATTGACCGGATTGACCGGATGAACCCGATTGACCGGGTTCGTGCGTCGTGCCGACTCATCGGCCTCACCCTGAGATGGTCGGTAGTCATCCTGGTGAAGCGTGACCGAGGAGAAGCGTGACGGTGGAGAAGCGTGACCGAGGTGAAGCGTGACGGTGGTGGCGGTGGGGAAGAGCCAGGTGACGGCCCGAGGTAGTGCCGTTCGGACCGGCTCGGGACGACCCTTACGGTCGTCCTCTCCTTTACGCTGAGCCTTTCGTCCACACCTTGTGTCCAACCCTGTGATTAACGGTTCGGATGGCGTGTCGGGAGTCACGTTTGGCCGACGTTATCCCCAGCCATGGGGACGATTCCGAAGAAAAGGATTCCCGCACTCCGCGCTGGCACATCGGTATACAAGCAGGTCAGAGCCGATGGCCGCCCGTGTTTCCGCCCAGGGAGATCCATCGGACCAGGGAGTGGATAAACCTGGGGATAACTTCGCGTTCGATTGCCGATGAACGACCTCACGAGGCGGTGACCTGCACAAACGTAGGCCGAACGGCCTACGACGGTGGAGCTTCGGGGGGCTCCGCCGGCCCCGAGGGACCTCGAAACCACTGTTCGAGGGCGTTGTGGGCGGCGTGGGCGAGGGCCATTGACCGGGTGCTCACCGCAGTGTGACGGGTGAGCTGCCACTGCACCGCCGGCATTCGGGTTTCACGGAGAACCGGGTGCCACTGTCCGGCGATGCCCGTCGGCCGAATTTGGCGGCTTGCCTCGCCGGCGAGCAGTTCCGCCAGTGACGCTCCCCCGTAGGAGGAATAGCCGTTCGTCTGGTAGTACCAGACCTCGTCGACCACACCATCGAACGCCAGTCCAAGAAAGAGGTCAGCACTAAATCGGTTGGCTTCTTGGGCCTGTAGCACGGGATCGGGGTCGTGGAGGCAAAGAACTTCGGCACCGGCCTTGGTGAGCCGTCGTTCGATGCCTGCTACCAGAATGCCCAGTCCGCCGGGCTCCCCCACCACGACCCGTTGCCCGAGCAGCTCACGAGGAGGACAGCGGAGCGCTTCTTGATCTCGGAGCCCGGCGACGGTGGTGGGTCTGGTCGAATGGGCGCCAAGCCTGAGCAGGGTGTCGCGGGTGTCGCGCCCGAACACTCCGTCGGTGGTGAGGGCGGAGTTGCGCTGGAAATCCTTCAGCGCCCGTTCGGTGTCCGGGCCGAAGATCCCGTCGACCCGACCGGCATCGAACCCCAAGGAACCCAGTTGATGTTGCAGGCCGGCAACATCGTCACCTCGTAGCATCGGGGATCGTAAGTAGAGGTGACGATCGCCGAGCCGGTGGCCGGCCTCGACCAAGGTGGTCCACGTGACTCGGTCACATACGCCAGAAGGTGCCAGGCCACGCCGGACCTGAAAGATGCGCACGGCGTCGGAGAAGACGCGGTCATAGGACTGGTCGTTGGCGGCGGCGATCGGAACGCCTGCGGCGCCGAGGCGCCGGCGGAGGTCGCGCAGAGCCTCGCCGGTACTGCCGGGCCCCACACTGTCGGCGGCGGTCACCATCGACGGGCGGGAACTCGGGGTGTCGTCGTTGGCCTCGGAACGGCTTGATTCATGCACCGGACGTCCACTTGACGCCCATGGTGAGCGCCTTGACGGGCAGATTCGCAGATAACCGCGGGTCGGTCCACGAAATGAGTACGCCCGCCGTGGTGCGGTATCGGTCCGTTTGATTGGCGCGGGCCGATTCCGGATCGCCGCACTAGAGGAACGAGGCCAGCTCTTGGACCAGGGCGTTCTTGGGCTTCGCGCCCACGATCCGTGCGGCTTCAGTGGTGCCCTCGAAGACGATGAGGGTAGGGATGCTCATCACGCCGTAGCGCATGGCCACCTGGGGGTTCTCGTCGATATTGATCTTGGCGATCCGGATCTTGTCGTTGTATTCACCGGCGATCTCGGCCAGGATCGGTGCGATCTGCTTGCAGGGGCCACACCATTCGGCCCAGAAGTCGACGAGGACGGGGAGCTCGGAGGAGCCCACTTCTTCGTCGAAGGTGGCGTCGGTGAGGGTGGAGATGTTCTCGGCCATGTTGGTGCCTCTGGACGGTTCCGGCGGACCGGAAAAGGATGGGTGTTGCCCGCATTTGTGATCGCTGCGATGGCAAAGGACAACAACGCAACGGGAGACCGTGGCATTCCTGGTTGACGGTCAGGTTAGCGGTACGGCTGGGGGCGACGAAGCAATGCGGCCGGCACTGCTCAATGTTGTGCTTCGAGCCAACG
The DNA here is from genome assembly GCA_031415655.1 of Actinomycetes bacterium. Classification (GTDB taxonomy): domain Bacteria; phylum Actinomycetota; class Acidimicrobiia; order Acidimicrobiales; family Acidimicrobilacustridaceae; genus JAKOVR01. Next base: position 40,653 of record JANOSD010000020.1, read on the forward strand.
TTCGGCATCGATGGCGGCCATGCAACCGGAACCGGCGGCGGTGATGGCTTGCCGGTACACGTCGTCCTGCACGTCGCCACAGGCGAACACGCCATCGATGTTGGTGTAGCTCGAGTCGGGCTTGGTGATGAGGTAACCAGAGGGCGCCATGTCGAGCACATCGGTGAAGATGTCGGTGTTGGGGGTGTGTCCGATGGCCACAAACAGCCCGGTCACCGGGAGCGTGGTCTCGGCGCCGGTGTTGACGTCGCGCACCACGGCGCCTTCGAGTTTGGTCTCGCCCACCAGGTCAACGACTTGGCTGTCCCAAACGAACTTGATCTTGGGATTGGCGAAGGCCCGATCCTGCATGATCTTTGATGCCCGCAGCTCTTTGCGACGATGGATGAGCGTGACGGAGGTGGCGAAACGAGTGAGGAAGGTGGCCTCCTCGATGGCGGAGTCGCCGCCGCCCACCACGGCGATGTCCTGGCCGCGAAAGAAGAAGCCGTCGCACGTGGCGCAGGTGGAAACCCCTCGGCTGAACAGGCGTTGTTCGGCGTCGAGGCCGAGCAGGATCGGCTTGGCCCCGGTGGAAACGATCACTGAGTGGGCAAGTTGGGGGGCGGCATCGGGACCGTCGCTGGCGAGCCACATCTTGAAGGGTCGCTCGGAGAAATCGATCCGGCTCACCTTCTCGGTGATCAGCTCCGCGCCGAACTTTTGGGCTTGCTCCTTGAACAGACCCATCAACGAAGGACCGTCCACCCCGCCAGGAAAGCCGGGGAAGTTCTCGACCTCGGTAGTGAGCATGAGTTGGCCACCGGGCTGATCCGACGTAGAGCTGGGCTCGCCTTCGATCACCAGCGGTTTGAGGTTGGCGCGAGCGGTGTAGATCGCCGCGGTGAGGCCGGCAGGGCCGGACCCGATGATGATGACGTCGCGGATGTCGTCGTCGGACATAGAAACTCCAGAGCACGTAGGGGAACAGGTGGGAACGCCAGAAGGGCCGGTCTTGTCGAGCCGGAGAAAGGTGTAGCGCTAAATCTTGGCTTTGGACCACAGTCGCCAGCCGGTGCAGGTGAACACAACCCCGAAGAGCGTGTAGATCATCCACATGGGTTCCGCCAGCCAGGAAACCGACCAGGTATCGCCGATCTTGATCAACAGCCGTTCGAAGAACCGAAGGCTGCCGATGAGAAGCAGCACGCTGATCACCGAGATGAAGGTGGCGACGGCCGGCCCGTACTTGAGCCCTTTGGCGGCGGTGCGGGCAGGGACGGTGGTCTTATTCCGCACCTTGTCGACGTTGCGCACGATGGCGTCGGCAGCCTGCGCCGGCCAATCGGGCGGGGGAGTGGACGGCACCGGAGCGGTCATGGTGGCGAGGTTAGTCGCGGCCCCGGTTTTCGACGACAGGCAGCGACTACCGCAACATGCTGCCGGGGCGTCGGCGGACAACGCCATCGTCTCGAGGAGAAGTGATGGCGCACGAACTGGTAGTTCGCAGCGGTCTGGTGGCCGACGGTTTGGGCGGTCCGGCGGCGGCCGCCGTCGTGGCGATCGACGGGGATCGCATTGTGGCCGTGGGGGAGGTTTCGGCGCGGGGAACGGGCCGGGTGATCGAGGCCGATGGGCGGTTGGTGACCCCGGTTTCGTCGACATCCAATCCCATCTCGATGCCCAGGTGGGCGGGGATCCGATCATGAGCAGTTCGTGCTGGCACGGCGTCACATCGGCGGTGATGGGGAACTGCGGGATGACCTTCGCTCCGGTGCGCCCGGTGCGCCCGGGTCAGGCGGAGCTGTTGGCCACGGCAATGGAATCGGTGGAGGACATTCCCGCCGGTTGCATTCTCGACGGTTTGAGTTGGGACTGGGAGCACTTCCACGACTATCTCGCAGCGATTGGAAAACTCGCGCGTGGGATCAACGCCGGTGGTTCTGTAGGCGACGTGGCGCTACGGCTTTGTGTGGCGTTGGCGGGCTGTTCAGGCTGGGTGACAACACCTTGATCGATGACCTCCCCTCGTTCGCCGAACTGCGTGCGCTTGACCTTGCCGGACGGGCCATCGTGAACTGGCTGGTGATGAACGAAGACGAGGCGGCGATTGAGGAGATGATCACGGGCCCCGTCACGATCATGGGGCTTGCCGATGCCGGTGCGCACCCTACGCAGGTCATGGATGTTTCGCAGCCGACCTGCTTTCAGGCCCATTGGGAGCGCGACCGTGGCGTGCTCACGATCGAAGAAGCAGTGGGGGCGCGGTAGCACGACACGGCATCGTGCATTGGCTTCACCGACCGGGGCGTGATTCGGCGCGGGCCTGTGCCGACCTGAACGCGATCGACGTGGATGGCTTGGCGCTCAAGCTTCCCGAGATCGTGCACGATTTCCCCCGCGGCCTCGCCGGCCGTCTCCTTCGTGGCGGCGACGAACGGTGATGAACGGCGACAGTCCTTCGGGCGAAGGCATGGGACCGGTGGTGTCCGTCGAACTACGGATCAGCCGGTTCGGGCTTCGAGTCCCTCCGAGCGCAGTGCAGAAGTTGCAGGTCACGAGACCTGTCGCTGCGTAAACCATGGCCCTGCCCGGGCTGGTTGCGCTGCCGCGCCGGAGGGCGCCAATCGCGGCGTCAGCCTGCACGGTGCCGAGTCGACCTCACCATCGACATTCCCGGGGCACCACCGACCCCAACGTCGGTCATCGTGGACCGTCCCATCTCGTCGCTTACCTGGTTCGCCCCCGGGCGCAAGATCGTCGTGCGATGCACCCCGCGCAGCCGGGCGCAAACGTGGTCACAACCCAAGCGACGGGGGTGCTGCACTCGGGGCTCGACACACGTGCTCCCACGACCGGTCGGTGGGCCCCCGGCCACGCCGGCGGGCTATGCCGTCATGGTCTCGGAGCGCTGGTGATCCCCCAGCTCATGCAGATCCCGGACGGCGCCCGCGTGCCCGTCTCGTTCGACCCTGCCGTCGCAGCCGCGCGGTCATGAAGGATTCGTCGATCTCGCACGGAGGGCCGCCTTCGGGTCCTCGGCCACAAGACGCGAAAACGTTTGCACGACTCGGTGTAGGCCCCGGCCTGCCTGATTGCCCGGTGTGCCTTGGCCAAGAGTCCCTCGTAGACCGTCGATGTTACGCGGGTGAGGTGTGTCCCGTGATCCCGTTGGGGCGACGCTCGACACCCATCGTGGGTACTGTCCCTTCGGTGTTTGTCGCCCCTATCTGTTGGACATTTCCGAGGCCTGGCCGTTGGCGGGATGTCGGGAGCGCGCCGTCGTGATCGCCGCTACGCACTCGGACGGTCAACGGACAAACACCGAACGTCGATGGTGGCTCCGGACCCCATGGCCCGGGTCAACAGCGGTCTTCTTCGCGATGCTCCTACGTGGAGTCGCCGATTCCTACGGCACCGCGACTGACCGCATGGCGCAGTTCGTCGCCATCGGCGCTGGGTTCAGTCTCGTGATGGTGGGCGTGGGCTTGGTCAGTAGGTGGCTTACGAAGAGAGGCGGGCGGGCGATGACCCTCCTCGGGTGGCTGATCGTGCTCGGTGCAGCATGGTTCGCTGGGCTTCTTCTCGGCTACGTCGCCGTTGTCGAGCACATCATTTTCTGTGTTGATTCGGCGGGCAACCGCACGGATTGTCAGTCCTCGGTGGTTGAGCGCGGCACGCTGATCCTTCTCGCCAGCGGGGGGTGGGCAGTCGGCGTATGGCTCGGCTTGGGCCGAAGCAGAAGCGCTCTCCCTTGAAGGGCTGAGCGCGTCGATGGCGGGTTCCCGACGAGACGACCCGGCCAGACGCTTCTGTGAACGAAACCGCGGAATATCCCATCCCTCCTTGGAACGATGACGATGCGGAGCGGGCGAGGGAGTTCACCGTGGATGATGACAATGGATGAACACGTCGAGGCGCTCGTCCACGGACGTGAAGAACTCCGCCACCAGTTCGAAGCAGCGTGTCCTCGGACGGGCGGGCGGGGTTGGTGGTGTCGCGTCAGCGCAAGCGCAAGCGGGCACTCATTCGTGAGATGTTGGTGGCGATTTCGGCGTGGGCGGCCGGGCCTACCTCGGCGTGTTCGGCGTGTTCGGTCCAGGAGTCGACAGCGTCAATGACGTGGCTGACGATGCGGCGGGCGGCGGGGACTTCGAAGCGGTCACCGACGATCGCGAGGTCCTCCGCGGTGATGCCGGTGAACTGGCCGTTGACCGCCATGAGGTGCTGCGCGGTCCACCGACTCGTGGGGTGGTGGGCGTGGGTGACGTCGTACGCGGGTGAGAGCTCCCACCCGCCGCCCTCGGCGAGCAGGAACGAGAAGTTCTTGGTGTGGTCGTCGCAGTTCGCCGCGGCCACGTTGAAGACCATGCGCCGGTAGATCTCGGCCCGGGTGTCGGGACCCAGGCCGAGCCGGTGGGCGAGGTCGAAGAACTGCGCGTAATCGTGGGCACCGATGAGGCGGAAGTCGAGGTGCCCGAGGGCGCAGAGCGTCTGCGCGTGGATCTTGCTGCCGTCGGGGGTGCGGTCGAAACGTCGGGTCATGAAGTGGGCCCGTCCGCCTTCGTGGAGCAGGCGGCAGTCGGTCATCTCAATGCCTGCCGCAAGCGCCATGCGGTGGTAGGCGTACTCGATACGGCCGAAGTCGGCGGTCTCGCCGAGGTCGGTATCGGGGCCGACGCCGTCGAGTTTCAGCAGCCAGTGCTCAAAGCCGGGGTCGGTGGGTACCTGTCCGGATCGCACCTCGTCGGTCAATGGGTTCCAGGCGATGACGGCTTTGGCGCGGGCGCCACCAGCGGAGGTGCCTACGGCGATGAGGTGTTTGACCGCGTCGGTGATGCCTCGTTCGTCAGCGAATGCGCCGGCGACGGCGCTGCGGGCGGCGACGACGAGCTCGGAAAGCTCGACGGCGGTCGATTTGCGGGTGCGCGGCCCTCGGCTGGGGCGGAACTCGAGTGCGCCGGTGCCGCGGGCCGCGAGGTAGGCGAGCCGGTCGAGGGGCGTGATGTCTCGTACGTTGACGCCTTCGTTGACGAGGTATGCGGTGGTCAACGCGTTGCCGAAGTCGTCGGGTAACGAGTCGGCCAGGAGGGCCGGGAGGCGGTGGAACGTGTTGGGCGGGAGTGCCGGGAAGACGTGGGCGGCGGTACTGGTCGACATGGTGGTGGGGGCCAGGTCGATGCCCCGGCGCCGCCAGTCGGCGCCATACTCGAACACGTAGAAGCCCGACGTGGGGTCGAGAGCGACGGCGCCGACCTGGTGGCCCCACGCGAGCACTTCAACGACGTCGACGGGAAGGTAGGCCATCAGCGCGCGCCGGTCATTGGGGCTTCACTGGCTGGCGGGGCGACACGCGGCGGCGGGGGCCGGGAGCAGATCGTTTCGCGGCGAGCATGTGCAGCGGGCTGATCGTGATGGGTGGCGCAAGGGCGTCGAGCCAGTCGGTGCGATCGAGGACACGCAGCACGCGAATCAGGGACTTGAGTGATGACCCTTTCCCGCCCTCGAGGTTCTTGACCGCACCGATGCTCAGGTCGGCGAGTTCGGCCACAGTGGCCTGGTCCAGGTTGGCGGCGATCCGGGCGGCGCGCACCTGCTCACCGAGGTGGGCCTCCCACTCCTGCACCGTGCGGCTACGCTGCTCAGAGGACATTATTCAAACTATTCATCCAGATGAGATCACGTAAGATCATAATAACGTCCGTTGAACGAGGGTTTTATCTACCGCAGAATAGCACGATTCCTGGCTATTCAATGAACGTAGCTACCCTAAGGCCAGTATCTATCTGCATACGATGCTCCGCTACGAGATGCCCGTGGGCAGCGGGCGAAGGCGCTGGCCAACGATCGTCAGACGGAGAAGGTTGTGGACGTCGGCGACGTCGACCACGACCGTTGAGGCAAAGGCAAACGTGGTGCATGCGTCCCCGGGTGGCGAGGTCGGTCGTCACACCGCCAAGTCTTTTCAGGCCGGCGAGGCCGAAGCGGGCCGGGCGAGGCGAGGCGGGGCGGGGCGACAAATTGCGCCTGCCTGAACCAATCGACTGCTTCTGGCCCGCCTCTCAGGTGCCCAACGGTCCTTGGACGATGGGACCTTTGCTCCTCACGCGCGGTCGATCAACTGGTGACTCCAGACCTGGATACGACCGGCGCGCTGCCCGCCGCCGAATGTGACGCGTGGACCCACGCGGGAGCGAGCTTCGATACGGGGGGTAACGGAGCAACGACAAGCAGCTGGCCGATTCGTTCGGCAAGCTCCTGATGCGAAGGATCCCGCGCAGTAGCTCGCCACAGCGGGCCCAGGAAGGGCTCTACGTTGCTGACCTCGTGTTACGGCAGGACGTACCCTCGGGTTTCGGAAGTAAACCTCCTCTGATATCGGAAAACTTGGTACCGCGGCTGCGTGACCCTCCCGCTCCATGGCCATGTCGAGCGTCGGCTGGCCGACCTCCTGGAACGGAGGCTTCTCGTAGAGCCGGTGATCGCCCTTCAGGGGCCGGGGCGAGTCGGAAAGTCCACACTGCTCAAGGAGATCGCTTCCAAGCACGGCGTCGATGTGGTCGATCTGGACAATCCCCAAGTGCAAGATGCGTTGCGTTCGAACCCGATCGCCTACGTCGAGACCACGCCTCCGGTCTGCATCGACGAATTCCAGAAGGTCCCGATGGTGCTCGACGCCATCAAGGCCCGGCTCAACCGCTCGACGGAGCCTGGGGCGTTCTTACCCACCGGATCCACCCGGTATAACTCCCTGCCGCTGGCCGCCCAATCCCTCACCGGCCGCCTCCATGTGCTCACCATTCTCCCGCTCTCCCAAGGTGAACTCGCGGGCGTTCGCGAAACGTTCCTCGAAGACTTCCTGCAAAACACGAGTGCCGCGGTCGCGGCGGCGGTGGCCGCCGGCCCATCGCGAACCACGCGGGACGAGTACATCGCCAGGGTGCACGCGGGTGGCCTTCCACTCGCGTTGGCGAGGCCGAACGAAGCCGACCGGAACCGCTGGTTCGACGATTACCTCCAACTGGTGCTCGATCGCGACGTCATTGAACTTTCCCGAATTCGTCAACGGGTGCAGCTCCCGCGATTGCTCGCGGTCCTCGCGGGACAAACCGCCCAAGTGCTCAACATCTCCAAGGCCGCTCAGTCGATCGGCATGGAGACCTCCACCGCGGATAATTACACCAACCTGCTCGAGGTGGTGTTCCTCATTTCGCGACTTCCTGCGTGGGGAACCACACTTCGCTCGCGGGCCGCGGGAAAGGCCAAGGTGCACGTCGTCGACTCCGGTGTCGCGGCGCGGCTGCTTCGGCTCACGCCAGCTCGCATGGCGACGCTCGAACCTACGGCGCTCACCGAGTTCGGACACCTCCTCGAAACGTTCGTCGTCGGCGAGCTGCTCAAGCAGGCAGGTTGGATCGACGGCGTCGCCGGTCATGGACATTGGCGCACCCACGACCACGACGAGGTCGACCTCGTATTCGAACGCGACGACGGCGCTGTTCTCGCTTTTGAGATCAAGGCCGGGGGTCGAGTACCCGGCGAGGCCCTCCGTCCCCTGCGCAAGCTCAGCTTGGCCACGGGCTCACCGTTCCTCGCCGGCATCGCGTTGTATACGGGCGACCGCAGCTACACCTTCGAGGATCGCCTCCACGTCGTACCCATCGACCGCCTCTGGTCCTGAACTCGGGGCGGTGGCGGTTCGATCGGCATCGGTTCGATACGGCGGCGGATCTCAAAGAGGCAACCTGATTCTGCAACCGAGTCCAAGCTCGGGCTATGGCCGGCGGTTATTTCCTGTGCCGCTCACGGAAGCAGGAAACTCCACCACCAAAGCTGGGCCGATGGATTCAGGTGCGGTAGCCGTTGGTGCCACCTGTCCAGCGCCATACCTCGGCATCCTCGAGACGTACACCGCAGCTCGGGCAGTAGGGCTCGGAATCGACGCTTCGGTGATCGCAGGCGTTGCGGGCCAGTGCCGTCCGGACGGTTTGGACAGCAACCCGCAGCGCGACAGCGCGAGAGAACCTTCCGTCTTCCTGCAGCTCGCTGTCATCGCCGGCGGCGATGTCGATCGATGGCTCCGTCGGCTCAGCCGCCCACGGATTGGAGCCGGGATCCTCGTCGGGGGCGATCGTCACCCGGTAAGAGCCGTGGCGTTCGCGCAGGTAGAACCCGCGCCCGTCGCAGACCCCGACGACGACGAACGGGGCCGCCCACACCTCGATGCGGGCTTCCACCCCGAGCGCGGCGGCCTCTTCGGCAACGAGCTGCCTCTGCTGCCGGTCGAACCGCTCCTCATCGGCGAAGTCCTCGGACAGTTCGCTCCACTGCTTCAGGATAGTTTCCCTTCGGGCGGCGTGTTCCGCCTCAGTCTCCTGGCACCGGCACGACTGGCCGCCGTCGTGCAGATGGACGTCGGCGGGACGCGGATGGCACGAGCACATGCAGTCGACCGCAGTGTCCACATCGCGGAGGGCGGGGCCAGCGAGGATGGCAACACGACGCGCTGGGCGGGCGGCCTCTCGAAGGGCGTCCATCTCGGCGCGGCACTGCTCGAACGACGCACGCGACTCCGCCACCTCTTCATTGGAGGGCGAGACGTACTGGCGCATGTGGGGCGGATGCGGAGACACCTCATGAGACTCCCACCGGCGCACGAAGGAACGCCAACAGGTTTCGGGCGGCGGTCTTTTGGGACACCTTCAGATTTCGGTTGATTTCCGAAAGGTTGGCGGCACCATCACCGGGTGTCCACAGCTGAAGTGGTGAGCGATCTGATCGAGCTCGAGCGGCTAGCCGAGGTCGAGCTCGAGCTCGAGAGCAAACGTCGCAAGACCCTCGTCGGGATCCTCGACAACATGGCCGCACGCTCCGGTGGTGCCAAGGTCGCGGACGTCGCCCGCCTGCTCGACGTCTCGCCGCCGACCGTTCGAGCGTGGATCGACGGCGGCGTCCTCGACGAGATTCCTGACAAGACCCCGCGCCGGGTCACGTTCGAATCCCTTGCCGCCGTAAAGCGGGCGCTCGACGAGATCCGTGCCCACGCCGATGACCGACAGTTGCTCTTCCAGGTCGAGCGGATACTCCGAGACCGGGCTGCGCTCGAAGGGTCCGATGCCGGCTTCGAGGATTCCCGGACCGGGCGGCTCACCCGCGTCACGCCCGAGCTGCTTGACGAGTTCCGCTCGACGACGCGGTGAGGCACGCCGTCGAGGTCGACCTCACCCGCACCGCTGAGTGGCAGATCCGAGCGTTGCACGGCGGCGCCAGAAGGCCGCCGTCCGTTTCCTGGAGGAGTTGATGGCGGGCGGGTGTGCGCGGGCGGGCTACCGCCTCGCGGGGGACGATGTCGTCGACCGCCTGTGCTGTCGGCACCTTTGCGGAACCGACCGAGCGAGCATCGCCTTGCCCGCTCCTGACAAAGCCGTGGTGATCGCCGTTGGCCCGCACGACCAGAGTGCCGACGACATCTACGAACTGATCCTCGCCGCCCTCGAAATCGAGATGCCCGAAGGCGAGTGCTTGAAACCTCCGTGCTGCGACGACCTCGACGGACCACTGGTCGATCCCGAGGCCGCGGAGAGGATCGCGTCAGCGATCGATGCCTTCGCCCCAGTACTGCCTGTGCGGAACCGGTTCGGTGACAAAGGAGTTCGAGAATCGTCTTGGCCCCATCACTCCCGCTGCTGCATCAGTTCCCGCCAGAAAGTGACGGTGGGAATGGGGATTTCCTCTGTCGTCGTAACATGCGCTGATGACGCGACGCTGGGAACGGGCGGCGATGCTCGGCGATGTTCAAGGCCGGCTCGACGTTCTCGCGGACGCGATCGCTCGCCTTGGCGTGTCGCCTAACGGCGACTAGCCGGAAGATCTGGTCCTCGTCCAGGTCGGTGACCTCGTGCATCGAGGACCGTCCTCGGCGGCTGTAGTGGCCCTCGTGGATCAGCTCATGGAGCGAGCGGACGGGAAGTGGATCCAGCTGATCGGGAACCACGAAGCGACGTACCTGCCGGGCGGCCGCTGGTACGTCCCCGGCGGCGAGTACCTACCCGATGAGACGATCGAAACGATCAGGTGATGGCACGAGAGCGGCACCGCCCAGCTCGCGGTGGCGGTCGAGGACATCCTCGTGACCCATGCCGGGCTCACCCAGCACAGGTGGGACGCGGTCGGCCGACCGATGAGCGCGTCAGGCGCCGCCGATGCGATCAACGCGGAGTTGCCCACCGATCCCGAAGCGGCGTTCCAGGCGGGTTGGATGCTTGCCGGCAACTCAGCGGTCGACGCCGACCCTGGCGTGACCTGGACCCACACGACGCGTGAGCTCTACCCCGGATGGCAGCGCGCCAAGGCCGTGCCATTTGGTCAGGTCCATGGTCACTTGTCCGCCTTTAACTGGAATAACAACCGCTGGGACCACCTCACCCCGACAGAGCTCCGCCGCACGGCGACGATCGACCGCGACTCGCGTCACCTGACCGTGGACATCGGCGGCAAGCCGTTCACCGGCATCGACCCAGGCCTCGGCCCGCACTCGCCACGAGGTCTCGTCCCGTTCGTCCTCGGTCGACTAATCCAACGGCCAACGTTCGGGGCGACAAGTCGTGTCGCCGCGATGGTAAACACGCTGCTCGACGGCGGTGCCGACTACTGATCACGAAGGTCCCGCTCGGTGCCGGACCCTCGGTTTTGCGGTAGCAGCCAGGCAACCCAAGGGACTTCACCGTCAGCGGCGACGTAGCTTGACGGTAGGGATGGCTGGTTCGAGAACCTCTACCCCGACCTCGCCGCCGCCAGTGGCCTCGGTCGACTTCTCGCCGGCCGGGTCTCCGTGCCGCTGGCGGAGACAACGAGGCAGGACGGCATAGAGGTGACAACCGATACGCCGCCGCGCTCGCTGAGTGTGATCCTCGGGTGCGAGGAACGCGTCTTCATCGTCCAGCTCTGGGCCGACGTGCTCACGTCGGCGTAGGGAGCACCGAAGACATCGACGTGCTGGTTCGGGTCATCGACGCATGGCACAGCACAACGCTTGTTCCCGATGTGCTCAAACAGTTCGCGTTTGTCCGAACGAGCAACCGCGGGGAGGCCTACATCTCGGGTCACGAGGTCGACTTCACCTGGGACCACCTTCTTCCCCACGATGACTTCGTCGCCGACCGTCCGACATTGGCTGCCGTCATCGAGGCCGCATCCGCTCAGCCACGGCTGCGGCGGCTGTTGCCCTTCACCAGCCACGACGACCTCCGGTTCTCGCGAACCACGTGGTACCCGTTCGAGGACGTGGTGTGGATCCGTACCCACACGAACGCCGCACGGTTCGGTGGCCACGACGACGTGATTGTTGAGGTCCACACCAAGCTGAGCATCTTCAGCGACGAACCCGTTGCGGTGGTCCGGATGCCGGAGGAGGCGGCGTCTCTCGCGGCCGCACAGGTCCCGACGACTGCGGGCCGGCCTTCGAGGGATCCGCTGACGATCGTCGGGGACCACGTGCGGGCGTCCCGATCAACTACCGACTCACCGCGATCGGCTACTGGCGCAACGAGCGCGAGCCGGATCTTCCTGATCCCACCGACTTCTGGGACCCCGACTGGGTAGAGCGCGAGCGTTCTGCGGTGATCGAGCACCTGCGCGCCGGATACGTGCTCCGAGCATGGATGGGAATGTCGACGTGCCGCTTGTGCGGACAGCCCAACGGGAACCTCATGTTGACGGACGGGTTCTACGAATGGCCGAGTGGCCTCGTGCACTACATCGAGGACCACCACCTGCGCCTGCCGCTGCTCTTCGCGCTTCACGCCATGCGCATCCAGGACGGCGCCCTCGACTCCGACCGCATCTTGTGGAAGCGGGAGTCAAGGCGGGCACAACCGGGGGGACCGCATCCTTCCGAGCCCTGAGGCGCTCAGATCGAGCTTTTGTTTTCGCTTGTCCTACGGAAGTCCCCGGTTTGTCGTTGGTGCGGGCCTCCCACTTCGCCGCCAACTGGGCTTACTCCCGACTCAGGTCATCACGAACCAACGCAGCTGCCCCGTCGATAGAGCCGTGGGCACGCGCCAGGAGGGCGTCAACGTCGTAGCACTGGTTCGAGTCTGAACCCACGTGCAGCTGGACCTGGTCCCCGTAGACAAGGTTGAAGCGGTCCTGGCTCAGGGCCCCAGTCATACCGTTGTTGTTGAGGGCCGTGAGCAGATCGTTCAACATGCGAACGCGCTGCTGGCGTCTGGCCGGGTCGCACGTCTCGATCGCTCGGTCGAGGTAGCCCGACGATGGCCCGCGATCGCGAAGCGCGACGAGTGGGCCGAGAAGCTCATCAGCGCAGACCACCTCGAGGGCATCGAGGATCTTGTACGGGAGCTCGTCAACCGTCGGAGCGGCTTCGACCGCCTGGCGAAGCAGTGGAACGACGCGGCAGTCGTGGCGGCGAGCGAGGCCGAGGGTCGCTTCGCCTCGCACACACTCGTCGGAGTCGAGAGCGGCCGTCATCAGCCGCTCACGAATATCGGCCCCATCGATCTCGAGGTTGGCCAACGCGAAGGTGGCCCAGTCGCGAACGTCGGCGTCGCGATCCGCCATGAGCTGCGATAGCACCGGCACGACCTCGCTCGATACTTGCGACGTGGTCATTGGACCTACCGCGTTCAGTGCCGCTGCCACCGAGAATCGTACCTTGTCGCTCGGATGGTCGAGATGCCGGACGATTCCAGGGATGGTGCGCGGATCGTGTTGATGCCCGAGCGCCGACACCACTGAATCGATTACCTCGGGATCGTGTTCGGAAGACGCCGCGGCGAGTAGCAGCGGCAGCGATTGCTCAACGAATGGTCGGCCATTCGAGAAGCCGAGCTGTCCGAGAACATCAGCGCCAAGACAGCGTTCCTCGGCGATCGCGCTCGCCATGCACTCCAGCATGGCGTCGAACACCTGCTGAGAGCCCTCGCGTTGAAGGTCGCCCACCACTCCCCAGTAGACGTCGTCGTCATCGCTCGCAAGTGCCGCGCTGATCATCTCGTTGAGATCCCGCGTGTCCGACGTCATTTTGTTGACGGTAGTGGGCCGCGCCGCGACGACGCTCCAGCTTTCGTCAACTGAGGTCGTAGACGGTCACTGCGATCCGCTGTGCAATGAGAGTCGATTCGAGAAGCGGCGCGATCCGATCCCACGACCCGCCGGCGAGGCCGCAGCCGATGCGCGGCATGTGCACCGAAGATTCGAGTGACTGAGCTTCGGCGACGAGTTTCGTGAGGGCCTGCTTGACTGCGTCGTACCTGATCGGGGGACGACCGCCCGATCGTCGAATCCCTTGCTGGCCGACCATGTTCGCGACCCACAGACCGTCACCGACCGAAACGAGTTGGAGCGCGCCAAGGCCAAACCCGTTGGTCTCGCGTTCTGCGTACCAGCGCCGGTAGCTCCGCTCTGGCTCGGGCCATCGGTTCGACAGCGCGAGGACGAAGCCGCGGCCCCAGCCGCCGATGTCGTTGCACACATGGGCGATAATGGCGTTGCCCTCCGCAGACGGCCGAGTGGCGTCTCCAACGACGTAGGCGATCTCATCCATGCCGGCGCCGCTCGCGTGGTGAGACTCAGGTGAAGAGGTCATGCAGGCGAGCCCGAACGTGGTGCGGCTCGTTGGCCGCACCAGCGAGCAGATGGCTGCGGTCGACCTCACCGAGAGCCGCGAGATTCCGAATGTGTTCGTCGACAACTTCGTCCTCGACTTCGATCCAGTGCCGGTTGGATTCGTCGAGGGCCTCGAGGATCGCGACTTCGATGGGGTTGAGTTGGTGGACGACGCGAGCGAGGCGCGACGGTCGCGACACGAACCGCATGCCGGGCGGCCCGTTCGCCGGCGGTCGCCGGGGAATCGCCCAGCAGTCTTCGCGCGGCATCTGCGAGGACAACCCGAGCGCGTTCAACGCTGACGCACCGGCACGGCCGTAGCCGGCGTCGACTCCGGCCAATCGCCGAGCAAGGTCTTCGGGCGCAGGGCCGCTCATGCCGAGACTAGGAGCGTGTCCCAGTGGAGTTTCGCACTTGTGGGCGGGTGGCGGGTGGGTGTTAGGCGGCGTTGGCGAGGACGTCGAGTATCCCGTCGAGGATTTCGGGGTGGTGAGGTGTTGTGGGTGACATGGCTGTAATTCGTGTGGTCCAGAGGGTGC